>JAOHCW010000002.1 GCA_028095925.1 Aquiluna sp.
CTAGGAAAAAATCGCCTCGAAGTCGCTGAAGCCGGCATCGAGGACTTCAGATGGGGTTCGAGGATCATCAGTCTCAGCCCACCAAACCAGAATTGCCATTGAGACCGAAATCAGCGCAGAGGATAAAACCCTTGGCCGCATGGGGTCGTCGGTGAGCTCGCTCACCTTCTTTTCAATTACGCCTCGTGCCTCTTCGAGCTGACCGTGCCCCCAGCCGTAGATCTCAGGTGAGCTGGCAATCAGTTTGAGCCTTAGCCTCACGGTCTCCAAGGAGTCATCGAGGAGGTGCATGGCCTCGACCCAGGAGGTATGGAGCAGCCTCACGATGTCCGTTTCTGGATTTGCCTCGAGTTTTCGAGCTAGTTCAAAGTTGAACAACTGCATGCCTCCCCAGACAACTGCCGACTTCGAGGCAAATATGCGAAATAGGTTCGAGCGGGAAATGCCTGCGGCCTCAGCGACATCGTCCATGGTGACATTGTCGATTCCCTTTTCCAGAAACAGTCGCAGAGCCTTCAGCCCAACTGCAGCGGGGTCTGTCGTTACCGGCCTTCCCCTGCCGCGCTTCGCCACTGTTTCCATGGCAGAAAGATTACTAAGGTCGCTACGAAAACCTCGATGAGCCAGTTAGCAATCAAGGGGATTAGTTGGTGCTGTGCCAAACTGGTGGGGTGCCAAGTGTAAATCCCCCTCGCGGAATGCGAGATTTGCTGCCCGCGGAGAAACAAAAGCGTGAGCAGCTGATTTCTCTTATCCGGGGCACCTATGCAGCAAGGGGCTTTCAGGAGATTGAGACCCCAGCGGTCGAGGCAATCGAGCGACTCTCATCGGGTCAGGGCGGCGATAACGAGAAGCTGGTATTCAAGGTTCTAAAGCGCGGTGAAGAGCTTGAAAAGGCAGTTACAGAGGGTGGGGAGCTGGCTGACCTCGGACTCAGGTTTGACCTCACTGTCCCGCTAACCAGGTATTTTGCCAGCAATAGAGGGAGCCTGCCTCGGGTTTTGAAGGCGATTCAAGTTGGTCCGGTCTGGCGAGCCGAGCGACCCCAGAAGGGTCGATACCGCCAATTTTTGCAGTGTGACATCGACATTTTGGGAGAACCGAGTGAATTTGCCGAGCTAGAGCTGATCTCGGCCTCGCTTGCAGCGCTGGATGCCATTGGCCTTTCCCAGGCAACAATCCGCGTGAACGACCGCAGGCTTCTAAAGAAGCAGCTTGATGCCGCAGGCATTAGCGACAAGCAAGACCAGGCGATGATCGCCATCGACAAGCTCGACAAGATTGGCCTAGAGAAGGTAGTTGCGGAAATTGCCGAGAGTTGGGGCAATGAGTCTGCTCAGAAGGTAAGCGCCTGGCTTTCGGCCGATGTTTCCGATTGGCCGGAAGAGCTTTCCTGGGTTCAAAAGCTCGGAGATGACGCGACAAGACTCCGATACGATCCGAGCCTGGTCCGGGGTATGGGCTATTACACAGGTGCCATCTTCGAGATTGAGTATCCGGGTGCTGAGTCCTCGATTGGCGGAGGCGGACGCTATGACGAAATGGTTGGGCGCCTGGCGGGCACCGATACCCCAGCAGCAGGCATCTCCCTTGGCATCGAGCGAATCATTGAGCTTGCCGAAGTCGGTGCTAGCGCAAGAAAGTCGCTGGTTGTCCTGATTGAAGGCGACTTTGCTGGGGCCATGAACCTGCAAGAAGAGCTGATCGCCGAGGGTTACACGGTCAGGTTGGAGCGGAAGGCCAAGAATGTCAAGGCTCAGCTCGAGGAGCTTGCGGCAAGTGGCTATGAGTTCTTTGCCAATCAGGCCAATACTCGACAAGAGCTAGAAATACGCTCGCTTAGCTAAACGCTAGACTTTGGCTTAGAAGCCAACGAAGTTTTCTCCAGAAAATATTTTTGAACTAAGAGGAGATTCCCTTGTCAATCATCACCGCAATCGGCGCTCGCGAGATTCTAGACTCGAGAGGCAACCCAACCGTTGAGGTTGAAGTTTTGCTCTCAGACGACTCTTTTGGTCGAGCTGCAGTGCCATCTGGTGCATCCACAGGAGCCTTCGAGGCCCATGAGTCCAGAGATGGCGACAAGGACTACTACCTAGGTAAGGGTGTGCAGAAGGCTGTTGCCGCGGTCGTCGAGGTTATCGATGAGGCACTCGTTGATTTCGATTCCACCGACCAGAGGCTTGTTGACGCCGCACTCATTGCCGTTGATGGAACCAGCAACAAAAAGAAGCTTGGAGCTAACGCGATTCTTGGTGTCTCGCTAGCAAATGCCAGGGCAGCAGCCGACTCTTCCGGTTTGCCGCTTTACCGCTACCTTGGCGGCTCGAACGCTTTTGTTTTGCCAGTTCCGCTGATGAACATCATCAACGGTGGTGCGCACGCTGACAATGGCGTAGACATCCAGGAATTCATGATTGTCCCTCACGGAGCCGAGACCTTCTCCGATGCGCTCCGCTGGGGCACAGAGGTTTACCACCACCTCAAGAAACTCCTTGCTGAGCGCGGTCTTGCTACCGGCCTTGGTGACGAGGGTGGTTTTGCACCAGACCTTCCAAACAACCGCGCTGCCCTTGATCTGATTGCAGAAGCGATCAAGCTTGCCGGTTACAAGCTCGGTGATGAGATCGCTCTTGCCCTAGATGTTGCTTCTACTGAGTTCTATGACGAGAAGAGCGGTAGCTATAACTTTGAGGGCTCAAAGCGCAGTGCCGAGGACATGATTGCTTACTACGCTGAGCTCCTTGCCGCTTACCCACTGGTCTCAATCGAGGACCCGCTTGCTGAGGATGACTGGGCCGGCTGGACCAAGATCACCGCGGAGCTTGGTAGCAAGGTTCAGCTTGTTGGAGATGACCTGTACGTCACTAACCCAGAGCGACTCCAGAGGGGCATCGACGAGGCCGCCGGCAATGCAATTTTGGTGAAGGTGAACCAAATTGGAACTCTCACCGAGACTATGGATGCAGTTTCTCTAGCGCAGCAAAACGGAATGAAGGCCATCATCTCTCACCGCAGCGGCGAGACCGAGGACACCTTCATTGCCGACCTTGCGGTTGCCACCAACGCGGGTCAGATCAAGACCGGCGCCCCGGCTCGCAGTGAGCGGGTTGCTAAGTACAACCAGCTGCTCAGGATCGAAGAGGAGCTTGCGGATGCTGCTAGATACGCCGGCACCTCTGCATTCCCAAGATTCGCCGCAGGCAAATAGCCGCAAGTTAGGCGGCTGCTCCTAAACTTCTTGAGATATGGCGCAGTCAACCAAAAAGGAGCCTAAGGTTCCCGTTGCCCTGACTCAGGGCAAACTGATGCTGCGCATGCTCCGGCTCAATAGCAGCTGGGTGAGCCTGATTGCCGTGATTGTTTTAGGCACCTTTATCGTCTCCCAGGACGTCCAGACCTTCCTAGATCAGCGCCGTGAAATTGTTGAGATGGAAGAGAGTATTGCTCAGGCCGAGGCGGCAGTTGAGGAGATGCAAGCCGAGCGAGACCGTTGGCAGGACCCTGTTTACATTCGCTCTCAAGCTCGAGATCGGCTCTACTACGTGCTTCCAGGCGAGGTCTCGTATCTCGTAATGGACTCCGAGGGCATGGACTTCTCTGACACTTCCGGAACTGTTGGTGCTCTGCTATCGGAGCGCCGAAGCGCAGACGAGATTAGCGCCGAGGTGTCCGCGGCTGAAGACAACTGGGTGGACTCGCTTTTAGAGACCTTCTTGAGATCGGCACTGGAACAGCCGGAGGAAGAGTGAGTCTTTCAGCCGAGGATGTTGCTGAAGTCTCTCGTCAACTTGGTAGGCCAGCGCGGAACATAGTTGAGGTCTCCGCACGCTGCGTTTGCGGGAGGCCAACGGTTGTAAAAACCGAGCCTCGCTTAGAAGACGGAACTCCTTTTCCGACTCTTTACTACCTGACCCAGCCTTCCGCCACCTCAGCCGTGTCGACACTTGAGGCATCCGGCTACATGGCAAGAATTCAAGAACAGCTAGCTGTGGACGATGAGCTCAGCTCCAATTACCAAAAAGCCCACGAAAGCTACCTCTTGGAGAGGGCAGAAATCGCAAAGGTTGAAGAGATTGAAGGAATCTCAGCCGGTGGCATGCCCATGCGCATAAAGTGCCTGCATTCACTTGTTGCCCACTCCTTGGCAAAGGGACCCGGTGTGAACCCTGTTGGTGACTTAGCGCTTGATCAGCTCACCTGGTCACCAAAGGAGTGCACTTGCGTCTAATTGCACTTGCCCTCACCACGCTACTTCTGACCTCGAGCGCGACCCCTGAAGAGCACTGGTGGCTTCAGGACCTGGGATTTTCCGAGACCAATCTTGACGGAAGTGGTGTCCGGGTTGCGGTCATCGATACCGGTATCGACGATGATCATCCGGACCTTGCCGGCATCGTGATCGGCGGAGCCGATTTCTCTGGAATCGGGACCCCGGATGGAACTCAACCGGTTGGCCTCGGAGGTTTCCACGGCACCATGGTCAGCTCCCTCATAGCCGGGCAGGGCATGATCAGCGGGGGAGTAATTGGAGTTGCCCCGGGTGTCGAATTATTGGCCGTGTCTGTTGGCCTTGGTGTAGATGGAGCCGACACCGATGCGCAGGTTGCTCAGGCAATCATCTGGTCGGTCGACAATGGGGCGAGCGTGATAAACCTCTCCCTTTCACGCAATTCTGAGCGCTGGCCGGCAAGCTGGGACGAAGCCTTTCTATACGCGTTTGAAAGCGATGTCGTTATAGTCGCGGCCAGTGGCAACCGCGAGGCCCAGAGCTATGCCACAGCCCCCGCAACCATTCCGGGCGTGCTATCGGTGACAGCTGTCGACAGAGCCGGCAATGTCAATTCGACTGCCGGGGCCGGTGGTATCGGTGTTGCTGTTGCAGCCCCCGGCATCGACATGCTGGGTAGTTTTCCAGGGGGCGAAATAGAAACCTGGGAGGGATCCTCTGCCGCCGCTCCAATCGTGACGGGTCTTGCGGCACTGATGCGGCAAGCGGACCCGGCTGCAAGCGCCAACGACATCATCCAGCGGGTTGTTTCGACTGCGGTAGACCTTGGTGAACCCGGATTCGACGGCATTTATGGCTACGGCCTAATTGATCCCATTGCAGCAGTCGACTCGAGCGCAGTTTCGGATTCAAACCCTTTGGGTTCCTTGGCGCAGTGGGTAGAGCTATACCGACCAGCTCAAGCCTCGGACGATGAGGCAGAGTTGATTGTTCCGACTTTGCAAGGAGTGGAAGCGGCGGCGGATGAATCTGCTGCCGAGCCAGAGATTCGGGAGGCAGACCCAGGGCTGAATCCGCTAACCTATCTTTTGTTACCCATAGCGCTGTTGCTAGTAGCTCTCATTTTCAACAGTTTGAGACGGGGTAAGAAGAAGCAAGCAAGCACTACAAAAGAAGGCTCATGACCGTCGCGACCACAAAGTCAAAGACTCCACCGGCAATCGTGCAAGAGGTTACTAACCCGAAGCCACCGCAGCGAATTCTGATCATCGGGGGTGGCTACGCAGGCTTCTACACCGCATGGAAGCTTGAGAAGCTGCTCGGCCGCAATGAGGCAGAGGTCACCATGGTTGACCCACTTCCATACATGACCTACCAGCCATTTCTTCCAGAGGTCGCAGCGGGATCGATTGAGCCAAGACACGTGGTGGTATCTCACCGTCAGCACCTCAAGAAGACCAACATGGTCTCGGGCAAGCTGCAGAAGGTAAACCACAAAACTCGCAAGGCAACCATCGGCGTTGATGGTGGCAAGGACAAGGTCATCGAGTACGACCAGATCGTGATGACCGCTGGTGCGGTCACCAGAACCTTCCCAATCAAGGGCATCGCGGAAGAGGCAATTGGTCTAAAGACCATCGAGGAAGCTGTTGAGGTCAGAAACCGCCTGATCGGAAACTTCGAACGTGCAGCTGCGCTGCCTAAGAACTCAAAGCTTCGTCAAAGGCTTCTAACCGTGATTGTTGTTGGTGGTGGCTTTGCCGGCATTGAGGCGTTTGCCGAGCTCCGAAGTGCCGCTACCCACCTGCTTCGCTACTACCCAGAGATTGACTTTGACGACGTCCAATTCCACCTAATCGAGGCCATGGGCCGAATCATGCCTGAGGTGAATGAAAAAACAGCCAATTGGGTCGTGAACAACCTAAACAGTCGGGCTGGATACGTTCACCTCAACACCCAGGTTCTCTCGGCCGAAAAGGGTGTTGTCAAGCTTTCAACGGGTGAGACCATGGAGTCGAACCTGATCATCTGGACTGCTGGTGTGGCCGCGGCTCCGGTTGCCAAGAACTCGAGCTTCCCTCTTGACGAGCGCTTCCGAATTATTGCCAATGCGAAGCTGCAGATTCTAGAGAACGGTGAACCCATTGAGGGTTCTTGGACCGCTGGTGATGTCTCAGCCGTTCCTGACCTCACCGGTGGCGGTGTCGGTGGCTACTGCGTTCCTAATGCTCAGCACGCGGTTCGCCAGGCCAAGCTACTTGCCAAGAACATCGTCGCTACCATCCGGGGCGAACAGATTCGCGAGTACCGCTGGAAGACAATCGGTGCTGTTGCTGGGCTGGGCATTGGAGTCGGAGCCATCAAGGTTGGAAACTTTGGCATGACCGGTTTCTTGCCTTGGATTGCACACCGCGGCTATCACGGTCTTGCTATGCCGACCTGGGAGCGCAAGATTAGGGTAGTAGCGGGCTGGGTCTGGAATGCCCTGCTTGGAAGAGACCTCGTAACCATCGAAGCAGTTCGATCACCACGATTATTCTTTGAGACCTGGGCCACCAAGCCTGGTAAGTAGTTTTTACTAGCAATGGGCCCGGGTCTCCCGGGCCTTTTGTTTTGCCCCGATAGCCCAATGGCAGAGGCAGGCGACTTAAAATCGCCACAGTGTGGGTTCGAGTCCCACTCGGGGCACCAAATGCTCAGCAAACGTTTAGCTTTTTCGCCTAGTCTGATAGACGGCCCTAAAGGAGCGAAATGGAAATTCTGCTAATTGTCCTAGGCATTGCTGCCGTTGTCGGTATCTACCTCTGGATTACTTACAACGCACTGGTTGCCCTAAAGATCAGGGTCGACGAGGCTTGGAGCGACATCACTGTTCAGCTCAAGCGCCGAGCAGATCTAATCCCAAACCTTATTGAGACTGTTCGCGGCTACGCCTCACACGAGCGTGAGGTCTTTGAAAATGTCACGAAGGCAAGAGCCGCAACGGTTTCGCCGGAGTCGCTGGAGCACCCGGCTAAGGCCGCACAGGCCGAGGGAATGTTGCAGGGAGCTCTGAAGAGCCTGTTTGCTGTGTCGGAGGCCTACCCCCAGCTGGTGGCATCGACGAACTTCCTGGAGCTGCAGCGTGAGCTCACAGACACCGAAGACAAAATCATGGCCTCGCGCCGTTTCTTCAACGGCGGCGTTCGCGAGCTGAACACCAAGATTGTCCAGTTCCCCAACAACGTATTTGCAGGTGGTTTGGGCTTCACTGAGCGCGAGTTCTTTGAGGTCGAGGATGCAGCCAGCATCCAGGAGCCACCAACAGTCAACTTCTAGGGGTAGGGCTTGTATCGGGCAATTGCTGCCAATAAGCGCAACACTGTTCTAATCATTGGCCTCTTTGTGGGGCTGCTAACCGCTCTCGCTGTTTGGTGGGGGCAGTCCTCCGGTAACGGCTCTAGCGCGATACTAATCGTGCTCTTTGTCCTCGGCTACACGATCTTCCAGTACTTTGCCGCATCACGACTTGCGATAGCCATGAGCGGTGCGAAGCAAATTGAGAAGCGGGACAATCCAAGGCTTTGGAACACTGTTGAGAATCTGGCGATCTCCCAAGGCATGCCGATGCCCAAGGTCTACATCATTGAGGATCCTGCACCGAATGCCTTCGCCACCGGTCGTAACCCCGAGAATGCTGTGGTTGCCGCAACCACCGGTTTGTTGGACATCATGGACAACAATGAGCTTGAGGGTGTGATGGCCCACGAACTTGGGCACGTTAAGAACTACGACATCAGGGTCTCAACCCTAGTTTTCGGACTTGTCTCGGCGATCGGCATCCTTGCAGACATCGCAATTCGAATGGCGTGGTACTCCTCCTTCAATAGAAACCGAAACAACGGTCAGATGATGGCCTTCTTGGTTGTCATAGGTGTTGTGGGGTGGATTATCGCCTGGCTTATTGGTCCGCTGGTCTCTGCTGCGGTTTCGAGGCAGCGTGAGTACCTAGCCGATGCGTCCGGCGTGGAGATGACCCGCTATCCGGATGGTCTTGCCTCAGCCCTACAAAAGCTGGGGGAGTATGGCAAGCCCATGAAGCGGGCCAACACCGCGATGGCTCACATGTACATCAACGACCCCCTAAAACCGGGGCTAGTTGAGAGGGTCTTCTCCACTCACCCTCCTATCCCTAAGCGGGTTGAGCGACTTTCTCAAATCGGTCGCGGCTTCTAATCGCTAGACTTTCTCTCATTCTCTGATTGAAGGTTTCAAATGGCTCCTAGCAAACTGCCTACTCTGGACGAGTTCTATGCGGCTGCTGAGAGAGTCGGCGGTCAGACAACCAAGACCCCCATGCTCGAAAGCCACTGGCTTACAGAGCTAACAGGAAGCCCAGTTTTCTTCAAGTGCGAGAACCTGCAGCGCACCGGCTCCTATAAGGTCCGCGGTGCTTATAACCTCATGAGCCAGCTAAGCAGTGAGGAAAAAAAGCGTGGAGTAGTCGCTGCCTCTGCTGGCAACCATGCCCAGGGTGTTGCTCTTGCCGCCAAGCTGCTTGGCATCAAGGCTACAATCTTTATGCCAGTTGGGGCATCGCTGCCAAAGTATCAAGCAACTGTTGACTACGGAGCGAACGTGGTTCTCACGGGAGCAATCTTTGACGAGACGTCGGCTGCGGCTCAGGACTTCACGGAGCAAACCGGTGCGGTTTTCATTCCACCCTTCGACCACATCGACATCGTCCGTGGTCAGGGCACGGTCGGACTTGAAATCATGGAGCAAATGCCCGATGTCGACAACATCGTTGTCTGCCTCGGTGGAGGTGGGCTTGCAGCTGGTGTTGCCCTGGCGGCAAAGCTCAAGGCCAAAGAAATGGGCAGGAAGATTAAGGTTTATGCGGTCCAGGCGTCAGAGGCCGCTGCCTACCCTGCATCGCTGAAGGCGGGCAGGCCTGTAGAAGTCAAAATCAACCCGACAATCGCTGACGGCATCGCAGTGGCTAAGCCAGGCAAGGTTCCATTCGAAATCGTCAAGAGTCATGTTGACCGGGTTGTGACTGTTACCGAGGACGAGATCGCGAAGGCGATGCTGGGTGTCATGGAGCGTTCCAAGTTGGTTATTGAAGCCGGCGGTGCTGTTGGTGCAGCTGCATTGGCCGCGAAGAAGCTAAAGCTCAAAGGTAAGACTGCGGTGATCCTCTCCGGCGGCAACATCGATCCGCTTTTGCTTCAGAGAGTGATTCGTCACGGGCTCGCAGCATCGGACCGCTACACCAACATTGCAGTGATGCTTCCAGATCGCCCCGGTCAGCTCGTTAGAACCGCTCAGGCGGTTGCTTCGGCACACGCGAACGTAGTTGAGGTGCTTCACACCCGTCATGGAAACGGCCTTGAGATCTCAGAGGTAGAGCTAGACCTGAGCGTTGAGACCAGGGGTAAGGCTCACCGGGATGAGGTCATCGAATCCTTAAAGAAGGCCGGACTCAAGCCAAGACTCTTTGAGAACTAAAACTCAAAGTTTGAAAGCTTTATAACCTTCACCGAGATGGTTTTGCCGTTTGGGGCTGTGTATCCGACTTCTTCGTTGACTTTCTTTCCCAAAATGGCCTTGCCAATTGGGGAGTCAGGGCTGTAGACGTCGAGGTCACCGTCCTCTAGTTGCTTTTCAAACTTGGTTCCCTCAAAGATCTCGTGGCTCCCCAGGAAGAACTCTGTCTCACTGCCGTTTAGGAGACAGGTGACCATTAGTCCCTGTTTGACAATGCCGTCAGAGCTGTCGGCGGAACCAATCTCCGCGTTTGACAGCATCTCCTCAAGGCGGTTGATTCGAGCCTCAAGCTTGCCCTGCTCCTCTTTGGCGGCGTGATAGCCCCCGTTTTCCTTGAGGTCGCCTTCTTCACGTGCCTCTTGAATCTTCTTGGCAATCTCACCACGCTCAACCAAAATCAGCTGCTCGAGCTCGTCTCTGAGTCGATCGTAGGCTGCCTGGGTTAGCAGAATGTTGTCGGTCATTTGTCACTTCCGGGAATTGAAAAAGCTCGCATAGCGAGCTAGAAAAATGTTACCTCAGAGTGCACGCATCAACCAAGCCCGTTACCGCCTCTTGGTAGGTGTTGACGCTTACTGTGTGACGAGTCGTGGACTGCTCAAATGGCCCGAGCTCTAATTCAACGTAACCGACCTGGGTGAATGAGTTGTTTAGAGCCTCCACTCCGCAGGTCGCAACAGACCCAACCGGCATCTGAATTTCGAAGTCGACCTCGGTCTGCCACGGGCTAATAACTCTGAAACCGATGTCGGTTGTGCCAATCGGGCTCCAATTGAGATAGCCGAAGAGACCGGCGACGACGGTTGCAACTACCACGGCGATCCAGCCGAGGACCTTGGCGGAGTGCGTTTTTGAGGCTCTATTGACCCCGTAGCGCTCTCTGAGAATCTCGGCTTGTTTGTCCTGCATGTAACAAGGCTACGTCCTAGGTGGAATACTTGTCGCATGAGCTTTCTTGTCGCACTAGTCGCGTTGGTCGATTCGACCCCGATGATTGTTGATGACAATTACAACTCTCCCGGCACAATCGGCTTCATCGTCACTTTTGTGGTGGCAGCCATCGCGGTGCTGTTGTTCTTCGACATGAACCGGAGAATTCGCAAGACCCGCTACCGCCAAGAGATCAGGGAGAAATTGGCCGAAGAGGAGCTTGGCAACATCGAGCTAAAGAAGCCCGATAGACCTGCGCCTCCGGCTAAACCCCGGCGAGAGAACCCGGAACTGGGTCCAGACCAATAATTAGTGCAGCTGTCCAGTGGCAGAAGAATGCTGCCACTGTGAGAGCGTGGAAGATTTCGTGAAATCCAAAGTGGCGAGCGTTCTTACCCGGCCACTTAGCTCCGTAGAAGATAGCTCCTAGCGTGTAGAGCAGTCCACCAATTGCAACAAGCAGCATCATTACCCAGCTGGCATTCCACAGGTCCACCACATAGAAGATGGCGATCCACCCCATGGCTAGATAGATGGGGACGTAGAGCCACCTGGGAGCGTTAATCCAAAAGACCCTAAAGCCAATGCCAACCGCCGCTATCGCCCAGACCGCAATCAGTAGCACCACACCCTTGTCGCTATCCAGTGCACTGACCGCCATTGGGGTGTAGGTGCCGGCGATGAGCAGGAAGATGTTGGCATGGTCAATTCGCTTAAGCAGCATCTTCATAAAAGGACGCCAGCGGAAGCGGTGGTAAAGAGCGGAGTTGCCAAAGAGCAGTATGGAACTTGCGAAGTAAATGGCAGCCGCGCTTTTGGCCACCACTCCCTCGGAGAATACGATCAGCAGAATCCCCGCGGCAACGACAAAGGGAAGCACGCCGGTGTGTATCCAGCCACGCCACGACGGTCTCGGCTCATCCTGGTGGAGGGAACCCTTGAGCTCCGAGAGCGGGACGTGTAGCGGATCAGGCTGCTGCATCATCAAAGGCTATGGCAAAAATGTGAACAGGGGGTTTCGACTAACCTTTTGGGGTGCGAAATGTCCTCTACCGCTTTTATGAAAAGCAGCTCGAGTCGGGACTCAGGCCCAGCGACATGCCTAGGCATATCGGTGTCATGGTTGATGGCAACCGGCGCTGGGCGCAAGAGCAGGGCTTCGATAGGTCACTGGGCCACACCGCAGGAGCCAAACGAATAATTGACTTTGTTGGTTGGTGCACCGACCTCGGCATTGAACACGTCACTCTTTACCTGCTGTCTACTGACAACCTGTCAGGTCGCAATAGTGAAGAACTCCATGACCTGATCGACATCATCATCACTCTTGCCGAACACCTTGCCGAGCTCGGACGTTGGAAGCTTCAGGTCGTCGGTGACCTAGCCGCCCTTGGCCAAGATGCGGCCGCGAGGCTCCGCAGAGTCGAGGAGCTGACAAAGGACAAAGTTGGCACCCACGTCAATCTCGCGATTGCCTATGGTGGCAGAAAAGAAATTGCAGATGCAATGCGTTCAATCCTGAGAAAGCACGCCTCCAGTGGCAGTTCGATTGAGCAGCTTGCAGAACTTATGACACCGGAACTCATTGCCGAGAATCTCTATACCGGAGGCCAGCCAGATCCTGACTTGCTCATAAGAACCTCTGGCGAGCAGCGCCTTAGCGGCTTCCTGCTTTGGCAAAGTGCTAACAGTGAGTTCTACTTTGCTGAGGCTCTTTGGCCAGATTTTCGCAGGGTTGACTTCCTCAGAGCCATCAGGGATTTCCAGCGCAGACACCGTCGTTTCGGAGCCTAGATATCACTTAGGTAAACGATTTTCTTTTGGGCGTGTTTATCGCAAGCAACGTTAAACCTCAGGCGTAGATTGATGGCAATCGCACCCCAAAGGAGCGCAGGTGGCAACTACCTCTAACCCCAGGTCCAAAGCAGCAACGAAAAGCAAAACGAGTCCTGAGGTGGTGAGTAAGCCCGCTACCAAGTCCAAGTCTGAGACACAGGTCCGCACCTTCGTGCTAGATACCTCTGTCCTACTTTCGGACCCAAAGGCCCTCTTTAGATTTGAAGAGCACGAGGTGGTCATTCCGATAGTGGTCATTAACGAGCTTGAGAAAAAGCGCAACGACCTCGAGATTGGCTACTTCGCCCGCAAGGTGCTGAGAAACCTTGACGAACTCCGTCAGCGTCATGAGCGTCTCGACTTTCCAGTCGAGGTTGGTCAGGGCGGCACTCTCAGGGTTGAGCTAAACCACATTGACCAGTCGATTCTCCCCACCGGCTTCCAGCTCGGAGACAACGACTCGAGGATCCTGGCCGTGGCAGCAAACCTCAGTAACGAGGGCTTTGCGGTAACAGTTGTCTCAAAGGATCTTCCGATGCGCGTCAAGGCATCGTCAATTGGCCTCAGGGCCGAGGAGTACCTGCACGAGCTGGCAACCGATGAGTGGAGCGGCATATCCGACCTGCACCTCTCGGCGACCGAGATGGCTAATCTCTACGACTCAGAGGAAATTAGCCACCCAGATGCCAAGGAAATGCCGATCAACACTGGTCTCATCATCCACTCGGAGCGAGGCAGTGCGCTAGGACGAGTGACCGAGAGCAAGACTGTCAAGCTGGTTCGCGGTGACCGCGAAGTATTTGGAGTACACGGCAGATCCGCCGAGCAGAGACTCGCAATTGACGTCCTTCTCGATCAGGAAATTGGCATTGTCTCCCTGGGCGGAAGGGCAGGCACTGGAAAGAGCGCTCTGGCACTCTGTGCCGGTCTCGAGGCCGTCTTAGAACGCAGACAGCACAAGAAGATCATGATCTTCAGGCCCCTTTACGCCGTAGGCGGTCAGGAGCTTGGCTACCTGCCAGGCACAGAGGGGGAGAAGATGAACCCCTGGGCTCAGGCCGTTTTCGACACTCTCGGCGCCCTTGTCTCCAAGGAAGTTGTTGAGGAAGTTGTGAATCGTGGGATTCTCGAGGTGTTGCCGCTGACTCACATCCGCGGACGTTCGCTTCACGATTCCTTCGTAATTGTTGACGAGGCCCAGTCTCTCGAGCGAAACGTGCTTTTGACCATGCTCTCCAGGATTGGCCAGAAGTCTCGAGTCATCCTCACCCACGATGTCGCACAGCGAGACAATCTCCGGGTTGGTCGCCACGACGGTATTGCTTCGGTGGTTGAGACCCTGAAGGGACAGCCGCTCTTTAGTCACATCACGCTCACTCGCTCTGAGCGCAGTGAGATTGCGGCCTTAGTAACCGACCTGCTTGATTAGCTCATAACTCACCTGGGGATAACCCAAAGGGGCTTTTTGCAGCGTGCTTTAGTTTGAGTTTTGTGGCTGAGCTAATTCTCTTGATACCTGTCGGATACCTACTTTTTGCGAGTATTCCGCTTGTTCTTACCGACCTCAGAGAACACAGGCTCCCCAATCGCTTCACTTACTCCGCAATCGCACTCTCATTCTTTGCCACAGGCTATGTTGCAGTCAGCGATAATCGCTACCTGCAATTGCTAATCGCTTTGGGTATTTCACTATCGACCTTTGGAATTGGATACCCGCTCGCAAAATACGCGGACGTTGGAATGGGGGATGTGAAGCTACTGAGCGCTACCAATCTCTTATTGGCATGGTATTCACCGTGGCTTGTCCTGTTCGCACTCACACTGAGCTTTACTTTGGCCTCTTTGGTGAGTGCAATTGGCATGCTGATGGGCAAGCTGACTTGGAAGACGCCGGTAGCAATGGGCCCTTACCTGCTCTTGGGGTTCTTTGTATTTGCGGGCTATCCGCTTGTCAGAATTACTGCGGAGGCCTTGTCATAGGCAATACGTCGAGAGCCTGATCCAATTGCTCCATCGTTAGCTTCTCGCCGTCCACAAAACCCAGCTCAATGGTCGCCTCTTTCACGGTGATTGACTTCGCAACCGCGTGCTTGGCAATTTTGGCTGCCGCCTCATAGCCGATGTATTTGTTGAGAGGGGTGACGATAGAGGGGCTAGAGCCAGCCATTGCCTTGGCACGGTCTGCGTTGATCTCCAGGCCTGACACTGTCTTGTCGGCAAGCACGCGCATTGAGTTGGCAAGCAACCTAATCGACTCAAGGAGCGCGTTACCCATTACCGGTATGGCGACATTCAGTTCAAAGTTTCCAGAGGCACCCGCCCAGGTGATGGTGGCGTCATTGCCGATAACCCTGGAGCAGACCATGAGCACTGCCTCAGGGATTACCGGGTTAACCTTGCCAGGCATGATGGAGCTTCCGGGCTGCAGGTCAGGGATGTGTAGCTCGCCAATGCCGGTGTTGGGTCCGGAGCCCATCCACCTGAGGTCGTTGTTTATCTTCGTGAGACTGACCGCAATAACCTTTAGCGCACCAGAGGCTTCAACTAGCCCGTCTCTTGCCCCTTGCGCCTCAAAGTGGTCCCTAGCCTCAGTGATTGGAAGCTTGGTGTCTGCGGCTAGGAGTTTGATTACCTGCTGTGGAAACCCTGCAGGGGTGTTGATGCCGGTGCCGGTGGCGGTGCCTCCCTGCGGCACCTCTGAGATCCTTGGGAGTGCGGCATTGACCCTCTCGATGCCGTAGCGAATCTGTGCGGCATAGCCCGCAAACTC
Organism: Aquiluna sp.; assembly: GCA_028095925.1. GTDB lineage: Bacteria > Actinomycetota > Actinomycetes > Actinomycetales > Microbacteriaceae > Aquiluna. The sequence continues at coordinate 15,297 of JAOHCW010000002.1, forward strand.
CTGACCAAAGGTCACTGGGGTTGCATCCATTAGGTGGGTACGTCCTGGCTTTACCGCCTCAGCCCACTTTGCCGCCTTCTCCTCGAGTGCTTTGGCAAGGTAGTCAAGAGCCGGCAGAAGGTCGTTCACGAGGGCACTGGTGACCGCAACGTGCACGCTGGTAGGGAAGACATCGTTTGAGGATTGGCTCATGTTGACATGGTCGTTGGGGTGGACCTCGCTGCCAAGCTTTGCTGTTGCCAGAGTTGCGAGCACTTCGTTCATGTTCATATTCGAGCTTGTTCCAGATCCAGTCTGGAAGACATCTACCGGGAAGTGATTGTGGTGGTTGCCCGCGATGATCTCGTCTGCTGAGGCCTCAATCGCCTTGGCAATTTCCTTATCCAGGTGACCAAGGGCTGAGTTTGCGGCAGCCGCCGCCTTCTTGATTCTCGCGAGGGCGATGATGTGTTCTTTTTCAAGTGGAGTCCCGCTGATTGGGAAGTTCTCCACTGCCCGCTGGGTCTGGGCTCTGTAGAGAGCGTCTTTGGGAACTCGAACCTCACCCATCGTGTCTTTTTCGATGCGGTATTCCATGTTTCCTCTAACTCTCTAGCTGTCCTCTTGATGCAATGAGCTCGACCTGACCCTCTTCGAGGCGATACTGGGCTCCTACCACTGCTAGTTTGCCACTTTCAACTCGGCTTCGGATGAGTGTTGACATCTCGAGGAGCTCATCGATGGTGTCAACTATGTGGTCTCTGGTTATCAGGTCAACCTCGGTCTCGCCGCGTGCCAGTGAACGATTTACCGTCGGCACGATTCGTTCAACCAAATTCTCGATGTATTCGCCTTCAACACTCAGGTTTCCCTCTACCGCGTCCAATGAGGCCCTAACAGCCCCGCAGCTGTCATGGCCAAGGACAAGAATTAGCGGCACCTGCAAGACCTCAACCGAGAACTCAAGGGAACCGATGATCGTCTGAGCGATGACTTGGCCGGCATTTCTAACCACGAATAGGTCACCCAAGCCAACATCAAAGATCATCTCCGCGCTGAGCCTCGAGTCGGAACAACCAAATAGGGCAGCAAATGGACTTTGTTGACCCGCCAGGGACTTCCGAAGCTCGGCATCCTGCCTGGGGTGGGCTGGTGTTCCGGCCACAAAGTTCTGATTTCCAGCCTTGAGAACTTGCCAGGCTTCACGGGCGTTAGTCGGTCGCAAGGATCTCCTCAATTTCTTCTGAGACGAGTGTGGCAAGGAGCCTGAAGTCGTCTTCGCTGGCCGTTCCATAGATTACAACGGCGGAGTCGGAGAAGCTGTGAAGCATCGCATAATCCTTGGTTCCCGGGGGGTTAGTGGGCGTTAGTGAGGGCCAGATCTCCCAGGTTCTCCCCGAGATAACGACCTCGTCCTCGAGCCAGTTCCCCTGCAGAGTCAAGGCTGTCCAGCTCGGATTGACCTCAAAACCATGAAGTAAGGCAATGAATTGATTGTCTTCTGTCACGAAGCCGACGTACCAGCTCTGCACACCGAGGTCCGTCTCTAGCCTGGCGGCATTAGACCACCAGTCAGCCGGAACCTCTGGAGTTATTACCTCAAACCCAAGCGAAGCCTCTGCCTCGGCGGCAATCTGCCTGAAGTCAACCTCGGCAATTCGATTGGAATCGTCTCGGGGTACCCCTAGCACCAACAGGATTACTAGGCCCAAAGTCGCGACCATTGAAAAAATTAGGTTGCGAACCGTCTGCTTTGCTCGCCTCTGGGCAGCTGCGCTCACTTAGCCTCGCGCTTACTTTGAGCAGCGTCGAGTTTCTTTCTTGCTCCCGAGAGCCACTCCTCGCAGATTTTGGCTAGCTCCTCGCCACGCTCCCAGAGCGCCATTGACTCCTCGAGGCTCACTGTCTGACCCTCGAGCTTGCTGACAACCTGTTGCAGCTCATCACGAGCCTGCTCGTAGCTGATGGTTTTTTCTTCTTTAGCCATTACTTCTCTCTAACCTCGTCGGCAGTTGCTGAAATTTCCTGTTTTGCACTTTGGATGCGAAAGCTTTGTCCCTTTTTGATGGTTGTTGTGGGCTTGCCGTCTTCGTCGGTGATTACCGCATAGCCGCGCTCCATGGTTAGTTGCGGGGATAGCGACCGAACCAGGGCCTTGAGCTGATCGTTTTCGCTTCGCGCCCTGTCGACTCTGAAGCCCAAGATTTCTTGAAGTCGCCTTGCAAGTTGACGCAACTGCTCCTCCTGCTGCTCCACAAAGCCATAGGGACTTCGAAGCACTGGCCTCGAGAGGATGGAATCGATCAGCTGCATTTGATTCTCGATAAAACTGCCAATTCGAAGCGCGAGCCGCTCTCTTGCTTGAGAGATTCCTCTGCGCTCTTCAACGACATCTGGAACTACCCGTTTTGCTGCGTCGGTGGGCGTAGAGGCTCTGAGGTCTGCGACCAGGTCAAGCAGGGGAGAGTCGTTCTCATGGCCGATTGCCGACACCACGGGCTTTGAAAGGGCCGCTGCAGCCCTAACCAAGCGCTCATCGCTGAAGGGCAAGAGGTCCTGGAAGCTGCCACCCCCGCGAGCGATGATGATGATGTCAACATCTGGCATCTGGTCCAGCTGCTGCATGGCCATGATGATTTCTGCGGGAGCTTTGTCACCTTGCACGAGGGTATTGATTACCTCGAACTGCACCTCTGGCCAGCGCAGCGTCGCATTTTGCAAAATGTCTTTCTCGGCGTCAGATTTTGCACCGGTAATCAACCCAATCTTTGCTGGCAAGAATGGAAGCGGCTTTTTTCTGCCGGGATCTGTTAGGCCCTCGGAAATTAGGAGCTGACGCAGCTTTTCGATTCTTTCGAGAAGCTCACCAAGGCCAACTTTGTGCATTTTGAGCACACGCATTGTGAGTTTGCCGTTTTTGGCCCAAAACTGAGGTTGCAATAGCGCAACCACCCGATCGCCCTGGTTTAGACCGGCCTCAATCTCAGCACTCGAGGCATCGAATGCGTGAATCTCGATGGAGTTCTCGACATCCAGGTCCCTCAGGGAGCCAAAGATGTTGCTCCCTCTGACTTGGAGCTGTTGGAGCTCACCTTCGACCCAGACTCTGCCAAGTTTTTCTATCCAGTCTTTGAGGCTTTTTGAGAGCTGAGAGACCTGCCAGGGGGAATGTTCGCTGGAGACTTTTGATTCAACATCGTGAGCCGTTGGCTGATTCATGCAATAGCCTCCGGTAACGGTTCGTAGAATTGAGTGGTGACCCTAATCAACAATAACGCCCAGCCCGACATCAATTCAGGAAAGAAGGTTCTTCTGGCAGCCCCCAGGGGTTACTGTGCCGGAGTCGACCGGGCGGTGATTGCCGTCGAGAAGGCTTTAGATCACTATGGTGCTCCTGTTTACGTCAGGAAGCAGATCGTCCACAACAAACACGTGGTTCGCTCACTCGAGAAGCGCGGAGCGATCTTTGTTGATGAGGTCGAAGAGGCTCCTGAGGGCTGCGTGATGGTCTTTTCAGCTCACGGTGTCTCACCGGCGGTGGTGGAGGCGGCAAATGCCCGCAACCAACACACCATCGATGCCACCTGTCCATTGGTGACCAAGGTCCACAAAGAGGTTCTTCGCTTTGAAAAAGAGGGTTACGACATCCTGCTGGTTGGCCACGAGGGCCACGAGGAGGTCGAGGGAACCGCTGGAGAGGCCCCACACGCCGTCCAGCTAATCGATGGCGATGAGGACATCCAGAACGCCAAGGTCAGGGACCCAGAAAAAGTCATTTGGCTCTCCCAAACCACACTGTCTGTTGACGAGACCATGGAGACGGTTGTGAAGCTGCGAGAGAGATTCCCCAAGATGCACAACCCACCAAGCGACGACATTTGCTACGCAACACAGAACAGGCAGGTTGCCATCAAGAAGGTTGGGGCCGAGTCAGATCTAGTTATTGTCGTGGGATCGGCAAACTCCTCAAACACTGTGAGGCTGGTTGAAGTTGCGCTGGATGCAGGTGCCAAAGCCGCATACCGAGTGGACGACTCCTCTGAAATCAAGGACGAGTGGTTCGAAGGGGTTACCAGTGTCGGAGTCACGTCAGGCGCCTCAGTGCCAGAGGACCTGGTCGAAGAGGTACTCGATTACTTAGCCGAAAAAGACTTCGGCGATGTCAGGACAATAACCACTGCCGAGGAAGACATCCAGTTCTCCCTGCCAAAAGAGCTTCGCAAAGACCTCAAGGCAAGCAGCAGTAGCTAGGGACCTTTTATAGATGGACTCCCTCGGCAGACACGAAGACTACGGCCAAGAATCTCTTGATGAGAGCCAGTTGGACACTAACCCAATTGAACAGTTTCGCAACTGGCTCGTTTCCGCGGAAGAGGCTGGTATCTATGAGCCCAACGCTTTTGTTCTCAGCACGGTAACGAGCGCAAACACACCAAGTTCTCGAACTGTGCTCTTGAAGGGCGTTGAGGACAACGGCTTTGTCTTTTTCACGAACTTCTCCTCCCGCAAGGGGCAGGCAATTGAACAGAACCCTCACGTGAGCGCGGTATTTGGTTGGTACTCGATATACCGCCAGGTGTTGATTGAGGGGAGAGTGGAGAGGGTTTCGGAGAGAGACTCGGAGGAGTATTTCCACTCCAGACCGCACGAGTCTCAGGTCGCGGCATGGTCATCGAGGCAGTCTGAACCAATTGAGTCCCGCAGCATGCTTGATGAGCAGTTCGATGAGGCCCTGAAGAGGTTTGACGGCCAGGTTGTTCCCAAGCCCGATTATTGGGGTGGCTATCGGATTGTTCCTAGTCGCATCGAATTCTGGAAGGGAAGGTCGAACCGCATGCACGACCGGATTGCCTTCGCTAGGACCCCTGAAGCTCAGAGCTGGAAGATCACTCGACTTCAGCCCTAAATCTGTTTACTCTGCCTACCAGCTCGATTGACCGGCTGAACCTAGCTGCTTTGCAGCTTCCACTACCCTTGCAGACATTCCTGCCTCGGCCGACTTACCCCAGTTTCTTGGGTCGTAGGTCTTCTTGTTACCAACCTCACCATCGATCTTTAGAACGCCGTCGTAGTTTTTGAACATGTGGTCCACGATTGGCCTGGTGAAGGCGTATTGGGTGTCAGTATCGATGTTCATCTTGATTACACCAAAGCTGACAGCGTCCGCTATTTCCTTCTCAGTGGAGCCGGAGCCTCCGTGGAAGACAAGATCAAAAGGGGACTCTTTGCCGTACTTCGAGCCAACCTCTCGCTGGATTTCCTCCAGAAGTTCTGGTCTCAGTTGCACGTTTCCTGGCTTGTAGACGCCGTGAACGTTTCCAAAGGTTAGAGCTGCTAGGTAGCGGCCGTTCTCGCCAAGGCCAAGTGCCTCAACGGTTTGCATGCCATCGGCGACAGTTGTGTAGAGGTGCTCTCCCATGCCACCTTCGACACCATCTTCCTCGCCGCCCACAGCGCCAACCTCAATCTCCAAAATGGAGCCGATGTTCTTCGACTTTGCCAAAAGCTCTTTTGCAATCTCGAGGTTGCGATCGAGTGCAATCGCGCTGCCGTCCCACATGTGGGAGTTGAATACCGCCTCGCCACCTGCCTTCACCTGCTCTGCTGAAATATCCAGTAGCGGCCTGACAAAGCCATCCAGCTGGTCTTCTGCACAGTGGTCGGTGTGGAGGGCGACCTTGATCTCGAAATTCTTGGCAACCTCGCGCGCGAATGCTGCAAAAGCTAGTGCGCCAGAGACCCTGTTCTTTACGGTAGGGCCGCTCCAGTAGTCGGCGCCTCCGGTTGAAACCTGCAAAATGCCATCACTACCGGCCTCCTGCAGGCCTGCAAGAGCAGCATTTAGAGTCTGTGAGCTGGAAACGTTGATGGCTGGATAGGCAAAGCGCTTGGCCTTTGCCCGATCCAGCATTTCTGAGTACTCGGCGGATGAAACTACTGCCATTTTGTGCCTCCTAGGCCTGGGCTGGTTCGCCCAAGGGGCGGTTTCGATCGGGGTCGAGGTCAACAGTTGCCTCAACAAGATTTTCAATTGACTTCAGGCCGCTGGTTGGCTGCTGGACCTTGGCGGCACCCCACTGCACTGCTGCCGAGATTCCGCCGGCCACGTCGAATCCGACGCCATAAGCTCCAGGCTCAGTCTCATTCGCTGTCACCGCAGATAGGAAGCCTGCGATGGTGGAGTCACCTGCACCCACGGTGTTGATCACCTTCACCGGTGGCGTAAAAGCGTGAATCGCGTGGGTCTTGGTAACGGCAACGATGCCGTCTACGCCCATGGATGCCATGATTAGGTCCACTCCCCAGTCGTTTAGGGTGCGGGCAGCATCAATGACATCGCCAAGAGTCTTCATGTCCTTACCCACACACTCAGCAAGCTCGTGAGCATTGGGCTTCATCACGGTCGCATTGCCCTTCTGGGCCCAGTAGCGAAGCGGGTCTCCAGAGGTGTCGAGAATTACCTTCACGCCAAGTCGCCCAGTTACCTCAAAGAGTGGCTCTAAGTCGATTACCTTGTCGGTCTCGATGATCTCGGGGTGAGCCCCGGCCACAACCAGCCACTTGGCCGAAGTGTCCACAAGAGTCTTTTCGGTGAGGCTGATAACTGCATCCCAGTCTTTTTGGTGCAGGGGTCTGGGGTGCTCGTTGATCTTGGTGGTCGGGCCGTCGTATTCAACGACCGTGGTCGAGACTCTAAGGGTGCCATCGACCCAGAGTGGAACCAAAAAACTAGAAGACCCGGTTCGCTTCAACACTGCCGGGTCGGCGTTGCCGATAGGAACAACGCCTGGAGCTGGAATCTTGGCAAGCTGCAGACCGCGGGCTACGTTTATGCCCTTGCCTGCAAGCTCTTCGCCGACCTCATAGGCTCTGTTGACACCACCCTCAACCAGGTTCTTCACAAAATAGGTGCGATCCAGGGTTGGGGAGGGGGTGAGGGTGACAACAGGTGATTTCTGGTCAGCCATCATGACTCCTTGGATGTGAGTAAAAAAACGACACTCACATCGTTGTAGGCGCCATGCCCACTATAGCCAAATAACTACTTATCTTCGCTCTCGTCAAGCTCTTTCGCTGTGATGGCATTTGGCCCCTGCTCAATCAGTTTCGGGCTTTCAATGGAGTCAATTCCCAGCTCGTTTTCGTCTAGATCGTTGAGCTTTCTTGCGGTTACCAGCATTCTCGTCTCCAGCGATGAGACAAAGCCGTTGTAGCTCTTGACGGTGCTGGTGAGCTTGTTGCCCAGGTCTGCCGCGAGTGCCGCTACCTTGCCCACTCTTTCGTAGAGCTCTCTGCCGAGCTTGATCATCGAGCGCACCTGCGACTCATCGGCGTTTTGGCGCCAGATGTAGTTGATCGTCTTCAACACTGAGAACAGCGAAACCGGAGAGGCAAGCGCAACGTTTTTCTTGAAGGCGTACTCCATCAACGCCGGGTCTTGCTCCAAAGCTGCAGAGAGCAGCGACTCGCTGGGCACGAAACAGATCACGAAGTCCGGAGAGGTATCTAGCCCCTCCCAATAGGCGCGTCCAGCAAGCTCGTCGATGTGTCCCTTTACCGCCTTGACGTGCTCTGCCAACAGCTTCTTGCGCCGCTCCAGCTCTTCGCCACCTGCAAGCTCAGAGATAGTGCTTGCCTCCTGGTACTTATCAAATGGAACCTTGGAGTCGATGGCCAGCGCCTTGCCTCCGGGCAGGTTGATAACCATGTCTGCCCTGCCGGACTTATCGCCGGTTGCGATGGTTGCCTGCTCAGAGAAGTCAGCGTGCTTGATAAGACCAGCTAGCTCAACCAGTTTTCTAAGCTGAGCCTCGCCCCAGACTCCCCTGAGGGAATTTGAACTGAGAGCTTGTGAGAGCTGCTGAGTCTGCTTCCTCAGATTCTCATCGGTTTCGATCGCGCTCTTGAGCTGCTCGGAGATGGTGCTGAACTGCTCGACTCTCTCGCGCTCCATGCGCTGAACGACGCTCTGCATCTGCTCTAGCTGCTGCTTCACGGGAGCGAGCTGAACCAGCACCTTGTTTTCCTGATCCTTCTGGCTCTGCGAGTTTTTGGCAGCTTCATCGGCCTTTGCCAGCTGGCTCCTGAGCTCATTTTCGGTCGCCTCTAGCGCGGCAAGCTTTGCCAGTACAGCAGGGTCAGCGCCTGTGGCCTTGCGTTTTGCGAAGCGATAGCCAACAAAAGCGCCAACAACCAGTCCCAGCCCTAGGCCATTGAGCACAAAAAGCAGAGTTAGATCCATAGCCGCCAGTATTGCAGTGGGGTCAGACAACTAAGGTTTGCAAACGCTGGTTCGTGCTGCGAAGCAGTCCCTCGAGATCTTCCACCTCATGACGCTTAGCCATGTGCATAACGATCCTGGCGCAGGCATCTGAGTCCGCGAGCGCGTCGTGGTGCTGAAATTCTTCGTGTCCAATTGCGTAGGCAACCGCGTTTAGGCGGTAGCTCTCTAAGTTGTAGGTCTTTCTGGACATCTTCAGGCTGCAGCCGTAGCTGAGGTTTGGAAGGTCAAAATTCACCGCCGCGGCAGAAGCCTTGAGAACCGACATATCAAAACTTGCATTGTGCGCAATCAGTGGCATTCCCTCTGTGAAGAGCAGCAGTTCTGGAAGGGCGTCAAGCCACTCGGGAGCATCAACAATGTCATCAGGTCTTATGCCGTGAACGGCGATGTTGCCAGCGTGGAAAAAATTGTTTGGCGATGGGGGTTTGAAAAGCATCGAAAGCGACTGCGTGATTTCTCCAGCCTCAACTCGGACCAGGCCAACTGCGCAGGGAGAGGCCGGAGAAGAGTTGGCAGTCTCAAAGTCAATTGCCACGAAGTCCAAAGCCACAAGCCAATTATCGGGCAATAGACTTTCGCGGTGGCCCTAACTATCGGAATCGTCGGACTGCCCAATGTCGGCAAGTCAACCCTCTTCAATGCACTCACCAAGAACTCTGTGCTCGCGGCAAACTACCCGTTTGCCACCATAGAGCCCAACATCGGTGTGGTGAATCTTCCCGACAGCAGGCTCGACAGGCTAAGCGAGATCTTCTCCTCGGAGAAAAAGGTGCCCGCTCCGGTTTCGTTTGTGGACATCGCCGGCATTGTGCGCGGAGCCTCCGAGGGCGAGGGTTTGGGAAACCTGTTCTTGGCCAATATCCTAGAGGCAGATGCGATTGCTCAGGTGGTGCGTGGGTTTTCTGACTCCGATGTTGTTCACGTGGACGGCAAGGTTGATGCGAAGAGCGATATCGAGACCATCAACACCGAGTTGATCCTGGCCGACATGCAGACCCTAGAAAAGGTAAGGCCGCGCATCGAAAAAGAGGTAAAGACCAAGCGCAACGATCCTCAGGTACTGGCCGTGATTGATGAGGCGATTAAGGTCCTAGATGGCGGGATGCCCCTTTCACTCTCGGGCATTGACATGACCCACCTCAAGGAATTTGGCCTGTTGACCGCAAAACCCATTTTGTTTGTCTTCAACGTCGATGAGGGCGTGCTTTCGGACAAAGCGAAGTTAGAGGAGCTAGCTCAGCTTGTGGCGCCCGCGGAGGCGGTATTCCTGGACGCCAAAGTCGAAAGTGAGCTCATTGACCTAAGTCCTGAGGACGCCAGCGAGCTGCTTGCCTCTCTGGGGCAGAGCGAAAGCGGCCTAGACCAGCTGGCGAGAATCGGATTTGCCACCTTGGGGCTTCAGACCTACCTCACCGCAGGACCCAAGGAAGCCAGAGCCTGGACTATTCGTAAGGGCTGGAAGGCCCCACAGGCCGCTGGAGTGATCCACACCGACTTTGAGAAGGGCTTTATCAAGGCAGAGATCGTTTCCTATCAAGACCTCGATTCCGCAGGTTCGATGGCTGAGGCCAAGGCACAGGGCAAGGTCCGCATGGAGGGTAAGGACTACATCATGCAAGACGGTGACGTGGTCGAGTTCCGCTTCAACGTCTAGGAAATCTCGGGCATCGTAGAGCGCTTAGACTTGTCACATGCCCAACAATCTCATTCGTCTTTCCGTGACCGATGACATTGTTAGTTGGTTTGATCAAACGGGCCCATTTCTCTTCTACGCCGCAGTCTTTGGCCTGGTATTTGCGGGTACAGGGCTGTTTGTCGGTGCCTTCATCCCCTTTATTACCGGCGACTCCTTAGTCTTCGCGGCTGGGCTGGTGGCAGCGGCCAACCAAGACAGCATCAACATCTTTGTGATGGTGGTTGGTGTTGGCATCGCCGCTTGGCTGGGCGATCAGGTTGGTTACACCCTTGGCCGGCACTACGGGAGGCCCTACCTAGACAAGCGCAAGGGAAAGTGGCTCAAGAGTGCCATCGAAAAATCTGAGGTGTTCTATCTTCGCTATGGCTGGTGGTCGATAGTTGTTGCAAGGTTTGTGCCCTGGGGGAGAGTCATTATTCCGGCGCTCGCCGGAATATCAAAGATGAACTACTACAAGTTCTTTAGCGCCAATGCTGTGGGCGCTGTGCTGTGGGGTTCGGGCCTCACTCTTGCCGGATACTTCACCTATTCGATTCCCTTTGTGAGAAACGTGACCTACGCGATTGCAATTGTGGTCATCACACTGAGTCTCATTGCTGGCATCAGAACCTGGAGAGCGAACAGGGCTAGTTCTGAATAACTAGCTCAGCTAGCTCCCTGCTCTTTTCCGCCCCGTAGAACTCGTCCTCCTGAGCAGCCCAGACACCCCAGTGCTCATCAAACCTGCCACTATCTCGCTCGGTGAATCTCTGGCGGCGGGTGGCATCGTCTGCTGAAATCCAAATTGTGAGCGAAGCCAGGGGATAAGAAGCTTTGGATAGCGCTCCGCAACCCTCCACGATTAGGGCCGTGCCACCCGAGAACTCCCGGAAGCCATTTCCGGCTTCGCCAGTTGCGCCTCGGCATCCCTGCTCCCAGTCCCAAATCTGCCAACTGGCCTCTTTGCCTGCGCTGATTGGCTCCAGGATTCTCTCTCTCGCATAGACGCTGCCTACGATAAGGCCCTCCCAACCTGGATAGAGTTCATCGAGGCGAACAATTCGCGCTGCCTGTTTGTTTACTGCGAAGTAGTTTTCGGCCAGCTTGGTGGCAAAGAGAGACTTGCCTGAGCCTGCACGGCCATCTATCAGGACTATTGGCGTTGGTAATTTGGTAGAGAGCTCTAAGAGCCGCTCTGATGCCTCTTTGAGGCCTGAATCAAAGTCCACTGCCATAACCCGATGAGTCTAATTCGCCGTCTTGTCGGCCAACTACCAATAAACTAAGCCGGGCCTGACACGGGCTCCCAAAACCTAGGTATTAGATGACCCAATCAAATCAGGCCCTGAGAAATCTGGCCATAGTTGCCCACGTTGACCATGGAAAGACCACTTTGGTGGACGCCATGCTTCGGCAGACCGGCTCATTTGCCGCTCACGCCGCCGTTGATGAGCGCGTGATGGACTCCGGTGATCTCGAAAAGGAAAAGGGCATCACCATCTTGGCCAAGAACACCGCGGTGACCTACTCGGGTCCCGCATCGAAGGGAAACTCGGTCACCCTAAACGTTATTGACACCCCTGGCCACGCCGACTTCGGCGGTGAGGTTGAGCGCGGACTATCAATGGTCGATGGCGTTGTACTGCTGGTGGACGCCTCCGAGGGCCCTCTTCCGCAGACTAGGTTCGTTTTGCGCAAGGCCCTCGAGGCCTCGCTTCCAGTAATTTTGCTCGTTAACAAAACTGACCGCAGCGATGCCCGCATCGATGAGGTAGTTGAAGAGAGCCACGATCTTTTGCTCGGACTAGCGTCCGATCTTCACGACAGCGTCCCTGACTTGGACGTAGACGCAATCCTGGACCTGCCGGTTATCTATGCATCGGGTAGGGCGGGCAGGGCCTCGCTCAAAAAGCCTGGAAATGGCGAACTGCCTGACAGCGAAGACCTGGAGCCGCTGTTCGAGGCGATCTTGAAATACATTCCGGCCCCAAAGTTTGAAGAGGGAGCGCCACTACAGGCGCACGTCACCAACCTAGATGCCTCACCGTTTTTGGGAAGGCTTGCGCTGCTTCGCGTTCACAACGGCACCATTCGCAAGGGTCAGCAGGTTGCGTGGGTCAGGCAGGACGGCAGTCAGCAAATGGTGAAAATCACCGAGCTACTTGGAACCAGAGCGCTCGACAGATTCAGCATCGACAGCGCTAGCGCTGGAGACATTGTTGCGGTGGCAGGCATTGAGGAAATCACCATTGGTGACTCACTTTGTGATCCAGAGGATGTTCGCCCACTCCCAGGAATTAGCGTCGACGAGCCAGCCATCTCGATGACGGTCGGAATCAACACCTCCCCAATGGCGGGCCGAGCGAAGGGTGCCAAGATCACCGCAAGGCTTGTCAAGGAGAGACTGGACCGCGAGCTCGTTGGAAACGTCTCGATCCGAGTGCTTCCAACCGAACGCCCGGACGCTTGGGAAGTTCAGGGACGGGGCGAGCTAGCCCTGGCAATCCTGGTTGAGCAGATGCGCCGAGAGAACTATGAGCTCACCGTTGGTAAGCCGCAGGTAGTGACCAAGAAGATCGACGGCAAGCTCCACGAGCCCGTGGAGGAGCTCACCGTCGATGTTCCTGAGGAGTTTATGGGGGCTGTGACTCAGCTTTTAGCTGCCCGCAAAGGCCGCATGCTCCACATGACCAACAACGGAACCGGATGGGTTCGAGTTGAGTTCAAGGTGCCATCAAGAGGGCTAATCGGTTTCCGCACTGAGTTTTTGACAATCACTAAGGGCTCCGGCATCGCCAATGCCCTGAGCTCTGGTTATGAGCCTTGGTTTGGCGAGATCATTACCCGCAAGTCGGGCTCGATGGTTGCGGACCGTCCAGGTAGTGCTACTCCATACGCCATGATCGCGCTTCAAGAGCGCGGCAGCTTTTTCGTGGAGCCGGGCACCGAGGTCTACACCGGCATGGTTGTGGGGGAGAACTCCAGGGCTGACGACATGGACGTCAACATCACTAAGGAGAAGCAGCTCACCAACATGCGAGCATCATCCGCTGACAGCTTCCAAGGGCTAACCCCACCACGCAAGCTATCTCTCGAGGAGAGTCTGGAGTTTGCCCGTGAGGACGAGTGTGTTGAGGTGACGATCGACGCAATTCGAATTCGTAAGGTCGAACTGGACCCTAACGTCCGGGCCAGGGCAGCTTCGGCTAGGAAGCGCGCTAGCGAGAACTAGAGGATGCTGTCTATTACGTAGACGTCGCTCGAGTTATTTCTAGTCCTTGGAGCGGTTTCTCGGCTGACAATTGCTTCGTCCTTACCGAGGATCGAGCCCTGCTTTCCAAGAGCGATCACGCACACCACCTCATGCTCAGCTACTTTTAAGTCTTCACGAATCTTCTCCGGCACAATACCTCCCATGAAGTGAGCCTTGAGGCCCATGCTTTCAACCTGAGTTACCAGCTGGCTGGAGGCTAACCCCACATCAAAGTAGGTTTCGGCCATCTTGCGGTCTTTGCCTTCGAAAGTCTTCGCTGCCAGCACCACAGCAAGTCCAGAGGCATCGGGGGCCCAGGTCTGGTTGAAGCCGGTCAATCCAGTGCTCGCGATTGACTCGAATAGCTCGCTGCCTCGAGTTAGCAGAACCAACTTCCATGGTTGCTGGTTTGATGATGAGGGAGCCCATCGAAAAGCTTCACCAATACTTTCAAGCTCAGCCATGCTCAGGTTGTGCTCGGGGTCATAGATTCTCGGGCTCCAACGATCTCTCACTAAGGGGTGAAGGTTGGCGGTTGTGTCGGCAGGCTTTTGGACTATTTCGTGGTTCATGGTGCTTAGTCTAGGGGTACTAGACAAGTATTCAAATTTAGGGTGGTTCAAGGTCCGCTTTGGCGCTTGTTGATTTGCTAAAGCCACTTGCGACTACGATTGCGTGGTGACCCAAAAAGGCCTTGTTCTATTCTCCCTTGCGGGCATTTTTTGGGGACTCCCCTACTTTTTTATTGCGCTTGCTCTTGAGAGTTTTTCCACTCCATCGATCGTCTTCCTAAGAACCTTTTTGGGCGCTCTAGTTCTCATTCCCTATGCCGCACTTACAGGGGGTCTGAAACCGGCCTTGAGAGCATGGCCCTATGTCTTGGTTTTCGGTGCTGTGGAGATGGTTGGTCCGTGGTTTTTGATTACAGAGGCCGAGAAACACATTTCCTCAGGACTTGCGGGCCTGCTTATCGCCACGGTGCCGTTTTTCGCGGTTGCCGTGCTGGCTATTTTTCTCAAGGACCGCAAAGCGCTGAAGCTGAAGCCGCTCTCGGGCATGATCATCGGGTTTATAGGCGTCTTCACTCTGGTCGGGATTGACTCTGTGACAGGAGCTGTGAATCCGCTCTATGTTCTGATGGTGGTGTTAGCTGCTGTCGGATATTCGATCGCCCCAATTGTTGCCAACATCAAGCTTCACGACGTGCCATCGGCAGGGGTAATTGGTGTGAGCATGGCTTTTGTAGCGATTGTTTACTCACCTTTCTCGCTGCCGCAGCTTCCTGGCGAGCTCACGAACGCAAGCCCACTGAGCCTGATGGCTGTCGTCGTTTTGGGATTGGTTTGTTCGGCTGCCGCGTTCGTGATTTTCTTCAAGCTGATCAAGGAGGTTGGGCCTGCGAAGGCCACCCTGATTACCTATGTGAACACCGCTGTCGCTCTCTCGCTGGGCATCATTTTCCTAGGGGAGCAAATCACCATTGGCCTATTGGTAGGTATTCCTCTAATCACCATCGGACTAGTTCTTGCTGGCGGCAGGGAGCGAGAACCTGAGCTCTCGAAGGCTGGCTAGGAATACCTGAGTTTTTGGGCTGTTCTCAATGACATGCGAATTGCTCTGCTACTAGCTTCCCTGCTTGTCCTGACTGGATGCGCTTCTAGTGAGCCTGCTGCCCAAACTCCCGTTCAAGCCACTGAGCAAGTTGAGGCTAGTGCCGCTACCGACGAGGAGTCCCAAGAGCTTTCGGACGAACCCGCTGAGGAAGAACCTGAGCAGCAGTCAGATGAAGCCACCGAGCAATCAGAGGATGAGAGTGACGCTCCAGAGCCTGAGCAATCCGAGGCAAGCGAAGAAGAAGATTCAAGAGATGACGAGCAAGCCGAAGATGATGCAGGCGACGAAGACTCAAGAGATGAAGAGCCAGCCGATGAAGAGCCGGCCGATGAGGAGTCCGATGAGCCGCAGCCTACTCAGACTGCGGAGCCAACTCCGACTCCCGAGGAGAGCGACAACGGATATACCCTCGCACAGGTTTCAGAGCGTAACTCTGGAGCCGAGTGCTGGGTCGTAATCGATGGCGGTGTCTACGACCTGACCCAGTGGATTCGATCTCACCCTGGAGGTAGCGGAGCCATTCTCAACCTCTGCGGCAAGGATGGGAGTGCTAGCTTCACCTCCCAACATGGTGGCCAGGCCAGGCCTTCCGGCACCCTAGATGGCTATTACCTAGCTCCGCTTGTTGGCTAGTTATATAAGTGAACTTTTTGCCTTAGCTGCAGGTAAACATCTTGAGTTACCTAGAATTTTGGGCGTGGCACTGTCGAGCAAGATGTATGTTCCGCAGGGCGTTCAAGTGCCCTGCGTGAACTTGGCGGCTGATGTCGATCTGGATGATATTCATCCGTGGGCGGCGGATTTAGATACCGCGCAAAAAATGGTTTCCGAGGGCACCGCTCCCTCGCTGTTTTACTTCGTGGAGAACGCAAAGCAGCTTGAGAAGAAGGCCGGGAAGCTAGCCAAACTCTGGGAGCAGAAGATTAACTTTTGGCTTTTCTACCCAAAGGCTCCCCACCTGCAGACTGACCTTTCGAGGGATAACACTTGGAAGCTGATGAAGCAGCAAGGCATGCAAGGCACCCGTCAGGTTGGAATTGATGCGAGGTGGAGCTGCATGTATTTCAAGAACACCGGGAAATCAGATTACGTAGAAATCGTCCCCGGTTAGGTTCAACAGCCTGGCGTTGACGCCTACGGCCACCGTGCCATTTGGCATATCCTTGGTGACAACGGCGTTTGCCCCCACGGCGCAATCGTTGCCGATGGTTATCGCGCCGATCAACTTTGCTCCAGCTCCAATGATGACCCTGTCACCAACGGTGGGGTGGCGCTTCACCGGGTCCAGGGTCTTTCCACCCAGAGTCACACCGTGATAGATGAGAACGTCATCACCGATTACTGCGGTTTCTCCAATTACAACACCAACTCCATGGTCGATCACAAAACGCTTTCCGATTTCAGCCCCAGGGTGAATCTCAATTGAGGTCCAGAGTTTTGCCCAGTTCGAGAGCATGCGAGAGAGAATTCTGAGTTTGAGCTTCCAGAGCCGGTGAGCGATTCGGTAGGTCCAGATTGCGTGCAGCCCAGGTGAGGTGAGGATGAGCTCCAGGAAACTCTTGGTAGCCGGGTCCCGCTCGAGGCCGGCCCTGATGTCTTGTGAAATGCTCAACTCTTTGTCTGGTATTCCTCTTGCAGGTCGCGGTAGAGGGTAGAGGACACATACCGCTCTCCAAACGACGGAACTATGACCACGATTATTTGACCCTCGTGCTCCTTGCGATTGGCTACCTCTCGGGCTGCCCACAGAGCTGCTCCCGACGAGATACCTGCCAAGATGCCCTCCTCGGCGGAGGCTCTCCTGGCGAAGTCAAAGGCCACCTGGTTTGGCGCGCTGATTACCTCATCAAAGCTTGAGGTGTCGAGAATTGGCGGGATGAAGTTGGGGCCGATGCCTGCAAGCGGGTGGCCTGCGGCCTCTCCGCCGGTGAGCAGCGGGGATGCGGCGGGCTGAACCGCGTAGCTCTTGATCTTGGGGTTTAGCTCCCTGAGCCTGAGGCCGGTGCCGGTGATGGTGCCACCGGTTCCGCTACCTGCAACAAACGCTCCGATCTTGCCATCGGTATCGCGCCAGATTTCTTCGGCCGTGGTCTCGCGGTGAATCTTGGGTCCGGCAGGGTTTTCAAACTGCCGAACCATTACGGCGCCCTCAATTGTCTTGCCTAGCTCCTCGGCCTTTGCGACCGACCCCTTCATGCCTTCTGCGGCTGGAGTCAAGATGAGCTCTGCTCCGTAGGCGCGGACAAGTATCTTGCGCTCGAGGCTCATCGAATCTGGCATCACGATGATGGTGCGGTAGCCCCTGGCAGCGCCCACCATCGCCAGAGAGATTCCGGTGTTGCCGCTGGTTGCTTCGATGATTGTGCCGCCGGGCTTTAGCTCTCCTGAGCTCTCTGCCTCGTTGATCATCGCGATACCGAGGCGGTCCTTCACAGAACTTGAGGGGTTATAAAACTCGAGCTTTGCAAACACCTGGGCAGGAGCGCCATCGGTGATCTTGTTTAGTCTCACAAGCGGCGTATTGCCAAAGACTTCGGTGATGTTTTCGTAGACGCGCAAGCTGTTTCTCCAGAGTTTGGTTCAAGGAAGTGTAACTTCGTGCGTCTGGTTTTCTTCCTCCATTACAGAGAATTACGGACCACTCCCAGTCAGCTCGCCAAGTTTTACCTAACTCTGACTAGCCTCTAGAGCGATGAGAGCCCTAACAAAAACAGTTGCCGGTATTGCAGTACTTGGGCTGCTATCTGGTTGCAGCGCAGATCAGGTAATTAGAAGCGGCGCAGATGCTGCCGCCTGCACCGCACTTGAGGGCACGCTCGAATCGGTGACCAAGGCCTATAAAGACGGAGTTGTTGACTCAGGGGTGCTGGACCGGGTTGATGAGCTCATCGGAGACCAGGTGGACGTGCTTCTGTCATCAGATTTTGCCGCTGAGGTGCGTGAGCTCGGCGATGCCTTGGCGCAGTCCGATGGTGCCCAGGGTGCCCAGCAGCGGGTAGATGATGCATTAAGTGCAATAAGCACTCGTTGCAACTCTGTAGGGGTAAAGCTCGACTAACTAAGTTCGTCGTCCACAAAGTTGTGCTTAGCAAGCTGGATTCCGGCAATGCTGCTGCCTGCGGCAACCACGAATAGCAGCCAGAGCGTTAGCTCCCAGCCACCTGTAACCTCGCGGAAGATCCCCACCAGAAAGACCATGAGTGTCGCGAGGGTATAGCTCACGCCCTGACCGAAGGCGCTGACCGCCAACACCGTGGCACGGGTTCGGGAGCGAAGGTTGAAAAGCGTCAGCGCAAGCGGGAACATCGTGGGTCCAAGCCCGAGGCAGGCCACGAATACCCATGCCAAGGAAGTCGGACCAAACAGTAACCCCAGTGCACCAATGGAGCCCATGGTCGCGGAGAAGTAGACAATTAGCGAGTGAGACCTCTGGTACTTATCCGCCAGCACCGGCACAATCAGCGAAACCGGCAATCCCATGATGGCAAACAGCGCGAGCAGCGAACCACCTTCGAACTCACTGGCTCCAATGTGTTCCATGAGCAATATCGGTAGCCAGGCAAAGGACACGTAGCCGAACACACTCGTCATGCCCTGCACGACCCCAATCGCGAGTGCTGTTGGTGATCGCCAGATTGCTTTCTGACCCTCTAGTTTTGGCTCCTTGACCTCCTTGGTCGAGTTTGCCCTGATGGCAAGCAGTGGAAGTAGCGTCAGGGCCGCGAGTAGAGCCCACTGGCCAAGCGAGAGTCGCCAACCCGCAGCTTCAGCCACCGGAACCGCGAAGAAAGAGCCGCTCGATGCCGAAATCGCGGTCATGGTTATGTAGATGGATGAGATTTGACCGATGCGGTTCGGGAAGTACTTCCTAACCAGTACCGGTAAGAGCACGTTGCCAACGCCCATGCCCAGAAGTGAGAGCATGCTGCCAACAAAGAGCGAGGTCGAGTCCCAGGCAAGTGCTCTAAACAGGTGGCCGGCAATGATTGCCAGAACGGTAATTACAAGCGTTAGTTCAACGCCGTAGCGCCTGGCAGGTCGATACGCCAGCGAGGTTGAAATGGCGAAAGCCAGTGGCGCTGCAACACCTAGGAGTCCGATGGTCACAATCGGGAGCGCAATGTCCTGCTGGATGTAGTTCACAACCGGAGACAGCGAACCAACCGCGGTCCTTAGATTCAGCGCGAGCAGAACAATTGCCGCCAGCGCAAAAAGCTTCTGTGTTCTAAGTGGCATCTCAGCCAAGAATTTCTAGAAACTGCTCGTGCATCAGGCCATTGCTCGCGATTACCGCACTGCTTCCATCGCTCAGCTCACCATCTAGGGCCGTGAAACGACCCCCGGCCTCTAAAACGATCGGAACCAGTGCCGCGATGTCGTAAATCTTTAGATCAGGCTCAGCTGCCATCTCAATCAATCCTTCGGCCACATACATGTAGCTCAGAAAGTCGCCAAAGGCCCGGTC
Organism: Aquiluna sp.; assembly: GCA_028095925.1. Taxonomy (GTDB): domain Bacteria; phylum Actinomycetota; class Actinomycetes; order Actinomycetales; family Microbacteriaceae; genus Aquiluna. Next base: position 34,567 of record JAOHCW010000002.1, read on the forward strand.
TTTCCAGACCCTGCGCGAAAGCTCGGTGAGGCGCTCGGCTTTGCCAATCGAGTCCCACTGCGAGATTGAATTGAATGACACGTAGGAGTCCTCAAGGCTTGCCACTTTAGAAACTTCCAAGCTGCGCTTACTGCCGTCGATGTTTTTGGTGTGAGCTCCAGCTCCGCGCTCGGCCCACCACATGCGACCAAGGGCCGGCGCCGACACCACCGAGAGCTTCAGCTCGCCGTCTACTCTTAGAGCAATCAGTGTGGCCCAAATTGGCAGGCCTCTGAGAAAGTTTGCGGTGCCATCAATGGGGTCGATAATCCACTCGCGAGTACCTGCCGCAGAACCAAACTCCTCACCGATTACCGCATCAGTTGGGCTGTAGTCGGAAATCATCGACCTGAGCCGCTCTTCGACAGCCTTATCGGCATCTGTCACCGGAGTCCTATCGGGCTTGGTCTCCACTTTGAGGTCAAGGGCGCGAAAACGTGAGAGCGAAATCTCGTCAGCGCTCTGAGCAAGCTCAAGCGCGAATTCAAGGTCCTTACTCATCACTGCCAATCTACCGAGCCGAGCCCGGCTACAAGCCTCCGGAATGAGTCCAACCTAAGCTCGGTCAGCTTTCCTTCCCTCAGGGCCTGATCCAGCGCGCAGTCATCTGCTGGGGGCATGTGTGAGCAGTCTCTCGGGCAAGCCTCGGACGCCTCGCTGAGGTCGCTGAATCCCCGCAGGATCTGGCCAGCAGATATTCCACTCAGGCCAAAGCTGCGGATGCCAGGGGTGTCCACAATCCAGCCACCTGAGACCTTGATGGCAATGGCCGACGAGGAGGTGTGCTTGCCTTTACCTGTTAGCTCGTTAACAATCCCAGTTGACCGATCGGTGTTTGGGGCAAGTTTGTTTATGAGTGTCGATTTACCAACTCCGGAGTGGCCCACAAACACCGAGGTGTGGTCCACGAGCGCCTCCAGGAGCCGCTCAGGTAGTGGCTGGTCGCTGCGGGTCTGAATGATCTCCAATTCCACTCCGGCAAAGCCGGCAATGAAGTCGGCAGGGTCGCTGACATCACACTTGGTTACCACCAAAATTGGCTTGAGGCCGGCGTTGTAGGCGGCAACGAGGTAGCGGTCAACAAGCCTTGGCCTGGGTTCGGGATTGGCCGCAGCCATCACTATTACAAGCTGGTCTGCGTTTGCAACTATGGTCTGCTCGAGCTCTTCACCATCTTCAGCGGCCCTGGTTAGCACACTCGAGCGCTCGTCGATCGTCACAATTCTCGCGAGTGAGCCCCTAGCACCGGTGACATCGCCATCGAGAGCGACCCGGTCACAGGTTACGCAGCCGTCTTTTCTGAGTTCTTTCGCGAGGGTGGCTGTGACCTCAACACCTTTGTCTGTAATGACCTTGTAGCGGGCGAGGTGAACCTGGGTGACCATTCCCCTCGGGGCATTTTCGAAGCTTGGACGACGCTTGGTCCTAGGTCTCGATCCCTTTGGATTGGGCCGAACTCGGACGTCGTCCTCGTCGAGGTCGTGCCTATTCGCTGGTTCGTAGAGCCAGCTCACCTAAGACCCAACATCTTTTCCCACATGCCAACAAAGTCCGGAAGTGTTTTAGAGGTGGTGGCAATGTCATCAACAACCACTCCCTGAATCACCAGTCCAAGCATGGCTCCAGCGGTCGCCATACGGTGGTCTTCATAGGAGTGCCAGGTGCCACCAGAGAGGTTTCCCGGACTGATTGCGATGCCGTCTTCCAGCTCGGTTGCAACTCCACCAAGAGAATTAATCTCGGCAACAAGCGCCGCAATCCGGTCGGTCTCGTGGCCGCGGAGGTGAGCAATTCCGGTGAGCCGACTCGGAGTGCTGGCAAGTGCAGCAATGGCAGCAATGGTTGGTGTTAGCTCCCCTGCAGCAGAGAGGTCGGCATCGATGCCGCTAATAGTTCCGGTTCCAGTAAGAGTGAGGTTCCCTTGCGAGAGCGAAACTTCGGCACCCATCTCGCCCAGCAAACGGACAAAATCCGCACCAACCTGGGTTGTCTCCGAGGGCCAGTTCGGGATCCTTACGGTGCCGCCGGTTACCAGCGCCGCAGCTAGAAAAGGCCCAGCGTTCGATAAGTCCGGTTCAATCTGCACAGTTGCCCCAGCAATTTCACCCGGTTCCACCCTCCAGCTCGTCTCCGAGGTCTGACTGGCACTAACACCCCTGCCAGTCAAGGTGGCAAGAGTCATCTCGATATGCGGCATTGAGGGAAGAGTTGGGCCATTGTGGCTTAGTGTTAGGCCACCTTGGAATCTGGCTGCGCTCAGCAATAGACCTGAGACGAACTGCGATGATGCGGAGGCGTCAATCTCGAGATCTCCACCTGGAATCTCTCCGGTACCAATGACGGCAAAAGGCAGAGCCTTGCGCTCATACTCAACTCTCACGCCAAGGCTCTCTAGAGAGTCAATCGTGGTAATCATAGGCCTGCGCCTTGCAGCCGCATCGCCGTCAAATTCGATTCGTCCGGTTGCTAGCGCTGCAACAGGTGGCACAAATCTCATTACCGTGCCGGCGAGACCGCAGTCGATACTTGTGTCTTGAGATCCGGTGCCAGGAGTTACCCGGAGGCTATCTCCGCTGCTTTCAAAACGAGCACCGAGCTTTTCCAGCGCCTCAATCATGAGCTTGGTGTCTCTAGAGATAAGCGGGTCGATAAGTTCAGAGGGCTCGCTAGCTAGCGCGGACAGCACCAGCTCCCGGTTGGTAAGAGACTTGCTGCCGGGAAGCTCAACGGTCGCGTCAAACCCAGCTGATGTGGGCGCTGCGTAGCTAACTGAGGTTTCTGGCACCTCACAAAGATACCTTTTAGCGCCCTGAAATGCTCCCGGTATCCCACAGACCCCGTGAGCGGGTGCCTTTAGGTCAGGGTAGAATTTGCAGTAATGAGTGGCGATAAGAGCGAGAAACTAGTTACCTTCGAGCAGCAAGCCCTTCCCCTTATGCCACAGCTCTACGGAGCTGCGCTGCGCTGGACCAGAAACCCATCGGATGCCGAGGACTTAGTCCAGGAAACCTTTGCCAAGGCTTTTGCTGCCTGGGATAAGTTCCAGCAGGGCACAAACCTAAAGGCATGGCTCTTTAGGATCATGACCAATACCCATATCAACCTCTACAACAAGCGCAACAAGGACCAGGCCAAGACCGCTTTAGATGATCTAGAGGACTGGCAGGTGGGTTCGGGGGAGTCGGTAACCTCCAGCACAAACCGAAGTGCGGAGCTTGAAGCCCTAGATAATCTTCCCGCGAACATAATTCGCGAGGCCATGGACCAGATCCCTGATGAGTTCCGAATGGTCGTTTACTACGCGGTCGTAGAGGGTCTTCCCTATGCGGAAATAGCCGAGGTTATGGACACTCCTGTGGGGACGGTGATGTCCAGACTGCACCGCGGGAAGAAATTGCTGAGAACTTTGTTGCAAGATTACGCAAGGCAAGAAGGCTACGACGTGAGCGAGAAGGAGGAATCGTGAAGCAACTCGATTGCGAAGACGTCAAGCGCAACGTTCACGAATACCTGCACTCCGCCATGGTCGAAAGTGAGCTGGAGGTAATCACCGCTCACATCGCTAACTGCGACTCCTGCGAACAGCACTACGACATCGAAGTGGTTTTCAACCAAGTTATTCAGCGCTCTTGCGACGAGGCTCCAACTGAGGAGCTAGCTGAGCGCGTGATGCGCAGACTGCGCGAGGCACAAGATCACGACTGATCTTCCTCAGTAAGCCCCAGCCACTCAAACCATCCCCGATTTAGCACGAGCCAGGCAATTAGCCCATAGCCAACCTGTCCTGGGAGAGTCCTTGGGTGGGAAGTTACTTCTGAGAGCCAGCCCTCATGGTCTTTAAGCGGGTTGAAGCAGTCAACGTACTTAACCTGTCTGCGCTTTACAACGTCATAGAAGCCAGCGTTTAGGTGGTCCACCTCTGCGTCATACTCTGGGTTTCCCTTGGGAGTTGGCCCGACCACAAAAGTCTTGACCCCTTCGCGCTGGGCATCATCAAGCAGTGAGGCGAGATTTAGCCGAGAGCGGGAGATTGTCGTTCCGGCCCCGATGTCCTTGGAAGAAAGTGCCACAACTAAATAGTTTTCGGTCTCCGGTGAGAAACGCTTCAGCGCCTCGGACTTCCAGCGCTCTAGTAGCTCTCCAGTGCTCTCATCGACCATTGCCAGCGGAAAAAAGGCGACATCCTCGCCCTTGGGCAGTCTTGCCTGCACTCGCCCTAACCAGCCCAGGCCCTTTGGGTCGCCGGCTCCGGTGAGAAGCTCGTCTCCGAGGATGACAACCCTTATCGAGCGCAAACGCTAGTCCCCAAAAGCCCTTGCAATTAGGTCTGCCTGTTCGGCAGCATGGCGCTTCGCAGAACCGGTTGCCGGAGAGGCAGATGCTGGTCTAGAAATGACCTGGAAATTGATTCCGTAGCGAGGCATGAATAGTCCCATGTAGCTCCATGGGCCCTGGTTCGCAGGTTCATCCTGGACCCAACGCAGCTGAGCACCCGGGAACTGCTCGATCGCCTTCTTCATTTCCTCTACAGGAGTTGGGTAGAGCTGCTCGAGACGAACGATTGCGGTGTCTCCGGCGCCACGCTTTTGGCTTTCTGCCAAGAGGTCCCAGTAGACCTTGCCCGAGCAGAAGAGGATGCGCTTTACGTTTTGTGGCTCAAGCCCCTGCTGGTCATTGATCAGTGGCAGGAAGCTACCCGAGGTGAAGTCTTCGACTGACGATGAGGCTACCTTGAGCCTAAGCATTGACTTGGGGGTGAAGACAATAAGTGGCCGCTTCGGTTTGGTGTAGGCCTGTCGCCTTAGCAGGTGGAAGTGGCTCGCAGGTGTGGAGGGCTGTGCAACGGTCATGTTGTTTTCAGCGCAGAGCTGCAAGAACCTCTCAATTCGTGCGGAGGAGTGGTCAGGCCCCTGACCCTCGTAGCCATGGGGGAGCAGCATGACGAGCGAGGATTGCTGCATCCACTTCTGGTCACCCGAGGAGATGAACTCATCGGTAATCGTCTGGGCTCCGTTTACAAAGTCTCCGAACTGTGCCTCCCAAAGCGTTAGAGAGTCCGGCTCCTCTACCGAGTAGCCGTACTCGAAGCCAAGGGCTGCAAACTCGCTTAGTAGTGAGTTGTAGACCTGGAACCTAGCCTGCTGCTCCGAGACGTAGCTAAGCGGCATCCACTCCCGACCTGTCTCGCGGTCAAAGAAGCTTGCGTGACGCTGCACAAAGGTTCCGCGACCGGAGTCTTGGCCTGTGAGCCTTACGTTTATGCCCTCGAGAAGGAGCGATCCAAAGGCGATAAGCTCTCCGAAACCCCAATCGACGCCACCCTCACGGCTCATCTCGATGCGCTTTTGGAGTAGTTGAGCAAGCTTGGGGTGAACGGTGAAGCCCTCGGGGGTGTTGGCGTGAGCGTTGCCGATGGCCTCGACAACCTCCTTAGCAACTGCGGTTGGACGCACCAGCTCTTGCTTCTCGCTGGCGGTGGTGCCGATACCTACTGGACGTTCTGGGAGTGCCACAGGCTGGCTCATCGCCTCGTGAACCTCGACAAACGCGTTCTCGAGCGATCCCTGGAACCTGGCATTGGCTTCGTCGAATTCTTCCTGGGTGATGTCACCTCGACCAATCAGGTTGTCCATGTAGAGGGTTCTAACGCTGCGCTTTGCTTCGATGAGGTTGTACATCATCGGCTGGGTCATCGAGGGGTCATCGCCCTCGTTGTGACCACGTCGGCGGTAGCAGACGATGTCGATTACTACGTCCTTCTTGAACTGCTGACGGTATTCGAAGGCAAGCTGGGCAACCCTGACAACCGCCTCGGGGTCATCTCCGTTGACGTGGAAGATTGGTGCCTGAATGCCCTTTGCAAAATCTGTTGAGTAGATCGAGCTTCTTGAGTCCTTTGGCAGCGTGGTGAAACCGACCTGGTTGTTTACAACAACGTGAATGGTGCCACCGGTCTTGAAGCCATCAAGCTGAGACAGCTGCATGGTCTCAGGGACCACACCCTGACCCGCAAATGCCGCATCGCCGTGAACCAAGATTGGTAGTACTGGGAAGTTTTCTGGGTTTCCAAGCCTGTCCTGCTTTGCTCGAACAATTCCCTCAAGGACCGGGTTCACGGCCTCTAGGTGAGAGGGGTTAGCGGCAAGGGAGACCTTAATCTGGGTGCCGTGGCCTGAGGTGAACAGGCCCTCTGTCCCTAGGTGATACTTCACGTCACCAGAACCCTGGACGCTTCTGGGGTCGGTGGAACCCTCGAACTCACGGAAGACCTGGGAGTAGGTCTTTCCAGCAATGTTGGTTAGTACGTTCAGTCGTCCTCGGTGGGCCATGCCAATTGCTGCCTCTTCGAGCTCGGCATCGGCTGCCGCCTGCAAAATCTGATCCAGAGCTGGAATGAGAGACTCGCTACCCTCGAGAGAGAAGCGCTTTTGGCCAACAAACTTGGTCTGCAGGAAGGTCTCGAAGGCCTCTGCTTCATTGAGCTTGTTGAGAATCCGGAACTGCTCTTCTTTGGATGGCTTCTTATAGGGCTGCTCAAGCTTTTCCTGGAACCAGCTGCGCTCCTGGGGATCCTGGATGTGCATGTACTCGATGCCGATGGTGCGGCAGTAGGTGTCGCGCAGGATTCCAAGGATATTGCGGAACTTGGCCTTAACTCTGCCTCCGAAACCTCCTGTCTTGAAGGTTCGGTCGAGATCCCAGAGGCTGAGGCCGTAGTTTCTGATGTCTAGGTCTGGGTGCCAGCGCTGGCTGTACTCAAGGGGATCCACATCGGCAATTAGGTGCCCACGAACGCGGAACGCGTTGATGTACTCCTGGATTCTGGTGTTCTTACCCGACTGATCGGCCAGGTCCCAGTGGAAGTCGCTGACCCAGACAACCGGGGTGTAGGGGATGCGCATATCGGCAAAGATCTCTTCGTAGAAGCTGCGCTCACCGAGCAGGAGCTCCTCGACGATCTTCAGGAATTCTCCGCTTCCTGCACCTTGAATGACCCTGTGGTCGTAGGTCGAGGTGAGGGTGAGAATTTTGCCAATGCCCTGCTCCGCAAGCTGATCTTCGCTCATGCCCTTGAATTGGGCGGGGTACTCGAGGGCTCCAACGCCAATGATTGAGCCCTGTCCCTTGGTCAGTCTGGGGACAGAGTGAACGGTGCCGATGCCACCGGGGTTAGTGAGAGAGATGGTTGTTCCCTGGTAGTCCTCAGCGGTGAGCTTGTTGTCTCGGGCTCTGCGGACAATGTCCTCATAGGCGGAGACAAACTCGGCGAAGTTGAGCTTTTGGGCACGCTTAATGTTTGGAACAAGGAGAGCTCTGGTGCCATCGGGCTTGGGCACGTCGATTGCTAGACCAAAGTTCACGTGTGGGGGCACTACCGATGCTGGCTTGCCATCGACCTCGTCATAGAAGACGTTCTGTCCAGGAAGCTCTTTGAGGGCCTGGATTACCGCGTAGCCGATTAGGTGTGTGAAGGAGACCTTGCCACCACGGGTGCGCTTTAGGTGTGAGTTCACCACAATGCGGTTATCGATCAGCACCTTTGCCGGAATCTGACGGACACTCGTAGCGGTAGGAACGCTGAGCGAAGCGTCCATGTTTGAAGCCAGAGCCTTGGACATGCCTTTGAGGATTGTTATCTCGGGCTGCGCCTCTTCCTCTTCGACGGTTGCAATCGGAATAGATCCGGTGGCGGGCAGGTCCGCGGGAACAGGTGCGGTCGCGGGGGAGTCGTCTGTGGTTTTTGCCACGGGGACCGTAATTGCCTCGGTGGCAGGTGCCGGAGCAGCGGGGTCAAACTTGCTCACGACCGTGGAGTCGGTGTCGATAACTGTTATTGACCCGGTGGTTGGGTCAGAGTCTTCTGTCACGGAAGCGGCTGGTGCTGAGCCACCTGTCTGCTGGTAGCGCTCAAGAATTGGGATCCAGGACTTATCCACGGAATCAGGATTTTCCTGCCACTTGGAATACATCTCGGCAACGAGCCACTCGTTTGCCCCGAAGTCAGACCCAGAATTGCCATTATCGCTCGAGGACAAGGGTTCCCCTCTTGGTAGAAAGCTTGCGAAACTCCAACAAGTCTAGCCAATCGGGAGGTTATAGTGTTTCTTGAAATGGAGCTTGATAGACATAGGCCGCGGGTGATCGCTTGAGCGATTACCTGCTCTTAGTTTTTGGTGTCTTGCTGGTTCTCGGCACCGGTCTTTTTGTTGCAAGTGAGTTCGCGATTATCAATGTCGACAAAGTCGACCTTGAGTCTCGAAAAGCAGGCGGTGAAAAGGGCCTTGAGCTTCCCATCAAGGCTGTCTCAACGACTGCAACCCAGCTCTCCTCGGCTCAGCTGGGCATAACGCTGACTACCCTTCTGACCGGTTTTGTTGCCGAGCCAGCTCTGTCTAGGCTCCTGACACCTTGGCTGAGCAGCTTTGGGTTGGATTCGAGCACCATCTCGGCCTTGGCGGTGGTGCTCGCAATGACCATTGCGACCGTTGCCAGCTTCCTAATTGGTGAGCTTGTGCCTAAGAACATGGCACTTAGCGCCCCCAGAAAAGTATTGAAGCTGGTTGTGGCCTTTCAGCTCGGCTTCACGTTTGTTTTCAAGCCGCTCATAGTTTTCTTGAACAACAATGGCAATTGGTTCGTCAGAAGATTCGGAATCGAACCAAAAGAAGAGCTTTCTGCTGCAAGGACGGCAGAAGAGCTTGCCTCTCTGGTCAGGCGCTCTGCGATGCTGGGTTCCCTGGAGTCCGACACGGCCAAACTGCTTGAGAAGACACTCGGCATGAGCACGCTGACCGCAAGCGACATCATGACTCCAAGACCCAAGATGCACTCTCTAGAGCGCGAGCAGAGCAGCGCGGACTTGGTCACCCTCGCTCGCGCATCGGGCCACTCCAGATTTCCGATCCTCGGCGAGGATGCCGACGACATTATTGGTGTCGCGCACCTAAAGCAGGCCGTTGCAATTCCGCTGGAGCGCAGGGCGAATGTTCCCGTTACCGCCGTGATGGTTGAGCCGGTGAGAGTTCCCGAGACCATGCCGCTTGACAATCTCATTCTGCACCTTCGCAACCGCGGGTTGCAGTTTGGAGTTGTCGTCGATGAATACGGCGGAACCGCTGGCATCGTGACTTTGGAGGATGCTGTCGAGGAGTTGGTCGGAGAGCTAGCCGATGAGCATGACCGCGCAAAAGCGCCAATTCTGGCGGCCTCCGACGGCTCGGTTACTTTTAGTGGCCTGGCAAGACCCTCAGAGCTGAGGGAGGTCGGGCTCGAGATAGCTGATGACGAGGACTACGACACCATGGCTGGCTTTGTTATGGCAGAGCTTGGAAAGATCCCTCAGGAGGGGGACCTTGTTGAACTTCCAACCGGGCAGCTTCGAGTTATCCGCATGGATGGCAGGCGCGTAGACCGCATCAAGTACTCGCCAGAGGTGACCGATGGCGAATGATCTGATGGGTCTGGTTTGGCTCGTTGTTCTACTTGTAATGAGTGCTTTTTTTGTCGGCAGCGAGTTTGCGGTCATCTCTGCTCGCAGAGCACAGATTGAACCCAAGGCCGACGAGGGAAACAGGTTTGCGAAAATCACACTGAAGGCGATGGAGCAGGTGTCGCTCATGCTGGCAACCGCTCAGCTCGGAATCACGATTGCGGCTTTGCTTTTGCTTGTGATTGCTGAACCTTCCATTCACCACCTGCTAGAGATTCCACTGGGCGCACTGGGGCTGGACTACCAGACCACCTCGATTGTCAGCTTTGTGATTGCCCTGCTCCTGGTTACCTATCTCCACGTGGTGCTTGGTGAAATGCTGCCCAAGAACATTGCGATTTCAATCCCGACCTCGGCGGCACTTGTTTTAGCCCCGCTTCTCTACGGTGTTGCTCAGGTTGTAAAGCCAGTGGTGTGGCTGATGAACCAGATTTCAAATGGCATCTTGAGGATCTTTGGCTTTGAGCCAAGAGATGAGGCAAACACCGCATTCACCCTCGATCAGGTCGAAGACATTGTCGCTGAATCGCGGAAACACGGCACCCTCGAGGACTCCTCGGCAACCATCTCCAACGCATTTGAATTCACGGAAAAAATAGTTGGCGATGTCACCCACCCCCTTGCCGAGCTGGTAACACTTCCAACCGACGCCTCCCCGGCGATGCTGCAGGAGGCAGTTGCCGAGCATGGCTTCAGCCGCTATCCCGTCAAGAATGAGTACGGAGACCTGATTGGTTACTGGCACATCAAGGACGCACTGACCGACGATGAAGCGAAGTTTTCTCTACCGCTTGCAACAAAGAAGCTCCGCACCATGATCTCAATTCCAGACAGCGCAGAGCTTGAAGATGCGCTTGCTCAGATGCGGAAGACCGGCGCTCACATCGCGAGAAGCTTCTCCTCGGATGGCAAGATCACCGGGTGTTTGTTCCTCGAGGACATCATTGAGGTCTTGGTCGGCGAGATCAAAGACGCCACCACTAGGCGCTAGGGAATCTTCCCCGCTCATACTGAACCGGCCATTCAGTTTCAACGCCCAGCTCATGGGCTGCCCTCAGGGGGAAGTAGGGGTCTCTTAGAAACTGCCTAGCGGCCATGATCACGTCTACCTGGCCCGACTGCAGTATCGCTTCCGCCTCCTCAGCACTGGTTATCTGGCCGACGGCGGAGACGGTCGCGTTTGTTGCCTGCGAGGTGGACTTGCTGAAGTTGACCTGGTAACCCGGACCGGTTGGAATCTTGACCCCTGTGACTAAACCGCCCGAGCTGATATCAAAGAGATCAGCACCTGCTTCCCTGGCCCAAATTGCCACCTGGTTGGTCTGTTCTTGGTCCCAGCCACCTTCTACATAGTCGGTTGCGCTGAAGCGAACCATCATCGGCATGCCATCACCAATCTCCTCGCGGACACTCCCCACAATCTCAAGCAGCAGCCTCGCTCGGTTTTCGAGAGTTCCGCCGTACTCGTCAACTCGGTTGTTGGTTATCGGAGAGAGAAACTGGTGGATTAGGTAGCCGTGGGCTGCGTGAATCTCTAGGGCATCGAAGCCTGCTGCAACCGCCCTTCTCGCTGCACCTCGGAATTCCTCAACCAGTGAAGCAATCTCTGCGGTTTCCAAGATTCTTGGGGCGCTGTAGCCCTCAAAGGCAACATTTGTGGCCGAGTAGCTCTGCCAGCCGCCATCAGCTATTGGCACCGTTCCAGTCCCGGACCAAGAGCGATAGGTGCTGGCCTTCCTGCCAGCATGCGCGAGTTGTAGGGCACTTACTGACCCCGCGCTTCTGATGAAGTCGGTCACCTTCTTCCAACCCGGAATCTGCTCGTCACCCCAAATCCCTGGGCACCACGGCGAGATTCTTCCCTCGGGATTCACCGCGGTAGCTTCTGCCATGACTAGGCCTGCTCCACCTATCGCCCTTGTTCCCAGGTGTACTAGGTGCCAATCGCCAACAACACCGTCTTGGTTCTCGCACGAATACATACACATCGGTGATACCCAAAGACGGTTCTTAATTTCAAGTGACCGAATCTTGATGGGGCTAAACAGCAAACTCATTTGTTGAGCCTTCCAAGTTGCGGCCATGCAAGCACAATGAATATTCCCAGCAGTGCGCCCCAACCAATTGCAAAGTTCAGTGGGACCGCAAGGGTCAATAGGCCAATTATCGACGGGCCGGCGAGGCCTCCGATGTAGGTGATTCCAACCACGCGTGCCATGTTCCTGCCGGAGTGTGAGGCTTCGCCGATTTCGCCGCCGGCTGCAAATAGCTGAGGCACAACACCAGAAATCCCTAGGCCAAGAAGGAACCAGAAGAACAGCGAAATTTCGTAGGTTGGCGCGATTGACTGGAGCCCAATCGCTACCGCCGCAGCCACCGAACCCCAGACAATTACGAAGCCTCTGCCCTTGGCCTCAACGATGCGGTCGATAAAGATTCGTCCCAGAATCATGCCTACGTTGAACGCGGCTAATCCCCACGCGGCACTCGATGCCGTAACCATCTGGACATCTCGCAAATAAAGTGCTGACCAGTCTTGGGCAACGCCCTCGATGATTGCCCCGGAAGCGCTCATTAGCCCGGCAAGAATCACGAAACCAAGCACGCTCCTGTTCGCCTTGCTTGCTGCTTTGCCGACACTCTTCTCTTGGCTTCGGTCCACGTTTGCCTTGTCTGGTAGCAGCCAGCCGGCCATGAAGAGCCCGACCAAGCTAAGAGTTATGCCCACCACCGGCAAGGTCTGAGCTTGGCTGAAGCCAGAAGAAATAGTTGCAAACCCGAGCGCAGCGCCTGCGAGCCCTCCTACTGACCAAAACAGATGAAAAAAGGTGAAGATCGGCTTTTTGTTTTCCTTCTCCACCTGAAGAGCGGCACCATTCATCCCTACGTCAACCCCGGCGATGCCAAAGCCCAGCAGCAAGATGGCAAGACCCAGAGAAACTTCATCTTGAGCAAAAGCGGGACCCAGCAGCGAGAGGCCAACTGCAACACCGCCGACTCTCGTGGCAGTCTTGCTGCCGATGTGGTCGATCATCCAACCAAATACCTGCATTGCAATAAATCCCCCGAGTCCGCTAAACATCAGAAGCGCTCCGAGTACGGAGTAGTCAATGCCTACGGTTTTCTCGATAAGCGGAATGTGGACGGCCCACAAGGCCAGGGCAGAGCCTCCGGAAACGAAAAAGAAGGAGACTGCGATCTTGGAGCGGAGTAAATTCACAGGCTCCACTCTAGGACTCGATAAGCCCCTTTAGTCTGCTACCGACCTCTTGTATTTCAATCAAGAATCCGTCGTGGCCAAATTCGCTCTGGATGACCTGTAGCTCACCGCCATAGAGTGCGCCTGAGATGTGCTCGGCAATAATTCTCTGCCCCGAAAGCGGAAACAGCCGGTCGCTATCGAGCCCGAGAACCAGGGTTCTACAGGTGATCTTGGATAGCGCAGATTCGACACTCTCTCTGTCTCTTCCAACATCGTGGGAGTTCATGGCATTGACCAGCGTGAAATAGCTATTGGCATCAAACCTGCGCACAAACTTATTGCCGTGAAAATCAAGGTAGCTCTCTACCGCGAACTTGCCGCGCTCGGTCAGCGGGCTCACCTGAGACTGCCAGGTTCTTCCAAAGCGGTGATTCAGCTCGGCGGGGGAGCGGTAGTTCAAAAGTGCCATGCGCCTGGCAAGAGCAAGGCCCTTGTGCGGGCCGAAGCCGGGCTTTGCTTCGTAGTACCAGCCAGCTGCAAAGTTACTGTCAGAGCGAATTGCCTCGAGCTGCACTGTGTTGAGAGCTATCTGGTCGCTAGTTGAAAACGGCGGGGCAGCAAGTACCGCCAATCGGGCAATGCTCTCTGAATTCTCAATTGCCATCTCTAGAGCATGCATTCCAGCCATCGAACCGCCGATGACGGCGTGCCACTGAGAGATACCGAGCTGCTCTGCAAGCAGCTCAAAGCTTCTTGCCTGATCTCTGATGGTGAGCTGCGGAAAAGCAGGTCCGTACTCGCGTCCGTTTTTATCTAGTGAGCTCGGTCCCGTGGAGCCCTGGCAGCCACCTAGAACGTTGGGTGTAATGACGAAGTACTTGTCGGTATCGAGAGCAAGACCGGGGCCAATTAGGCCGTTCCACCAACCTGATGTCGGGTGGCCATCGCCTGCATTTCCGGAGGTATGGCTATCTCCGGTTAGCGCGTGAAGAACCAGAATTGCATTTGTGCGATCGCTGTTGATTTCGCCCCAGGTCTCATAGGCAAGCCTTGCTCCCTCGAGCCGGCCGCCTGATTCAAGATCGAGATTGAAAACCTCGGAGAACTTGCGGTCTCCGACCGGGTCTCCTACCAGCCAGGCGCCGGTCGCGGGGGGTCTGCCGACCAGCTGACGACGCTGCTCCTCGGAGATGAACTCCGAGGGAGCAGAGTCTTCAGATATCTGGAAGTCCATTTATTTTGCGGCAGCAAAACCCTTCTGCAGGTCAGCGACGATGTCATCGTAGCTTTCTAGACCAACTGAGAGCCTCACCAGTCCAGGGGTGACGCCGGTTGTGGCCTGGTCGGCCTCGCTCAGCTGAGAGTGAGTGGTTGAGGCCGGGTGGATGACTAAAGACCTCACATCGCCAATGTTGGCAACGTGGCTGTGAAGCTCAAGGCCGTCAACGAACTTCACTCCAGCGTCAAGGCCTCCCTCTATTTCAAATGACACGATCGCTCCAGCACCCTTGGGAGCGTAGGTTTTGTGAGCCTGGTTGTAGGGCGAGCCAGGAAGGCCTGCATAGTTCACGCTCTTTACCTGAGGGTGGGCCTCAAGCCACTGCGCTACCTTGCTGGCGTTCTCGACGTGGCGCTCCATTCTTAGGCTCAGGGTCTCGATGCCCTGAATCAGTGAGAAGGCGGTGTCGGGGGAGACCGCAGCACCTATGTCCCGAAGCAGCTGAACCCTTGCCTTGATTATGTAGGCAATGCCGTCACCTAGAGCATCGGTGTAGACGACGCCGTGGTAACTCGGGTCCGGCTGGGTGAGACCTGGGAACTTGTCAGACTTTGACCACTCGAACTTTCCACCATCTACGATCGCACCTGCAACTACGGTGCCGTGCCCGCCTAGGAACTTGGTGGCTGAGTGGACGACGATGTCGGCGCCGTGCTCGAGAGGCTTGATGAGGTAGGGGGTCGCTACGGTGTTGTCGACGATCAGTGGCACACCGTTCTTGTGGGCCACGGAGGCAACCTTTCTAATGTCGAGAATCGAAACCTTTGGGTTTCCGATGGTCTCGGCGAAGAAGAGCTTGGTGTTTGGCTTTACCGCCTGCTGCCACTCGTTCTCGTCGTCCTGGTTCTCGACGAAGGTGACCTCGATACCAAGCTTGGCGAGTGTGTACTTGAAGAGGTTATAGGTTCCGCCATAGAGCGTGGAGGAAGAGACGATGTGGTCTCCAGCTTGGGCAATGTTCAAAACCGCAAAGGTTTCAGCTGCCTGACCGCTCGCGAGCAACAGGGCTGCGGTGCCGCCCTCGAGTGCGGCGATGCGCTTCTCAGCAACATCTTGGGTTGGGTTCATGATGCGGGTGTAGATGTTGCCGAACTCAGCTAGTCCAAACAGGTTACGAGCGTGCTCGGCCGAGTTGAAGGTGTAGGCAGTGGTTTTGTAGATAGGCACTGCACGTGCGTTGGTTGCTGGGTCGCTCTCGGCGCCGGCGTGGATCTGCTGGGTCTCGAATCCCCAGTTTGCTGCATCAGTCATTGCGTCTTTCCTCGGGTAAAGAAGTAATTGGTAAAACTATGAACGATTGCGCGTCGACGGGCAATCTTGCAGGTAACAAGAAGTAACTTTAGCCCAGGTGCTCCATGGCAAGCGAGGCCAGTAGGGCCGAGCAGAGCGGCAGCACTGAGTCGTCAAATGTAGCCTTCGCCGAGTGGTTGGTCGGCGCTGTTTGGTAGTCGATCTCAGGCGGGCAGGCACCAACGAAGACAAATGCTCCCGGTACCTCGGCAACTATCGATGCGAAGTCCTCACCTCCCGCAATCGGGTTCTGCATCGGAACATACCCGGCCTCACCCACAAGGCTCTTCGCGACCTCTTCAACTCGCTCAACACTGGCTGCGTCGTTCATCAGCACTTTGGTGGCACGTCCGAATTCGACTTCAGCGCTCAGGCCAAAACCCTCTGCTATCGAGTGGATGAGCTTTGGGGCTAGCTCATGAAGTTTCTTGGTGTTTACCTCCGAAAAGGTTCTCACCGTTGCCCCAAAGCTTGCCGAGTCCGCAATGACATTGGTGGTGGAATCGTCGCCAGCGCGGATCCAACCGACGTTGAGAATGACCGGGTCGAACTGATCGAAGCTCTTATTAATTAGGTTCTGCAGTGCAGTTATCGCCTCAACCATCGGGGTTACAGGGTCCTTGCTTAGCCACGGCATCGAGCCGTGACCGCCGGAGCCATGGAAGCTAACGTGTAGGTCACCGGCGGATGCCATCAGCGGTCCTGGCTTGCAGGCAATCGCGCCCAGCGGCAGTGAGGTGAAAACGTGGAGGCCATAGGCTGCAACCGGCCTAGAGCCTGTTAGCTCGAGCATGCCCTCCTCAATCATGAGGTCGGCGCCATGGTGGCCCTCTTCGCCCGGCTGGAACCAAATCAGCACATCACCATTGAGCTCTTCTTTATGACTTGCCAGAATCTGAGCTGCGCCTATGGCGCCTGCCATATGCAGGTCGTGGCCGCAGGCATGCATAAAGCCATTAGTTGAGGCATACTCCAGCCCGGTCTCCTCTTCAACTTTGAGGGCGTCCATATCGGCTCTGAGTAAGACGGTTGGTCCGGGCTTTCCTCCGCGGATCACAAGAGCCATCGAGGTGAGGTCCTTGCCCAGGGTTATCTCGCCGAGGCCTTCGATTGATTCAAGGATTCTTGCCTGAGTTTTAGGCAGGTCCAGGGCGAACTCTGGGATTTGGTGGAGTTCTCGCCGGATACCGACAAGTGTTTGGGCATGTCCCGCTGCTTCCGCCAGCAAGGCCTTCGAATCAAGCATCTTTGCTCCTTTTAGCTCAGCACTTATCTTCGCACTTTTACTATTGGCTCATGCTCGATTCGATCCACCCGTCCTGGCAGCCCCTCTTCGATGAGCAGGCTGAGGTCTTGGATGAGATTCTGGCTGCTCTGCCCAAAGGAGGAATCACACCCAAAAAGGAGCAATTATTTAGGGCGTTTGAGCATGCTCCTGAGCACTATCGAGTCTTGATTGTTGGTCAGGATCCGTATCCAAATCCGCTCCACGCAATCGGCCTTGCCTTTGCCGTCCCAGAGGGAACAAAGCCGCCTCCTCCGAGCCTAAGAAATATTCTTTTGGAGCTTGAGAGCGATCTTGGAATAGTTCGCGATGGCTTTATTGAGAGCTGGTCTCTTCAGGGCGTGATGCTGCTAAATCGCCACCTGAGCACACTGGAAAATCAAACTGCAGCTCACGTCTTGCTTGGTTGGGACCGTTTCACCTCTGCCGCTTGCCGCTACCTGGTAAGTGCTAATAAGGGCAGGCTGGTTGCGATTTTGTGGGGGGCGAAGGCGCAGGAGCTTGTTCCGGAACTAGGTGCTGCAAAGGTCATTAGCTCTCCGCATCCCTCCCCGCTTTCCTCATACCGAGGGTTCTTTGGGTCAAAACCTTTTTCTGGTTGTAACAAAGCACTTCTAGAGTTGGGATGTGAGCCGATTGATTGGAGCCGCTAGTGGTTGATTCCGAAACCAGGTGGCGACTGGTTCGCAAACTCAGGCAGAACCCCGAGGAGCCTCAGATTCCAGTGGTAATTCGCGATGCTCTCGAGCAGGATCTGCCGCAGGTTAGGGACATCTACAACTTCTTCATTCAAAACACCGTCATCACCTTTGATGACAAGCCCCTTGACCTTGGCTACTGGCAGGACATTCACAAGCTACTAACTAAGAATTCGCTACCCTTCATAGTGCTCGCAAGGGGAGAGCAAGTGTTGGGTTTTGCCTATGTTGCACCCTGGCGCCAGAAGACCAGCTACCTAAAGATTGTCGAGAACTCCATTTACCTGGCGGCCGCGGCCACCGGAAAGAAACTTGGCAGCAGGTTATTCGATGAGCTAATTGAGCGCTGCCGGCAATCGGGCATCAAGGAGATCATTGCGGTCATTGCCGACCGCGGGGCTCACGCGTCTATTGCGCTGCATAAGAAGCATGGCTTTTTGGAGCAGGGCCACCTCGCGGATGTGGCGGTGAGGTTTGGCAGGCCAATTGGCAGCTATTTGTATTCGCTGAAGCTCTAGCTCGCTACCAATACCTCTTTTACCTTTGAGCGCAGTAGTTGCAGCTGCTTTGAACCAAGCCCCTGAGAGGTTATGACCACGTCGGCTGTGTCGAAACCGGCAAAGGAGCTAAAGCCCTTGACTCCCCACTTCGAGTGGTCGGCTAGAACCACAAACTTCGCACTGCGCCTGATCACCTCGCGGTTGGTCTCTGCCTCCACGAGGTTTGGCGAGCTAAAGCCAAACTCCGGGTCCATGCCGTGGGTTCCCATGAAGACAATGTCGAGATTGAACCTGGAGAACACCTCTCCCGCGATATTGCCAACCAGAGAGTCGGTCGGGGTCCTTACTCCTCCTGTGAGGACGACCGTCTGGTCAGCCCTGGGCTTCTGAGCGAACAGGTCTGAGATGGGGACCGAGTTGGTAACGATGGTTAGTGATGGCACCTCTCGCAGTCTCTTTGCCAGCGCATAGACCGAGCTTCCTCCCATTAGGGCAACCGCCATCGCGGGTCTGACCATCTCGGCAGCTAGGGCTGCCATGGCATCCTTTGCGGCCTGCTCTTTCATGGAGTTTGCTGCAAATGGAGGTTCCACGGTCGAGGAGAGAGCGTTTGCCGTTACCCCACCATGGACCTTGTCGACCAGGCCTTGGGCTGCGAGGGCCTCAACATCCCTGCGAATTGTTACCTCGGAGACTTCCAGAGCTGCGGCAAGATCGGAGATACGCCTAGCACCTGAGGTGCCGACCTCCTCCAAAATCCGGGCTTTTCGCTGCGCTGCGAGCATTGGTTACCGCCTCCTGACTAAAAAAGATAACTAGGTTTTTGCGAATTTGGCCGTTTTGTTACTAACGGAATGATTACTTTTGTCGTTTTTAGTTCGAAAAGTTTGGGATTATTGCCTAAGTTCGTTCACACCTAATCATTTGGGTTCAGCAGTGGGTCCAACATCAGTGACTGGGTTTGGGCGAGCGGACAGGCGCCTGGCCTCGGTGGGGCGCTGATAATTGAATAGCAATTGAGTAGTTACTGGGCGGAGTCTTTACTCCGCCCAGTAACGTATTCAAACTAGAGACAACGAATGTTTCGAGGTAGGTAAGTGACTCTCCCCAAGACCGCCAGCATTGCCCAGGCAGGCACTCAGGTCATTTTTGATTTTTCATCCTCCACCCCGCAGATCCTGCACTGGGGCAGTGACCTTGGGAATCAAGCGGTCGATCAACTCAGGGCCGCAAGCGTTCAACCCGCCGCTCATGCGGAGCTAGATGAGCATCACTTTGAGGGGATCTGGCGAGAAAACGCTCGCGGCTTTATTTCGCGTCCGGCACTCTTGGGCCACCGCCTAGGTAAAGACTTCTCGCAGCTTTTTGAGCTTGTTGACGTGGCTTTGACGGAGTCCTCCATGGTTGCCACCAGCAGGGACGAGCGGGCGGGTCTTGAGGTCAAGGCAAGTTTCGTTTTTGTCGGTTCTGGGGTTTTGGAGATTCGCCAAGAGTTAAAGAACCTAGGCAGCGAGAGTTACTCGCTTGAGGCTCTCGAGGTGTTCCTGCCGCTACCTGACAGTGTTTCTGAGTCCATGGATTTTGCAGGGCGTTGGGTGAAGGAGCGTCAGCCCCATCGCAGGCAAATCCAGCCTGGGACTTGGGTTAGGGAAGAGCGCGAGGGTCGCTCGAGCCATGACTACACGATCTTGCAGCTTGCGATGACCAAAGGAGCGAATTACCAGCTCGGAGAGGTCTGGTCGATGGGGGTTGGGTTCTCGGGCAACTCTCGGCACTCAGTTGAAAGACATCAGTCCGGGAGAACCTACATCTCTGCTGGTGAGCTGCTGCTTCCAGGAGAGGTCATTCTCGAAGGCGGTGAAACTCACAGTGCACCTAGCGTCTATGCGATTCACTCCGCGGAGGGTATCGACGGCATCTCTCACCGCAGCTACAGCTGGCTCAGGGGCAGAAAAGAGCACCCTTCAAACATCAGGCCCAGGCCTCTCACTTTGAACGTTTGGGAGGCTGTGTATTTCGATCACAACCTCGAGAAGCTCTCTGAGCTTGCCGATGTCGCCCAGGAGATTGGCGTTGAGCGCTTCGTTTTGGACGATGGTTGGTTCGGGTCAAGGCGCGATGACACCCAGGGTCTTGGTGATTGGCAGATCTCCGATGAGGTTTGGCCGGAGGGTCTCGGGGCTCTCATTGAGAAGGTCAAGGCCTCGGGTATGGAGTTTGGGCTCTGGTTTGAGGGGGAGATGCTCAACCCCGACAGCGATGTTTATAGGGCACATCCGGATTGGATTCTCAAGGTCGGAGACCGCGTGCCACCGGAGGGAAGACGGCAACACGTTGTTGACCTCACCAACCCAGGTGCATACAGCTACATTCTCGAAGCGGTCGACAAGGTTCTCAGTGACTATGACATTGCCTATATCAAGTGGGATCACAACAAGTTCCTGCTTGAGCCCGCGAGCAATGATCGCCCAGCTGTCCACGAGCAGACCCTCGCCATCTATGAGCTCTTTGCTGAGCTGAAGAGGCGCCACCCAGGCCTTGAGATCGAGTCCTGTTCATCGGGTGGCGGTCGTATCGACCTCGGCATGGCTCAGGCCGCAGATAGGTTCTGGACCTCTGACTGCAATGACGCGCTCGAGCGGCAATTTATTCAGCGCTATACCCAGATTGCGATTCCTCCCGAGATGCTGGGAAGCCACATCGGACCCACCCAGTCGCACACAACCGGCAGGGTGCACTCTCTTAGTTTCCGGGCAATTACCGCGCTCTTCGGGCATGCCGGTCTCGAGTGGGACGTCACCAAAACCACTTCCGAAGAGCGCAAGCTTCTGGCCTCTTGGAGTCAGTACTACAAGGCCAACCGAGAGCTGCTGCACACCGGCAAGATGATTCGGGTTGAGCAGACCGATGATGCCAGCTTTGTCCACGGTGTTGTTTCGCAAGATCGCTCGCGTGCGTTATTTGCGTGGGTTACGCTCGCGGGCCAGGCCGGCTCTAGGCCGAACGCGATTTGTTTCGAGGGGCTAGATCCACTGAAGGCCTACCTGGCAAAGGCCGCATTCCCTGCCGGCGAGCCAGCTTTCACCCAGCGCACCAACGTTGCTTGGTTTGAGGGGGTCAAGATGACCGGTGAGGCTCTTAGAACAGTGGGACTTAGGAGCCCAATTATGAACCCAGAAAATGCACTACTAATCGAGATCGAGGAGATCTAATGCTGAACCTAGGAAAACTCCACTTCGGCGGCGACTACAACCCTGAGCAGTGGCCAAAGGATGTCTGGAAGCAGGACATTGAGCTGATGCAGAAGGCCGGAGTAAACCTCGTGTCTCTAGGAATTTTCTCCTGGGCCAAGATCGAACGCAGCGATGGCGATTACCACTTTGACTGGCTAGACGAGGCAATGGAGCTTCTCCACGAGGGCGGGATATCTGTTGACATGGCTACCGCAACAGCCTCTCCTCCCGCGTGGCTGTCAATGGCAAACCCGGAGATGCGGGCGGTCAACTTCGATGGGGTTCAGCTCTCTCACGGTGGCAGGCAGAACTACTGCGCTGCAAGCAGCGTTTATCGCCAGAAGGCCGATGCGCTAGTGGAGCAGATTGCATCGCGCTATGCCAAGCACCCAGCGGTTGTGATGTGGCACATCAATAACGAGTACGGTTGCCACGCTCCATACTGCTTCTGCGAAAACAGTCGGCAGGCATTTGTTGCATGGCTGAAGGAGCGCTACAGCTCATTGGACGAACTCAACGCCTCCTGGGGAACTGACTTTTGGTCACAGCGCTACTACGACTGGGACGAGTTGGTGGTTCCGAAGCGGACTCCAGATGGCACGCACCCAAACCCAGGTCAGCAGATTGACTTCAAGCGCTTCACCTCGGAGCTCACTCTCGACCTATACAAGATGGAGCGGGACATCATTCGGAAGCACGATTCGGTGCACCCGATCACCACAAACTTCATGTCCATGAAGTTCACCTACGCAATGGACTACTGGAAGTGGTCAAGGGAGATGGACTTTGTATCTACCGACCACTACCTCGCTCAGCACGATCCTGATAACCACATCGATCTCGCTCAGCAGGCCGATCTGACCCGCGGGTTCGCGAGCGGTAAGCAGTGGCTTCTCATGGAGCACAGCACCAGCGCGGTGAATTGGCAGCCTCGCAACTATGCGAAGACTCCTGGCCAGGAAAAGCGCAACAGCGCCAGCTTTGTAGCCAGGGGCAGTCAAGGCGTGATGTATTTCCAGTGGCGACAGTCGCAAGCTGGATCGGAGCGTTTCCACAGCGCCCTTGTTCCGCACGCCGGCGAGGACACCAGGGTATTTAGAGAGGTGAGTGAACTTGGAAACTGGCTTGCTGAAAACCCTGGGGTCGCAGATTACCCAACCGATAGGGCAGACGTGGCCATGGTTTATGACTATGAGCAGTTTTGGGCTCTGATGCAGGCTAATTTGCCGACGCAGGACATTAGCTACGCCGATACGGTCGCGAAAATCTACCGCTCATTCTGGGAGAACGGCACCCGCGTCGACTTTGTGCCGGGGGATGTCGATCTTGAGACTCTAAAGCAGTACAAGCTTGTCGTGCTCCCCATGGTTCACATGCTCTCCGAACAGGAGGAGCAGGTTTATCACGACTTTGTCGCTCAGGGAGGAAACATCCTCATTTCCTACTTCAGCAATATTGCCGACAGAACTCTGCGCGTGAAGCTTGGTGGCTACGGCGGCAAGCTTGTTCGCGATCTGGCTGGGGTCTATGTCGAAGAGTTCTACCCGCTTCGTGAGGGCCAAGGCAAGCTATCTAACGGCTACGAAATTGGGCTCTGGAGCGAGCTATCCAGGGCGGAGGGTGCCGAGGTCATTGCAAGCTTTGAGGCAACCGATGTCGATGGTTCGCCAGCGCTCACAGTCCGCGATCACTCTGGGGCCAAGGTTTGGTATCAGGGCACAGAGCTTTCTCTCAGCAGCCAAAAGAAGTTCTTGGGAGAAATCTGTTCTCAGCTCGGCGTCAGCTCCGAGGGGGGCGGTAGCACCGAAGTTGTGAGGCGAGGCCCCTTCAAATTCGAGATTGACCACAAGGCCAACACCGTGAGCCTCTCAAGTTGATTCTTTGAATTCGCAGGAGCCCCATGGGCTCACTCTTTAGGTAGCCAGGATTGACTTATTCACACCTCGAGAGGCACGTCTTCTTAGTGTGATTCAGATTAGCTAGATTGAGAGTATGTCTAGCTTTTACTACAATTGTGGTAACCCTGAATTGGAGACCACTTTGAACACCTCATCTGTACGAATTGCAACTGATCTTCTCGATGCGGCCAGACTTGCGGCCAAGGTTGAACATAGAACACTTCAGGGTCAACTCGAATATTGGGCTCGTGTTGGGAAGGCTGGTCTTGAAAACCCGGATCTGCCAATCGACTTTGTCTCTGAGTCTCTTGCTTCCCTAGCTGAACCTCGAGCGGAAGCACTGCCCTTCATACCTCGCTCATCGTGAGTTGGGCGATCAGGCAAACTCGAAGGTTTCTTCGCACCTACAAGAGGTTGCATACGAATCAGGTCCTCGAGGTGAATCAGGCCATTGAAGCGGTGGCTGAAAATCCTCTTTTGGGAGAACCGAAGAAGGGAGATCTAAAACGCCTGAGAGTCCAAAAATTTTCGTGCTTGGGTCAGCAGCTGCTTCTCGGTTACTCGCTCGAAACCGAAGTCAAATTGATTTGCTTGGAAGCTTTGGGATCCCACGAGAATTGTTACAGAGACGCGAAGTGAATCGAGGTTTGTTGTGCGGGTGAAGGGACTTGAACCCCCACGCCTCGCGGCGCCAGAACCTAAATCTGGTGCGTCTGCCAATTTCGCCACACCCGCTAGAACGTCAATAGCCTAATGGGTTTCGGAGGCTGTGGAAAACCCGAGGCACTTTTTTGATGGTGATGCCATTGTTCAGCCATGAATTTGTCCGAGGTACTAGATCGCTCCAGAGAACTTGTTCGTTCGCGGGGCTTAGATCCTGCTTTTGCAGCCGTCCAGGCCGTTGACGAGCTTGCTGAGGGATTCTCTGAGCCAATCGATGAGGAGCGGCTAATTGCTGAAGCAAACCTTGAACTTAGTGGGTTTGGAGTCATTCAACCCTTCCTCGACGATCCCTCTCAACTTCCCCTACTGGTGGCGACCAAAGTCCAGGAGCTCTCTACTCCTTGGCAAAAGAGTGCCGAGCACAGGTTCAGCTGCCAACCTTGCGCGGCAGGCGGGCTTGCCACGCTTGAGATTGCAGTCGGCAATGCTTTGGCAGTTCAGGTTGCAGGTCTGGAGCCGGGGTGAGCGATCGCGGTTCAGTAGCTCCGCTCGTTGCCGGCTACCTCACGCTGATACTTTTAGCAGCGTTCGGAGCTTTAGCAGTTGGGGCGGGAATCATTGCCGGCCACCGTATCCAGGTCGTGGCTGACTTTGCCGTCCTCTACTCACATGATCGAGCAGTTGTTGCGGGCATACCTGAAGTGAGTGCTTTGCGGCGGGAGCTGCAGTACTTCTTAAGCCGAGCAAGATCTGCGCAAAGTCTTGAAATAGTGGTTGCAGAGATAGCTGCAGCGGACGAGGTTAGTGAGTTGCGATTGTGCGCTCGGTATCGAGAGGTGCTCTTTGGTATTGATAGCTACTTAATTTGCAAGAACTCAAGAGCGAAAAGCTATCTAGTTCCTTAGTTACTGCTCTTTTTTATCGGGGGCGTAGATGGGTATGTAGCGCCAAAACAGGAATGCCCCGACAAAGTTCAACAGGCCTGTGGCTGCAAGGGCTCCGGCTAAGCCGATGCTCGCCGTCAACACCGAAATCATTGCCGGCGCAATGGCCACCCCTCCCGAGGTGAGCATTCTGAAAGATGCGAGGAATTCGCTCCTTGCGCCCGGCGGTGACAGGTCGGCACCAAGGATCATGTTGATCCCGGCTGAAACCGCATTTGCCAATGCGGTTACCGAGGCCATAATCCAGAACGTGGCCACGTCTGTGACCATGAACGAGAAAAGGTAGGTGGTGCCAAGGGCCAAAAGTGTTGGCACCGAGGACCAAAACTTCCCGTAGCGGGCCATGATGATGCCAGAGAGGTAGAACAGCGAGAAGTCGATAAACCCGGTGATTCCGAAGATAAACGAGGTCTCAGCAGGGTCTATCTGGAGCTGAATGGCGAGTAGTGGCAGCCCGATGAGTCTTATGGTTCTGCCAGCACTGATGATTGCAGAGGCCACTCCGAGCGTTGCGAGTTTGGGTGCCTCACGCTTTGCGACGGCCCAGATGTTTCCGGCCTGGCCAGAGGGAGAGGTGCTGAGTCTTGTTGTCGGCACTGAGAAGACCGCGGCACCTGCCGCAAGGCACATCACACCTGCTGCCAGATAGCCGAACTCGACGCCGTAGAGAGCAATGAAGGCGGAGCCAATCACTGGTCCGATTGCCATGCCGCCTCGGAACATGCCCCCCAGCAGTGACATCGACTTAGGCCTGTGCTCCGGAGGTACTAACTCCGCGAGTAGTGAGTGCCTGGCCAGGCCGAACAACGAGTGCGCAGCACCAAAACCAAGGGCTGCGACTATCAGGCTCAGATAGCCAAGGTGAAGGAATGCAAGCAGGGTGCTGAGAGCACCGAGGGCTGTGCCAAGAAGCATTGATCGGCGCTCGCCAAGCTTGGTGTTTATCCAAGAAGCCGGGATTTCAAAGACCATAGTGCCGACCATTAGCACCGTTGTTACGACTGCGGCCTCTGCCAGGGAGTAGCCGTAGCCAACCGCAGTCACGGGCAAAATGGGCAGCAGAGCACCCTCTGCGGCTGTGATTAGAAGTGAAGGAAGGTAGACGGGGGCGGCAAGACCGCGCTTTCTAAACCTGTCTTCACTCACCTGGCTAATTATTGCCTCTGCCGCCAAACCATGCGGCAACGAAAATCAAACTGGCAGACAAAAGCAAAAGCGGGGAGGGCGGACTGCCTGTTGCCAGCACGAGCATCGCGGTTGAGAGAACCGGCGTCAAAAAAGCAATTAGGCCGATGCGTTGGGCGTCGCCGTTTTGGAGTGCATAGGCCCAAAAATAAAACGATGCGCCTAGCGCCCCGAGCCCCAAAAGCAGAAGCGGTAAGAGATCGCCAGAGGCAATCGTCGTAGGTTCTTCAAAAATCAAATGAGCGCCAAGAGCCAGGAGTCCCGCAACAACTCCGAATGCGCCAACTGATGAGGTGTCGAACCTGCCTATCGCTCTCACTCCAAGCGAATAGGTGGACCAAATAAAGGCTGCAAGAAGCGCAAATAGATAACCGACCTCAAATTCTCCAGTTAGCTGTGTCCCCGAAAGGATTGCCAGTGAGGCGCCAACGAAACCGGTTAGCGCGGCGAAGACATGCCTGGGCCTGAGGGTTGTGCCTTTGATAATGAGCGGAGCCAGCAGGACAATCAGCAGCGGCCAAAGGTAGTTGACTAGGTTTGCCTGCACCTCAGGCGCGTTCTGCAGCCCGGCAAAAAGCGCTGCGTGATAACCAAACAGTCCATACACGCCAAGCAGCAACACTCTGGGGCTTGGCCATATCCTCTTGAGCTTGAAGCCTGAGAGCGGCAGCGATATAGCCGAGCCTATGAGCAGTCCTAGGCCGGTTAGTAAGAGCGGGGGAATGTGGCTGAGGGTGGCTGCGAGTGTGGCTAGCGATGCCCACATCACCACGGCCGCAAGAGCGGCCAAATCGCTTCGCACAGCAAAATCTTAGGTCTTTAAGCTCCCCGCGATGTGTCCGACGTCACGCCGGAACCAAACAAAATGAAACAAAGCGTTACAAAAACGAAACCCGCGGATTTTTATTTACCTATAGTTCAATCTAAAGTTAAACCCGTCTACGCGGGGGTAGCTCCGCGTGTGACTCCAATAGTCAAGGAGAAACATGAAGAAATTCCGCGGATCCGCTCTTGTTGCGGGTGCGGCTGCTTTCGCGCTAACCATCTCAGGATGTGCAGCACCGGAGGAGCTAACCCCAACCCAGAGCGCAACGAGCGACCCTGAAACCACTCTTGAGTGGTACGAGGACCTCGCTCCCCAAATCACCGTAGGTTGGAATGACATCGTTGATCACTTCAACGGTTCGACAGCAGCTGGTAACAACGTTGCCAACTCGCTAACCGCCTACCTAACCAGTGCCGGCTTCAGTTATTACAACAATGACCCAGCCCTGGTTCAGAACACCGATTTCGGTACTTACGAGCTCGTGTCTGAAGACCCACTGACCGTTAAGTACACAATCAATGACGGTGTTGTTTGGTCAGATGGCACCCCTATTGATGGTGCCGACATGCTCTTGAACTGGGTAGCCAACTTTGGTTACTATCAGAATGAGGATGGAAGCTTCGTTTTTGAGCACGCAGCACCATCCCCGACCCTTGCCTCAAAGCTTCCAACCGTTGATGGCAACTCCCTTACCTTCGAGTACGACGTCCAGTACGTCGACTGGGAGCTGGAGTTTGGCGTTGGCGTTGCAGCCCACGGAACTGTAATGATGGCGCACTCCGACATCACCGACCCAGCTGCCGCTAAGCAGGCGCTGATCGATGCTGTAAACGGTGGTGACGACGAGTTCATGGCTGCTGTCGCAGATGTCTGGAACAACGGTTACCAGTTTGCAAACACCCCTGACAACCCACTTGTCTACCTCTCATCAGGACCATACATTCTTGAAGAGCTAGTCGAGGAGCAGTACTCAACTCACGTTGTGAACCCGCTCTACAACTGGGGTCCAAAGCCAAAGTATGAGCGTGTCACCATTCGCCAGATCGCAGACTCAACTGCTGCTATCCAGGCTGTTGACAACGGAGAGGTCCAGATCGCATCTGGTCAGCCAACCGCTGACGTGCTGCAGCTTGTTCAGGGCCTAGCCAACGCGAGCTACCAGTCCTCCGAAGAGGCGGCTTACGAGCACGTTGACCTAACCGTGAACAACGGCGGTCCATTCGACCCAGCCAGCTATGGTGGCGACGAGGAGACTGCTCTGAAGGTTCGTCAGGCATTCTTGCTGTCGATCCCACGTAACGAGATCATTGAGAAGATCATCAAGCCATTGAACCCAACCGCAGAGCGCCGTACCTCGGTACTCTTCATCCCAGGTTCTGAGGGCTATGACACAGCTGAGAGCTACTACTCAATGTACCTCGGCACCGATGACGAGAACCGTGCCATGGCACAGGAGCTGCTTGCTGAGGCAGGCGTTTCCACTCCAATCGATGTCAAGTTCTGGTTCCCAACTGGAAACGTTCGTCGTACCAACGAGTTCGAGCTCATCAAGACCTCGGCTGACTCGGTTGGCTTCAACGTCATCCAGGACGACGAGCCAAACTGGGAGTTCACCGGCAGGGTTTACCCTGAGGTTAACCTTCACGATGCAACCATCTTCGCTTGGGCTGCAACCTCACTGGCAGTGTCCGGTGACGACCAGTACCTAACCCTAGGTGGACCATCTAACTGGACCGGTTACGACAACGCTGAGGTTGACGCTCTTCTCGAGGAGCTAAACGTCGCAGTGAAGAGAGAAGACCAGGTACGAATTCGTCTTGCAATCGAGGAGAAGCTCGCCCAAGATGCGTACAACATCACTATCTTCAACTTCCCAGGTCTAACCTGGTGGGACAACTCAGTAACAGGAGTGGAAGAGAACGGTCTCGTTCCTTACTACTTCTGGAACTTCTGGGATTGGACCCCAACCGCGGGCTAATCTAGATAGCTAGCAGTCCGGGGGTCATCACCAATCCGGTGGTGGCCCCCGTACTCTGCTTTAGATAAAGGGCAAAGATGCTGAGTTTCATTGTTCGCAGGGCTGCGGCGACCTTGATGGTGTTGCTCGTTGCCTCGTTCATTGTTTATCAGCTGACAGCAATCTCAGGAGATCCTCTGCTTGAGCTAAGAGGCTCGCGAGATCCCGATATTCAATTCAAGATTCAGTACCTGACTGAGATTCTTCAGCTCGATGTTCCGCCCTTCATTCGCTACTTCTATTGGCTTGGCGGGGCGGCAGGGTGTCTTATTGGTCAATGTGACCTTGGTATCTCGGTTTCCAGAGGCGAAATTCCGGTCACTGAGGCGCTCTCTGGCGCTATCGCGTCGACCGTCCAGCTGATCACGCTGGCGACAATTCTTTCCATCATCATCGGTGTGGCAATAGGAATGACAACTGCTCTAAGGCAGTACTCCGGTTATGACTACACCGTCACTTTTTTTGCATTTATCTTTTACTCTCTGCCGATCTTCTGGGTTGCTGTTTTGCTCAAGGAGTTCGGAGCCATCCAGTTCAACAGGTTCTTAGAAGAGCCCTACATACCACCCGGGGCAATGACCGTGATTGCCTTGGTGCTGGCAGTCGCGGTTAGCGGCATAGTGGGCGGCGGCCTCAAAACGCGTGTCCAAAGCTTTATCGGTGGCGCTGTGCTGTCGGTGGTCGTAATGATTTTCTTGAACCTGACTCAGTGGCTGAAATATCCAGCCCTAGGTGTTCCTGGCATCATCCTGATGACCCTGCTGGTTGCGAGCGTGGTGCTCGTGCTTTCCATTGGCTTCAACCAGCGCAGGGGACTAATCATTGTCTTAGGGATGGCGCTTGTGGCGGCTGCGATGTGGCTACCGGGGCAGTACCTCTTCTTCTATATCCAGGGCCCGCTTGGCATTTTGTTAATCGTTGTGATTATGGCCGCGATTGGCGTGCTGCTGGGCATCATCTTTGGTGGCGATGGTCGCAAGGAGATTTCGCGAGCTGCAGGAATCACGGGAGCCTTTGCCGGTCTCATAATGGCGATAGACGAAGCCCTGCAGTACTGGTCGGAGTACCTGAGCCTGATTCCGCTCAACAACGGCTACATCTCCACAATCGGTGCTGTGACGCCTGCTATCAAGCGTCAGGAGAACATGTGGCTAAGCCTGATTGACTCCTATGCACACCTCATCCTTCCTACCGCAGCGCTATTGATCATCTCGGTTGCCGGCTACACCCGCTACTCGAGAGCCTCGCTGCTTGAGGTCATGAATCAGGACTATGTGAGAACAGCTCGGGCTAAGGGTCTAAATGAGCGAACCGTTGTCGTTCGCCACGCCATGCGCAATGCGCTACTTCCAATTGCGACGATCGTTCCGGTCGACATCACAGCTTTGATCGGTGGTGCTGTTATCACCGAGCAGGTCTTTGCCTGGGCGGGTATGGGCGCGTTGTTTATTAGAGGCTTGAACGCGGTGGACGTAAACCTAGTCATGGGCTACGTGATGATTGTTGGCCTGATGGCGGTTATCGGCAACGTGATTGCTGACCTTCTCTACTCCGCCCTCGACCCGAGGATTAGGGTCAGCTAATGGCAAAGAAGAGACCGGTAGATGAGACTCAGCTCAATCGGGAGATAACCATTGAGCAGCGGGAGACCGAGGGACTATCGCTTGGAACGATAGTTCGGCGCAGGTTCTTCCGTCATAAAGCGGCCGTCATCTCAATGATTGTTCTCGGTGCGATCACGCTCCTTGCCTTTACCTCCGTGGGCACTGTCGTTGGTGGTTCTGGCAACTTGGTTACTGACCCCAACACCGGAAAGCTCGCCGTTGACGGCTTCAGGATTCCTGGCTGGTGGCAGCTGAACTGGTACGAGAACTATGACATCTATAACCCGGGCGGCACGCCAACACTAAATGTTTGGCCCTTCGACGCAGGTCAGCACCCTTTTGGTCAGGACACTCTGGGTAAGGACATTTTCGCCCGAGTAATGCGCGGAATTCAGCAGTCGTTGATTGTGGTGTTCATTGTTGGGCTGCTCTCGACCGTAATTGGAACCATTGTTGGCTCGCTCGCCGGCTACTTCCGCGGCTGGATTGACACTCTCCTGATGCGCGCCACCGACGTCGTGATCATTCTGCCGATCTTGGTTGTTGGTGCCGTGCTAAGCCGCAGCTTCGGTGGCGATGCTGTGAGCCTCGCGCTATTGCTCGGAGCACTCGCCTGGACAGGGCTTGCCAGACTTGTTCGAGCTGAGTTCCTAGCGCTGAGAGAGCGCGAGTTCGTCGATGCTGCAAGAGTTGCGGGCGCCAAGAACTCGAGAATCATTTTCAAGCACATCTTGCCGAATACCATTGGTGTGATTGTGGTGAACGCGACGCTCCTGATGGCAGCTGCAATCCTTATCGAGACTTCACTGAGCTTCCTGGGCTTTGGCATCGTTGCGCCTGATATCTCTCTCGGTCAAATCATCAGCGAATACAACGAGGCCTTCAGAACCAGGCCATGGTTGTTCTGGTATCCCGGTCTCTTCATTGTGGTGATTGCCCTGTGCATCAACTTCATTGGTGATGGTTTGCGAGATGCGTTTGACCCTCGTCAGCGCAGGCTTCCAAAGTCCGGTGGTGCCATCTCTGAGCTCAAGCAGCTCATTGCAAAGCGCAGGGAGAGCTAATGCTAGAGACTCAGCACGGTAGCGAACACCAATGCGGTGATTGCCGCAATCTTGCCAATGCTCCACTTGCTTTCGACGGAGGTAACTTGGTCTCTACGTTGCTCCCAGAGTCTTCGGATGTGGGCTGCAGCAGCTCCGGAATCACTGCTAACCAGATCTCCTGGTCGAACGGTCCCGGCGATGTAGGTGCTTTCGGGGAGATGCTGTCCTTGGTCGCGGGAGGCAAAGATGCTGCTGTGGCGACCAGGAGCTGGAGCACCCCAGGCCGTTATCTTGCCTTTATCTGTGGTGATTGCGAGCGCCCAGCGGGTGTCGATGAGCTTTATGGCACCCCAGCTGATGGTGTGCTCTCTGAGGACATTGACAATCTTTACGCGCTCTTCGCTCACTTCAACCCTGGGAAACCAAAAGAGCAGCAGGGAGCTCATCGCTATCAGAGCCACTCCTGGCAGGGATATAAGCGCGATTGCGAGCCCTTCGCCTATCAGAATCACGAACCACGCGAGAGTCATGATGATGACGCTCGCAAGAGCTATGGCCCTGCCGGATCGGGATCGGAATACCTGCACGCAAAGAGTCTCGCATGCCTAAGGGAGGTTTTGAGCTAATGGACAACTCGAAGCCAATCATTGAGGCAAGCGAGCTCTCGGTCGACTTCTGGGTCGATGGCGAGTGGGTCATGGCCGCCAGCGGCGTGAACTTCAGCGTCAAGCCTGGAGACGTGCTGGCAATCGTTGGCGAGTCCGGCTCTGGTAAGTCGACATCCGCAATGAGCCTGCTGGGGCTGTTACCAGTAAATGGCCGAGCATCGGGTTCTGTGAAGCTTCAGGGCGAAGAACTCATTGGCGCAGACAAGAAGCGGCTTCGTGAAATTAGGGGCAAGGAGATAGCGGTTATCTTCCAGGAGCCGATGACTGCGCTGAACCCCGTCTACACCGTCGGTTTCCAGATAGTTGAGGCTCTTCAGGTTCACTTCAAGTCAATGACCAAGGCGCAGGGCAAGGTCAGGGCACTCGAGCTTCTCAAGATGGTTGAGCTGCCAGATCCGGAGAAGGCATTTAACTCCTACCCGCATGAGCTCTCAGGTGGTCAGAGGCAGCGCGCAATGATTGCGCAGAGCATCTCTTGTGATCCACAGCTTCTAATTGCCGATGAGCCCACCACTGCGCTCGATGTTACGGTTCAGGCTGAGATTTTGAACCTTATGCGCGATCTCAACAAGCGCCTAAACTCCGCGGTAATCCTCATTACCCATGACATGGGCGTTGTTGCTGAGCTAAGCGACTTCATGATCGTTATGAAGGATGGCGTTGTCGTAGAGACCGGGGCCACCTTCGATGTCTTCAAGACCCCAAAGCACCAATACACCAAGGACCTACTAGCCGCAGTTCCCAAGTTGGGAGCGGCTGAGACCAAACCTGTTATTGAGCGTAAGGCGACAGAACAACCAGTGCTTCGCATGCGCGGTCTCAACATTGAATACCCCAAGCGCGGCAAGGTTCCTGCTTTCTTGGCTGTCAAGGATGCTGAACTCGATATCTACCCGGGTGAAGTCCTTGGTTTGGTGGGGGAGTCGGGTTCCGGTAAGACGACGATTGGCAGGGCGGTCGTTGGGCTGCTGCCAATAAAGAGCGGCGAGCTATCTGTTGATGGTCAGGCAATGGTTGGTGTTTCCAGGCAGCAGCTGATCGACGTTCGCAGAAACATTGGAATTGTTTTTCAGGATCCAGGAAGCTCGCTGAACCCGCGGTGGCCAATCGGGCAGTCCATTGCCGAGCCACTTCTGCTTGCAGGCTGGGACTCGCCTACCCGCACAAACCGTGTCAGCGAGCTTCTGGACTTGGTTGAGCTTCCGAGAAGCTATCGCAACCGCTATCCACATGAGCTCTCCGGTGGTCAGAGGCAGCGCGTTGGTATTGCTAGGGCTCTTGCACTAAGTCCTAAGCTGCTGGTTGCTGACGAGCCAACTAGCGCCCTGGATGTCTCAGTTCAGGCAAGAGTCCTAGAGCTCTTGCAGGAGATTCAGAAGGAACAGCAGTTTGCGACGTTGTTCATTTCGCACGACCTAGCCGTAGTTGATCTGCTCAGTGACCGGATTGCGGTTATGAGGCTTGGTGAGATTGTCGAGCAAGGTCACAAGGAGCAGATTCTGCGCAATCCTCAGGTTGATTACACCAAGAGACTTATTGGTGCTGTCCCGATTCCTGACCCTTCTCACAGCCGCTCCAGGTGATCTCGGGCCTAAAGGCTAGACTTTTCACCTATGGGATCAGAAAGCCTTAGCTTGGCAGTCGTTATTCCAGCGTACAAAGCACGGAATGAAATCGAGGATGTAATTCGTCGAATACCCAAGAACGTGCCTCACATTATTGTTGTGGACGACTGTTGCCCCGAGCAAACAGGCCAATTTGTTGCTGACAGGTTTGCTGGGGACAAACGGGTCGAGGTGATAACGAATTTGGTCAATAGGGGGGTCGGTGGCGCCACCAAAGTCGGCTTTAGTCGAGCCTTAGAACTCAAAGTTGACACGGTAGTCAAGATTGACGCAGACGGCCAAATGGATCCCGCGCTCATCCCTGACCTAATTCGACCATTGGTCGAGGGCGATGCCGATTACAGCAAAGGCAATCGATTCACTCGCGTCTCTGACCTAAAGTCAATGCCAAGAGTGAGGGTGCTCGGCAACGCTGGACTCTCGTTTCTGACTAAGGCCTCTTCTGGCTACTGGAGCGTAAGCGATCCGACCAATGGGTTCGTGGCAATATCGAAGTCTGCCCTTGAATCTTTGGAACTTGAGAAGATTAGCGAAAGATATTTTTTTGAGTCGGACATGCTATTCAGGCTCGGACTGCAGGGCTCTGTGGTTAGCGAAGTTCGGATGGCAGCGCATTACGGAGCTGAAAAGAGCAGCCTGAGCCCCCTCAAGAGTTTTTTTGAATTTTCATGGAAACACAACGTCAACTTTATTAAGAGAATCATGTACCGCCATTTTCTTCGCGAATGGACACTCGTCACTTTCCAGCTGCCAGCTTCACTGGTTTTGCTTGTTTTTGGTGGAACACTCGGGGTGTCCACTTATCTCGAAGCCAGTGCGAGAGGCGTCCCAATGACAGCCGGACAAATTACAACTGCATCGCTTCTCACAATTGTCGGCTTTCAGCTGTTTCTGTCTGCAGTTTCACATGATGTTTTGTCTGAGCCAAAGAGAAAGTAGCGAATCGTGTTAAAAATCTCGAGTGCACTAAGGGGCACATTCAAAGATTTCATACCCCAGCTGACTTGGTGGAAGAGGCTTGTGCTGGTGGCGGTGCCATTATTCTCAGCTGGTTTTGCCTACTTTCAAAGCTCAGCAATTTGGCCCGCCATTCTGGGCGACGAGTGGGTTTATTCAACAAACTCAAGGCATGCCCCCCCGGGAGAGCCCATTATTGGAGCAACCTCAAACTCAATTTACAATTTTGTTTTCAGTGTTACGAATCTTTGTGGGCCAGAGTTTTACCAATGCACGAAAGCTCTAAATTCCCTATTTTTTGCTGTCTTTGTACTCATGGTTTTTCTTGTCTCATTGAGGTTCCTTCCATTTTGGTACTCGACAACCCTGGCCTTGGCGGCGGGCGTTTCGTCCCTAAGTGTCTATGTGTCACTGTTTCTTCCGGAGTCGATGTTCTACGCAACAATCGGAATATTCATTTGGCTAGTGGTTATTGGAATTGAAGACTGGAAGCCTGCGACATGGACGCTGGCAGGGGTTAGTCTTGGCATAGCTTCGCTTGTCAAACCTCACGCCTGGTTCGGTCTTGGAGCGCTTGTCATCTTCGGTCTCGTATACATCGCATTCAACATTCGAGACTGGCGCAAGATCCTGTCCTTGGGTCTCTTGGTAGTTGTCTCCGCCCTTATCGCAAGACTCACTCTTGCCCTCTTGCTTGGCTCTAATGATTTGTTGAGAATTTTCGGCCAGTATTTTGATGCCGGAAACATCGAGGAAATAGTGGGCGGTGGCGGCGAGGAGCAGGCTTCCAATCCAATGGCCAGCCTCCTGGACTTTTTCCCGGGCATGCTCCTCAATCAACTCGGGGTTGTTCTATCTCTCGTTATTTTGCCGCTGATGGCGGCGGTTAGTTTCTTTATTCGCCGAGGCGTCCGGGATTTGCATGGCCGCGAAGCAAACTTCCTGATGCTTGTTTTGGTTTGGCTTGGCTTTATGGTCATTGCAGTAGCGCTATTCCAGGCGTATGTGACGGCCCAAGGTGATGACCACGCACTTCGCGTGGTGCTGAGGTACTACGAGTACCTAATACCGTTCTTATGGATTGCTGCGCTGATGGGTGCTAAGGCGTTGTCTGAGTCTGGCTCGAGTGCGTGGGTTCGGTGGACTCTCGTCGTAGCTTCAGGAGTAATCCTCAATTGGGTGTTCATAGACTTTTACAATACGGTTCAGATCCAGATCGCCGATGCGCCGTCAGTAGCAGGTTTGATTGGCAGTCAGTTGAGCACGTCACTTATGTGGACAATCGTGCCTCTCGTCTTATTGACTTTCGGTGTCTTTCCACGATTCTTTGGAGTAGCAGCTCTAGCTGCGAGTGTCCTGATTTCAGGTGCATTAGGCCAGGGAACATTTGAGCAGTACAGGATAGCCCGTGGGGAACAGTCGGCAGCAGACCGAGCCGGCCTCTACTGGGCACAAAGTGATTTCCAGAGCCTCACCTCTGAGATGGTTGTAATTGGCCCGTCGAGATTCGACGCTACGCTGGCAGCGTTTTGGGTGGATGAGGGAGATATTGATTTTGAGATAGTCCCACCAGGGACTTACGACCTTTCAACTTGGCCTGATGAGTTGGCAAGATACTTTCTAGTCATTGGTCAAGACACTGTCTTGACTGGGGGCGTAGTTGAACACTCGGGCGAAGGCTTTACCCTGTACTCGAAGGAGTAGGAACCCATAATTTGCATATCTTTTTCCTTCACGAGGTCAGCTACCAAAAAAAACCTATTTTTGAGATGCATGAGTTTCCCGAGAGGTTGAACCTTCTCGGACACCGAATCACATTCCTGCAGTTCGATGAGGGATTCAAAGCACGAGGGGAAACGCGGAGTCCGTCGAGCGAAACTATTGACGGGAAGGTTTACTCAAATGCAAAAATTAATCTCATCACGCCCTGGCAATTTGGACTGCCGTCTTTGGATAGGTACCTTGCGACAATAGTGACACCCATCGTGACTCTTCGAAACCTGCTGACCGACAGGCCAGACGTCATTGTCTCTTATTCTGTTCCAACATCGGGGTGGCAGACACTAATGCTTGCCAAGATCCTGCGGATTCCTTTTGTCTATAGAGCCATAGACGTCAGTCACAAAATAAGAAAGTCGCGGTTCAATTGGCTGGTTCGTTTTGCGGAGAGATTCGTTTTGAGAAACGCAGATGTGGTGTCGGTGAATAATCCGGCAATGGCTCGATACGCAAAAGAAGTCATGGGCTCTAGGCGTCCTGTTGAATTCAACGCACCACCTCTAGACCTAAGATTCGCCGTTTCCCCTTCTGGTCAAATGCGCTCAAAGGTTTTCACTAAATACGAACTTGAGCCCACGGATAGGGTGCTTCTTTACTTGGGGTCTTTCTTCTACTTCTCAGGTTTAGGTCGATTTCTCGAGCAGTTTGCTCCAGTCCTCAAAAGACGCGAAGACTTTAAGTTTCTCTTGGTTGGTGGTGGGGAACAGGAGGAGGAGCTCAAGAGTCTTGCGCGCAAGTTGGGAGTGTCGGAACAGGTCATTTTTGCGGGATTTGTTCCGTTTATTGATATCTGGCCAATTATTGGCGCTGCCAATGCGGCGCTAAATCCCATGACGCCAGGCGATGTCTCACACTTTGCTCTTCCGAACAAAGTTATTCAGTACCTAGCCATGGGAACTACAGTAATCAGTACGCGACTTGAGGGGCTCGAGTCAGTGTTCGGTGGTTGCGACGAGCTAATTCTTGAAAATGACTATACCCGCATGGCGCAAATAGCAGAGCGGGAGCTGTTGACCGCCAGGCCAAAATCAATTCCTGGGGCTATAGAGAGGTTTGAAGCAGAGGCCTCGACAAAGAGTTTTGAGACGATGCTTAGTTTTGCGGCCAAAAGAGAGGACCCAAGATGAGGGTAATTGTTTTGGGCTCCAACGGAATGCTGGGGTCAGAGTTAGTTAGGACCTTACGGCCCCATTGTGAAGTGGTCGAGGTGTCACGTAAAACTACTGGAAACATGACCGAGCTCGTCCAATCGGGTGGGTCGACTGATTTTCTTGAACCGCTCGCTTTGAATTCAGGTGATTATGTGGTTAATGCGATGGGTATCGTCAAGGCGCGAATAGAGCCAGAGTCGCCCACCTCAATCTTGAACGCTATTCTCATCAATTCAGTTTTTCCCCAACAGTTGGCTGCATACTGCCAGGCAAGGGGCTCTAGGGTGATCACTGTGCTAACTGATTGCGTGTTTTCTGGAAGGGTAGGAGGCTATCTCGAGTCTTCGCACCATGACCCGCTGGATGTATACGGAAAGACTAAGAGTCTCGGGGAGGTTCAGTCAGATATTTCAATGAACCTACGTGTTTCCTTCCTGGGAACCTCGAACAGAGGCCCAAAGATGCTGTTCGACTGGTTCACAAGCCTCCCTAATAATTCTGAAGTCGAAGGTTACGAGAGTCATCGCTGGAATGGCACCACCACCCCTGGCGTATCGCGGGTGATTAAGTCAGTAGTTATCCATTCTGGCTTCAGTTCCGGAACCTTCCATCTAGTTCCAAACTACGTGCTCACTAAATACGAACTCTTGCTGAAGCTTAGGGATGTGTCTAAACGTAGCGACATTAGAGTAGTGAAGAGTAACCCACCAAAGGTTGATCGGACTCTATCCACATCAGCTCCGGCGGTTTCTGAGCAACTGTGGCTATCGAGCCATGGAGAGACCCCCAGCTCAATAGACTACGCGCTGGAGGAGCTCATGGAGAGGAATAGAAATGGGTAAGCCAACCGTGATGACAATTGTCGGCACTCGTCCCGAGATTATTCGCTTATCTGAGACAATCAAGAGATTCGATCAAGTGTTCAAGCATGAGCTTGTTCATACGGGTCAGAACGATCATGCAAAGCTCAAGGATGTATTTTTTGAGGACTTGGGGCTGAGGCAGCCCGATCACTATCTGAATGTTGACACCAGCTCGTTCGGCTCAGTTATGGCTGACACAATTCGCTCTTGCGAGAAGCTCTTTGGCACAACCAAGCCTGACGCTGTTGTTGTGCTCGGTGACACCAACTCTGCTATCTCGCTTCTCGTAGCAAGAAGAATGGCAATCCCCACGTACCACCTTGAAGCAGGAAATCGATCATTTGACGAAAATGTTCCCGAAGAAGTTAATCGGAGAATGGTTGATCACGTCGCCGATTACAACTTGGTCTATAACAGTTATTCCTACGGGAATCTAATTCGCGAAGGGATTCATCCTCGCTTCCTCCACGTGACAGGGTCTCCCATCAAAGAAATCGTCCACGCCAACCTGCAGCAGATTGAGAACTCCCCTGTTTTGCAGGAAATGAACCTAAGTAAAGGTAGTTATTTCCTGGTCTCAATCCATAGGCAGGAGAACGTCGATTCTAAGGTCCGGCTTAATTTGCTGATTGAGTCCATAGTCGGCTTAGCTGAAAAATTCTCAAAAACGGCTCTTGTCTCCACGCACCCTAGAACAAGAAAGCGAATTGACGCTTGGATGCCTGAGGTGAACTCGAACCAATCGCTCAAACTTCTTGATCCATTTGGGTTTCATGATTACATGAGGCTACAAAGGGACGCTTTTTGCGTACTTTCTGACAGCGGGACCATTAGTGAAGAGTCTGCAATTCTAGGCTTTCCCGCTGTTTCTCTTCGCGAGTCATTCGAAAGATGGGAAGCCTCAGATGCTGGCACAATTGTCCAAACAGGGCTTGAGATTGACCCAATCGAGGCAGGCGTTAGGGAAGTTACATCAGGATCGAAGTTGAAAACCAGCCAACCTGAGGGCTATGAGGTCTCCGATTTTTCCCAGCGAGTAACCCGGTACATACTGTCGACATTTCATTCTCACAAGAATTGGAAGAATCTAAGAGATCTAGACGCAACCTAAAACTGCTCCTTGTTTTCGATAAAGCTTAGGAACGAGCTAAGAAAGCTTTGATTTTGGGTGAGTATCTCTCTCACAGATTCTTGCCCTCTTGGAAATTCAGCGAGGCTATTTGTAGCATCGGTAACCTGCTCTTCAAGTTGGATGTAATCCTCAGCAATGCGTATTCCCTGCACTGTTAGCAGTTCTTGCATGTGCTTGTAGCCATGAAGGGCGTAGTAGCCGGAGCTTCGGTGGTGTGAATCACGAGTTGCGTCGACCACAACTGGCTTACCCAAGAACAGGGCCTCAAGAAGTAGGGTGGTAGGCGGTCCAACAACGAGATCTGCCCATTCAAGGTCTTCGGTATAGCTACTGTCAAGCGGTGGGTGCCCTCCAGTTGATCTCATTTCAACCCCACTTTTCCCCCGGATCTGGACTTGGCTGTCCAGCTTTGATGCTTCGGTAAATTTTGTGTGTATCCTCAACGGGTGGGGCCGATAGGACACCTCCACGTCCCTTTCAGATGTCACCTTTAGAATTGTGTCTAAGGA
Source organism: Aquiluna sp. (assembly GCA_028095925.1). GTDB lineage: Bacteria > Actinomycetota > Actinomycetes > Actinomycetales > Microbacteriaceae > Aquiluna. The sequence continues at coordinate 74,450 of JAOHCW010000002.1, forward strand.
CCGATGCTCATCGTGAGGCTGGGAATAGCCAACATAGAGTATTCGCCTCAGCGAGTCAGAACTCTCGAGCTGACTCCTCAAGACATCGAACTTAGGCATTCCCCACTCAAGAATTTGCTCGTTAGAAAAACCGTGCAATTCTCTGGCCGTCTCTGCGCTCTTCGGGCCCGGAACACTTATGAAGTTCGGCTTTCGAATGTAAATAGATTTGCTTGAAACGTTGTCCCAATTGTCAATAGCCACCAAAGATTTCGAACCCTGCGCCCTGATTCTCTCGAAGAGCAACCACGAACCCGGTTCGTAGCCAATGCTGGGAAAAATGACCAGACGATTTCTAGAAAAGTCAGGGAGTCCAGAGAGGTCGAATCTATTTAGATGATTGAGCAGAAGGCGAATTCCAAGCTTTCGGGTCGGGGGAAAAAAGGTTAGAAGGAACTTCGGCTTCAAAAAACGAAGAGAGATTTCCCAGATTCTTTCAAGGGCGTGCAGGAGTCTCGGACCCAGGTTTAATTGGGGCTGCCAGATCTTGACATCACCGATGAACTCTCGAATGTATTTCGTTCTGAATGAGACGTTCGTCCTTTGTGCGTCCAGCCAAATTAGGTGAAAGAGATTCAAGAGCCACGCTGGTTCTAGATAGTCGAAAGTGGTTTTCTCAAGCCTTCCCTTTAGCCGCTCGGGCAGGAGGACTTCGCCGATTATCTTAGAGTCAACGAGAATCTCTATTTCGTGTTTTTGCCCAATGGCAGTGAGGACTTCCTCACTTAACCACCATCGGGTGTGCCGAAGATCTGTAATGACTATTGCCAGGCGCATTTCCTCAGTTTAGATAGTGCCACCTAAACTTGTCGTCATGGCAACCTATTGTTTTGACCTTGACTTGACCCTGTGCTTGACGGAGGGGACCGACTACCACTCTTCGAAGCCGATTCCCGAGAGAATTCGTCGAGTGAACGAGCTTTACGATGAGGGTCACAAAATCATTATCCTGACTGCCAGAGGGAGCATGTCTGGCATCGATTTTTATGATCTCACAAAGGGCCAGCTGTCCTCATGGGGGATGAGATATCACAGTTTGCAACTAGGAAAACCCGCAGCAGATTATTACGTTGACGACAAAGCGGTAAATTCTGAGGATTTTGAGTGGGCAACTTAGAGACCACACTCTTCGTTGTCCCCGCGCGAGGAGGATCCAAGGGAATCCCCAACAAGAACCTTAGGGAGATACATGGAAAGTCCCTCACGGAGTGGGCACTCATCGTTGCGCGCCAATTTGGTGGTGCGCGAGTGGCGTTGTCCTCAGACTCTGATGAAATTCTTGCTGTCGCTGACAGACACCCGAGCGTAATCGGAATCAAGCGGCCAGACGAGATCTCGAAGGACACGTCTACTGATCAAGAGGCACTTTCTCACGCATTGCACCATGTCGAGTCTACTCAGGGCTTGTGCATAGAAACCATAGTGATGTTGCAGCCCACCGCACCTAGTCGCTCTGTCCAATTAGTCCAAAGAGCCTTGGAGATAGTGTTTTCGGAAGAGGCAAGCGCAGTTTGGAGTGTGGATGAGGTTGACTTGAAAGTGCATGCGAGAAAGCAACTCACTCTCGAAGATTCGGGGGAGCTTCGCCTGACTATTCCCTCGAGAGTTCCACTGCGAAGACAGGACCTTTCCATGACTTATGTGAGAAATGGCGAGTGCTATGCCTTGTCTCGGGACGTGCTCCTGGGAGACCCTCTGTTGCTCGGCCCTAATGCAAGAATGTTGTTGTCTCAGCCCGGCGGTGTAAACATTGATACACCACAAGACCTGATTCGAGCTGAGGAGAAGCTAAAGATTGGACCAGATGGATCACTCGTCAGACGTTAAGAGCGCCTTAGTAGTCGGTGCAGGCTCCATTGGCGCTCACCTAGCAAGAAGTCTTACTAAGGCAGGTTGGTCGGTTCAGGTAATCGACACATCGGCCGAAGCGGTGGCTCGGTTCGTCAACCAGTTGTACCCCGGCAGATATGGCGAACTGCCTGAAAAATTAAGCGTCTCTCTCTCAAGTGATTTAGATCCATCAAGAATTTTTGATGCGATGGTGGTTGGTACCCCGCCCGACACCCACCTTTCCGTTCTGCGGGCGTACACAGAGCGAGTCACGAGAATCGTTTCAGTGCAGAAACCTCTTACAACTTTCCGCATGTCCGAAATACGTGAGCTTGAAAAGATTGAAGCAACTTCGAATGCAATTTTTCTGGCAGGTTTCAACCACCGTGTTTCACTAGGTGCTTTGGCATTTTGGTCGCTAATTCCGGGCTTGTTTTATCAGCAAACTGTGACGATTGAGGTTGACTGGCTAGAGAGCTGGGATGGAATTATGAAGGCCCATCCATGGCTTGCATCGCCCGCCGAGACGTATTTGGGCTATACAAGTCGTGGCGGTGGGGCATTGTTCGAGCACTCCCATGGCTTAGATCTTGGCCTCATGGCTGCCGACATACTTGGGCTTGGAAAGCTTCGGGAAATCTCTTCCCAAGCAAAAGTAGTCACCGAGGGTGAAATGTCTTATGACCAAGAAAGTAAGGTCACGGCCAAATATGCCAATGGCTCAAAGCTCATAAGTCATCAGGATGTCACTACATGGCCAGCCAAGAAAAGCGTGATCATCTCGTCTCCAGATTGGACCGCAACATTGGAGGCCGGGACTCCAGAGACTGTTTCGATTAGATCGGCGAAAGGTCAGCTGCAATTCCAGGCTTCGTTCACAAAAACACGCGAGGAGGACTTTGATGCGGAAGTTAGGCAATTTGAACTTTTGCTCTCTGGAAAGAATGCAGAAAGCAGTCTAAGTAGATTGTCGCATGGCCTGCTCACCGCGAAGATTTCCTCGATTGTTGCGAGCCAGGCCTTGGGCATGCATCAAGATGTCTACACTGAAAGAGACCTCATAGACGAAGGGTTGTTCAATGAAGAAGTATTTTGAAGATGATCTTTTCATCCTCGACCTGGCAAACAACCACTTTGGAGACGTGAAGCATGCCGTTGCTGTTGTCAAGGCAATGGCAAAGGTGACCAAGGCAAATGACGTCAATGCTGCTATCAAGCTCCAGCTTCGAAACCTAGACACTTTTGTACACGACTCTATGCGTGACTCTGACCACCGATACGTCAGGCGTTTTCTGGATACTTCATTATCCATTGATGACTTCAAGCGGATTACTGACGCCATCCGCAAAGAAGGGCTAACTGTAATGGCAACTCCATTTGACGAAAGCTCAATCGATAACTTCGAGGATTTAGGGATTGAAATACTAAAAATTGCGTCGGCCAGTGCAAATGACATCCCGCTTCTTGCGGCTGCTGCCGATACAAAGTACCCAATTGTCGCTTCCTCGGGTGGATTGACACAATTTGAGGTGGATGAACTTTATTCGAAGCTTTTGGAGTCAGGTAACGAATTTGCTCTGATGCACTGCGTTTCTATCTACCCTTCTCCATCCGAGACTTTGCAAATGCTGCAAATCAAGAACTTTAAGAACCGTTACGTAGGAACCCCAATCGGGTGGTCCACCCATGAGGATCCGGACGACCCATTCCCTGTTGTGATTGCAAAGACATTAGGGGCCTCTCTCTTTGAACGTCACGTTGGAGTGAACTCCGATAAGTATCAATTAAACAATTACTCATCAACTCCAGAGCAGCTTGAGAGGTGGATCACTGCATACCGTCGCTCAGCGGAAATGCTCGGCAGTGAGGTCAGACTTCCATCAACAGAGGCCGAGGTAGATTCGCTGAAGAGCCTCCGCAGGGGATATTTCATTACGCAGGATTTGGAAGAGGGTAGTGACTTATCTGATGGCTACGAATCTGCCTTCCCTGTTGTGGATGCCGATCAACTAACCACAGCCGACCAAATCCCCTCTGAGATAGTCGTATCGACGGCGGTAAAGGCTGGTAGCCCGATGCTTAGGGAGACGCTTCTACTCACTGGCGAGGCTGGTGACAGTCGCCAATTGAAGAAGATTGTCTTCGAGGTCAGGGCAACTTTGGCCCGTGCCGGTGTCCATCTCAATCGCGAAGCTTCAATCGAACTTTCGCACCATTACGGCATTGATCGTTTTAGAGAGTTTGGGGCAACGCTAATAACTGTTCTAAATAGAGACTACGCAAAAAAGCTTGTGGTCATGCTTCCAAGACAAAAGCATCCAACTCACAGGCATATGAAGAAGGAAGAGACTTTCCAGCTTCTCTGGGGTGACCTTGATCTGACAATCAACGGAAAGAAACACACAATGCAGCCTGGACAGGTTTTGACCGTTGAAAGGGGTTCCTGGCATAAGTTCCAAAGCAACTACGGTGCGGTTGTTGAGGAGATTTCTACCCATGCCTTTAGCGCTGATAGCGACTATGAAGATGAATCAATAAACAACAATTCCTCTCGGAAAACCGAGTTGCATACTTGGACGAATTGGATTCCGGCGGTCTGATTTTTTTGAAGAAGGCGTTGGTTATTGGTGGGGCCGGATTTGTCGGCGCCTCTCTTGTTCGTCGATTGGCTTCAGCCAATGATTGTCAGATAACGGTCGTTGATAAATTTATTTTTGGCAATGGATTAGCTGGAATTACCTTAGAAAACGTGCAGGTTGTAGAAGGTGACGCCTCTGACTCACTTTTTCTGGCGGATGTTCTGCAACGAGGTGGGTTTGACGTTGTCTACCATCTCGCCGCCAATTCAGATATCCGTGCCTCAGTCAATAATCCCTCCATCGATGTAGTTAATACCTTTGGAACCACCTTCGCCTTGTCTCTTGCACTTTCGGAGAGTGAGGTACGAGTCCCGATTTTGGTTTTTTCCTCCACCTCCGCGATTTTTGGGACACACTCCCAACCAATTCACGCCAAATCTGTAAAGAAGCCCGAGTCAGCTTACGGTTGGATGAAGCTAGCTAGTGAGCATGCTCTTGCTCAACTATCTCAGACTGCACTAATCGGGAGTCTCCGGATTATTAGGTTCCCAAATGTTACTGGTGCTGGTCAGACTCACGGTGTTGTGAAAGACCTATGCGCAAAAGCCAATGCTGCCTCCGAGGAACTGCCAGTTCTGGGAGATGGCCGTCAGTCAAAGCCCTATGTGCATGTTGATGAGTTAGTTGAAGCGATTCTCAGATTTGCGAGCGAAAGTTATTCTGGATCACTGGAGGTCAATTTCGCCCCCTCGGACCAAATTAGGGTTAGGGAGATTGCTGAGCTAGTCGTTTCGGCTTCTGGGAGGAGTCTAAGACTGCAGTTTCAAGATAAAGCGAGCGGATGGCCAGGCGACGTGGCAAATTACTCATACGACCTACAGAATCTCCCTGAACAGCTATCCAGCGCACTGACCCTTTCCTCACGAGAGGCAGTCGCCAAGTCTGTGGCAGAGGAGTTTGCGAAACTCAATGCAAGCTGATCAAGTAATTGACTGGGTAGTACTTGCCGGAGGCTTCGGCACTCGAAGCGCGGACCCCTCAAGACCAAAAATATTGCAGAGGGTCGGAGGTACCACCCTTCTGGCGCGCCACTTGGTGCATGTGGCAGCGCTTGGCCCCTCCCGCATAGTCTTCGTTTTGCATCACGGTGCAGATCAGGTGAGGGGCGAGCTGGAGTCCGAAAGGTTGAAACATGCCCACCTAGATATCGTTGTAGCTGAAGACGCGGGTGTAGGTGCCGTCCCTGCTCTTGGGCTTGGGCTTTCGCTCTGTAAATCAGAAACTGTTGGGCTAATACTGGGCGACACTTACATAGATGCCGATCTTCAGAGACTTGTGCGAAGCTGGAGGTCCTCAGGGCGCAAAATGGGTGTTGTCGGAAGAGTGTCTGACCACATTTTCGACTCCGACTCCGTGTCAATAAATCATGAGCTCAGCGTCGCAGCCTATTCACACAAGGGCGACGCTACGACAAAGGCTGGGCACCTCTTTGGCCTTACTGGGCTGGCGTTCCTCGACAGGGGAACGATAAAGCTGCTGTCTGAAAAC
>JAOHCW010000020.1 GCA_028095925.1 Aquiluna sp.
AGGGCCGCATTCACACCTCGGCTGCCGGAGTGTTGGTGTTCCCTGAGGTTGACGAGCCGGAAGAGGTTGAGATCGCTCAGAACGAGATCCGTGTCGATGTTTTTCGCTCGTCCGGCCCTGGAGGACAGTCGGTCAACACCACTGACTCAGCGGTGAGGATTACTCACCTCGAGACCGGCATCGTGGTATCAATGCAGAACGAAAAGAGCCAGCTACAAAACCGTGAGGCTGCAATGCGTGTGCTCAGGGCAAGGCTTCTGGCATTCAAGCAGGAGGCAATTGACGCCGAGCAGTCGGCCGCAAGAAAGAGTCAGGTCCGCACGGTAGACCGCTCGGAGCGCATCCGCACCTATAACTTCCCAGAGAACAGAATTGCCGACCACCGCACCGGCTACAAGGCCTACAACCTGGACCAGGTTATGGATGGTGCGTTAGATCCGATTGTGGAGTCGGCTATCAAGATGGACGAAGAGGCAAGGCTCGCTGCCCTTGGCAATACCGAATCTGCTAACTGAGGCAATCGCTGAAATCTCTAGCCGGCTAGAGGCAGCCGGCATTGTCTCTTTTGAGGCGGAGAGCGAAGTGCTTCTAGCTGACTTCTTGCAAGTCTCCCGGGGTGAACTACGCGCGCTGGCAATGACAGGTGAAGAGCGTGATCTTCTAGATCTAGAACCACTCGTTGAACGACGAGTGAGTCGAGAGCCGCTCCAACACATAACTGGCAAGGCGCCGTTTCGTTCAATCGAGCTCAAGGTCGGCCGAGGAGTCTTCATACCCAGATTCGAAACGGAGCTCGTTACCCAAATAGCCATCGACTATCTCAACTCTCTGCCAACACCTGGAAGGGCAGTTGATGTCGGAACAGGCTCTGGGGCTATCGCGATATCGCTCTCGCGAGAGAGTTCAGCCACGGTGTTTGCAATCGAGCAGTCCGAAGAGGCGACCGAATATTCAAGAATGAACATCCAAGAGCTCGCTCCTGAGGTGGAGCTCATCGTTGGTGACTTCGCTATTGAGCTTCCAAGGCTGCAGGACCTAGATGTTGTTATCAGCAATCCTCCCTACATACCCTCAAGTGCTGTCCCGATTGACCCGGAGGTTAGGGATTATGACCCAGAGCTCGCCCTGTATTCAGGGGAAGATGGCTTGAATGCCATCAGGGAGCTTGCGGCCTGTGCGCAGATTCCGCTTCGCTCCGGTGGGCTGCTAGTGATTGAACACGCAGACGGGCAATCGGATGAAGTTCGTGAATTACTATTGTCAGAAGGTTGGCGCTCAGTGAGTGTTCACCCCGATAACACTGGAAGACTTCGCGCCGTGAGCGCCCTAAGAAAGTAGGAGAGCTTGCAGAAGGTTTATGACTGCTCGGTAGACACTGACCTACTAACAGGATTTCGGCTTGCAAAGGTTTCTCTCGACAGAAATGAGCTCGTAGTACTTCCTACGGACACTGTCTATGGCATTGCTGCCAACGCTTTCAGCCCAAAGGCAGTGGAGGCGCTACTCAATGCCAAGGGGCGCGACAGGACCATGCCACCACCAGTTTTGATTCCAAAGGTTGAGACCCTTTCGGCGCTCGCCTCTGATCTGCCTCTAGTTGCAAACCAGTTGGCGGCTGCTTTCTGGCCTGGTGCGCTGACTATGGTTCTGAAGGCGCAGCGCTCGCTTGAGTGGGACTTGGGTGAGACCCGGGGGACAGTTGCCCTGCGTGTGCCTGACCACAAAATAACCCTGGCCTTGCTGGAGGACGTCGGTCCTCTGGCGGTTTCGAGTGCGAACCTCACCGGCAAAGACGCCGCGGTCAATGTTCAGCAGGCAGTCGAGCACTTTGGTGACAACGTGGCCGTCTACCTAGACGGTGGAGCCTCTCCCAAGGGCGAAGCATCAACAATTCTTGACTTGACCCAGGTTCGCGATGGCGAACCCATTCGAGTCCTGAGAAAAGGGGCCATTTCCCTGGACCGGATCCGCTCCGTGATTGGCAACGTGGAGCTCGAGGTCGACTAGTGCGGGCCTACTTCCTGGTCGCACTGATCACGGCAATCGTGACATTTGTGGCGACCTGGGGAGTGCGATCTGTAGCTAAGCGCTACAACATAACTCCTGCGATCCGCGATCGCGACGTCCATAAGTCTCCAACCCCCAGAATCGGGGGATTGGGCATGCTTATCGGCCTTTTCGCTGGCTTTTATGCGGCCGGCAGCTTTGGCTGGTTTGAGCCGATTTTCACTGACCCAGGACCTATTTGGGCTCTAGTTGGAGCGGGAGGGCTGATTGTCGTAATCGGTTTGCTCGATGACCTGATTGAGCTTGACTGGACTGCCAAGATGGGCGGGCAAATGGCTGCCGCCTGGATCCTCGCTTCCTCAGGAGTTCAGATTGTTTCACTCCCAATCGGGGGCCTCACCGTTGGAAGCTTCGGTGTCTCACTAGCCATCACAGTCTTTGTAGTGGTGCTGGTGATGAATGCAGTGAACTTCATTGACGGGCTAGACGGCTTGGCTGCAGGGGTGGTTGCGATCGGCACCTTTGCCTTCTTCGTTTATACATACCTGCTAGCCCAGCAGACTTCGCCGACCAACTACTTCTCCACAGCCGGCTTGCTGTCTGCGATCATTCTTGGCTTGGTTTTCGGCTTCCTTCCCCACAACTGGCGTCCTGCCAAGATTTTTATGGGGGACTCGGGAGCAATGCTGCTGGGTCTACTAATGGCCGCGAGTGCAATTCAAGTAACGGGTTCAATCGACCCAGCAACGGTGACCCGCAATGATCTTCTTCCCGCCTTGATTCCCCTTGCGCTGCCGGTCTTCATCTTGGTCTTGCCACTATTGGACCTTTTGCTCGCAGTGGTCCGCAGGCTCCGAAGAGGCAAGTCTCCATTTGCCCCTGACAAGGAGCACATCCATCACCAGCTGCAGGACATCGGGCACTCCCATGCGGGAGCAGTTCTGGTGTTCTATCACTGGACCGCACTTGTGTCGACAAGCCTGTTGCTGTTTTTCTGGCTCGAGCTAGGGCAGGTATTGATAATCTTTGGCTTCTGGCAGATTCTGGCGCTGGTTCACACCTACTGGCCAGTGTTTGCCCGTATTGCCAGGCGTAGGAGGCGTGATGCAGCGAAACAGCGCTGATCTGTTTAATGCGGCTTTGAGACTGTCGATTCTTCTGGCCGTGCTAATCGCACTGGTGGGATCGCTGCTGGGCTTTTTGATCTATGGATTGGCCGGGGTTTTCTCTTCGCTCATTGCGGCAGCAGTTTCGGCAAGCTTTGGAGTGCTCACGATTCTCAGCATTCGCTTTGGCAGCAAGCTGCCGCTAAATGGTTTTTATGGGCTGGTCTTGGGCGGCTGGCTGCTTAAGATCTTGCTGTTTGCGGTGTTGCTGGGCAGCCTGCAGGGAGCCGAGTTTATTTCTGGCCCAATGTTCTTTTTTGCGGTGGTCGCGTCGGTTTTAGGAGGGCTCTCCATCGATTCCTATCTGGTCCTGAGCTCAAAACTGCCGGCCGTGGAAAATTAGTCTGCCTTTTTCGGAATTGGGCCTGTTTGGGCCTTGTTGGTCTTGTAAACTCTTGGAGAAATCCAAACCATGCAAAGTGCGGCTTAGGTCGCCCTAACAGGGGAGAACTATCCTGTTCACTGCTCTAAAGTTGGCGGCCGAGGACGGCCAGTTCAGCCCGCCAACCATTTACGAGTTCTACCCCGAGGTCTTTCTTTTCGAAGGCACCCCTTTTGCAATAAACCGAATCATGATGATTCGTCTGATTGTCATGGTTTTGCTGATTGTTCTGTTCTGGCTGTGGGCTCGTAAGTTCAACCAGTCGGTCAAGGCTGGCCAGGTTGTTCCAGGTCGCTTCCAGCTGCTTGGGGAGATGGCGCTGAACTTCGTGCGAAAGTCCATTGCCCATGACCAGCTTGGTGAAAAGGACGGCGATCGCTTCCTACCTCTTCTGACGACGATTTTCTTCATGGTGCTCGGCATGAACATCACGGGCATCATTCCGTTTGCGAACATCGCCGGAACGTCCGTGATTGGTATCCCGCTGGTCTTGGCGGCAGCTGCGTATGTAACGTTTATTTACGCGGGAGTCAAGCGCCACGGTATGGGCTTTTTCAAAAACGCCCTGTTTCCTTCCGGAGTTCCTGTCTACTTCTACACGCTCGTAACTCCAATTGAGTTCCTTTCGACTTTCATCCTGAGGCCTGTCACCTTGGCCCTGCGTCTATTGATGAACATGGTCGCCGGCCACCTGCTTCTAGTGCTGTGCTTCTCGGCAACGCACTTCTTCTTTTTCCAGGCCGAAGGTATCTTCCAGTTCTTCGGAGCAGGAACCCTGCTATTTGGCTTTGCCTTTACCCTCTTTGAGATTTTGGTGTCTGTCCTGCAGGCATACGTATTCACACTTCTGACCACTGTCTACATCCAGTTGGCATTGGCAGACGAACACTAATAACCACGGAAGGAAATAAAGTGGACGCAGTAAACATCGCCGAACTATCCGGCAACATCGCAGTCGTTGGCTATGGCCTCGCTGCAATCGGTCCAGGAATTGGTGTAGGTCTGGTGGTCTCTAAGACCATCGAGTCCATCGCCCGTCAGCCTGAGCTAGCTGGTCGCCTCCAGGTGACAATGTGGCTAGGTATCGCCTTTACCGAGGCGCTTGCACTGATTGGTCTAGCAACCCCATTCATCTTCGCCTAAGCATGATTACCAAGATTCTTGCAGCGACAGCGCCTGAGGGTGGTGAACAACCCAATCCGCTGATTCCGGCTGACTACGACATCATCTGGTCGTCCGTAATTTTCGTGATTCTGCTCACCTTCTTCTGGTTCAAAGTCCTGCCGGGGTTCAAGAACATGCTCGATGAGCGTGCCAAGGCTATTGAGGGTCGCCTAGCGGAGGCCGAGGAAGCCCAGAAGGCTGCCGAGCACCGCACGGCTCTTGTAATGGCCGAGCAGGAGAAGCTAAAGAGCGAAGCCTCAAGTATCCGCGAGGACGCTCGCAGCGAGGGTGCGCAGATTCTTGCAGAGCTCAAAGATCAAGCCGCTCAGGATGCCGAGAGGCTCACCGAACTCACCAAGAGCTCCCTGTCTGCAGAACGTGATTCTGCCGCGAGGGCTCTTCAGGGTGAGATTGGAGCACTGGCAATCGAGCTAGCCTCACGAATCGTTGGCGAGAAGCTCAAAGACGACAAGGTTGCAAACAAGGTCGTGGATGACTTCATCAGCGAGCTTGAAGGTAAGAAGGCGAGTAAGTAAATGGCCTCATCGACCCGGCAGTCACGCCTAGCACTCCAGGAGAAACTGGACAAGCTAAGCGGCATCGACCTGAAGCTCGCAGGCGAGCTTTTCACCATCTCCAATGCCATTCAGCAGAGCGCTCAGCTGCGCTCAATGCTTTCGGATCCTTCCGCCGAGGCGGCAAGTAAGGAGAAGGTAGTCGATGCAGTATTTGCCGGGGCGATGGATGCCGCTAAGGATCTAGCCAAAGCAGCAGCCGGGATGCGCTGGAGCGCAACCCGGGACATCGCCGCAGCTCTTGAGCAGGTTGGCGTGCGCGCTGTTGCATCACAGAGCAAGGACCTTGACTCTTTACAGACTGAGCTGTTTGAAATCGGGCAGCTCAGCTCGCACGATGCCGAGTTGGAGCTAGCACTCTCATCAACCAGAGCTTCTAAAGAGGGCAAAGCCGATTTGGTCGGAAAGCTCTTAGGCAAGAAGGTTTCTGAGTCGGCCTTGGTCCTAGCGAGCCAAGCGGTTTACTCGCGAAGCTACAAAAGGTTTGCTGAAGTCATGGAGCAGTACGGGCTTTGGCTCGCAGAGTTTGCCGGGGAATCGGTTGCCCACATAACTGTGGCAACGCAGCTCTCCGCTGAGCAGCTTGAGCGCTTGGGTAAGGC
>JAOHCW010000021.1 GCA_028095925.1 Aquiluna sp.
AGACCTCCGTAGCCAGACTCGTCGTAGAACAGTGGCTTGCCATCTTTCCAGAGTGACTGGTGGACGTGCATACCTGACCCGTTGTCACCAAAGAGAGGCTTCGGCATAAAGGTTGCGGTCTTTCCAAACTGGTTGGCAACGTTCTTGACGATGTACTTGAACTTCAAGATGTCGTCGGCGCTCTTGATCAGCTGATCAAAGCGGTAGTTGATCTCGCACTGACCAGCGGTTCCAACCTCGTGGTGGGAGCGCTCTACTGAGAGACCAGCGGCTTCCAACTCAAGCACGATTGCGTCACGGATGTCAGCTAGCTGATCTGTTGGTGAAACTGGGAAGTAGCCACCCTTGTGCGGGGTCTTGTTTCCCAGGTTGCCACCCTCCTCAGCCTTTGCGCTGTTCCATGGTGCCTCGATCGAATCCACCATGTGGTAGGCGGTGTGAGCCTTGACCTCGTAGCGGACCTCGTCGAAGATGAAGAACTCAGCCTCAGGAGCGAAGAATGCAGTGTCTGCGATACCCGTTGACTGTAGGTAGCGCTCTGCCTTGTGGGCCACCTGACGAGGGTCGCGGTGATACAGCTCACCGTTTCTTGGGTTGTAGATGTCAAAGTTCATGATGAGGGTCTTTTCGACTCTGAATGGGTCGATCCATGCGGTCGTCACATCTGGGATGAGCTGCATGTCACTCTCGTGGATAGCAGCGAAACCCCTAATTGAGGAAGCGTCGAAGAGCTGTCCATTGGCAAAGAAGTCTTCATCAATCTGAGAAACAGGAAGGTTGAAGTGCTGCTGCACACCAGGAAGGTCTGTGAAGCGAACGTCTACAAATTTGACGTCATTTTCCTTGATGTATGCCAACACCTCAGAGGCTGTCTTGAACATAGGTATCTCTTTCTTAGGTGAACTGTGTCGCCACAGGGAATGAGGAAAAACTACCGAGCTTATGTTTCAGAAATGTTAAAACTTGCGCTTTGGTGCACGAACCTTTGTGGGGTCAATTCCCTTTGGAATGGGTATCGAAAGCCCGCCAAGTGCATCGAGACGGTTTGCAACTACTGCAACTTCCGCCCTCTTCAGGGTCTTACCAAGCTTGTATACCGTCTTGAGAAGCTCATAGAGCCTGACACCTGTGTCGTCTGTTGCCACCTTCAGCTGGTGTACTTTCACACCTGGCGCGGCTCTGTTGACCTTGCGAGTCTCATCCTGAAGCATCTGATGGACTCTCGCGGACGAACCCTCTGCAATTAGGACAACTCCCGCGGGGCCAATCATTCGGTAAATCGCCTCACGGCTTTTTGGGTTGACCGAGACAGGGACAGAAGATGCTCTCCAGCTGCGCTTAATCTGAGTGTCGAGAACAGCTCCCACCGCGCCGGCTTGGCCTTCAATCTGCTGATAGGCATTGCGTTCTGCACGCTTGGACATCAGGATCATTGCGATCAGAATTCCTGAGACAACACCCGAGATTGTCCAAATGGTCAGGCTCCACGCCTCGCCACCTCCAAGCAGGAAGCCAACGAGCAGTCCACCACCTGTTGCTAGGAGAAACCCAAGAAGAGCGATCCAAACGCTGGTCGGGTCGTTTTTAGCCGTGAGTTTATAAACCTGGAGCAGCTGCTTGAGTCTGCCGGGAGCCTTATCTTTCTTTGCCACGGGCCTAGTCTACTTAGGCAATCGCGCTGGCTTGTGCGAACTCGAGCTTGTCCGCCAGGTGACGAAGCTCTTCAGGAATCTCCCTACCCTTTGCAATCATGCTCTTTGCCCAGAGCCGACCTGCACGATAGCTGGAGCGAACCAGAGGACCAGAAAGCACTCCCAAAAATCCAATGCCTTCGGCAATCTCTGCAAGCTCGACGAACTCCTGCGGCTTAACCCAACGCTCGACGGGGTGGTGCCGGGGGGAGGGCCTCAAATACTGGGTGATGGTGATGATGTCGGTTCCGGCATCGTGCAGATCATGCAGAGCCTGAATAATCTCATCGCGCTCTTCACCCATGCCAAGAATCAGGTTTGACTTGGTGACTAGCCCATATTCCCGTCCCTGGGTTATTACGTCCATCGACCGCTGGTAGTCAAACGCCGGCCTAATTCTCTTGAAAATTCTTGGGACGGTTTCAACGTTGTGCGCAAAGACCTCAGGGACTGCATCGAAAACAAGCTTCAAAAGTTCTGGATTACCCGAGAAGTCTGGGACCAAGATCTCAACGCCTGTTCCGGGCGATTGCTTGTGGATTTGTCTGATGGTTTCCGCATATAGCCATGCGCCTTCATCGGGCAGGTCATCTCTTGCAACACCGGTAACTGTTGCATAGCGCAGCTGCATCTTCGTGACCGAGTCTCCGACTCGTCTTGGCTCATCGGCATCAAATGCGGCTGGTTTACCGGTGTCGATCTGGCAGAAATCGCAGCGCCTGGTGCACTGCGAGCCGCCAATTAGGAACGTAGCCTCGCGGTCTTCCCAGCACTCAAAAATGTTGGGGCAGCCGGCCTCTTGGCAGACTGTGTTAAGACCCTGGTCCTTCACAAGCGAGTGCAGCTGCTTGTATTCAGGCCCCATTTTCGCCGTTGTGCGGATCCACTCTGGTTTGCGCTCAATCGGCACCTGAGAGTTGCGGACCTCCAAGCGAAGCAGTTTTCGCGTGGGATTAACCTCTGGCATTTGGGATCTCTTTCATTATCTGCTCTACAAGGGTAGCCGCTTCGACAGGTGTTACGTCCCTAGATGCTATTTCGCTTAGGGTGCTACTTCTTGCATCCTGGATGCCACAGGCAATTATGTGCTGGTAGGGCTCGAGGGAGTTATTGCAATTCAGGGCGAAGCCGTGCATCGTGACCTTTTCCGAGACGCGGATACCAATTGCGGCAACTTTCACAAGCTCGTCTCCGTTGTCGACCCACACTCCAGTTCTTCCTTCTACCCGCTCGCCTTTCACCCCGAGCTCGGCGATGACCTCAATAAGAGTCTTTTCTAGGTAGCGGACGTAGTTCACGACATCGATTGGTTGGGGCAGTCGCATGATTGGGTACCCCACCAGTTGTCCCGGTCCATGCCAGGTGATCTTGCCTCCTCGATTGGTCTCTACGAACTCACTTCCATCATCGGGAAGCTCGTCAAGCTCAGTGCGCTTGCCTGCTGTGTAGACACTGGTGTGTTCCAGGAGCAGAATTGTGTCAGGTCTCTTGCCTGAAACAACCTCCGCGTGGACCTCTAGTTGTTTTCTGTACCCTTCGTCATAGCCCACCAAATTTGGCGCGAATCCAATGCGCTCAAACGAAGGCAAGAGCAACCTCCTCGGCTAGCCCTTTGGGAAAAGGCATAATGCCTCCGAGCTGACTAGATACCGAGGTTTGGCTCAAAGGCTCCGGCTTCTAGTCGCATCTTTACGTCCGAGAGGTAACGAGAAGCATCGGCCCCGTCAATGATTCTGTGGTCGTAGGAGAGTGCCAAGTAAACCATTGAGCGAATCGCGATCGCCTCATTGCCGGAGGCGTCCTTGACGACCGCTGGTCGCTTCGTGACAATTCCGGTTCCAAGGATTGCGGACTGTGGAAGGAACACCACAGGGGTGTCAAATAGTGCACCTCGAGAACCGGTGTTGGTAACGGTAAAGGTGCCACCCGATAGCTCATCTGGCTTCAACTGGTTATTTCTGGTGCGCTCTGCCATGTCTGCAATTTGGCGGGCAAGTTCGGCGATGTTCATGCTCGCGGTGTTGCGAAGAACCGGGGTGAGAAGCCCTCTTTCTGTGTCTACCGCGAAAGAAATGTTCTCCCCATCGTGATAGACGATGTTTTCGCCCTCGGCGGTGCTGTTGATCTTTGGGTGAGCCCTAAGCGCTTCAGCTGCTGCGAGAGTGAAGAAAGGCATGAAGCTGAGCTTGTTGCCTGTCTTGGCCAGGAAGTCGGCTTTTACACGGTCTCTCAGTTGCGCAACAGCCGTTACGTCAACCTCAACGACGGTAGTGAGCTGAGCGGACTGCTGCATTGAGGCAACCGCGCGCTCTGCAAGTACCTTGCGAAGCCTGGTCATGGGCTCGCTCGTTCCGCGCAGTGGGCTTGCAGCTGCCGAAGGAGCTGCAGCCGGAACACCTGGGGCGCTAGCTGGTGTTGCTGGTGGCTGAGATCCAGCTGCAATGACGTCCTCCTTGCGGATGCGTCCACCGATTCCTGTTCCGGTGACGCGCGCAAGATCTACACCCATGTCCGATGCGAGCTTGCGAACAATCGGAGTTACGTAATTTGGATCGCTCTCCAATTCGCTTGCAGCAGCTGGTACCGCTGGAGCGGCTGCAACTGGCACTGGAGGGGCTGGTGGTGCCACCGGTGCAGCGACCGGTGCAGGTGGAGCAACAGGTGTAGGTGCCGCTGGGGGTGCTGCAACAGGAGCTGGGGGAGTAGGTGCCGGGGTCTCTGCAACGGGAGCCGCTGGAGCTGCGGGTGCCTCGGGCTGGGGAGGCGCTGCTGCTTCTGGTTCGGAGGCTGGCGGTGCGGCTGCGGGAGCCGGAGCTTCAGCTGCTGCACCATCTCCAACTACCGCTAGTACGGCTCCGACCTCAATGGTCTCGTCTTCTTGCACAAGTATCTGCTGCAAGACACCGGCGACAGGACTAGGGATCTCTGTGTCAACCTTGTCGGTGGAGACCTCGACTAGCGGCTCATCAACGGCAACTGTGTCACCAACCTTCTTGAGCCAACGAGTTACGGTTCCCTCTGTTACCGATTCTCCGAGTGCTGGTAGTACTACTTCGCTCATCGTTCCTATCCTGACTAGGGCTATGCGTGTGCGTGAAGCGGCTTACCGGCCAGCGCTAGATGCGCCTCACCGATTGCTTCGTTCATGGTTGGGTGTGCGTGGATGTGCGGTGCAACATCCTCTGGGTATGCCTCCCAGTTCACAATTAGCTGGGCTTCGCCGATTTGCTCTCCGGCTCTTGATCCGATCATGTGGAATCCAACTACTGGGCCATTGATCTGTCGAATCAGCTTGATTACTCCGGCTGTGCCCAGAATATTGCTCTTGCCATTGCCGGCGAGGTTGTACTCGTAGGTGGAGATGCCCTCAGCACCAAACTTCTCTTTGGCCTGTTCTTCTGTAAGGCCAACAGAGGCAATCTCTGGCTCGCAATAGGTGACTCTTGGGATGCCCATCTCGTCAACCTTCATTGGCCCTAGGCCGGCAATCTCCTCGGCGACGAAGATGCCGTGCATAAAGCCGCGATGGGCGAGCTGAAGCCCTGGAACTATGTCTCCGACGGCGTACACACCCGGGAGATTGGTCTCGAGTCGTTCGTTGGTAAGTACCCAGCCGCGCTCCATCTGAACGCCCTGCTCCTCATAGCCAAACCCGGTGGCGTTTGGTCCGCGACCAACTGCAACCAGCAGAATGTCTGCTGTCACCTGGTCGCCGTTTTCAAGCTCGATCGTGACTTCATCCGCAGTCTGAGTTACTGCCTTGAACTTGTTTCCAAGCTTGGACTCGATGCCGCGTTTGCGGTAGGCGCGATCCAGAGCCTTGCTAATTGCTGGCTCCTCATTTGGAACCAAGCGATCTAGACCTTCGATGATGACAACATCTGAACCAAATGAGCGCCAGACGGAGGCAAACTCCACCCCAATGACACCGCCGCCCAAAATGGCTACCTTTTTCGGAACCCAATCCATCTGAAGCGCTTGGTCGCTGGTAATTACACGGCCAGTGATTTCAACCCCGAGGGTCTTTGAGATTGAGCCTGTTGCTAGGACTAGGTTCTTGCCCTCGTAAACATGGGTGCCAACAGTTACCTGCTTCGGTCCGGTCATGCGCCCCTCACCCTGAACAAAGGTGATGTTTTTTGAGCTGACGAGACCGGTAAGGC
>JAOHCW010000022.1 GCA_028095925.1 Aquiluna sp.
GGGCGAGGTTCTCGCTCGGCTATCCAGCCTGCCCGGAGATGGAAGATCGCAAGAAGGTCGTAGAGCTTCTAAGACCTGAGCGACTGGGCATCGAACTCAGCGAAGAGCTTCAGCTCCACCCAGAGCAGTCCACAGACGCATTTGTCTTCCACCACCCAGAGGCTAAGTACTTCTCCGTCTAGAGCTTGGCTCGCTCCAAAGTCCTAATTAGCGGCCTACCAAAGACCACAAGCCCTGCCGCAACGCTTAACGCCCTCACGGTATCCCAGGTCAGGGTTGAGCTGAGCAAGCTGTAGGTGAGGAAGCTGAGGAGGTTCTCTCCAAGGGTTGCCCCAGGGACATAGGAGATGGATGTTGTCGGACCAACGGCAAAGGGCCAAAACCAAAGGTTCATAATCAAACCAAAGAGGTAGCTTGCGAGAACTCCATAGGTTGCTAGAGCTGGAATTCGCCAGCTAGCAAGCTTGCGGCTAACAATGCCGGCTCCCGCACCAACCCAGGCCGTTGCAAAGATCTGAAATGCGGACCAGGGACCAAAACCCCCGAAGAAGATAGAGGACACCAATATTGTTAGGGCGCCAAGTAAGAATCCGAACCTAACGCCAAGTGCAGCGCCTCCAATAATCATAACTAGAAATACCAGCTCAAAGCCTCCGGTGCCTCCGGTTGCCACTCGAAGGGCCGCCCCCAGGGCAGCCAGCAAGCCGAGCAGAGCGAGCTGCTTTGGTCCAACCAGGTCGCCATCGAAGACTACAAAGGTTGCAGCTGCAAGCACGATTGCTGCGATAACCGCAAGGGAACCAGCCAGCGACTCCTCGATGCCGGTGGCGTCGAACCAGAGCGGCCAGAAAAAGACTGCGAGCGCCGACAGGGAAAGCAGCGTCAACACGATTGCGCGAATCCGGTTCATGCCCTCACCCCGCTTAGCTCTCTAAGTTCGCAACCCGAGATCTCAAAGACTCGATTAGTAAGTCTTTTGGCAAAATCAAGGTCGTGGGTTGCAATCAACACAGCACAGCCTGTCTCCTGAACACAGCGGATAGTCTCAGCCATAAGCTCCCTGGATGCTGGATCCAGCCCCTGCACCGGCTCGTCCAGAAGCAACAGCTGAGGCTTGTGGCTTAGCTGCATCGCAACACCTAGAGCCAGTTGAGTCCCGACTGAGAGGTCCAGTGGGTGGGTTTCAAGATCCGGTAGCTTACCGAGAATGCTCTCAAGGGTGATGGCGGTTAGTCCACTCTTAACGCCTGCCACCTTGTCGGCTCTGGTCAGCTCATTTCCAAGGGAATCGGTAACAAAAAACTGCGAGGGGCGATCTGGAACCAGCGAAACCATGCGCGGCTCGGGGCCAACCACCTCGCTGCCATGAATCAGAAGTTCGTCTGGTCTTGGCTCAGCTATCCGCCTTAGCAGGGTCGACTTACCTGAGCCATTAGGTCCGGTTATTGCCGCGCAGTCCGCCTGGTTTAGCGACAGCGATACATTCCGAATTAGCTCTGCCTCGGCTCCAACGCTTGAAATTGAAAGCTTGGCTACCTGATCCCTGCCGACAACCACCTTTCGAAGCGCAGGCTGCTTGATTGTCCTGGGCTCAGGCTCCCCTAAAGCACCGCCCGAAATCTCCAACCTGGTTGCACCTGTAATTCCAACAAGCTCAGGTCGATGGTCGGCGATTATCACGGTGGTGCCTGAGGAAGACAGTTGAGAAACCAGTGCTTTCAGCTCTTCGATGCCAGCGGAATCCAAAGCCGCCGAAGGCTCATCTATTAGCAGCAGGGCAGGCTTTCTCGAGACTGCACGCGCTATTGCCACCCGATATGCCTCGCCGTGGGAGAGTGAGTGCACGGGCTTTTGGGAAAGGGCCGCTACGCCCATGACGTGGCCGGCAAGACCTTTCGGCCCCAGCTCCTCAGCCACAGTCTCGGCGATAAAGCTTTGCTGGGGCAGCTGGGGAACCATCGCCACGTAACTGGATGCTGCAAGCGAATCGATTCCCATCTCACCCAGCGAGATGCTGCCCGCGTTTTTTCTTCCGTGGTGTTCCCAAAGCTCACCTGAGAGCGCCTGAAGGAAAGTTGACTTACCTGACCCCGTATCGCCACTTAGCAAAACAACTTCGCCTGGGGTGACTTCACAACAGATCGGCCCTAAACCTGGCAGCTCAAAGCCGTTAACCTGCAAAGTTGCGCTCTTTAGGTCCTGGGGATTGGACTTGGCCAACTCGAGACCAACCGCAGTTGCCCGCTGCACCATGCGCTCAAGAATTGGAACTAGCACCGACAGCCGTTTTTCACCGCGAATCCTGCGAGCCCAGTTCGCCTCTTTGGTCGCAGCCAACACACCAGGAAGTGCAGCGAGTGAGATGGAAAGCGCTGTTAGGAGGTTTCGTAGCGGCTGGACTTTGCCCGAGGCCTTTTGCAGCTTAGCCGGCGTTATGAAGGCAGAGATGAATCCAAAAACCAAGATTGATAGGGCAAATGGCAGCGCAAGTTCCACGTTTCTCAGGATGCCATCGGCGCTCACGTCCCCGAAGAGGGTGATGTGCCGAAAGGGTCCCCCAAGCGAAACTTTGGAAAGCTTCAACAGCACCTGGTTACCACCAAGGCCTGCGAACAGAAACGCGTAAACCAGCCTCAGAGCGATAAAGCCGGTTGCGAGAAGTGCCGCCAGCCTGATACGCCCGAGAGCCCCAGACACTATGGAGTAGGCGCCTGACCGCCGATGGAAAACGCCAAGCCGACAGCTTGTCCCTTGGTCAGCTGCAGCGCGGAGATGCCCTCCATCGCGTAACCCCAGTCGGCCTGAGGTGACTCTTTGACCCAGAGGCCCCAATAGGCAAATGCAGCTGGCATGTCTTCGCAGGTCTCTAGGTAGGGCTCTTCACCCTCAACCAGTAGCTCGCTGTCCTTAGAGGGGACGTTATTTACCCTGCAGACCACGGCATCGCCAAATGCCTTTGTGCCCTCGACGCTGATGCCGGCCGAAGCTAAGACGTTCTTGGCAGTCTCGCTGTTGCCATTGATCACGACGCAACGCTCCAGGTTCTCTGCCTCTCCGGAGAAGTTAATGACCACAGCAACGCCATCGCAGCTTCCATCACTTGCAAACTCAGTGGTGTTGGAACAGCCGGTGAGGGTAAGAATTGCCGCGAATAACACGGCATAGCTAGATTTCAAGTTTTCTCCTGGGACTGAATGGATATTGTAATCGCGAAATAAGCAAGATGCTCCTTGGGTTGTTAGCGCAATGGATCTAACAGGTAAGAAGTTTTTGGTAGTTGGCGCATCGGGAGTCTTGGGGGCCGAGATCACCAAACAACTGCAGGAAAAAGGCGCCACTGTCCTTGGAACCGCCAGGGTAAATGACACCGCCGGCAATATCCCCTCCAAGGTGGAGATTCGACTGCTCCTGGACTTCGAAAGCCCGGAGAGCGTAAAGACCCTCACCGAATATCTTCTTGCCTCGTCAGAGATCGACGGCATCATCAATGCATCAGGTCTGGTGGCCTTTGGAGAGGCCTCGGCCCTAGACAGCGAAACAATTGGGAGACTGATGGCAGTAAATGCCGCCGGGCCGATGCAGCTGCTCTCAGCGCTGCAGCCGCTTCTTGCCAAGAAGGATGAGAGCGTGATTGTGAACCTAACCGGTGTGGTTGCCGAGACTCCACTTCCCGGCATAGCTGCCTATTCGGCCGGCAAGTGCGCGATAGATGGCTTCCTCACAGGCGTCACTAGGGAGTGGCGCAGGGCTGGAACAAGAGTTCTGTCTGCCCGTCCCGGCCACACAGAAACAGGGCTTGCGGGTCGAGCAATCGCAGGCGAGGCACCTAACTTCCCGCAGGGTATGACTGCCCAGCACGTAGCGACAAGAATCGTTCAGGCAATTGAGTCAGATGAAAAAGAATTGCCTGCTAGCGCATTCTGATCGCGAAGGAAAACTCTCTAGTCTCCCCAGGCTCCAATAGGTGCTGAGCAATTTCACTCTGAAAAGCGTTCGCCAGCGAGCTCATAGGTTCAATGGCAATCATCGATTCACCCTGGTCAGGCCCTGGGCGATAGAACATAAAGTGATCAAGGTTTTTCTCTAGCTCGATTGCGAGTTCAAACCTCGCGGTCCTGAAAGACACCTCACTGGCTCCCAGATAGCAAGTGTCAATCTCTTCCCCAGTATAGCTCAGCCCATCTACTGGGACCTTCGCTGTTGGAAGCATTCTCGAATCGGTCTGAATAACACTCGTAAATGCGCCAGAGAGCTCAAAAGGCTCGGGTGCAAGGAAATAGGGGTGGAAGCCAATTGCAAACGGGGCTACTGTCTGTCCTTGGTTGGTTGAAGTGGCGCCTACTCTCAGCCCTCCAGCTATGAGTTCATAAGTAACCGCTAGCCCAACTCTGAAGGGATAACCGGGATCAGCACCGAATTCATAGCTGAGCACCACCTCAGTCGCGGTGGCACTCACTTCTTCAAATTCACGATCGAAGACCAGCCCGTGATTAGCGTTATTGGAGGCATCTAAATTGCCTGCGACGAACTCTTTCCCAGCAAGCTGGTACCGACCGCCGTCTAGCCTGTTGGGCCAAGGCGCGAGGATTGAGCCAAAGAAGATCTGGCCTG
>JAOHCW010000023.1 GCA_028095925.1 Aquiluna sp.
TCGAGTTTGGGAAGCTCCTCTGCAAAGCTGGCGTCTTCGGTGGCAAGTTCTTTAGCTGCCGCCAAATCCTGCTGAATAAGCTTCACCTGAGCATCAGCATCCAAGATGGTGCTCAGCTCCGCATAGCGCCGGTTGAGCTTCTTAGACAGGGCAGGGTTCGAGTGAACCGCCGAGTCGCTGAGCTGCTCTTGCAAACTCGCGTGCTCGGCTCTCAGGCCAGCAAGCGAATCCTGCAACGTTATTCCGAATCAGTCTCGGTAGGCACCGGCATCGACTTCTCAAGCTTGAGCAGGAACTCGACGTTGCTCGCGGTGTCCTTGAGTCTTGAGAGAACAAGCTCCAGAGCCTGCTGCTGCTCGAGACCTGCAAGTGCCCTGCGAAGCTTCCAGATGATCTTGGTCTCCTGAGGGCTCATCAGCATCTCCTCGCGGCGCGTGCCGGATGCGTTGATGTCGACCGCAGGGAAGATTCTCTTGTCAGCAAGCTGACGGGAGAGCCTGAGCTCCATGTTTCCGGTGCCCTTGAACTCCTCGAAGATGACCTCGTCCATCTTGCTGCCGGTCTCAACCAAGGCTGTGGCCAAGATGGTGAGCGAACCGCCGTCCTCGATGTTTCTGGCTGCTCCAAAGAAGCGCTTTGGAGGATAAAGAGCTGAGGAGTCAACACCACCGGAAAGAATTCGACCCGATGCCGGAGCACTTAGGTTGTAGGCGCGGCCGAGACGCGTAATGGAGTCCAGAAGCACAACTACGTCGTGACCCATCTCAACAAGACGCTTTGCACGCTCAATTGCCAGCTCGGCGACGGTGGTGTGGTCATCAGCAGGACGGTCGAAGGTGGAAGCAATTACCTCACCCTTGACTGTGCGCTGCATGTCGGTAACTTCCTCAGGACGCTCGTCAACCAAAACCACCATGAGGTGTACCTCGGGGTTATTTGTCGAGATCGCGTTGGCAATTGCCTGCAAAACCAGAGTCTTTCCTGCCTTTGGAGGCGAGACAATCAGACCACGCTGACCCTTACCAATCGGGGCAACCAGATCGATAATTCTGGTCGAGAGCTTCTTGTTGTCTGTCTCGAGACGAAGTCTGGTGTCTGGATAAAGCGGAGTTAGCTTGCCAAACTCAACGCGAGTAGCAGCCTCTGCCGGCGTCTGGCCATTGATTGACTCAACCTTGACCAAGGCATTGAACTTCTGGCGTTGGTTTTCACCCTCGCGTGGCTGCTTGATAGAGCCAACCACGGCGTCACCCTTGCGAAGTCCGTACTTCTTTACCTGACCCTGGGAAACATAGACGTCGTTGGGTCCCGGTAGGTAGCCGCTGGTGCGCAGGAACGAGTAGTTGTCCAGTACGTCCAGGATGCCGGCCACTGGAAGCAGCACGTCATCCTCTGTGATCTCTGGCTCTACCTCGTCCTGATTGCGTCTGCGGTCGCGGTCACGATAGCGGCCACGGCGATTACGTCCGCCACCACGGCGATCGTCATCGCGGTCACGCTGGTTCTCCCTGTCGGAGCTACGGGTCTCACGATCCTCGCGACGGTCAGAGGTCTTCTCTTTGGTTTCGGCGCCACTTTCTGCCTTGTCGGCACTAGGAGCACTCTCACCCTCAGCCTTTTCGGCGGCGGGCTTGGAGGTCTTTCGGGCTCTGGCTGCTGGAGCCTTAGCCTCACCGGTGTCGGCCTTGGCCTCGGTTGGCTTTGAATCCTCGGGCTTTGCCTCGGTCTTTACCTCAGTCTTAGCTGAAGCGGGGGTTGAGCTAACACGTCTAGTGCGCTTTACCGGCTTGTCTTCTTGGATTTCATCCATTGTGTTTAGTTCTCATTTCTTTGCGGCACAAATCCGCGATTCAGAATTGAATGGAGATGCAGAGGGGCTTAGTTAGCTGCCTGATCCTGGCTGCGGAATAAGACTAGCACCTTTGACATCAACCGCAAGTGGCATGGCATGCCAGCTTGGGAAATTCTTCTCAACGTGAGCGATTGCCAAAAGTCGCTTTTGGGGGTCGTCCTCGAGCACCAGCACCGATGGGCCAGCCCCCGAAACAACAGCAGGGTGTCCCTTTGCTCGGAGCGAGGCAATTAGCTCAGAGGTCTCTGGCATGGCGCTCGCACGATAGTTCTGGTGGAGCCGGTCCTCAGTTGCCGCGAGCAATAGCTCAGGACTCTGGGTGAGCGCGGCAACCAGTAGTGCCGAGCGCGAAACGTTGAACACCGCATCGGTGTGGGGAACTGACTGCGGTTGCAGCGACCTGGCAAGAGAGGTTGACATTTGGTTGGAAGGCACCAAGACCAGAGGAGAGAGACCGCGGTGAGTTGTTAACTTTTTGTGGTGGGGGCCATCTTCATCGACCCAGGCAACGGTTAGCCCTCCAAAGAGCGCAGGCGCAACGTTGTCTGGATGACCTTCAAGCTCGGTAGCAAACTCAAGCAGCTGCTGCTCGGAGAACTCAACCTCATTTGCCAAAAGACACGCGGCAAGCATCACACCACCGGCCACAGCTGCACCCGAGGAGCCCATGCCTCTGCCGTGTGGGATGTTGTTGTGGCAAACAAGCTCTAGAGCTGGAACCTTCTTACCCAGCGAGTCATAGACGACCTTGATTGCGCGAAAAACCAGATTGCTCTCGTCTCGTGGAGCATCCTTTTCGCCCTCGCCAACTATTTCAATTACTAGCTTGGAGCCAGTTGGCTCCGCCGAGTACTCGTCATAGTGAGCAAGAGCCATGCCCAAAGTGTCAAAGCCTGGACCTAGGTTGGCACTGGTCGCTGGAATCTTTACCGCTACCTTCATTTGCGCTCCAAACCTAAAATCTCTGCCACTGAGGAAGCGGCAGCTGGCACCTTCTTCGGCTTAATCTTCCTGCCGTTTTCGTCCTTAAGCGCCCAGTCGGGATCTTTCAGGCCGTGGCCGGTGACGGTAACGACGATGCTGTTTACCTTCGGGAGCTCTCCAAGCTGCGCCAGCTTATGGAGTCCTGCGGCACCTGTCGCACTAGAGGGTTCAACAAACACTCCGGTCTCCTGGGATAGAAAGCGGTGCATCCAAAGAATCTCTTTATCGCTGACCGAGCCAAATGCTCCACCGCTGTCGCGCTTAGCCTCCTGGGCGAGATCCCAAGATGCCGGATTGCCGATTCGAATTGCAGTCGCGATCGTCTCTGGCTTCGCCACCGGCGAGCCCTGGATGAAGGGGGCGGAGCCTGCTGCCTGAATGCCATAGAGCATTGGCTGCTTCTTGATCCGCTTATCCGCAACTTCCTCGCGATAGCCGAGGTGATAGGCGGAAATATTCCCGGCATTGCCTAGCGGCATAGCGTGAATATCGGGAGCGTCACCCAGGACGTCTACAACCTCAAATGCCGCTGTCTTTTGACCCTGGAGACGGTTTGGGTTCACCGAGTTCACCAAGAACACTGGGTAATTTTCGCTGAGCTCTCGAGCAAGTCTTAGACAGTCGTCAAAGTTTCCTCTGACCTGCAAGATTTGTGCTTTGTGAGCAACTGCCTGAGAGAGCTTCCCCCAGGAGATCTTGCCCGCAGGCACCAGCACCACCGATTGCATGCCAGCCTTCACTGCGTAGGCAGCAGCTGCGGCACTCGTATTCCCGGTCGAGGCGGCAATCACTGCCTTGGCGCCATCGCCCAATGCCTTGGAAACGGCGGTCGTCATGCCTCGGTCTTTGAAGCTTCCGGTGGGGTTCATACCCTCAAACTTGAGGTGAACTGACCCAACGTCTAGCAGCTTGGCTAGCGCTGGCGCCTCGATAAGCGGCGTGCCACCCTCTCCCAGGGTTACAACAGGATCAGAGGCAGTAAAGGGCAGCCTGTCCATATATTCGCGAATAACACCGCGCCACTGATGAGCCATTAGACGCCCTCCACCCTGATGACAGAGCTGACCTTCTTCACTGAAGAGTTCTTCGCAAGCTCGGCAACTAACCGCTCAAGAGCCGCCTCAGATGCGGAGTGGGTCATAACGGTTAGAAGAGCCAGGTCCGAGTCGGTGCCGGCGCTCTGGGCGACGGTCTCAACGCTGACATCGTTGTCTGCAAACTGCTTTGCCACCGAGGCAAGAACACCTGGCTGATCCACCACCTCCAGCGTTATCTGGAAACGTGTAAAGATCGCCTGCACCGGCAAAACCTCAAGGTCAGCGTGGGTCGAATCTCCCAAACCTGGTCCTCCCGCAAGGTGACGCTTCGCAGCGGAAACGAGGTCACCGAGAACTGCAGATGCCGTTTCCTTGCCTCCAGCGCCTGCGCCATAGAACATCAGCCTTCCTGCGCTCTCCGCCTCCACAAACACAGCGTTGTAGGCGCCTCGAACCGCGGCTAGAGGGTGGTCGAGAGGGATAAGCGTAGGGTGAACCCTTGCTACTAGTCCCTCACCACTCTCCCCCGCTCGCTCGCAAATAGCCAGGAGCTTGACGGTGTAGCCAGCTTGCCTGGCCGTTTCAATCTGAAGAGCGGTTATTGAGGTAATGCCCTCGCGATAGACCTTTTCGACGGGCATCTCGCTATGAAATGCGAGCCCTGCGAGAATCGCCGCCTTGCTGGCAGCGTCAAAGCCCTCAACGT
>JAOHCW010000024.1 GCA_028095925.1 Aquiluna sp.
GGGCTGGTCGCTCGGTGCTGTCGGCGCAGCCATCACAGGAGCTATCTCTACGACCTTTTTGTCGCTCGAGCTGTTTCTGATTCTTGTGGCGATAGCCACGATCATCATCTTTGAGTTCACGTTGCGGTGGCTGTTGAGCCCTGAGGAAGATGGTCACGTCGAGGAGCGGGCGGGGGTCGTCAAGCGCAAGTTCTACCAGATGCCCTCGCAGCTGTGGTTTTTAGCGATCGGGCTCTTTGCCGCAATCTACCCGGAGGTTGCGGTCATTGACTGGGCGGCGGTATTTGCTCGCGATGTCCTAAACGTTGATGTGGCTCTTAGGTCGATACCCTTTGGAGTCTTCATGATTGGCATGATCATTGGTCGGCTCTCGATGACCAGACTTGCTGAGAAGTATCACCCTCACACCATCGCCTCTCGGGGAGCATTCCTGGCAGCAGCAGCTCTGGCACTAGCAGCCCTGAGCGCTTCGGCGATAAGCAGCTTCAACACAATTCTTGGCCTAGTTATAGCTTCGATTCTGTGGGGGCTCGCAGGGCTTGGCCTAGCTCCCGCCTCACCAGCGTTTTTCTCGGCCGCAGGCCACATCCCCGGAGTTTCAACCGCATGGGCAGTGAGTAGGTTGAGCCTGTTTAACTCCTCGGTGGCAATTGGCGCCAAGGCAGGTATGGGGGCGCTTACCGAGGGCGTGGGGCTCTCGACAGCCTTTTTCTTCCCGGTGATTCTTGCCGTTATCTCCGGCGTCATTGCTGACCAGTGGGCCAAGCGGGCACGCAGAAGCGAGCTAAACGCTGCTGCACCACCCACCGGGCCAATGTCGGTGATAGTTGCGCCAGACGAGGATAGGTAGTCTGGGCAGGTGACACTGCTAAAGCTCACCAACTCACCAAAGCGCTATGCGTGGGGTTCAGTTGATCTGATACCTCAACTTATTGGCACCGAGCCAGATGGCCAGCCGCAGGCAGAGCTTTGGTTTGGAACTCACCCATCCTCACCTGCTGAGGTCCTAGATCAAGACGGTGGCGAGCTTGCCGATCGCATCGAACCCCTTGGGTTCCTGGTCAAGTTCCTAGCGGCTAGCGCTCCGCTTTCCATTCAGGCCCACCCCTCTAGGGAGCATGCTTCCATGCGCTTTGCGGAAGGTTATCCCGGTTACTCCGACCCGAACCACAAGCCCGAAGCCATTGTTGCTGTTAGTGAGTTTGAGGCGCTCTGTGGTTATCGATCGGTTGCAGTGATTCAGCAAGATCTGGAGGCTCTCAGCGAGGCCGATGCCGCATTCTCACCCTGGCTAACGGCTCTGGCGAGCGAGGGACTCCGCGGTGCTACCAGTTGGGCGCTCGAGGCAACCAACGATCACGCTGAGAAGCTTCTTGCCGCAGCTAGTTCACTCGGAGATCGCGGCGAGCTATTGACGAAGATTGCCCAGGAGCATCCGGGGGATGTTGGCCTACTGGTTGCTCTCTTGATGAACCACGTGGTGCTAAAACCGGGCCAGGCGCTCTACCTCCCTGCGGGCAACATCCATGCCTACCTCTCGGGCCTAGGCGTTGAGGTTATGGCAGCTTCTGACAACGTGCTTCGCGGAGGCCTGACCAAAAAGCCGATTGATAGACCAGAGCTAATGCAGATTTTGGACTTTAGTGAGCTCGAGAGTCCACTGGTGGAAACGTTCGAGCTGACCAGCGGCCTGACTGAGTATCGATTATCGGCAGAGGACTTTAACCTCTACCGCCTTGAGCCGAGCGGGGCAAACATGCTGATCGATGTTGCCCTGAAGGGTCGAGCAATTGCGGTCTGTGTGGCCGGTGAGATTGTCATCTCAACCTCAAAGGAAGAGTCGTTGAGTTTGAGACAGGGGGAGGCTGCGTACTTTGCAGACGCCGCCTACTTCTCGGTTCTCGGAAGTGGCACCTGCTACCTAGCTATGGGCTAGCGGTAGTTCACAAACTGCAGGTCAACATCGAGGTCCTTGCCTCTCAGAAGAGTAATTAACTGCTGCAGGTCATCGCGGCTCTTAGAGCTAACCCTGAGCTCATCACCTTGAATTTGACTCTTGAGACTCTTGGGACCTTCGTCGCGAATGATCTTTGAGATCTTCTTGGCATTTTCCTGATCGATGCCGTTTTTCATGTTCGAGGTGATGCGGAACTCCTTGCCCGAGGGTTGGGGCTCTGAGGAATCTAGCGACTTTAGCGAGATGCCGCGCTTGATGAGTTTGGTCTGGAAGACATCGAGCGCAGCCTTTGCGCGCTCCTCCGAGTTCGCCTTGATGAGGATGCTCTCTCCGCTCCAGGAGATCTCAGCATCTGTGCCTTTGAAGTCGTAGCGCTGCTGAATTTCCTTGGCTGCCTGGTTGAGCGCATTGTCAGTCTCCTGGCGGTCAACCTTGCTGACGATGTCGAATGATGAGTCTGCCATTTCTCTCCTAGGTCTTTGATTGGCGGGCGGTTGAGGAGCGCACCGTTAGGTCAATGGGCCAGGTGGTGAGCTGCTCGATGTTCGCAAGTTGCTTGTCATCCCCGGACTCAAGGATGTCGACGATCCAGTTGGCTCCGTGCTCTCCCTGCTCGGCGGTCTTTTGGTCCATGGTTGAGAGCCCATAGAACATGCCCAAGGGGTGGCCATCGAGTCCGATTACAGAGATGTCTTGGGGGA
The DNA here is from genome assembly GCA_028095925.1 of Aquiluna sp. GTDB lineage: Bacteria > Actinomycetota > Actinomycetes > Actinomycetales > Microbacteriaceae > Aquiluna. Next base: position 2,659 of record JAOHCW010000024.1, read on the forward strand.
CCCTGAGACCTAAGTCTCTGGCAGCCTGGATTGCGCCATAACCCATCTCGTCGCTCGCGCAGAAGATCGCGGTCGGAGCACTCCTTGGATCTCCAAGCATCTGCTTGGCTGCGTGGTAGCCGCCGGCGACGGTGAAGTCTGCCTCCGCCATCCACTGCGGGACAAAGTCAAGGTTGGCATCGAGAAGTGCCTCGTGATAACCGGTTTTCCGGAGGTAGGGCTGGTGAAAGTCCATCTCGCTTGCAGGGTTTCCCGAGATCATTCCAATCTTGGTGTGGCCGAGGGAGATTAGATGCTGAGTGGCAAGCCTGCCGGCCCCCTCATCGTCGATGCTTATCGATCTAGCTCCCGGAATTGGCCCACCGATTCCTACGATTGGTTTCTTGAGATCCGTTAGCCGCTTTAGCTCCTCATCGGAGACCTTTAGAGCAACGGTTAGTACGCCGTCCACTCGCTTTCTCAGGACAAGGTCCTCAAAGACGCGCTTTCTGTGTCCAGAACCACCCGAGAGGTTATAGAGGGTTACGTCGTAGCCGCGATTTACCAGGGCGTTAGCCGCACCTTCCAAAACCGTTGAAAAGAACCAGGTGGCAGCAAACGGCATCACGACCCCAATGTTCTTGGAGCGGCCGGTGGCAAGTGTGTAGGCGGAAGAAGATGCTACATAGCCAAGTTCCTGAGCAGCCTTGAGCACTCGCTCGCGCGCTCGCGCGGAGACGTGGGACTTGCCATTTAGTGCGCGAGAGACCGTTGCTGTTGAGACTCCGGCGCGCTGAGCTACCTCAACTATGCCGACCATGTAAAAGACTGTAAACGGTTATGGGTTTTACCGCCACTTTACAATTCCAAAATCAGGTATTCTTTCTCCTTGCGCCTAGCGCACGGCAAGTTACCCAAGCGGCCAAAGGGATCTGACTGTAAATCAGCTGGTGTATGCCTACGGGGGTTCGAATCCCTCACTTGCCACCAACTCCCCAATCTGAGGGTTGAGACTTTCCGTAGAACTGGAGAATCATGAACGCGCTGCTTCGTTACCTAACGGGAAAAGCCACCGCACCACTGAACATGTTGGTTGCACTGGGATTTGCCGTATTCGCATTTGTTGGCCTTCCACTTGAGGCCACCGAGACCACTCCGACCAACGGACTTCCCGATAGCGCGGAGAGTGTTCAGGTCGCAAAGATTCAGGAGAACTTCGATGTTGTCGAGGGCTCGGCTGCCTTCATTGTCTATTTCTCTGAGACGGAGTTCACCGAGACCCAACTCGAGTGGATTCAGGGAGCATTTGATCCTCAGGAGATGATGCCGGCCGGCGGAGCCAACGAGAAGTTTTTGGAGTTTTCGAATGCCGAGGTCATGGGAGAGCCTTTCGTGCCTCCGGCCGCCATCTCCGAAGACGGCACCACCGCGCTAATTACGGTCCCGCTTGATGCAACCGATGACTTTGAGCTGACAACGGAGCGCGTTGAGACAATGCGTGAGCTAGCGCCCGAGGCGATGCCTGCTGGCATCGATGTCTACGTCACAGGTCCGGAGGCTTTTATTAAAGACGTCGGTTCAATCTTTGAGGGTGCCGACTTCCTGCTTCTAGCTTTTACAGCTGGCGTTGTTGCGGTGCTTCTCTTGGTCACCTACCGCTCTCCGGTGCTTTGGCTGATACCTCTTGCTGTCGTCGGCACCGCCGACGGTATGGCTGGCATTTTGGCTCGCAGGGTCGCGGACTTTTTGGGTTTTGTCCC
>JAOHCW010000025.1 GCA_028095925.1 Aquiluna sp.
TGCTTCATAGACGACCTTCTCGAAGTCCTCCTCGGACCAGTCCCGACGCGCAAACCCAACGAGGGAGAAGGCCGGGGGCAATAGACCGCGATTTGCAAGGTCGTAGATAGCGGGGAGAAGCTTTTTCCTAGATAGATCGCCAGTAACTCCAAACATAATCAGCCCGGATGCGCCTGCAATCTTTTGGAGCCGGATGTCCTCGGCACTCTTCAGGGGGTTAGTTGTCACGACTCAATAATCTTTTTGAGTAGCTCAAGTTGTCCCAACGGTTCAGAAAGGTGAATCGAAACTACCGGCGCACCACTCTCGGGTATGACGTTCGCATCCCCAGCAGCCTGGGCTGCAATGAGTTCACCAAAAGTGAATGGCCTGTCCTTTATCTCTAGGTCCATTCCCGCCTCACCAGTGATCTGGATGAAGAGTCCCTGGGTTGGACCGCCCTTGTGGTACTGGCCTGTGGAGTGCAGGAACCTCGGGCCCCAGCCAAAGGTTGTGGGCCGTTTCGTCCGAGCGGCTGTTATGTCTCTAAGAGCCTCAAACTGAGGGTATTCGCCGCGGTTTAGGTATACGTGGAAAGAGAAGTAGCTGTGGTCACCAGCCATTGCCATTAGCTGCTCTAGAGCAGCCTCCACGGTCTGACCCACAATCTCGATGCCAGCGGAGCTGACCGCCATGCCCCTGTCAACAAACTCGACCTCGGCAGCTTGCTGAGGCGAATCGAGCAGTGCTCTAGCGGCGATCTTGGCGCTCTCTACGTTTGGTTGGTCAAATGGGTTGATCTCGAGCAGATACCCGGCAAGAGCGGTTGCCCACTCCCACACTAGAAAGAGCTCGCCCAGCTCACCCTCAAAGCTGCAGTGAGAGCTTAGGTTTCGCGCCCGAATCGAGATCGTGTCCGCAGGTACTTGAGAAAACTCTGGTGCGCTGCTGGTTACAACAACAGGAAGGACTCCTCGACCCTCTTTTCCAGTGCTCTCGGCAACCAGCTGCTCGACCCAATCTCCGAAGCCGGGATAAACATCGTTCTCGATGAGGAACTTGTCCCAGCTCGCTGGATCTCCAGCCATTGCCGAGGCTAGCCAGATGGCCGGGTTGTCCTCAGAGTCATACTGCAGAGCTGAACTGGCTGACACCGCGCTTGCGAGCAGCTGCGAGATGTCCGCACCTGCAAGACCAGAGGGAACAAGACCGAAGGCTGTGAGTGCCGAATAGCGTCCGCCAACGTTTGGATCGGCGTTGAAGACTCGGTAGCCAGCCTCCCGAGATGCCTGATCCAAGGGGGAACCTGGGTCGGTGACGATAACTATGCGCTCAGCTGCATTGATGCCGGCTGCCGCGAAGGCACTTTCGAAGGCACGCTTTTGACTGTCGGTCTCGACCGTGGAGCCAGACTTTGATGAGACCACGACCACGGTTCGCTCTAGATGCACAAGTGCTGCAGCAACCTGATCAGGTGAGGTCGAATCTAGAACCACGAGGTCAACGCTTGCGTTTTTGCAGATCACTTCTGGAGCTAGTGAAGAGCCTCCCATGCCACAGAGCACGACCCTGTCTACTCCCTTTTCGCGCAGCGAGTCCCGGAGCGTAAAGATTTCGCCCAACAGTGAAGCTGAGTCGCTTGCTGAGGTGACCCAACCAAGACGCTTACTTGCCTCTTCTTGGGCGGCTTCTCCCCAAATGGTGTCGTCCTTTTCGGCCAGACGGGAGCTGATGTGGTTATCTATCAGACGCCTAACGGCAGGCTCGATTAGTGGTCGAAATTCTTCTGAAGCGGTTAGCTGCATTACGCGTTGTCCAAGGCTTGAGAAACAGAGTCAACTAGCTCTTGCCAGGAGTCGATGAACTTCTGAACGCCTTCGCTTTCCAGAAGTTTCGTTACCTCCGCAAAGTTGATGCCAGCGGCCGCCAGTTCCGCCATGGTTTCCTTGGCGCCAGCGATGTTCGGAACTATCGAGTTTCCAGGAAACTCTCCGTGGTCAGCGGTTGCCATCATGGTCTTCTCCGGCATCGTGTTTACTACGTCCGCGGCTACCAGCTCTGTTACGTACAGAGTGTCAGGAAGATTTGGATCCTTGACTCCGGTGGAGGCCATCAGCGGTCGCTGAATTCTTGCTCCCTTGGCCGCGAGTTCTGACCAACGCGGGGATGAGAACTGAGCGTCGTAGAGCTCGTAGGCGAGCCTTGCATTTGCCAAAGCAGCCTTGGACTTGAGGTCGGCTCTTCCAACTGCCTCGAGTCGCTTGTCCACCTCAGTGTCGACTCTTGATACGAAGAAGGATGCAACTGAGTGAACTTTGCTTATGTCAACGCCATTGGCTAGTGCCTGCTCAATGCCGGTCATGTAGGCATCGATGACCGCCTGGTAGCGCTCGACCGAGAATATAAGAGTGACGTTCACCGAGATCCCGGCTGAGGTAACTGAAGTTATGGCCTCAAGACCCTCCAGGGTGGCAGGAATCTTGATCATCACGTTCTCTTTGCCAACTTTGGCGTAAAGCTCTTTTGCCTGTGAGATAGTCGCAGCCGCATCGTGCGCTAGACCTGGCTCAACTTCAATCGAGACTCTGCCGTCAACGCCATTGGTAGCGCCATAGACGCCTTGGAAAATCTCACAAGCGTTTGCAACATCCGCGCTGGTGATGTTGAAGATTGCTCCGGTTGCATCGCTCCCTGCGGCCTTCTGTGCCGCAATTGCTGGGGCGTAGCTGGGGGAGGAGAGTGCCTGAGCGAAGATGGTCGGGTTTGTGGTGACACCACGCACTGAGAAGTTGGCAATCAGGTCCTGCAGGTTTCCGGATTCGATTCGATCTCTGGAGAGGTCATCCAGCCAAACAGAAACTCCGGCAGCGGTTAGGTCCCTAAGTCTTTGGTTCATGCGCTTTTCTCCATGCTCTTCTTGGCTGCCTCAACGACTGCCTCTGTCGTGATGCCAAATTCTTTGTAGAGGGTTTTGTAGTCAGCTGATGCGCCGTAGTGGTCGATGCCCACGGATACCCCGCTGTCCCCGACAAACTCTCTCCAACCGGAGGTAAGACCGGCCTCTACCGAGACCCTGGCCTCCACCATTGCCGGAAGAACTTCCTCGCGGTAGCTCTGGGGTTGATCCTTGAACCACTCAACGCATGGCATAGAGACGACGCGAGTTGAGATGCCGTCTGCCTCAAGCTTTTCCCTTGCTTCAACTGCAAACTGCACCTCGCTACCGGTAGCAATCAAAATAACCTCGGGGGCTTTAGAGCCCTCTTGGTATATGTAGCCGCCCTTGGCGGTGAGTTCGGCACCGCCGAACCCGGCGGAGCGGTCCAGGACTGGAACGTTCTGCCTGGTGAGTACGACTCCCGCGGGCCTATTGGTGTTCTTAAGTGCACCCAGCCATGCGTGTGCAGTCTCATTGGCATCGGCCGGCCTGATGATGTCCAGGTTTGGAATGGCTCTTAACGCAGTCAGATGCTCAATGGGCTGGTGGGTTGGGCCGTCCTCGCCTAGGGCCACGCTGTCGTGGGTCCAGACGAAGATGGGGGCGATGCCCATTAGTGCCGCAAGTCTCACTGCGGGTCGCATGTAGTCAGAGAACACCAGGAAGGTTCCGCCAAATGGCCTTGAGTGCCCCGAAAGGGTGATGCCGTTGAGGATTGACCCCATTGCATGCTCCCTAACACCAAAGTGGAGAATTCGGCCGCTCTTCTTTGGTTCCCAGTGTGCGGTGTCCCACTTAGCTGGCACAAACGAGCCCGCGCCTTCAATCGTGGTGTTGTTGGACTCGGCCAGATCGGCAGACCCTCCCCACAACTCAGGAAGCTCCGCTGCCAGGGCGTTGAGAACCTTGCCCGAGGCAGCTCTGGTGGCAAGCTCGGCACCCGCCTCAAAAACCGGTACCGCTTTCGCTATGTCTTTGGGAAGCTGTCCAGAGCAGAGTCTCTCAAGAAGTGCCGCCCGCTCCGGGTTGGCCCTTTGCCAATCTGCAAACTGCTGGTCCCATACTGCGCGATCGGCTTTTGCCCGATTTGCAAGGTCTCGGGTGTGGCTCAGCACCTCTGCGCTCACTTCAAACGACTGCTCTGGGTCAAACCCAAGAGCTTCCTTGAGCCCCTTTACCTCGTCCTCGCCAAGCTTTGAACCGTGAATCTTGCCGGTGTTCTGCTTGGTGGGAGAAGGCCAACCAATTATGGTCCTGAGAGTAATTAGGGTTGGCTGCTCGGAGTTTTGCTTTGCTTTTTGGATTGCCTCATAAAGAGCGTGGACGTCCTCTTTGTAATCGCTGCCTCGGAAGCTGACCTCTAGGGTATC
>JAOHCW010000026.1 GCA_028095925.1 Aquiluna sp.
GGCGGAGGCGCCTTTAGCCACCTGACCATGTGGGCCACCGACAATGCATCCATGAACAACCTCTTCAAGCTCAGCTCAGAGGCCTACCTCTCCGGCTATTACTTCAAGCCGAGGATTGATAGAGAGCTTTTAGGCCAATACGGCAAAGGCCTGATTGGAACCACCGGTTGCCCAGGTGGTGAAGTCCAAACCAGGCTTCGTCTGGGCCAATACGACGAGGCGCTCAAGACAGCGGCGGAGTTCCGAGACATTTTTGGCAAAGAGAATTACTTCGTTGAGGTAATGGACCACGCCCTTGAGGTTGAGAAGAGGGTCCGCGATGACCTGCTGAGACTTGCAAAAGACTTAGGCCTACCCCTAGTGGGCACCAATGACCTCCACTATGTCCACAAGGAGGACTCGGTTGCCCATGAGGCCCTGCTTTGTGTGCAGACCGGAACAAACCTTGACGACCCAAAGAGGTTCAAGTTTGAGTCTCAGGAGTTTTACCTCAAGAGCGCTAGTGAGATGCGGAGTCTTTTCTCGGAGATCCCGGAGGCCGCAGACAACACCCTGCTGATAGCAGAGCGTTGCGAGGTGAACTTTGAGAAGCAGGATTTGATGCCACGCTTTCCTGTTCCAGAGGGCGGCACGGAGGCCGAGTGGTTTGAAAAAGAGGTTTGGCGTGGCATGGAGCGCCGCTACCCAGGAGGGTTTTCCGACCGCCATCGCGAGCAGGCTGCCTACGAGATCGAGGTCATCGTCAAGATGGGCTTCCCCGGTTACTTCCTCGTGGTGTCAGACTTTATCCGCTGGGCCAGGGAGCAGGGAATTCGAGTCGGTCCGGGACGAGGCTCCGCGGCAGGATCAATAGTTTCCTATGCCATGGGCATCACAGAGCTAGACCCATTGGCTCACGACCTAATCTTTGAGCGCTTTTTGAATCCGGAACGTCTTTCGATGCCGGATATCGATGTTGATTTCGATGACCGGAGACGCCCCGAGGTAATTCGCTACGTGACCGAGAAATATGGCGCGGATCGGGTTGCTCAGATTGTCACCTTTGGAACAATCAAGGCGAAGCAGGCTCTCAAAGACGCAGCTCGGGTGCTGGCAAAGCCCTACTCGGTGGGGGAGAAACTCACCAAAGCAATGCCTCCCATGGTTCTTGGGCGCGATGTGAGTCTTGACGATGTCACCAACAAAGAGTCTGAGCGCTACCCAGAGGCTGCAGAGTTCAGGGAGCTCATCGAAAACGATGAGGACAGCAAGCAAGTCTTTGAGCTTGCCCAGGGACTCGAGTCGCTGAAGCGGCAGTGGGGTGTTCACGCAGCCGGTGTAATCATGTCTGCCAAGCCCTTGATGGATGTCATCCCCATCATGAAGCGCGAGGAGGACGGGGCCATAATCACCCAGTTTGATCAGCCTCCGTGTGAGGAGCTCGGGCTTCTGAAGATGGACTTCTTGGGGCTTAGAAACCTCACCGTTATCGATGACACACTTGCAAATATCGAACTCAACCGGGGAGAGAAGGTTGTTCTCGAAGAGCTGGACTTAGACCAGGACGAAAAGGCCTACCAGCTTCTCTCAAGGGGTGACACCCTGGGTGTGTTCCAGCTGGATGGCACGAATATGCGCTCGCTGCTGAGGATGCTAAAGCCGTCGGAGTTTGAGCACATTTCCGCTGTTATCGCCCTCTACCGCCCGGGACCCATGGGAATGAACTCCCACACAAACTACGCCCAGCGAAAAAACGACCAGCAGCAATCAGAGGGAGTTCACCCAGAGCTCCTTGAGCCGCTGAGCGAAATTCTTGATCCGACCTATGGACTGATTGTCTATCAGGAGCAGGTCATGGCTGCGGCGCAGAAGGTGGCTGGCTACACCCTGGGACAAGCGGACCTACTTCGAAGAGCAATGGGTAAGAAAAAGCCGGAGGAGCTAGCAAAGCAGTTCGAGCTCTTCTCGGAAGGCATGAAGAAAAACGGCTACTCCGATGCTGCGGTTAAAGCGCTTTGGGACACGCTGCTGCCTTTTGCTGACTACGCCTTCAATAAGGCTCACTCAGCCGGCTATGGAGTGTTGAGCTACTGGACCGCCTACCTCAAGGCCAACTACCCGGCAGAGTTCATGGCAGCACTGCTTACCAGCGTTGGCGACTCGAAAGACAAGCTTGGTGTCTACCTAAATGAGTGCCGGAAGATGGGAATCCAGGTTCTGCCTCCGGATGTGAATGAGTCCATTGGGACCTTTGCTGCGGTGGGGGACGACATCAGGTTTGGTCTCGGCGCGGTAAGAAACGTTGGAAAGAACGTAGTTGAGAGCATCATCGAGGCGCGGGAACAGGAACGCTTTAGCTCCTTCCAGGACTTCTTGACCAGGGTCAGCGCCCAGGCCAGCACGAAGCGGGTAGTCGAGTCGCTGATCAAGGCTGGAGCCTTTGACTCCCTTGGCCACACCAGACGCTCGCTCATTGCAATTCACGAAGAGGCGATTGAGACCTCCGCCATGCTGAAACGGCAGGCTGCCAGTGGTCAGGTGGATCTCTTTGGTGGCCTAATGGAAGAGGACCCCGCAACCATCGAGATTCCAAAGCTTCCCGAGTGGACCAAGCGGGATTTGCTTGCCAACGAGCGGGAGATGCTGGGTCTCTATGTCTCCGATCACCCGCTTGCGGGCATGGAGGCAGAGCTCATGCGCTATTCAGATATGGGCAGTGCAGCGCTTCGGGACAGTGAAATTGCCGATGGCGAGACAGTAACGGTGGCAGGTCTGATAACCCAGGTCCAACACAAGATTGCCCGCTCCTCTGGAAATCAATACGCCCAGCTGACGCTCGAGGACTTCTCAGGCGAGATTCCCGTGATGTTTATGGGTAAGACATACCTCCAACATCGCGACAGCCTTGTTCCCGACAGCACGGTTACCATCCGAGGACGAGTTTCCAGGCGTGATGATGGTGTCACTCTGCAGGGCTTTTCGATAGAGAAGCTCGAATCCGGTCGTGAGCTTGGGGGAGTGCTGCAACTTCATCTAACAGACGCGAGCGCAACTAGAGAAAGCCTCACGCAGCTCGCCGAAATCCTTGAGGCACATCCGGGTCCCGTTGAGGTTCAGGTGAAGCTGGTTTCCAACGGACAGACCAGCCACTTTATGCTCCCGCAACGCGTTGCGGTCGGGCATGACCTGTTTGGTGAGCTGAAGGCCCTGCTAGGCCCTGAGGCGGTTAGTTAGTCGTTATCGGCCAGTTTGTTGCCGATGGCGTGGTAGGCCCTCTGGAAGTAGACCAGGGGCTCTTGTGGGGTGCGCATAACCGAAGCTGTGAGCGCATCGATAATTACGACCGCATTGCTTTCAATTTCGTATTTTTCCCGGATCTTGCCGATCAGCACCGATGATGCCTGGGGGATGATTGGTAGACCCTCGGGGCCATCTATTTCGTCCCCGACAAACCGTCCAGCCTTATCACCCGCAAAGCGTTGGGCAAGGTGCAGGGAGTCGCTGTCGAGGGTGTGGAGTGCGACAAAGCGACCAGGTAGCAGGTGAGGATAGCTGGAAGAGCCCTGGGCAACGTTCAGCGAGACCAAGGGCGGGTTGGAGCCAAGGGAGGTAGCACTCGAGGCGGTGAAGCCAATCGGGTTTCCATCGAGGTCTAGGGCCGTGATTACGGAGATTCCGGAGGCGTGATTCCGAAATGCTGCCTTGAGAGCATCGGAGCCGGAGAGGTCAAAGGCTGGAGAGTTATTTGTCATTTCTTAGATAAGGTTAGGGCATCTTCTAACGGCCAAGAGGTTTTCTGCGATGCGATCATTTGTCTGGGATGGCGAAATTACAGCCCAGCGGGTCCGTGAATTGATTCCTAGGGCTGAGGTTTCCATAGATTCTGTTGCCCCAAGCGTCCAAAAGCTAATTGCTGAGGTTCAAGCAGAGGGTGTTGCAGCTCTTGCCCGTCACGCTCAAGAATTCGACGGGGTTGTGCCAAATTCATTTCGGGTCCCAAGTAGTGCCATCAAGGCAAGCGAGAAGGACCTCCCTGATGGGCTTAGGGAGGCAATCACCGAGTCAATTACCAGGGTGCGAAAGGTTTCCCAGGCAACTCTTCCTAGGGCTGTTTCTCTAGAGGTGAGCGCCGG
>JAOHCW010000027.1 GCA_028095925.1 Aquiluna sp.
TACTACCGGATACCGGTTGACGATCGAGATCTGAACTATGAAAACTACTTCAACCGAGGAGAACAGGATTTTTCTTTCTCCGAAGGATATCACTCACACAATGCAGAGCGGCTGGTTGCCGATGCCGTTGAGAACTTACTTTCGTCTCTCCCAGAGTTCAAAAAAAATTAGCCTACTGAGAACGATTCCTTTGGATATCGGAAATCATCTCGAAGGCTCTCCTCTAGGCTGCGGTTCGACATCACAAGTACAAGAGAGTTTTCTGTTAGAGGTTCGATTCCGTTTGCGTACCCTTCAGGAATCAAAAGAAGGTCACCTCGAGCACTTTCCAGCTCAAACGATTTGACTTGCCCTAGAGCGGTTGGGGTTTGCCAATTGAGGATTTCCACAGTGGAAATCCTCACCCTGCCGCTAATGCAAAGGAAGACTTTGCCTTCAGTTTTGTGTCCGTGCCAGCCTCTAAATCCAGACTCTAGGCTCGGTTCAACGAAATAGACCCTTTGTACGCCCCCTAGCGCAGAGGAACCATAGTGGAACACCTTTCCACGGTCATCTTCGTGGGTCTGACGATTTAGAAGTTTTGGAGATTTTCTCAAGACGTAGTCGAACCCTTCAAAGCTTGCCTATACGAATTAATCGACAGTGCCCTAAGTTTAGTAGGGTCAGCCTTTTCCAGGAGTTTTCGTGCATTTGCCCGCCGAGATTCCTCAAGGTCGTATTTTCCCGCCAACACTCCAGCAACAGCCTCTTCTATGGTTTCAGGCGCACCCGCAGGCACTAAGTATCCCGTCTGATTGTGCGATAACCATTCAGACGAACATGACGAGTCGGTCTGTATCGGGAATGCTCCTGCACTCATGGCCTCGATGACTGAGGTTGAGATGCCATCTGATCTAGAGGCGCCGACGTAAGCCAACGAATTGGAGAATAAAGCAATCATTTCTGTGTGACTAAGTGCCCCTTTGGGATAGGTTACGATTCGGGTCCTGCCCGCGCCATTTAGGGCTCTTGCTTGCCTTAGAGTGGGGCGATTGCAGGAGAAGGCAACGATCTCTATTTCCCTCTCAGTTTGCCCTTCTACTGCCAGCCATGTTGCCCTCAAGGCTTCAGAGCCCATTCCCCATTTGTTGTCATACCCCTTCACCGCAATTTTTGTCCGGTGAGAGGAGGGAGTCATACTTTTCAGGGGTTCGATTCCCCCCGAGACTGGGTATGTTGGAAAAACAATTCCTCTAAAGCCAAGCTGAGTTGCTAGCACGGAATCACGCTTGCACTCCGCCGAGAAGAAGCTAGACCTCTGCAGTAGCGCTGAAAGCCTATTCTTGTGTGAGGCAAATTTTGAGTACCAAACGATTTCACTGCCATAGTTTGTTGACCAAAGGGGGATAGTTGAGTCACGCAGCCTGTCTAGGGCACGAACGGTCGGGTAGCCAGCAACTTGCAATTCATTAACATGGATTAGAGCGGGAGAGCTTCGAGCAATAAGGCGTGAGAGTAAGTAACCTCTGATCCTGTCTTGAAAAAGTCGATCAAGAATCCATGCCAGCGCAGGGAAAATCCTCAACCCTGCCAATTTAGCTCTCGGAAAAATCTCGGCGATCCTAATGTTTGAATCTGGCCGCTCAGCGAGCTCCTGCAATTCCCGCCTTATTTTTCGATACGGTGATGTGCCCGTAACTAAAATCTCGAACTCTGCCACGACAAGCTGGCTCAACCAGCGCGCCAAGTGGATACTGTCCAACATACCCACCACGAGCACTTTGGGCTTTGAATCACTTACCGGCGACACTTCACAACCTGACTTTGCGTTTGCAGTCCATCAGCCTCATCCTATGGCTACTTTTCTCTGATGTTCCCAACCGTTCCTAAGGAATCACACGTCAAACCTCAGTTGCGTTTCCTAGCGCAAGTTATGCTAAAGCGGCAGAGGGAAGGCTAAACGCTTGAGGCTTCAAAACATAGGGTTGAAAGGGTTCAAGTCTTTTTCCCTGCCTACTTCTTTCATTTTTTCAGCCGGTATATCAGCGATAGTCGGTCCGAACGGATCTGGGAAGTCCAACGTGGTCGACGCTCTTGCCTGGGTAATGGGCGAGCAGGGCCCCTCAAGCCTTCGCGGCTCAAAAATGGAAGATGTCATCTTTGCCGGAACCGCTGCTGCCGCTCCGCTCGGGCGAGCCGAGGTAGCCGTTACTCTCGATAACTCATCGGGAAAACTTTCGAGCCAATACTCTGAAATCTATCTCTCAAGAGTCCTGTATCGCAATGGAGTGAGCGAGTACTCAATCAATGGGGAAAAGTGCCGACTTCTCGATGTGCAGGAGCTCTTGAGCGATGCAGGTCTTGGCCGAGAGATGCACTCAATCGTGGGACAAGGCCAGCTCGACAGCGTATTGAAGGCAACCCCTCTCGACCGCAGAGCCTTTATCGAAGAGGCCGCAGGAGTACTCAAATACCGCAGAAGGCGCGAAAAGACTGAGCGCAAGCTTGAGGCGATGCAGGCCAACCTAATCAGGCTCCAAGATCTGATTGCAGAGGTGAAGCGGAATCTCAGGCCTCTTGGCAGGCAAGCAGAAACGGCCCAGCAGGCCAAGGAGATCGCAGCAGGCATTCGCGATGCTAAAACCCAGCTATTGTCTCTGCAGCTAACCTCCCTCAAAGAGAAGCTAGAGCTTGCCTCTGAGGAAGAATCAAGGCGTAAGTCGGAAGCATCCATGACTCAGAGCCAGCTGGACACTTCCAGGCAGGCAGTGGCTGCACTTGATTCTGAGCTAAACCAGGCTCTACCAGATGCTGCTAGATCAAGACTGTTCACCCTCGAGTCTCTAGAAACCTCCATTAGAAGTTCGAGGAGTGTTGCGACTCAAAAGATCAACTTGGCAATGGACAGCTCAGTGAATTTCCAGATGGAGCAGCTGGATCCCCTCCAGCGTGGCTTGAAAGACATACAAAACGGCAAAGAAAATCTCACTGGCCTTGTTCAGGCAGCGAATGAGTCGCTGGCTGAAGCTTCAAAAACGAAAGCCGCAGCAGTTTCGCAACTCGACGAATTTGACTCCGAGGTTGAAGCTCTTCGCTTGGAAGCAGAGGCCTACAAATCAGTTTTGGCAAAAAGAGAAAGCCACAAGGAAGCTCTTGAGCAGGCTATCAAGGTTTCCAAAGACACACTCTCGTCGCAAAGAGGCCAATTGGAGAATATCTCTGTCGAACTTAAGAAACTTCAGGCCATGCGCACGGCAAGCGATACCA
>JAOHCW010000028.1 GCA_028095925.1 Aquiluna sp.
AGCGAGCGAATGGCGCTACCGCGGTACTCGAGAACGTAGCCCTGTCCACCACCTGTGGTGATCTTGGCAATGACCGCCAGAATGATGTCCTTTGCAGATACTCCTGGGCGGAGCGTGCCCTCGACGTTTATAGCCATTGTCTTGAAGGGCTTCAGAGGCAAAGTCTGGGTTGCAAGCACGTGCTCAACCTCACTGGTTCCAATGCCCATTGCCAGTGAACCAAAGGCACCGTGGGTAGATGTGTGAGAGTCACCACAGACAATTGTTAGCCCCGGCATGGTTAGCCCCAGCTGCGGACCGACAACGTGCACAATGCCCTGATTCTTATCTCCCAGAGAGTGGATCCTCACCCCGTACTCCGCGGTGTTGTCTCTCAGTGCCTGAACCTGTGCCCTTGAGGTTGGTTCTGCGATTGGAAGGTGAATGTCAGCGGTCGGTGTGTTGTGATCTTCGGTGGCAATCGTCAGGTCCTTGCGCCTGATGTCGCGACCGGCGAGCCTAAGGCCATCAAAGGCCTGAGGAGATGTGACCTCGTGGATCAGGTGTAGGTCGATGTATAAAAGGTCAGGCGCACCATTTTCACCCTTGACAACCAAGTGGTCACGCCAAAGCTTTTCAGCCAGGGTTAGGGGTTTTTGCGACATTATCACCTCGCGATTGCGCTGAGAAAGAAGTTTAGTCCAAGGAGTAGATTGGTGGGGTGCAGCAAAAACAAAGCCATGACCTGAACCTTATTCAGGCCAGGGCAGTCAGAGTGTTAGCTCTCGGTCAGGCCCTAGGAGGCTTTGGATTCGGTGCCACACTCTCGGTCGGTGCAATCATGGCAACCGAGCTCAGCGGCACTGCCGCCTGGAGCGGAGCGGCAGCCACACTGAGCACCTTAGGTGCAGCCTTTCTATCGATACCGCTTGCCAGACTCGCTGCCCGTCGGGGCCGACGCCCTGCTTTGGCTCTGGGTGCATTCTTAGCAATACTCGGGGCTGCTGGAATGATGCTGGCCGCCGGACTTAGGTCATTCCCTGTTGAGTTGGTAGCTCTTTTCTTGCTGGGTTCTGCTTCTGCAGTTGGGCTCCAAGCGCGCTTCGCAGCCGCCGACATACCCACCAACAGGCCTAAGGGTAGGGACCTATCCATTGTGGTTTGGGCCACAACACTGGGTGCTGTAGTTGGTCCCAACCTGATTGCACCTGGCGAGGCAATTGGCTTGGCTCTGGGACTTCCTCACCTTGCAGGACCGTTTCTCCTAACGATTGTCGCCCAGACCACCTCCACCTTGGTCTTCTGGTTTGGGCTGCGCCCCGATCCTCTTCTGCTAGCTCAAGAGGTAGCGGGTGTCGAGCCAGGGTTGCCACAGCGCAAGAGCAGTGAGGCAATCAGCATCATTCGCCGCAACCCACTTGCCGCGTTCACAGTCCTCACGATTGCGCTGAGCCACATGGTGATGGTTTCGGTGATGAGCATGACTCCGGCCCACCTGTCCCAGGAGGGTCACTCCCTGGCCGATGTCGGATTCACGATTTCGCTGCATGTTGCAGGAATGTATGCCTTTTCCCCGATCTTTGGAATGCTGAGCGATCGCATAGGGGCCAAGCCAACAATCCTTCTTGGGCAAGTGGTGCTGCTTTTCTCACTTGCAATCTCGGGTTTTGGACAATCTAACTTCACCCTCGTAGTTATCGGGCTTTTCTTACTGGGTCTGGGCTGGTCAGCGGCCACGGTTGCCGCGAGTGCGATGCTCAGCGAGGTGCTGGAGGTCGATCAAAAGCCTGTTGTTCAGGGCTTTAGTGACTCGCTGATGAGCCTCAGTGGCGCCTTTGGAGGAGCCGTTTCCGGCACGATTCTCACGCTTTACAGCTTCGGCGGCCTGAACGCCGCTGCCTTATTACCCGTGATCCTGATTGTCCTGGCCACCGCATACTCAAGAAGGTGGCGCGCATAAAGAAATCTCACTCCCGAGATTTTGTCATCAAGAGTGAGATTTGTGACCCCAGCGGGATTTGAACCCGCGCTACTGCCGTGAGAGGGCAGCGTCCTAGGCCGCTAAACGATGGGGCCCTAGTTGCAACCTAGAAATCATGCCATAAACCAGCTCGTTGGGCAATCTAACGGCTAAGTAGGGCCAAACCCTTCGGCCTAATCTCAACCGAGAACGGTGCTGGGCCAATAATCTCGCCATCGCAGGTCATTGGGAACCCGTCATTTTCGATTCTCACCTTAGAGGCCTTGAATATCTCCACCTCGGCATAACTAACATGCTCACCTTTGTAGACCTTGGGGAAAATTTCGAGCAGCTTGCGCCTTGACACTTCGTGAAGGATGAAGACCTCCACCTCACCGTCGGTGATCTCCGACTGCGGAGAAATCTTCATGCCTCCCCCAAAGTTCTTCACATTGGCAACCCCACACAGCATTGCCTTGAACTCACGAGAAGCGCCGTCGGCCACCAGTCTGTAGGCAATCGGCTTGAATTTCGGAAGTTCCAAGAACAGCGCTGCGACATAGGAGTTTGGGCCCTTTGGCCAAACCAGTCGGTTTGCCCGCTCAGCGCATAGGGCGTCAAAACCTGCGGAGATAGAGCCCAGTGACCAGAACTTTCGATAGCCGGTCTCTACCCACATCACATCGACTTCTCTGGGACACTCAAGGGTTCCGACGATGTTTGCAACAGCCGCTGAGGTGTCAGTGAGTGGGACAGCTAGCTCCCTGACCTGATCGTTTCCACTGCCGGCAGGGACCAGACCAAGCGGCAGTGAGTACTCCATCGCAAGGTTGACACCTAGCTGTGAGGTGCCATCGCCCCCGATAGCGACTAGTCCCGAGATTTCTTTTGCGGATGCTTTGACCTTGGCGCGGATATCGTCCTGGCTAGTCCCGCTGAGATTAGTGGTTGCAATCCCGGCCTCGGCAAATGCTGCCAGGGCCCGCTCTCCCACCTCGTTACCTCGGCCGCGATTAGCGGCGGGGTTGATAATTACTCCTAGTGGCTTCATTGCCACCTCCTATTGGCTCAAACATAGACTGATTGCGGGAGGTTCGCCATGAGGGTCACAAAGCACGAGCACGCCTGCCTCGTAGTTGAAGAGCAGGGTCAC
>JAOHCW010000029.1 GCA_028095925.1 Aquiluna sp.
GCATCTAGTACTTCGCTCCAGATGTAGCCGTAGTAACCACTGGAGTAGCCACCCGCAAAGATGTGGGCAAAGTAATTGGTCCTATACCTAGTCGGCACCGCATGAAACTCCAGTCCATAGCTCGCAATGGCCTCTCGCTCGAAGGCGACAAGGTCCTCGGGGGTGCCGTCGCTTTCGTGCAGGGCGAGATCCAGGATCGCGGCCTGAAGGTAGTGCGTGGTTTCGAAGCCTTGGTTGAATGCCTCCGTTGCCTGAATCTTGTCAATCCAGATTGGGTCTAGTTTTTCGCCACTTTCGTAGTGCGCAGCGTAGTTGGCCAAAACCTCCGGCCACAGCATCCACATCTCATTGACCTGAGAGGGGAACTCGACAAAGTCTCGCTCGACGTTTGTGCCGCTAAACCTTGGGTATTCGACGCTCGATAGCAGGCCGTGAAGGGTGTGACCAAACTCGTGAAACAGGGTGTTTACCTCGTCGAAGGTCATGAGCGCGGGGCTGCCGGATGCCGGCTTCGGGATGTTCATGTTGTTCACCACAATCGGCAGCTTGCCGAGCAGGCGCGACTGATCAACAAGGTTGTTCATCCATGCCCCACCTGACTTAGATGGCCTTGCATAGGGATCAAAGATGTAGAGCCCACACTTCGACCCATCCTCATAGAAGACTTCATAGACCCAGTTATCTGGGTGGTATCCAGTTAGGTCGTCTCTTGACTCAAACCTGAGTCCGTAGAGCTTGCTGGCCGCAAAGAAAACACCATCTTCGAGGACTCGCCTCAGCTCAAAAAATGGCTTCAACAGAGAGGTGTCAACCGAATATCGCTCTGCCCGCAACTGTTCGGTATAGCGGTCCCAGTCCCAGGCCTTGAGCTCTTCACCTGGCATCTCACGCTCCATAAGCTTCTGAAGCTCACCTGCTTCGGCCTCGGCATTGCGCCGGGCTATCGGCGCAATTCGCCTCAGCACCTCGTGAATCCGCTCAGGGCTTTTGGCGGTCTGTTTGCTTGTTACATACTGCGAATAATTCTCATAACCAAAAAGCTTGGCCTTTTCTCGTCGCAGGTCCAGCGCTTCTCTTGCTAGGTCTGAGGTGTCATTGGCATTGCCTCTCGAGCCGCGGGAAAGCGTTCGCTCAAGAATCTCTCGTCTTAGCTCCCTGTCATGGAGGGTTGCCAGCATCGGGTGGCCAGAGTAGTTCAGCAGGGGAATGGTGTAGCCGTCCTGGCCTCTGGTCTGAGCTGCCTGCTTGCAGCTATCAATCTCGGTTTGGCTTAGACCCGAAAGCCTCGATGAGTCTGGGAGGTTGATTGCAAGGTCGTTGCTGTCCGCCAAAAGGCGCTTATCAAACTCTGCCTCTAGGCCTGCAAGGCGCTCATTAATCTCTGCGACCCGCGCTCGCTCTTTGTCTCCAAGTTCACTTCCTGCGTGCCGGAAGTCCTCTAGGTACTTAGTTAGTAGCCAATCCGATTCGGCATCGAGACTTAGTTCGCCCTTTGAGCGCTGAGCCTCAAGCTCTGTTAGCCGCGTGAAGAGCCTTGGATCTAATTGAATCGAGTCCTGGTGAGCAGAAAACTTGGGGAAGATTATTGCCTCGAGACGCTGAATTTCTTCATTGGTATCAGAGGCTGTCTTGTTGTAGAAGACATACATCATCGCCGTCAGGAGCTGACCTGAACTTTCCAGAGAAACCAAGGTGTTCTCAAAGGTGATTTCGGGCTGGCTGACGATCTCTTCGATCTCGGCCAGGTGTGCCTTGGTTGCAGCCTCAAATGCGGGGTGGTAGTGCTCGTCAGTTAGCTTGCCGAAGTCAGGAAGATCATATTCTAGTGTCGATAGCTGAAGTAGCGGATTTGTCATCCTGCAATGCTATTGCTGCTCAGCAAACTCCATTGACGAGATAGCAACCTTGTCCGCTGGCTCGAGAGTCAGGTTTGCGATGCGTCCAACTGCAGCTAGGTCTCGCTGAGCCTGAGAGAGCACGGAAGGTCCCTGCAGGACCATCGTTTCAATCTCAGCTTTCATTGAGAGCTTCTGGTCAGTCTTTGACTTACGAATTGCAATTAGCGCCTCTGATGCAGCTGCAAGAAGTGCTGCTGAGCCCTCGGGCAGCTCATCCGGGCTTGGCCAGGCAGCCTGATGCACGGAACCCTCCTGCCACCAAGACCAGACCTCTTCGGTTGCAAATGGAAGGAAGGGAGCCAACAGCCTGACAATTACGCCCAGTGCCTCGCGGAGCGCTAGCACCGCAGAACCGATCTCGTCAGGTGTGTAGCCCTCTTGGCTATAGGCGCGCTCCTTGACTAGCTCGAGGTAATCGTCGGTGAACGTCCAGAAGAAGGTCTCGGTAGTCTCTAGGGCCTTGGTGTGGTCGTAGTTCTCGAAGGCCTTCGAGGCAGTTCCGACCACTTCACGAAGCCTTGCGAGCATGGCCTTATCGATTGGCTCAGTGACCTCGGTAACTCCGCTGGGCATCTCGAAGCTGAGGGCGAACCGGGCGGCGTTTAGAAGCTTGATTGCTAACCTGCGGCCAATCTTCATTTGGCCCTCATCGAAGGCGGCGTCGGTTCCCAGGCGAGCACTTGCGGCCCAGTAGCGAACAGCATCTGAGCCGTGAGTTTCTAGCAGCTCATTGGGAACAACAACGTTTCCCTTTGACTTAGACATCTTCTTCCGGTCTGGGTCCAAGATCCAACCCGAGATTGCCGCGTTCGTCCATGGAACCTGATCGTGTTCAAGCTCGCTGCGAACAAGAGTGGAGAACAGCCAAGTTCTGATGATGTCCTGCCCCTGCGGGCGAAGGTCATAGGGGAACACTTTGTCAAAGAGTTCCGGATTGCTTAGCCAACCACCTGCAAGCTGAGGAGTG
>JAOHCW010000003.1 GCA_028095925.1 Aquiluna sp.
GGGCCACGAGGTGGTCTTCTTAGCCTTGCCTCACGGTCAGAGTGCGGCAATTGCAAATCAACTTCCTGAGCACATGCTGGTGATTGATTGCGGAGCGGACTTTAGGCTGCACGACCCCTCCGCATGGCGTGACTACTACGGCAGCGAGCATGCGGGAACCTGGCCCTACGGACTTCCCGAGATGGTCACCGCGGATGGCGGGAAGCTGCGCGGGAGACTGCGTGAGCAGCGCAGGATCGCAGTCCCTGGATGCAATGTCACGGCGGTCACTCTTGCCTTGGCGCCCGCGGCGACTGCGGATCTGATTCAAGTCGAAGACATGGTTGCGACCCTCGCGGTTGGCACATCGGGAGCTGGCAGAGCGGCAAAGCCGGACCTACTCGCCACCGAGGTGATGGGATCGGCGAGGGCCTACTCCGTGGCCGGGTCACATCGCCACATCCCTGAGATGCTTCAGAATCTTGCGATTGCATCGGGTAAGCGCGGATCGATTTCCTTCACACCAATCCTGGTTCCGATGACACGGGGCATCTTTGCTTCCGTGGCTGCAAAGTCGGGCAGCCGATTCTCTATGGAATACATTCGCGAGGTTTATCAGGATGCCTACGGCGACGAAGAGTTTGTGAAGTTGTTGGCTCCGGGAGAGGTTCCACAAACCGGAGCTGTGCTGGGCTCGAACATGGCCCACGTCGCAATCGAATATGACGAGCGTGCCGGTCGGGTTTTGTTTATGTGTGCAATTGACAACCTGGTTAAGGGCACCGCAGGTGCTGCGATTCAGAGCATGAACATAGCGCTGGGACTCACCGAGCAGACTGGGTTGACAACCGTTGGGGTAGCCCCTTGAGCGTCAGCTTTCCAGAAGGTTTCAGGGCAGCGGGAGTTGCATCGGGGCTGAAGGCAAGTGGCAACAAAGACGTGGCGCTAGTTGTCAATGACGGTCCCAGGCACGCTGCGGCAGCTGTGTTGACCTCGAACCGCTGCAAAGCGAACCCAATTCTTTGGTCTCAAGAGGTAATCAAGTCAGGTCTTGCCCGGGCAATCATTCTCAACTCCGGCGGCGCGAATTGCTATACCGGACCCCAGGGTTTCCAAACCACCCATGCCACCGCCGAGAGGGTTGGGGAGCTCCTAGGTACTGGAGCGGCAGAAATTCTCGTTTGCTCCACTGGACTCATCGGGGAGCAGCTAGACAGAGACAAGCTCTTGTCGGGAGCGCAAGAGGCTTTTTCGACTCTCGATTCTGGTGGTGGTGCTAGCGCGGCCGAGGCGATCATGACCACCGACACCGTTCCGAAGCTTGCAACTCGGGAGCGCTCAGGGTATCGACTTGGCGGCATGGCAAAGGGTGCTGGCATGCTCGCCCCTGCGCTAGCGACCATGCTCGTTGTGATCACCACCGATGCTGATCTTGAGCCTCAAGAACTAGATACTGCTCTGCGGGAGGCTACGCGCCTCAGTTTTGACCGGTTGGACTCAGATGGTGCGATGTCGACCAATGACCAGGTAACGCTAATGGCCTCTGGCGCATCAGGAGTGAAGCCTGAGCCAGCTGAGTTTCAAGAGCTGTTGACAGCTCTATGTCAGGAGCTGGCACTCAAGCTTCTCGATGATGCCGAGGGTGCAAGTCACAACATCCACATCAAAGTCCAAGGCGCGGCCAGCGAGTCCGATGCTCTTGAGGTTGGCCGGGCTATTGCACGGAACAACCTTTTTAAGACAGCAATCTTTGGAAACGATCCAAACTGGGGCAGGATTCTGGCAGCCATTGGCACCACCTCGGCGGCCTTTGACCCCTACGACATAGATGTGTCGATGAATTCGGTGTTGATCTCTGCAAAAGGAATGCCTGCCGCAGACCGCTCCGAGGTAGACCTCAGCGGCAGAGAGGTCGTAATCGAGATTGACCTTCACTCTGGAGACCAAACGGCTACCGTTGTCACCAACGACCTGACCCATGCCTACGTCGAAGAGAACAGTGCATACTCAAGCTAATGAAGCCACAGCAATCCGATAATGCCCTAGCCAAGATCAAGGCAGAGACCCTGATCGAGTCGCTGGACTGGCTCAAGGACTTTCACGGCCGCATCGTTGTTATCAAATTCGGCGGGAATGCGATGGTTGATGAAGAGCTGCAGAAGGCCTTCGCCCAGGACATGGCCTATTTGAGGTTTGTTGGCATAAAGCCAGTTGTGGTTCACGGGGGCGGTCCTCAAATCACCGCCAGGCTTGCAGAGCAGGGCATCGAGAGCGAGTTTCGAGGGGGACTTCGCTATACCGATGAGAAGACCATTGAGGTCGTTCGCGACGTCCTGAGGAATCAGATTGGTGCAAAGCTTGCGGGGCTAATTAGCGATAGTGGCGCTGGGGCAAAGGTTCTTTCAGGCGAAGACGATGACCTGTTTCGTGCCGTGAAGGTGAAGGGGAAGACCCCTGACGGTGAGGTTGATCTCGGCCTGGTTGGGGAAGTCAGAAGCGTGAACCCCCGCAGCGTCATTCAGGCAATTGAGCGCGGAGATGTCCCGGTAATTTCGACGGTTGCCCCCACAACCCAAGGCGAACTTCTAAACGTAAATGCCGACCTGGCCGCAGCTTCATTGGCGGTTGCGTTAGGCGCCGAGAAGTTGATGGTGCTCACCGACGTGGCTGGTCTCTATGCGGACTGGCCAAATCGCGACTCGCTGGTTTCGGAGATAGCCGCGAATGAACTTAGGGAACTCATGCCCTCTTTGGAGTCTGGGATGATTCCAAAGATGCAGGCCTGTCTGGACGCAGTAGATGGTGGTGTGCCAAAGGCCCACATAATTGACGGACGGGAGCCGCACAGCATCTTGCTTGAGATTTTCACGGCTTCAGGTGTTGGCACGCAGGTTACGAGGTAGAGATGACAAGACACTTTCTCAAAGACGACGACCTAACTCCTTTGGAGCAGGAGGCCGTAATTGAGCGCGCCATCAAGCTCAAGGCCGACAGGTTTGCAGAGCGACCTTTTGCCGGCCCTCAGACCATTGCTGTCATTTTTGACAAGACCTCCACGAGAACCCGAGTTTCTTTTGCGGTCGGTATCGCCGACCTTGGGGGAGTGCCGTTGATACTCGACACCGGTGTTTCCCAGCTGGGAAAGAAGGAGTCGGTTGCCGACACCGCCAAGGTCTTGGAGCGTCAGGTGGCGCAGATTGTTTGGCGCACCTATGCCCAGAGCGGTCTTGAGGAGATGGCGGCAAATTCATCGGTGCCGGTTATTAATGCCCTCAGTGACTCGTGGCACCCGTGCCAGCTCTTGGCCGATCTCATGACAATTCGTGAGCAGTTCGGTAGGACAAAGGGTTTGAAGCTTGCCTATGTGGGCGATGCCGCGAACAACATGGCTAACAGCTACCTCGTTGCCTGCGCGCTTGCCGGCATGAGCGTGTCGGTGGCAGCGCCCGAAGGCTACCAGCCAGACGAGAGCGTCGTTTCGCGGGCAAGGGAGATTGCGGCGATGTTGGGCGGAGTGATTGAGGTGACCACCGACCCGACTGAGGCAGTGGTTGATGCAAATGTCATTGCCACCGACACCTGGATCTCGATGGGCATGGAGGAAGAGGCCGAAAGGCGCAAAGCGGACTTCGCAGGATTTAGCGTTGATCAAAAGCTTATGGACCTAGCCTCACATGGTGCCGTGTTCCTGCACTGCCTACCTGCCTATCGGGGGTTTGAGGTTAGTGCCGAGGTAATAGACGGTCCGCGTTCGCTTGTTTGGCAAGAGGCGGAGAATCGCCTCCACGCCCAGAAGGCCCTAATGGCCTGGCTAGCAGAGCAAAACTAGACTTAGACAAACTCGGGTGAGGAATCATGGCACAAAGTAGCGATGCCCTTTGGGGCGGCAGGTTCTCAGGAGCCACCGCTGACGCTATGGCTGCCCTGAGTAAATCCACCCACTTCGATTGGCGGCTGGCCAAGTACGACCTGAGGGGGACAGCCGCCCACGTCAGAGCCCTGAATGCCGCAGGGTATCTAAATGACGATGAGCTTGGGGTCATCCAGAAGGCCATCAAAGAGCTCACAAAGCGCGTCGAGGGTGGCAGCTTCAAGCCAAAGCCCGAAGAGGAAGACGTTCACGCAGCTTTAGAGCGTGGCCTGATCGAGATTGCCGGCAGCGATGTCGGTGGCAAGGTCCGCACCGGCCGCAGTCGCAATGACCAGATTGCGACCCTGATTCGTATGTTTATGTCCGATGCGGCCGATGCTCTTGAGGAGCAGATCCTTGGCTATATCGAGGCGCTCAGCGGTAAGGCGGAGGAATACATGGGCGCCGCAATGGCCGGCAGAACTCACTTCCAGCACGCCCAGCCGGTCTTGCTCTCGCACCATCTAGCAGCCCATGCCTGGCCCCAGGTAAGAAACCTCCAGCGGCTCGAGGACTTTAGGAAGCGGCTCAACAAATCGCCCTACGGATCAGCTGCGCTTGCTGGCAACACCCTTGGGCTTGACTCGGGGGCCATTGCCGAGGAGCTCGGCTTTGCCGCTACTACCGAGAATTCGATGGATGCGACCTCGGCTAGAGATTTGGTTGCTGAGTTCACCTTCATAATGTCGCTCGTCGCAATAGACCTATCAAGGCTCAGCGAAGAGGTCATTGCTTGGGCAACCGTGGAGTTTGGCTATGTCCAACTGGACGATGGTTTTGCAACTGGTTCCTCGATAATGCCGCAGAAGAAGAACCCGGACATCGCGGAGCTTGCAAGAGGAAAGACCGGAAGGATCATCGGCAACCTAGCTGGGCTTCTGGCAACCCTCAAGGCTTTGCCGCTTTCCTATAATCGCGACCTCCAGGAGGACAAGGAGCCGATGTTTGACTCCTTCGACCAGCTGATGCTCGTGATGCCTGCGATGACGGGCATGATTTCCACCCTCACTTTCAACAAGAGCCGGATGGAAGATATGGCATCGGCCGGATTCTCTCTTGCTACCGACATCGCGGAGTGGCTGGTTCGCCAGGGTGTCACCTTCCGCGAGGCCCACGAGATATCCGGCAAGCTGGTGAGTTTTTGTGAGGAGAATGGCCTCGAACTTCATGAGCCAAGCGATGAACAGTACCGAGAGGTTTCGATTCATCTCAAGCCCGAGGTTCGTAAGGTGTTGAGTGTGTCGAGCGCGATTGAGGGTAGAAACGGTGCCGGCGGCACATCATCGAAGCAGGTAATCGAGCAGCTGGTGCAGCTCAGGAAGCTCGTTGGAAGGGCCAAGAAGTAATGGCTACCAAGGAGACCCTCAACACCCAATCCAACGATCCGAGTTTTTCTCATATTCTCGACGAGCTTCAGTGGCGAGGCTTGGTGGCGCTTTCGACCGACGAGAAGGAGCTCAGGGCGGCTCTGAGCAAGCCGATTACCTTTTACTGCGGTTTTGACCCGACAGCGCCAAGCCTGCACCTAGGAAATCTGGTTCAGCTACTCACAATGCGAAGGCTGCAGCTTGCCGGGCACAACCCCCTCGCGTTGGTTGGCGGCGCTACCGGTTTGGTGGGGGACCCCAAGCCAAATTCTGAGCGGACCCTCAACGATCGCGAGACAGTTGCAGCCTGGGTTGAGAAGCTCGCAGAACAAAACCGCAGATTCTTAGATTTTGACGGCAAGAACGCAGCCCAGATGGTGAACAACCTGGACTGGACTAGTGAATACAGTGCGATTGACTTCCTGAGAGAGATTGGTAAGCACTACCGGGTCGGCAAGATGATCTCAAAGGATGCGGTTTCTGCCAGGCTCAATTCCGATGCCGGCATCAGCTACACAGAGTTTTCCTACCAAATCATGCAGGGACTTGACTTCCTGGAGCTCTATAGGCGCTATGACTGCGTGATGCAGACCGGTGGCAGCGATCAGTGGGGCAACCTAACCTCGGGCACGGACCTCATCCACAAGGTTGAGGGTAAGAGTGTGCATTTGATAGCGACTCCGCTGATAACCAATGCCGATGGTAAGAAGTTTGGAAAGAGTGAGGGCAACGCGATCTGGCTCGATAGCGAGCTAACTAGCCCCTATGCGATGTATCAGTTCTGGCTCAACACCGACGATGCAGATGTTATTGACAGGCTAAAGGTATTTACCTTCCTAACTCGGGCTGAGATTGCAGAGTATGAGCAGATGGTGGCCGAGGAGCCGTTTAAGCGCGAGGCACAGCGAAGGCTGGCTTTGGAAGTAACTGAACTGGTGCATTCAAAACAGGAGTCTGAGAGCGCACGCGATGCTTCGTTAGCACTGTTTGGAAGCGGGGATTTGGGCAGCCTGGATCAGAAGACCCTAAGTTCGGCGCTCGCAGAACTACCAAGTGCAAAGCTGCCTAGGGGAGCGAAAATAATTGAGGCTTTGGTAGCGACAGGGCTTGTGGAGTCTAACTCGGAGGCAAGAAGAGCCATTGAGCAGGGTGCGGTGAGCGTGAACAAGGTAAAAATTGGCTCTGAGGATGAGGCCCTAGAGCCGCTTGCGAGCATGTCCCTAGCCGTTATTTCAAAGGGAAAAAAGAACCTTGCCGGGGTTTTCTTTTCTGGCTGACACGCCCGAAAAAGTTTTATTTGACACGTTTACCAAAACGTAACTAAGCTTTTGCAAGTTGTCCATAGCCGTAGAGACTCGTGGAGATTCTCGGCTCAAGCACAGCAAGTTCTAGTCCCTTCGATATTGGCCCTTGTGGCCGGTGTTTCTAGTGTCTAGGATTTAGGTCCGCAGATAGCTTTTCTGCCCCGAAATCTCAGGGAAACCAGAGATTGCGGAAAGGTCAAGAAATCTGTAGGCTTGTGAAGTTGCTCTGGATAGGACCCGAGAGGGAA
Source organism: Aquiluna sp. (assembly GCA_028095925.1). Taxonomy (GTDB): domain Bacteria; phylum Actinomycetota; class Actinomycetes; order Actinomycetales; family Microbacteriaceae; genus Aquiluna. The sequence continues at coordinate 6,809 of JAOHCW010000003.1, forward strand.
ATTTCAGAAGCATCCGATCTTTGAGAACTCAACAGCGTGCACAATGTCGATGCCAAAAACCTCGGCAGAAACTTACGTTTCTGCAGAGATTCCTTTTGGATAAAACAGAATTGTCAGCAAGACAGTTCATTAGCCAAATCAAATTGTTCACCTCAGCTTGCTGGGGTGTTCGTAAAGCTTGACCTCTTTTGAGGTCAAACAAATCTTTACGGAGAGTTTGATCCTGGCTCAGGACGAACGCTGGCGGCGTGCTTAACACATGCAAGTCGAACGATGAAGCTGGAGCTTGCTCCGGTGGATTAGTGGCGAACGGGTGAGTAACACGTGAGAAATCTGCCCCTGACTCTGGGATAACTGCGGGAAACTGTAGCTAATACCGGATACTTTCCCTGGTGGGCATCCACTGGGGAAGAAAGAATTTCGGTCAGGGAGGATCTCGCGGCCTATCAGCTAGTTGGTGAGGTAACGGCTCACCAAGGCGACGACGGGTAACCGGCCTGAGAGGGTGACCGGTCACACTGGGACTGAGACACGGCCCAGACTCCTACGGGAGGCAGCAGTGGGGAATATTGCACAATGGGCGCAAGCCTGATGCAGCAACGCCGCGTGAGGGATGAAGGCCTTCGGGTTGTAAACCTCTTTTAGCAGGGAAGAAGCGAAAGTGACGGTACCTGCAGAAAAAGCACCGGCTAACTACGTGCCAGCAGCCGCGGTAATACGTAGGGTGCAAGCGTTGTCCGGAATTATTGGGCGTAAAGAGCTCGTAGGCGGTTTGTCACGTCTGCTGTGAAAATCCAAGGCTCAACCTTGGACTTGCAGTGGGTACGGGCAGGCTAGAGTGCGGTAGGGGAGATGGGAATTCCTGGTGTAGCGGTGGAATGCGCAGATATCAGGAGGAACACCAATGGCGAAGGCACATCTCTGGGCCGTAACTGACGCTGAGGAGCGAAAGCGTGGGGAGCGAACAGGATTAGATACCCTGGTAGTCCACGCCGTAAACGGTGGGTGCTAGCTGTGGGCCACATTCCACGTGGTCCGTGACGAAGTTAACACATTAAGCACCCCGCCTGGGGAGTACGGCCGCAAGGCTAAAACTCAAAGGAATTGACGGGGGCCCGCACAAGCGGCGGAGCATGCGGATTAATTCGATGCAACGCGAAGAACCTTACCAAGGCTTGACATATAGAGGAAAAGTGCAGAAATGCACTCCCCGCAAGGTCTCTATACAGGTGGTGCATGGTTGTCGTCAGCTCGTGTCGTGAGATGTTGGGTTAAGTCCCGCAACGAGCGCAACCCTCGTCCTATGTTGCCAGCACGTAATGGTGGGAACTCATGGGATACTGCCGGGGTCAACTCGGAGGAAGGTGGGGATGACGTCAAATCATCATGCCCCTTATGTCTTGGGCTTCACGCATGCTACAATGGCCGGTACAGAGGGCTGCAATACCGCAAGGTGGAGCGAATCCCAAAAAGCCGGTCTCAGTTCGGATTGAGGTCTGCAACTCGACCTCATGAAGTCGGAGTCGCTAGTAATCGTAGATCAGCAACGCTACGGTGAATACGTTCCCGGGCCTTGTACACACCGCCCGTCAAGTCACGAAAGTCGATAACACCCGAAGCCGGTGGCCTAACCGCAAGGAGGGAGCCGTCGAAGGTGGGATTGGTGATTGGGACTAAGTCGTAACAAGGTAGCCGTACCGGAAGGTGCGGCTGGATCACCTCCTTTCTAAGGAGCATCTCGAGAGGCTCACGCCTCTCATAGAGAGCCAGTAGTAAGGCACACGTCCTTACCTGGTTAGCTCATGGGTGGAACATCACATTGGATTTGTAATCAAGACCATTTCACAAGTACGCCCCCTGGGGTTGGAACGGATTTGGACAAGAGAATTGATCAGCACGCTGTTGGGTCCTCGGGGATCGGAAGATAACCGAGGGCCATAAAGGTTTAATCAAGCCTTTAGGGTCTTTTGGCTCTTTGTAACCGGGAAACCGGGTGCACTGAGACCGCCCGTAATTTGAGAACTACATAGTGGACGCAAAGCATCTGACCTGGATTTATCCAGGTCAAACAAAATAGTGTGTCAAGTTTCAAAGAGCACACGGTGGATGCCTTGGCAATAGGAGCCGAAGAAGGACGTAGCAATCTGCGATAAGCCTCGGGGAGCCGATAAGCGGGCCCTGATCCGAGGATTTCCGAATGGGGAAACCCAGCCAGACTCGATCTGGTTACTCCTGCCTGAATGTATAGGGCAGGTAGAGGGAACGTGGGGAAGTGAAACATCTCAGTACCCACAGGAAGAGAAAACAACAGTGATTCCGTTAGTAGTGGCGAGCGAACGCGGAAGAGGCTAAACCAATCATGTGTGATAGCCGGCAGGCGTTGCATGTTTGGGGTTGTGGGACTTTTCAGCAGATCTGCCGATCTGCAAGAGTAGGTATGTTGTGTAGACGAATGATCTTGAACGATCAGTCATAGAGGGTGCGAACCCCGTAGTCGAAACGCTGCAGCCGCTCGAGAAGTATCCCAAGTAGTACGGAACCCGTGAAATTCTGTGCGAATCTGCGAGGACCACCTCGTAAGCCTAAATACTACCTATTGACCGATAGCGGACAAGTACCGTGAGGGAAAGGTGAAAAGTACCCCGGGAGGGGAGTGAAATAGTACCTGAAACCGTGTGCTTACAAACCGTTGGAGCCAGCTTGTTCTGGTGACAGCGTGCCTTTTGAAGAATGATCCTGAGAGTTAGCGATCTGTGGCGAGCTTAACCCGAGAGGGGTAGGCGTAGCGAAAGCGAGTCTGAATAGGGCGATTCAGTCGCAGGTCCTAGACCCGAAGCGAGGTGATCTATCCATGGCCAGGTTGAAGCGACGGTAAGACGTCGTGGAGGACCGAACCCACTTCAGTTGAAAATGGAGGGGATGAGCTGTGGATAGGGGTGAAAGGCCAATCAAACCTCGTGATAGCTGGTTCTCTCCGAAATGCATTTAGGTGCAGCGTCTTGTGTTTCTCTCTGGAGGTAGAGCTACTGGATGGCCGATGGGCCCTAAAAGGTTACTGACGTCAGCCAAACTCCGAATGCCAGAGAGTCAGAGCAAGGCAGTGAGACTGCGGGGGATAAGCTTCGTAGTCGAAAGGGAAACAGCCCAGACCACCAACTAAGGACCCCAAGCGTTTGCTAAGTGGAAAAGGATGTGGAGTTGCACAGACAACCAGGATGTTGGCTTAGAAGCAGCCACCATTAAAAGAGTGCGTAATAGCTCACTGGTCAAGTGATTCCGCGCCGACAATATAACGGGGCTCAAGCAGACCTCCGAAGTTGTGGCATTTGTACATTGCCCGGCCGTAAGGTCCAGGCGTACAGATGGGTAGGAGAGCGTCGTGTGGCGAGCGAAGCGGCGGTGTGAACCAGCCGTGGATGCCACACGAGTGAGAATTCAGGAATGAGTAGCGAAATGCGGGTGAGAAACCCGCACTCCGAAAGACTAAGGGTTCCAGGGCCAGGCTAATCCGCCCTGGGTAAGTCGGGACCTAAGACGAGGCCGACAGGCGTAGTCGATGGACAACGGGTTGATATTCCCGTACCGGCGAAGAACCGACCAAACTAACCCAATAATGCTAAGTGCGCGAATTCCAGTCTGAAGCCTTCGGGTGGTGGATTGGAGCTAGTTCACGACCCTAAATTGGTGCGGTTAACGTATTAACAGGTGTGACGCAGGAAGGTAGCCTCCGCGGGGCGATGGTTGTCCCCGTTTAAGGATGTAGGGCGAGAGATAGGCAAATCCGTCTCTCACATAGCCTGAGATCTGATGATGAGTCCTTACGGACGAAGTGGGTGATCCTAAGCTGCCAAGAAAAGCATCGACGTGAGGTTCAAGCTGCCCGTACCCCAAACCGACTCAGGTAGTCAGGTAGAGAATACTAAGGAGATCGAGAGAATCGTGGTTAAGGAACTCGGCAAAATGGCCCCGTAACTTCGGGAGAAGGGGCGCCTGAGGCGTGTATGGATTTACTCCAGAAGCGCTGTATGGCCGCAGAGACCAGTGAGTAGCGACTGTTTATCAAAAACACAGGTCCGTGCGAAGTCGCAAGACGATGTATACGGACTGACGCCTGCCCGGTGCTGGAAGGTTAAGAGGACGGGTTAGCAATTTATTGCAAAGCTCGGAATTTAAGCCCCAGTAAACGGCGGTGGTAACTATAACCATCCTAAGGTAGCGAAATTCCTTGTCGGGTAAGTTCCGACCTGCACGAATGGCGTAACGACTTCTCAACTGTCTCAACCACGAACTCGGCGAAATTGCACTATGAGTGAAGATGCTCATTACGCGCAGAAGGACGAAAAGACCCCGTGACCTTTACTATAGCTTGGTATTGGTGTTCGGTGCTGCTTGTGTAGGATAGGTGGGAGACTATGAAGCGAGAACGCTAGTTCTCGTGGAGTCATTGTTGAAATACCACTCTTGTAGCCCTGGATATCTAACCACGAACCGTAATCCGGTTCTGGAACAGTGCCTGGTGGGTAGTTTAACTGGGGCGGTTGCCTCCTAAAAAGTAACGGAGGCGCCCAAAGGTTCCCTCAGCCTGGTTGGTAATCAGGTGTCGAGTGTAAGTGCACAAGGGAGCTTGACTGTGAGACTGACAAGTCGAGCAGGGACGAAAGTCGGGACTAGTGATCCGGCAGTGGCTTGTGGAAGCGCTGTCGCTCAACGGATAAAAGGTACCTCGGGGATAACAGGCTTATCTTGCCCAAGAGTCCATATCGACGGCAAGGTTTGGCACCTCGATGTCGGCTCGTCGCATCCTGGGGCTGTAGTCGGTCCCAAGGGTTGGGCTGTTCGCCCATTAAAGCGGCACGCGAGCTGGGTTCAGAACGTCGTGAGACAGTTCGGTCTCTATCCTCTGCGCGCGTAGGAAATTTGAGAAGACCTGACCCTAGTACGAGAGGACCGGGTTGGACAAACCTCTGGTGTGTCAGTTGTCCTGCCAAGGGCACCGCTGATTAGCTACGTTTGGGAGGGATAACCGCTGAAAGCATCTAAGCGGGAAGCCTGCTTCAAGATGAGATTTCCATGACTTTATGTCGAGAGGGCCGCAGCTAGATTACTGCGTTGATAGGCGGGATGTGGAAGTGCTGAAAGGCATGGAGCTGACCCGTACTAATAGCCCGATAACTTGATAAATCACTATTTTTCTGCAATGCGTCCACTGTGTGGTTCTCGAGTTACGGTCGAGAACCGAAGATAGATTTCTTCGAAAGACTATAAAAACTCAATAGTGTTTCGGCGGCCATAGCGAGAGGGAAACGCCCGGTCCCATTCCGAACCCGGAAGCTAAGACTCTCAGCGCCGATGGTACTGCAAGGGGGACCTTGTGGGAGAGTAGGACACCGCCGGACTTACTTTAGAAATGGCCACCCGAGAGGGTGGCCTTTTCTATTTAATAACTGGAGAATCATGGACAAACCAAGAGGCCAAAGGCCAGAGCGCAAGGGCGGATCTGGCGCACCCTCCAGAGGTTTCAAAGGCAAGGGAAAACCTCGCCCAGGTGGCGATCGGCCAAACAGAGACGGAAGGCCTAGGAGCTCAGCAGCGAGGCGTGATGATCGCGAAAAGCGCGAGGACACCCGTCCTAAGTTTGATTACCCACTGATTCCAGACGAAATCCTCGCCGAGGACCTTCACATTTCCGTTAGAGCCCAGCTCAAGACCCTTAGCGATGAGAACCAGGAGATGGTCGCTCGTCACCTGCTGATGGTGTCGATGCTTATCGAGACAGATCCAGAACTTGCGCATCGGCACGCCCTTGCGGCCAGTAAGAAGGCCGGCAGAATTGCCGTCGTTCGTGAGACCTTGGGCGTCACCGCCTACACCACCGGCGACTATGCCCTTGCACTTCGTGAGCTCCTCACTCATAGAAGGATCTCTGGTTCTAATGACCAGCTTCCTCTGATTGTCGACTCTGAGCGAGGTCTTGGACGACCGGTTAGGGCCATCGAAGCAGCGAGCGGTATTGACCGCTCAAAGTTGGAGGTTGGGGTCAGGATTAATCTCGCAATTGCACTGAGTGGAGCAAGGCTTGATCTGGGTCAAACTCAGCAGGCTCTGCAGGAGCTTGAAATCAAGGAACTCAGCCCAAACACCGTTTTTGAGCAGTCTCCGCTTTTGTTCCGCTCCTATGCCGAGCTTCTAAGAGAGCTAGGCAGGGATGAGGGCGACTGGGATCGCTGGGCAGACATGGCAGACAAAGCCTTGGCCGAAGTTGATGGTGAGGTTGTTGACCTGATTGAAGAGCTAAGCATTCCTGAGAGGAAGCCTCCCAGAAGGCCAGGGGGCAAGCCTGAGGGAAGGCCAGAGGGAAGGCCCGAAAGAAGGCCGGGCGATGCTGCTAGATAGTTTTGACTCTCTGCTACTTGATCTAGACGGTGTTGTCTACAGAGGCAAGCAGGCAATACCCGGAGCTGTCGAAGCCATAAATCGGGCTCAAGCTGAGGGCAAGAAGATTGGTTACATCACCAACAATGCTTCTAGAACACCTCAGCAGATAGCTCAGCAGCTTAGAGAGTTTGGTTTGAGGGTGGAGGCTGAGGAAATCATTGGCTCTGCAAGGGCAGCAGCCAAGATATTGGCCCAGCGCATCCCACCAAAAGCCAAAGTGCTGGTCGTTGGCGGAGAGGGACTTAGGTCCGAAGTCTCCGCACTCGGCTTCGAGCTGGTTGAGTCGGCAAGTGAGTCTCCAGTTGCGGTTATTCAAGGCTTTAGCCCGAGTGTCGGCTGGGAGCATCTTGCCCAGGCCGCTTTCGCCATCCAGGCAGGAGCCATTTGGATTGCAACGAACCAGGACTGGACCATTCCTCTTGAGGCGGGAATTGCCCCTGGCAACGGGACTCTAGTTGGTGCCGTCCATACCGCCGTCGGCCAGCTGCCGGACTTTGCCGGCAAACCGTTCAGACCAATCTTTCATTCAGCCCTCGAGCAACTCGACATTGAGTCCCCCCTTGTTATCGGGGATCGGCTCGATACTGACATCAAAGGCGCAATTGGTGCCGGTCTCCAGTCGGCTTGTGTTCTAACCGGCATTGCAACCAAAAAGGAGCTGCTGGGCGCCAAAAGCGACGAGCGTCCTGACTTCATCCTTAGGGACCTCAGTGAGTTATTCCTGGACTACCCGGAACTGAAAACCACCAAGCGCGGGGTTAGCTGCAGAGGCAGCGAGGTAGAGCTACTTGGAGACAGGATTGTCTGCAGTTCTCAAAACCCTAAGGAATTGGACTCACTCCGGGCCGCGGCAAGCCTAATCTGGTCAAGTGGCAGGCCAATATATGGCCTGCAGGTAGAGCAAGAATTGATGGGCTAGGTAATTTCCGTGGAAGACGACTACGAAGCTCGTATAAAAGAAATCGAGAACATGGAGCCAGAGGCACAAATTGAGGCTCTAAAGCAATTGGTAGCAGAGCTCGAGGAGTTGCTAGGTAGTTGAGGCTAGATGTAGCGCTCACAAGTCGCGGAATTAGTAGAAGCCGCAACCAAGCAGCGAGGCTTATTCAGCAGGGATCAGTCACCGTAAATGGGCAAACCCAAACCAAACCTTCGCACGTAGTTTTTGAGTCTGATGCCATAGAGGCCCATCAGGTAATGGCAGTTTCAAGGGCAGGTGGCAAGCTCTCCTTCGCACTAGAAGAGTTTGGGATAACTCCAAGTGGCGTGTGCCTGGACGTTGGGGCTAGCACTGGGGGATTCACCGAGGTGCTCTTGGGAGCTGGCGCTGAGAAGGTAATAGCCATAGATGTTGGTCACGATCAGCTCTCACCTGAACTTCAATTGGACCCGCGAGTAGTGAACGTTGAAGGCACCAACGTCAGAGAGCTGAGCCTGAGTCAGCTAAGGAAAATAGTGCCGGAGAAACCGAGTTTGGTTGTGGTAGATCTGAGCTTCATTTCACTCACTGTGGTGGCAAAGAAGCTTCTTGAGCTTGCCCAGGGAGCCGAGCTAATGATTTTGATAAAGCCGCAGTTTGAACTGAGCAAGGAAAAGCTAAGGGCTGGTGTGGTGAAGGTGGATAGTGATCGAGAGGCCGCTAGGGACAAGGTCCTGGCTGTATTCAGCGGGCTAGGAGCTGAGGTAGCAGGGGTTTGTGTCTCGCCGGTTGTGGGAACCAAGGGAAACACCGAGTTCCTGGCACACCTCCAATAGGACAGCCCACTAGAGCTGTAATGGCTGTTGAAAAGTCCACGCGAGGACTGAAGGCAGTAGCCTTTTGGTTATAGGAGTAATGGGCATGCAGAGAGTTTTGATTGTCATCAGTCACGCTGACGATGCCGCTGCCCAGGAGGCGACGAACGCCTGTAAGCATCTAGCCCAAAGAGGCATTTCGTGCGTGTTTGATAAAGAAGACCTAGAACACTTCGTGACTCTCGGTGCTGCCCAACCGGAGGGCTCAACGGCCTACTCTGGTGAAGATCTTGACCTGGTTATGGTCCTTGGCGGCGATGGCAGCATCTTGCGGGCAGCTGAGATTGTCAATGGCAACCCAGCACCAATACTCGGCATCAATCTGGGTCACGTTGGCTTTATGACCGAGGCTGAGCGTTCTGAGATCCCGGCTGTCTTGGATGCAGTGGCTGCGGGCAAGTTTTCGACCAGCGAGCGCACCACTCTTGAGGTGAAGGTGTGGCAAGAGGGTAAAGAGGTCTTTTCGAGTTGGGCAATCAATGAGGTTGCCGTGGAGAAGAGCGCTCGTGAGCGAATGCTCGAGGTGGTGCTGGAGATTGACGCAAGACCCGTATCGAGCTTTGGTTGCGATGGGGTACTAGTCAGCACCCCAACCGGCTCCACGGCTTACGCCTTCAGCGCGGGGGGACCGGTTGTTTGGCCGAATGTGGAGGCCTTTGTTGTCGTGCCCCTTAGTGCCCATGCTCTATTTGCCAGGCCTTTGGTTATTGATCCAGAATCAACCGTTGCGGTCGAGGTCCTCAGGAGGTCTCCCGGCAGCGGGGTGCTGTGGTGCGATGGTCGCAGAACATTTGACCTAGGCCCAGGTGCTCGAATTGAGGTCGCCAAGCGTCCTGTTCCGGTGAAGATGGTCGTTCTCGACAACGCTCCATTCGCCGACAGACTCGTTAGAAAATTCTCACTTCCGGTATCAGGGTGGCGAGGTCCGGAGGCTGAGGCTTGATTGAGTCACTCTCGATTCGCTCAATTGGCGTAATCAGCTCCGCAAACCTGGAGCTCGCCCCTGGTTTCACCGCCCTCACCGGAGAGACGGGCGCCGGCAAGACCATGGTCCTAACAGCCCTCGGCCTGCTGCTTGGTGAGCGTGCTGATTCGACCAGCGTTAGAACAGGTGAGAAGCAGCTATTTGTTGAGGGAAGGATTCGTTCTGCTAACTCAGAGCTGCTCGGGCGTCTCGAGGAGCTAGGTGCCGATGTAACAAGTGGCGAGGTCATAATCAATCGGTCGGTGAGTTCTGATGGTCGATCTCGTGCCGCAATTGGTGGGGCATCAGTCCCGATTTCGACTCTCAATGACATTTCAGAGGAGCTCGTTACCGTCCACGGACAGTCCGATCAGCTGCGGCTGCGCTCCAGCTCCCGGCAGCGCGAGGCCCTGGATCAATTGGGAGCTGATGAAATCTCGGGCGCTAAAAATGCTTATGCCCAACTCTTTAGCCAATACCGAGAGCTTGAGCAACGTCTCGAGCGGATGCGTGGTTCCAGCGAGGCAGACGCCATAAGGATTCAAAGGCTTCGGGAGCAGATAGCAGACATCGAAAAGGTAAACCCCGAATCGGATGAGCTTGGAAAAATCGATGAACAGGTAAAGCGCCTGAGTAATGTCGAATCGCTCAGGATGTCCGCCGGTTCGGCCCACGATGCTCTCACCAATGACGAGGGGCTAGACGCCAGTGGCCTACTTGGCCAGGCGAGAAAGGCTCTGGAATCTTCCGGTGATTCAAAGCTGCAGGAGCTTGCGGCGCAGGCTTCCGAGGCAGCGGCTATTGCCTCGGATCTTGCTAGCGAGCTGACTTCCTTCTTGGCGGAACTAGACGCTGACCCTGCAAGGCTCGAGCAGCTAATGGCAAGAAAGGCGGAGGTCATTGCCCTCGAGCGTCGCTACGGCAACTCGTCTGAGGAGCTGGTTGCGATGCTGCCTGCCCTTCACGCAGAGCTATTGGACCTTGACTCCTCTGATGAGCAGCTAGAGAAACTTGAGATGCAGTTTGAAGCAACCTCCTCGCAATTGTCATTTGCCGCAGGACAGCTAACCCAGTTGCGAGAACGTGCTGGGGAACAGCTTGGAGTCCGAGTGACCGAGGAGCTGTCTGCTCTTGCGATGGGAGGTGCTGCGTTAGTTGTGAGAATCAGCCCGCTGCCAGACTTTGAAGCATCGGGCAAAGACCGGGTGGAGTTTTTGTTAGCGGCGCATCCAGGCGCTGAGCCAAGAGCTCTCGGCAAAGGAGCATCCGGGGGAGAGCTTTCGAGGATCATGCTGGCGATTGAGCTCGTCCTCTCAAGTAATCAGGTGCTCCCGACGATGGTCTTCGATGAGGTGGATGCCGGGGTTGGCGGTGCTGCCGCGATTGAACTTGGCAAGCGTCTGGCGAAGTTGGCCGAGTCAACGCAGGTCATTGTTGTAACACACCTTCCTCAGGTGGCGGCGTTTGCTGACCACCAGATTCGAGTTGCAAAAGATGTCTCCGGTGAGATCACCGAGTCCAGCGTGAGTCTGCTATCTCGCCAAGAGCGTGAGGCAGAGCTTGCAAGGATGCTCTCGGGCAACTCAACCAGTGAGGTTGCGCTTGAGCACGCCCGAGAATTGCTCGATTACCAAAAATAAAATCATGTCTATTTCCGCTTGCACCTAGGCACGTGATAGATTGAAGTTCCATGGCGGTTAGCTCTGGGAATGTAAGACATGTGTTTGTCACCGGAGGCGTCGCCTCCTCATTAGGCAAGGGCCTCACTGCCGCCTCACTCGGAAATCTCCTTAGAGCCAGAGGGCTCTCAGTGGTCATGCAGAAGCTTGACCCCTACCTAAACGTTGATCCCGGGACCATGAACCCCTTCCAGCACGGTGAAGTGTTTGTCACTGACGATGGTGCTGAGACTGACCTCGATATTGGTCACTACGAGCGCTTTCTGGATATCAATCTCAACTCCGCAGCGAATGTAACTACCGGTCAGGCCTACTCAACGGTTATTGCCAAGGAGCGCAGCGGCGAGTACCTCGGTGACACGGTTCAGGTGATTCCCCACATCACTGATGAGCTAAAGCGGAGAATGCGCTTGCAGGCCGAGATGGAACCAAAGCCGGATGTGATCATCACTGAGATTGGTGGAACAGTCGGTGATATCGAGTCGCAGCCATTTATGGAGGCCGCTCGTCAGGTTCGTCAGGACGTTGGCAGGGACAACGTCTTTTTTGTTCACGTCACCCTAGTTCCCTACCTCAACCCCTCTGGAGAGCTCAAGACCAAGCCAACCCAGCACTCGGTTGCCATGTTGCGCTCACTGGGTATTCAGCCAGATGCCATCGTCTGCCGTTCGGACAGAGAGCTGCCGGATGGAATCAAGAACAAGATTTCGCAGATGTGTGACGTTGTCAGAGAAGCGGTTGTGACCGCAGCCGATGCCTCGTCGATCTATGACATTCCAAAGGTCCTTCACTCCGAGGGACTCGACTCCTACATCATCAAGGCCCTCAATCTAAAGGCCAAAGATGTCGACTGGAGCGGTTGGCAGCCTGTGCTAACGGCAGTCCATGAGCCAAAACATGAGGTGAACATTGGGCTGGTTGGAAAATACATCGACCTTCCCGATGCCTACCTATCGGTGACAGAGGCCCTCAGGGCCGGAGGCTTTGCCAATTCCACCAAGGTCAATATTCACTGGATCAAATCCGATGATTGCGAGAGCGCCTCTGGGGCAAGAGAGAACCTCGCAGAGCTCGATGCAATATGTGTTCCTGGAGGTTTTGGCATTCGCGGCATCGAGGGCAAGCTCGGTGCTTTGAAGTTTGCAAGAGAGAACCAAGTACCAACCCTTGGCCTTTGTTTGGGTTTGCAATGCATGGTGATTGAGTACTCGCGAAACGTCGTTGGCATTGAGGGCGCGACCTCAAGTGAGTTTGAGCCTGAGGCAAAGAACCACGTGATTGCAACCATGGCGGAACAGGTCGAGCTTTTGGACAAGTCGGAGATGGGCGGGACCATGCGGCTGGGGCTGTATGAGGCCAAGCTCGAAAAGGGTTCGCTCGTGCAGAAGCTCTACGGTGCTGACTCCGCCTCGGAGAGACACCGCCACCGCTATGAGGTAAACAATGCCTTCAGGGAACAAATAGCGGGGGCAGGGCTCGTCTTCTCAGGGACCTCTCCCGACGGAAGCCTGGTTGAGTACGTGGAGCTTCCAAAGGAAGTCCACCCCTTCTACGTTGCGACACAGGCTCACCCCGAGTTCAAGTCTCGCCCCACCAGGGCAAACCCACTATTCGATGGACTTATCAAAGCCGCTCTAGAAAGACAGAAGTCTCAGCGGCTATTTGACGAGAGCTAATTTCCATGTCGCCGCTTGAGCGCTATTTGCGGCATCTGACCGTTGAGCGCGGGCTTTCTAAAAACACCCTCGCTGCTTACCGAGCTGACCTTGCAAAATATGCGGATTTCCTTGAAGCAGCTGGCACCGAGCCAATGACCGCATCTCATCTTGATTTGGAGGAGTTTTCAAACAGGCTCACGGAATCAGGGTTTCGGGCGTCGAGTCGAGCGCGAATCCTCGCGGCAGTGCGGGGCTTTCATAAGTTTCTTGCATTAGAGGGCCTCAGAGTGGACGATCCAACCTCGCGCCTCAGGCAGCCCAAGCTTCCGAGTCGCCTACCCAAGGCACTTTCTCAGGAGCAGGTTGTGAAACTCCTGGAGGCTTCGGGTCCCGAACCGTATGATGAAGCTGCCGACCGAATTCGGCTGCGCGACAGGGCGATTGTTGAGCTGATGTATTCCAGTGGCGCAAGGGTTAGTGAGGTTGTAGCACTGGATTTGGATGAGGTGACCGATGACGGTCTCATTAGGGTGCGAGGCAAGGGCTCCAAGGAGCGCGTAGTTCCCGTGGGGTCATTTGCTGCAAAGAGTCTTGACGCCTACCTGGTTCGGACTCGGCCAGAGCTTGCAAAGCTGAGAGGGGAGCGAGCACTGTTTTTAAACAAGCAGGGTGGAAGGCTCAGCAGGCAAAGCATCTGGGAGATTATCCAGAAAGCTGGGGCGCAGGCCGAACTCGATGTATCGCCGCATACCCTGAGGCATTCCTTCGCAACCCATCTGATTGAGGGTGGAGCAGATGTCAGGGTGGTGCAGGAGCTATTGGGCCACGCATCGGTTGCGACGACGCAGATCTATACGCTAGTAACCGTTGACACGCTGCGAGAGGTGTATTCGCAAGCTCACCCCCGTGCACGGCGGTAGGCTAGAGCAATAAATATGGGAGGTCATGGTGGATCTTTCTAAGAAGACATTTGCCACCCCGGCCAAGCTGAAACAGCATGGCCCAGCGCGCATCATTGCCATGTGCAATCAAAAAGGTGGCGTCGGCAAGACAACGACCACAATCAATCTTGCTGCCGCACTAGCAGAGTACGGCAGAAAAATTCTTGTGGTGGATTTTGATCCGCAAGGTGCGCTGTCAGTAAACCTCGCAAGCGACTACCAAGAGGCCCCGACCATTTATGACCTGATGATGGACACCTCAATGCACCCTCGCGAGGCCATCCAGCAGACCAACATTGAAAACCTTGACATTATCCCGGCGAACATTGACCTATCTGCGGCCGAGATGAACCTCGTCACTGAAATGGGACGCGAGAGAGTGCTCGATGGCATTCTCAAGAAGGTCAAGGCCGATTACGACGTAATTTTCATTGACTGCCAGCCATCTCTGGGTCTGCTAACCGTCAACGCCCTAACGGCGGCTCACGGGGTTCTAATACCTATGGCAACGGAGTTCTTTGCCCTCAGGGGAGTGGCGCTGCTGATCCAGACCATCGACAAGGTTAAGGCTCGCACCAACCCAACTCTTGAACTTGATGGCCTAATTCCAACCATGCATGACCAGCGCACCCTGCACTCTCGAGAGGTCCTTGAGAGGCTGCAGGAGGCGTTCCCTGGCAAGGTCTTTGACACGGCAATCAGTCGCACCATCAAGTTCCCGGATGCCACTGTGGCGAAGAAGCCCATCACCCAGTTTGCTCCTTCCTCAGATGCTGCCGAGGGTTACAGGCGCGTGGCGAGAGAGCTTGTAAAACGTGGCTGTGCAGCTTGAGTCTGAGGTTGACTTCCAGCTTCAGCTAGATAACTTCGAGGGCCCCTTTGATCTTTTGCTGAACCTAATTGGTCGGCACGAGATGGAGATCACCCAGGTTGCTCTCGCAAAGGTAACTAACGAGTTCTTGAAGTACGTCAAAGGCCTGGACGCAAAAAAAGAGATTGATAGCGCGAGCGAGTTCTTAGTTGTTGCGGCAACGCTCCTAGATATGAAGCTTGCCAGCTTGCTTCCGCAGGGTGAAGTTGTGGACTCAGAGGACGTCTCTCTCCTGGAGGCTAGGGACCTATTGTTCGCCAGGCTGCTGCAGTATCGTGCCTTCAAAGAGGTTGCCTCTTGGTTCAGTAACGCTCTTGATGCAGAGTCGCATCGCTACCCAAGGGCGGTAAGGCTGGAGGAGCCCTATAGGAATCTCCGTCCAGAGCTCGAGTGGAAAACCACTATTCATGAGCTTCACGACATCGCTAAGGCCGCACTTGCCCCCAAGCCCGTGCCCGAGGTCGGGACCTCTCACCTCCATGCTCCGAAGGTTTCAATCAGGGAGCAGGTCGGCATAATGGTCAAGAAACTCCGACAGGCTGGAAAGCTTACCTTCCGCCAGCTAATCAGTGACACCAGCGACAGGGCAGAGTTTGTGGCAAGGTTCCTAGGAATTCTCGAGCTCTATCGGATCGGTGCCGTAGGCCTAAAGCAGGAGGAGAGCTTTAGCGAAATCGACATTCAATGGCAATCGAAGGACGTTGATCAGGATCAACTGGCAAAATTAGGCGCTGACTATGACAACTGATCTTTCAATGCGTGCTGCCCTGGAGGCTTTGCTAACCGTCTCGGAAACCCCACTGAGCATTGTGACCCTCGCGGGGGCGCTTGAGTCCCCAATTAATGAGGTGCGGAAGGAAATTGAGGCGCTTCAAGCAGACTACGACTCAGCGCACGATGGCCAAGGCAGAGGGTTTGAGCTCCGTGAGGTAGGCGGTGGTTGGAGGCTGTATGTGAGGCAGACTCACGACTGGGGTGTTCGGCAGCTGGTAGCAAACGAGAATCCGGCAAAGCTTTCTCAGGCTGCCCTAGAAACTCTCTCGGTTATCGCTTACCGGCAGCCAATCTCCCGTGGGCAGATCTCCTCCATTCGCGGAGTAAACGTAGATTCGGTTGTCAGAACCTTGATTTCTCGCGGGCTGGTAGTTGAGCTATTCCAAGATCAAGACTCCGGAGCATCCATGTTTGGAACTACCGACTTGCTGCTCGAGCAGTTGGGCATAAATTCACTTGAGGAGCTTCCTCCAATTAGCCCACACCTACCAGACCAGGACAACATTGACTGACGATGGCATAAGGCTTCAAAAGGCACTATCCGCAGCAGGAGTTTCCTCACGTCGCAAGGCGGAAGAGATGATGCTTCAGGGCAGAGTGAAAGTGAACGGCAAGGTCGTTAGGGAGCTTGGCACCAGAGTCGATCCGCAGAGCGATTCAGTCATGGTGGACGGCAGGCCCATTCAGCTCGATCCGGACCGCATCTACCTCGCATTTCACAAACCCAAGGGAATCGTCTCCACCATGGAGGACGAGTTCGGAAGGCCCTGCCTTGCGGACTTCTTTGTTCAGTACGAGCGTGTTTTCAATGTGGGAAGGCTAGACCAGGACACCTCTGGCATTTTGCTTATGACCAACGATGGAGACCTGGCAAACCAGCTAGCTCACCCCAGCTATGAGGTGGAGAAGCTCTACTTCGCCAAAGTAAAGGGCAAGATTCAAAGGACTGAGCTGCAGCGGCTTAGAGATGGTGTGAAGCTTGAGGACGGTCTCCAAAAGGCTGACACCGTAAAGCTCATTGATCAAAACAACATTGAGTCTCTTGTTGAGCTAACTCTGCACTCGGGGAAAAACCGCATCGTTCGCAGGATGTTCGAAGCTGTTGGGCACGAGGTAATTGAGCTTACGCGCAAGAGCTTTGGCCCACTCAGGCTGGGCCCAATGAAGCCCGGACAGGTTAGGGAGCTGGGTAAGCTTGAGGTCAGCAGCCTGATGGAGGCGGCGGGTTCAGGCAAGACAAAGAGGCGCTAGTGGCAGTTAGAGCAATTCGCGGAGCTATTCAGCTCGAGAGTGACGAGCGCGAGCACCTACTCAAGTCAACCGCTGAACTTGTCACCAAGGTGCTGCACGAGAACTCTCTCGATGCTGCAGATTTAATCTCAATCTGGTTCACCGCAACCCCTGATGTTGTCAGTGAATTTCCCGCTCTAGCCGCAAGAGAGCTTGGTCTTGGTGACGTTCCACTGATGTGCTCAGTGGAGATGGATGTCGCTGGGGCTATGCCGCGAGTGATTCGTCTCATGATGCACGTGGACACGAAGAAGCAGCGCAGCGAGATTAGCCACATCTACCTTCGCGGTGCGCAAGCACTCAGGACCGATCTAGCGCAGTGAGCTCAGAGCGCATAAAGATAGTTGGGGCTGGCCTTATTGGCACATCCCTCGGTCTAGCGCTCTCCAAACACGGCGTTGATGTAGGACTTGAAAACCGATCAAAGGCAAACCTCCGCCTCGCAATTGAGTACGGAGCAGGCAGTGAGGCAAATGGCGAATACAACCTGGTAATCGTTTGTGTCTCACCAGAGATGACCGCGGAGGTTGTTGCGGGGCAATTGGAAAAGCACCCCGAGGCTTTGGTCACCGACGTTGCCAGCGTTAAGGCAGAAATTGCACTTGAGGTTGCAGGAATCGCTCCAGATCACGCCCATAGGTACTTAGGTTCTCACCCAATGGCGGGAAGAGAAAAGGGTGGGCCAGGCGCGGCGAGGGCAGACTTATTTTTTGCTAGGCCTTGGGTGATAACCCCTTCTGCAGACAATTCACCTACGTTGGTCGAGAGGCTAAAGAATCTTGCTATGCAGCTCAGTGCGCTTCCAATTGTTATGAGTGCAGAAGAGCACGATCGGGCAGTCGCACTTGTTTCTCACCTGCCTCAGCTAGTTTCATCGGCACTAGCCGCAAGGCTCCACTCTGGAAACGAGCAGCAGCTCGGACTTGCAGGCCAGGGACTAAGGGACGCCTCCCGCATCGCTTCCAGCGATCCGGATTTGTGGCTGCAGATTCTCTCTCAAAATGCCAATCTGGTGTCGCCTTTGCTGGCTGAATTCAAAAAGGACATTGAGGAGCTGCTTCAAAGTCTAGAAAATCTAGACTCACCAGGCTCACTTGCGAAGCTCCACAGCCTTCTGGAACGCGGAAACCGCGGAGTTTCGAGAATCCCGGGTAAGCACGGAGGAAAGTTTGTTAACTACCAACTCTTGACAGTTGTGATCGATGACAGCCCAGGATCTCTCGCTTCCCTACTGACCTTCATAGGTGAGGTTGGCGTGAACATCGAGGACCTCAAGCTTGAGCACTCTCCGGGGGCTCAAATAGGTTTGGTTGAGATTCAGGTCCTTCCAGAGGCGGCAGAGCGACTGAGTGAACAGCTCACCCAAAACGGTTGGCGACTGGTCTAATGCCTTTAGTAGTAGCAATAGACGGACCTGCCGGATCTGGAAAATCAAGCGTCTCGAAGGCGGTCGCGGAGCGCCTTAGCTTTGGCTATCTCGACACCGGAGCGGGCTACCGGGCCTTCGCTCTGCATGCCATAAACAATCCAGACATTCCCTTAGAAGAACTTCTCAATTCTTTCGACTACGAGATCTCGCTAGATCCTCAGAAAGCCCAGTTGCTGCTCGGGGGAGTGGACGTAACCGGTGAGATAAGAACCCAGGAGGTTGCCTCCAGAGTCTCAGAGTTTGCGAGGGAGCCGGGGGTGCGCTCTCTTCAGCACCAGGACGCTAGGTCGCGAGTAGCACAATGCGGACTCGATGGCATAGTTTCCGAGGGCCGAGATCTAACCACCGTGGTCTTTGCAGATGCCGACGTCCGAATCCTGCTCACAGCAAGTGAGGAGATCAGGCTCCAAAGAAGAAGCGCAGAGAAAACTGAGAGCACTGAAAACCTGAAAGCTCGTGACGCTTCAGACTCGAAGGTCGTTGAGTTTATGGCTCCCGCCGAGGGAGTGAAGCTAATCGACACTTCCCACCTAAGCTTCGAGGAGAGTGTCGAGGCAGTAATTGCTGAAATTGAGAGGTCACGCGCATGAGCGACGAGGAGCTCGAGATTGCCAAGGCAAACCTGCTGCGCGATGAACTAAAGTCCTACGAGCTCGAGGAAGATGACATTGAAATTCTTGAGACTGACCTCGATGACTATGGCTCCGAGACTTACCTTCCCGCTCCACCTGTTTTAGCTGTTGTCGGAAGACCGAATGTTGGTAAATCTGCACTGGTTAACAGGATTCTCGGTCGCAGAGAGGCCGTGGTTGAGGACAAGCCGGGCATCACGAGAGACAGGGTGACTTACCGCGCCGAATGGAACGGCAGGCAGATTTCACTTGTCGATACTGGTGGCTGGGAAATTGACGCGGAGGGTATTCACCTTTCAGTGGCAGAGCAGGCTGAGGTTGCCGTTGAGCTCGCCGATGCTGTGCTGTTTGTCGTGGATGCAATGGTTGGCCCGACCGCCTCTGACGAGCAGGTTGTGAAGATGCTTAGATCCTCGGGCAAGCCGGTGCTGTTGGTTGCCAACAAGATTGATGACGCACACCTCGAACCAGAGGCGGCTTCGCTTTGGTCCTTAGGTCTAGGAGAGCCATACCCAGTCTCAGCGCTGCACGGTAGGGGAGTAGCGGACCTACTGGATGCAGCGATAAAGGTTCTTCCCCAGCAGTCCAAGATTGCACCCGATGAACACATCGGGCCTCGACGGGTTGCCCTTATTGGCAGGCCAAACGTTGGAAAGTCCTCGCTACTCAACAAGGCAACCGGGACCAATCGGGCAGTGGTCAACGAACTTGCCGGCACAACTCGCGACCCGGTTGATGAGCAGGTCGAAATCTCGGGCAAGATCTGGAGGTTTGTTGACACTGCTGGTATTCGAAGGCGCATGCATCGTCAGCAGGGTGCTGACTTCTACGCCTCGCTTCGAACCGCAGCTGCTCTCGAGAGGGCAGAGGTGGCAGTGGTGCTATTCGATGTCACCGAACCCATTAGTGAGGCGGACATTCGCATCGTTCAGCTGGCCTTAGATTCTGGTCGAGCTTTGGTTTTGGCATTCAACAAATGGGACATGCTCGATGATGAGCGGCGCATCTACTTGGAGAAGGAAATTGAGTCAGAGTTGGCACATGTCGACTGGGCCCCAAGGGTCAATCTTTCAGCTCTCACTGGCAGGCACCTCGAGAAACTGGTGCCTGCTTTGGAGGTAGCGCTTGAGAACTGGGACAGGCGAATCCCGACTGGCAAGATAAACGCCTTTATTCAAGAACTTCAGGCATCGAACCCCCACCCAATCAGGGGTGGCAAGCAGCCGAGGATTCTTTTCGGAACACAGGCGGCATCAAGGCCTCCAAAGTTTGTGCTTTTTGCCAGCGGTTTTCTGGAGGCCGGTTACCGCAGGTTCATTATTCGCAAGCTTCGAGAGCTCTACGGCTTTGAAGGAACCCCAGTTGAAATTGGGGTGAGGGTCAGGGAGAAGAGGTCAAGATGATCGCCAATCTCCTGCGCGGCTTCCTCATCGGCATAGCCGAGGTTATCCCTGGGGTTTCCGGTGGAACAATTGCCCTCATCGTCGGCATCTATGAACGAATCATTGGCTCTGCGGCCACTGCGGTTGAAGCTCTTGTTTTTCTAGTTAGAGGGAGACTCCAAGACGCAAAAGCATCGGCAAAGCAAATTGACTGGCTTTTGGTTTTACCGGTTCTAAGCGGGATGCTTGTTGCAATCTTTGCAGCTGCTGCAGAAATCGAGCCGCTTCTTGAGAGCCAGCCGGAGAACATGCGAGGGCTCTTCGCAGGTCTAATCCTTGTGTCGCTGATAGTTCCCTATCGAATGGTTAGAGCAAGCTGGCGAGCAGCTGACTACCTTATGGGTCTGATGGCAGCAGCGCTTTCTTTTGTGTTGGTGAGCCTTCCTCGGCAGGAGGTAACTGATGCAAGCTTGATTCTGGTTTTTCTGGCGGCCGCGGTTGCGGTTTGTGCACTTGTGCTCCCGGGAGTCTCGGGCTCGTTCCTATTGCTCGCTATTGGTTTCTATGCACCTACGATCACTGCCGTGAATGACCTAGATCTTGGCTACCTGAGTGTTTTTGTGCTTGGAGCGATTGTTGGATTGGCGCTGTTTTCAACTGTCCTTAGGCGGCTCCTAGTAAACCAACGAAGAATAACCCTTGTAGTCATGACGGGTTTGATGCTTGGGTCACTCAGGGCACTTTGGCCATGGCAGGACAACTTAGGACAACCTGTTAGTCCAGGGAGCCTCACCCCGCTTGTTTTCTTCGTGGTCGGAGCACTGGTTGTCACTGTACTTCTATGGGTTCAGTCTCGAGCAAGTAAAGCCCAATAGACTAGGCACCTGAAGCGGGCTGTAGCGCAGCTTGGTAGCGCACTTGTCTGGGGGACAAGGGGTCGTGGGTTCAAATCCCGCCAGCCCGACTAAATGTCTACCCTGCGTTCAAGCTGTCAGGTGCTGCTACGAGGAGACAACCCAATCAAGTGGGGTCAATTAGCTGTCATCGCACATCTCACACAACAATTTGAAACATCAATTATCGGCGGGTAGGCTAACTCGATGGCTCCGCTCTTCGGCTCAACTTCGGCCATTTACAACGGAGTTGACAAAGTTTCTGGCTAGTGAGGCTTAGAAATGGCTCATGCCGCCTCTGGCAACCTCAAATCAAAAATCCAATCGTCTTTTGGCTTTTTACTAGCGATTTTCATCACAACGGCTTCACTATTTTCACTACCCTCAAGTGCCCCTAACGCTGCAGCGGAAGCGGTAATTAGTCGGCTCGGCGCTGACATTGTTGGTGAGGCATTAGGTGACTTTTCCGGCTTCTCTGTTGCACTGTCTAGTGATGGCTCACGAGTTGCAATCGGTGCGCACTATAACGACGGCAATGGCAGTAATTCCGGCCATGTCAGGATTTATGACTGGAACGGCTCTGATTGGGTTCAGGTCGGTGGCGACATCAATGGTGAAGCTGCCGATGACCAATCTGGCCTCTCAGTCGCACTATCGAGTGATGGCTCACGAGTTGCAATCGGTGCGCAATATAACGACGGCAATGGCAGTAATTCCGGCCATATCCGGATTTACGACTACGACGGCGTTAACGATGATGCTGATGGCATAGATAAATGGACCAAAGTCGGTGGCGACATCAATGGTGAGGCGGCAGGCGACTACTCTGGCTTCTCTGTTGCACTATCTAGTGATGGCTCACGAGTCGCAATCGGTGCGTACGCTAACGACGGCAATGGCAGTAATTCCGGCCATGTCAGGGTTTATGAATTAAATAGCGGAACCTGGACTCAGTTAGGTAGCGATATCGACGGTGAGGCAGCAAACGACCAATCTGGCTTCTCCGTTGCACTGTCTAGTGATGGCTCACGAGTTGCAATCGGGGCATACACCGACGACCTCACTGGCCGAGTGGGGATCTATGACTGGAATGGCTCTGCTTGGGTTCAGGTCGGTAGCGACATCGATGGTGAGGCGGCAGGCGACTACTCTGGACACTCAGTAGCGCTATCAAGTGATGGCTCACGAGTTGCAATCGGGGCACCGTTTAAAGATGCCAATGTCGTCAATGACGGCTATGTCAGGATTTTCTCCCTCGAGGAGCTAGAAGCCGCCCTCACACCTACATTCGCATCTCCTGCTCAGACAAGCGATGGCTTCACCGTCCAGGTCTCAAACTATGACGCTAACTACTCATGGAGCGTCTCAGCTTCCGCTGGTTCTGCGACAATCAGCGGCACTGGTTTAATCACGGTCACAGGACTAAGCGCAGGTGCTTCCGCTACGGTAACGGTTGACATTACCCGTTCCGGTTATAGCTCAGGGTCTGCAAATGTTAGCAGCTCAGCGTTTACGACCCTTATCCCCGCCTTTTCAACACCAACCAAAACAAGCGATGGCTTCACCGTTCAGGTCTCAAACTACGACGCAAACTTCACATGGAGCGTCTCAGCTTCTGCTGGTTCTGCGACAATCAGCGGCACTGGTTTGATCACGGTCACAGGACTAAGCGCAGGTGCTTCCTCAACGATCACTGCCCAAACCACTCGCTCTGGCTACACCGCAGGGTCTGCAACCGTCGCAAGCTCAGCGTTAGAAGCTGCCCTCACACCCACATTTGCAACATCGACCGAAACAAGCGATGGCTTCACCGTTCAGGTCTCCAACTACGACGCAAACTTCACATGGAGCGTCTCAGCTTCCGCTGGTTCTGCGACAATTAGCGGCACTGGTTTGATCACGGTCACAGGACTAAGCGCAGGTGCTTCCTCAACGATCACTGCCCAAACGACTCGCTCTGGCTACGCCGCAGGATCGGCAACGGTCTCGGGCTCCGCCCTGGAAGCGGCACCAGCAGCCCCAGCGCCAATACCTGCCTACACTGGCCCAACTCTCGATTCAAAGCAGTCAGTTATTGCGGGGGAGCAGGTTAGTTTCACCGGTCGCAGACTCCACTATGTCTCTAGCGCCTATGCCGGAACTACCAAGCTCACAATCGTCTCTGGCGTTAGCAAGCTGTTAGTTCTAGATGTTCCAGCATCTTTGGCTGCAGGAAGCTACGACCTGGTGCTTTATTCTTCTAACGGCAAGCTCACCTTCCACCAGGGTCTGACTATCTCAGCACCTGCCCCGGAAGTGACTCAGCCAGAAGTGATCGAGCCAGAAGTGGTGAAGAAGCTTACGGTCGGCACTTTCAAGGGCTTTATAGCGATCTATTCACAAGGCTATGAAGGGGCAAAGCTCTCGGCAAAGGTTGCTGGAAAATGGCTAGTTGTTGATGCACTGGATGAATCTTTCATGGGAAATAACTACAGCAGGACAGTTAGGTTCACAGGAGCGGGCTATGACATCCTTGTCCACCTCTACATAAACGGTGAACTGATCAAAACCGAAGAACTGATGACTCAATAGTCAGCAAAAGCAGATGTTCCCCCAGATGTTCCCCCAGCTGAGCACTTTCCGCTGATGTTCGCCTGTGTTCGTAGGTGTTCGCAGTCTCGAAAACCCTAGAAAAACGAACACCAGCGAACAGCTACGAACAAACTGCACTTAACTGGGGGACAAGGGGTCGTGGGTTCAAATCCCGCCAGCCCGACTCAAACACCAAGCTTCAGTGGTCAATTGGTTAGGGTTTCAACATGAAACGGGGGAAATTTGCGCCAGTCTTGATCTTCGCTCTGTTGCTGTCCGGCTGCTCTGCATTTGGATTTGAAGAACCAACTGCGCTGGGCACACCAGCGGGAGCAAAATCAACTGGAGACTTCGAGCCTGTGCTTTCGAGTTCTTTCGACGAACCGTGGTCAACCGATGTCACAAGGCAAGAGATGATCGAAACCGCTCTCTTTAAGTTGTTTGCAGATTTGGATCAGATCAAAGACAGCAACTGTCAAGTTAAGCCAGTCCTCTATCTTGGGGAACCTCTGCTGGAGGAGCACCACCCCCTTCTTGAGCAAATCGCATTTGGAATGGTGTCAAGTTTTTGTGACTACCTTTCAGAGGACATCCCTGTAGTTGCTGGCAGCTACGAGTTCTTGAAACAGGTCATGGCTTCTGAGGGTCTCGAAGGCGATGAATTTGGAGGCAACTGTGGCTTTGATCTGGTTCAGGATTGGGCAAGCGCCTGCGCCGTTTATGGCGTCGCCTGGACAGGTATTTCTCTCGGAACAGTGCGGGACGGAGTGTCGTTTGTAGAGGAAAGAAGGCTCACCATAGCCGCACACGAACTTTTTCACATTGTGCATGACCAGATCAATCCACAGGCAGATCCAGGCACTGGTAGTTGCCTGACATACGGCTGCGCCGGTCCGGTTTGGTTTTATGAAGGGGCGGGTGAGTTTTTTGGCAGAGCGATGACTCAGTACCTAGGGCTTCAAAACTATGCAACATTCGTTCCCACTGACAGAAACGGCCTATACCTAGACGGTGACTACCTATCAGATCTTGACTTTCTCACGCCCCGTCGCAACAAAGCAGGGGGTGTCGAAAACTATTACTCCGGTCAAATTGCTATGGAGTACATGCTTGCCAACAATGGATTGATTGCAGTGCTTGCCATTTGGGAGCGAATGGATGAAGGGGTCCCTTTTCCGGCTGCATTTGAGTCTGAAATGGGTATCAGCTTGGAAGACTTTTATTCGAAATTCAAAGTCTTGCATTCTCGTCTTTACGATGAAGCGGGCTACTGCAACGAGGGACTGGGGTGTGAAGAGTGGATCAAATCCGATCAAACACAAGATTGGTATAGCGGGCAGAACTCGCAAGACAACCCTGATCCCTCTCTAGATAATGAGCGATTGCTAAGCAACGAATGCCTATCCGTCAGCGCAATCTGGTGGGCTCAGTGCACGGAGTTGGAGCTAGGCATTCCCGAGAGTCCTGAAAATAGTGACCATGGTTATCCTCTGGACTACAACATGATTGCCAAGATTGAGTCGTGCGATGAAATGGAGCTAATCGGATTTGATTTGCGGGGCTGGGCTGTGACTTTTGAGGCTCGAGAGTTGTCAGGAGCCTCCCAGGCCAATGTCTCAACGCAGTACTATGCCGCTCTCCGATACCTAGATACAAACCAGGATGGCGTGCTGTGTAGCCCTCAGGTCCCAGATTAAAAGTCTCGGATGTTCCCCCAGATGTTCCCCCACCTGAGCACTATTCGCTGATGTTCGCCTGTGTTCGCAGGCGTTCGCACCCCAGAAAATACTAGAAAAACGAACACCATCGAACAGCTACGAACAAACTGCACTTAACTGGGGGACAAGGGGTCGTGGGTTCAAATCCTGCCAGCCCGACCGAAAATGCCACCTTTATAACCCTGCTTGCTATGGTGGAGACATGTTTCGGGGGAGACGGCGTAGAAAAACACTCTCTATTGGATTGGCATTAGTCCTTTCTGGGTGCGCCACCGTCGAGCCAGTCCCGACCGCTATCACTTCCTCGCCTTCCGCAACGGAGACAGCCATCGAGACGACTGAAGTCATTGAGGTTGCGATCCCCGATGAGCCGGAAAACTCTGATCACGGATATCGACAGCTAGATCCTGACCGCATTCCAAGTTTTCGAAAGTGTGAGACCTTTGAAGGTTGGTGGCGAAGAGGGCCAGTGGCAGTTAGCTTCGCAGCCAGGGATGCGTTGGGCCTAGAGGGAATTGAAGTTTCAACGCAGATCTATCTCAAGAATCAAGACCTGGATGATGATTTCGATGGGGTGATTTGCCTGACTGACCAACAACTCGCAACGGTAGCTGAACAGTCCTCACAGCAGGCTGAAGCGAATGGGGTGGACAGCACCGATGCCAGCAGCGGAGGAAATGACAGCCTGTCGCAGGGGATGACTGACGGAGAGACTTCGCAAGTTGATGATGAAGCTTTTCCGACTGGACCCGCAATTGAGTTGATTACATCTAATCCGGTATCTCCCTCGCCGGTTGAAATGTGCAAAATTCCCGACGGGCGCCCAGGCTACTTGCAGGGTTATCCTCGTGGGGCAACGGTGAATGGGGAACAGGTCGCTGGAGGAGTTGGGTTTCCCTTCACGGTAGGGCGTTTCCCAATAAAGGGTGAAGCAAACATAATTCTGGCGATGGTTTCTTTTGAAGACACGGATGAGTTTGTCGAAAGGCCAGACCAATTTCTAGGGCCGCAGTCCCGGAAAATTACGCAATGGAGTAACTTCTGGTCACAGGGGCAGTTCCGTTACAACTTTCAGATAGTCGAAAATTGGGTTCGCATCCCAATGAAGTCAAGCGAAGCAACAAGCAACGATGAGGTTCTGGCGAAGCAGATTCTTGAGCAATTTCCACCCGGTATTGATTACTCAAGTGTTGATGGGACATTCATTTACTGGGCGCCTGGGCTAGTCGCAGATGACCATGATTTTGGTATTCGTGTAGGGAGCAACGAGAACCCGTTCGTAGTTGGAGAGAAGAGGCCGGGCCTATTTTGGGCACCCAGCAAGTGGCACACAGAGACCACAAACGGAAATCTGACACTGGACTTGAAAATGCGCTACACCTGGGCGCACCTGATACATGAGTTCTTGCACGAGCAGGGCCTGAATATGCATGCACCCGGTAATGGTTGGCAAACCGGTCTTGGTCAAAACCAATATCCCGACCCAGGCAAAGGGTTCTTTTCCGCTGCCCTCCCCGCATGGGAGCTGTTCATTATGGGTTGGCTGAGAGATAAGCAGATTCATTGCCTAACTGATGAAGACTTGGTTAGTCAGCAACAGGCAATACTGACCCCGCTAGAGATAAGCGGCGGAGATCGCAAAGCGTTGGTAATCGAAACAGCTCAGAGTGACGAGTTTCTTGTAGTCGAGTCTCGTCGCCCAGTCGGCTATTCGGAGTGGAATTCAGCCGAGAGAGGCATTTTTGTTTATCGGGCTGACCCGACGATTATCTATCAAGATGACCACAGCTCTGGAGACTGCGGAAACGACCCAAGATTCCCGAAGTGGTCGTATTACCTGTTCCCTGATTCAGCAGGAGTTGACCCATCGTCTTGGTGTGGAGACTTCAGGATTGCTTTGGTCCGTGAGGGTGAGAAAGTGACCTATAACGGTATTGAGATTTCTTTAGCGAAATCTTCAGACAACGGCGATGTAGTTCTAGTGAAGAAGGTAGGCGGTCTCGTCGATCAATTCTCACTACCCGACCATCCGATAGATGATTCACCCCAAGCCCAAACTGCTGAACAACCATGGCTTAGAACCGAGAGTCGTCAGTCTCACTGCTACTGCTGTGGCTGCACCCCATAAGCAATTTCTTTGTAATGGAGATATGTTCCCCCAGATGTTCCCCCACCCAAGCACAATGTTGATGTAACAAGCCCGATCACGCTGTAATTCACTTAGGCTTCAAGGCAGAAGACTTAGGAGCAGATTGATGAATGAAAAGGAACTTGTTGGACTTTGGAATGAGAAGCGTTCACAACTAATTAAGGCGCAGCTTCACTCTGTCATTGCGTTAGCAGTGCTCGCATTCTTGACTCTTACGGGCGATCTCGCAGCTGCAACCACCGGTGAGCAGTTGTTTGCCGCCCTATTTCTTGTCACGGTCGGTGCTTTGGGGAACTTGACTCAGTTTGCGATTATTCGGGAGTCCTATGGCATCGTTGCTGAACTTTCGATAATGAAGGATTTGGGTGCGATTGCAACCACCATAGCTAAGAGTGACCGCTATCTTTCAATGACCATGTCAGTAATGGTCCTGTTTAGCGTTGCCCTACTCGGCGGGTTTGCTTTAGTCGTCTTTTAGCGAATTTGGTCATCGAACCTAGGCAGGCAAGTAGGTAGAGGCAATGTCAGTTTTTTCGGAGAACACTTTTCAGTATTTGGAAGAGCTTGAACTCAACAACAACCGTGACTGGTTCATAGAGAACAAAAAGAGGTTGGAACAGGAGGTTAGAGGGCCATTCGCATCTCTACTCGAAACACTGTCTGACTTGCTTTCAGAGAATGGACTTTCTCTACATGGTGGCCCAAAGACAATGTTTCGAATGAACCGAGATGTGCGATTCAGTAACGACAAGTCTCCTTACAAGACTTTTGTTTCAGGGCTACTTACGAAGACTGGCACAAAGGACATCTCGACGGGCCTCGTCTACATCCATCTGGACTCAAGGGGTGGATTTGTAGTCTCAGGGCTTTATCAGCCACCGACGGAGCGACTTTACGAACTAAGAACCTCAATGATTGAAAAGCACCGTGAGTTTGCAGCAACTCTAAGCTCTCTTCGTAGGGCAGGACTGGAATTAGATCCAACTGATGCGACAAAGACCATGCCACGGGGATTCAGCGAATTTTCTGACCACCATCATTCTGAGAGTCTGAAGCTGAAGAACATCATGGTTCGGAGAGATCTGCACCCATCAGACTGGTGGAAACCAGGTTTCGATACTGAATTGCTCCAATTCGCTATCGCCTCGAGATCGATTTTGGAGTTTTTGGACAAAAACTAATGTTCCCCCAACTGAGCACTTTCCGCTGATGTTCGCATGTGTTCGTACGCGTTCGCACCCTTGAAAACTCTAGAAAAACGAACACCAGCGAACAGCTACGAACAACCTGCACTTAACTGGGGGACAAGGGGTCGTGGGTTCAAATCTCATGCGTCCAATTTATGAGCGCCGCTCTACTCCCTCCATTTCTCGGGTGAGGCTAACCGTTTGGAAAACGCCGAAAGTGAAGATCCAGAGCTCTTTTTGAGTAATGCAGAGTGAGAGTCGCCGAACAGGTAATTCGAGCGAACGGCAGTGCAGAAGCAGACTTTCACTGGAGAAACCTCTTTTCGCTATCCTCCGACATGCGTCGCCAAGCGAATCAAAAAGTCTAAGTTGGGCAATAAAGCCCCTGCCGGTAATAGACTGACTTTAATGTCCGCTCTAAGAGTTACTCACGGAAGCTCGTCTTCCTGAGAAAATCTAACCAGAGCACGAAACTGACCTAACTTTGTAGAGGATTCCATTGTTACACGTAGCACCTCCAAATCCAGAAACTTCCGTGCACAGCCAGTGGGGCGAGGAAGCGACGGTTCAATGGCTCGTTGAATTCCTGCGCGGAAAAGCAAGCAAGAATTTCCACAACTCTGTTTTTCTAGAATTTGGAGGCTCGAAAGGGCCGGACAATTCAAATTTCTTCTTCTTGGCGGAGAATGGACACAGGGTGGTGTTCATCGAGGGTGAGGATAAGAAGTTTGTCGAGTTGACTACAAACCTCAGCAGGTTCCCAGGAGCCTCGGCGGTTCAAGCCTACGTTGGATCGGAAAAGTCTGGCAGAAACCTTGAAAGCTTGTTGAGGACTGAGGGCATCGATCCATTGGATGTAATAGGTCTTTCGGTAGATGTCGATGGTGATGACTTGTTGCTGTTCGAGGAGCGAGGCCGACTTAACCCTGAATTTGTAATTATTGAGTACAATCCCGACCTTCCCTTTCACATTCCGTTTAGGAATCCTGAGGGTCGCAACCTGGGTAACTCTCTGGCTGCACTTGGGCAGTGCTTGGAAGAGAGTGGCTACTTTCCCGTTGCCCTCACCACGACCAACGTAATTGCGATGAACAAGCGCTATTCAGCTGAAGTGCAGGCTATCCGTTTATTTGACGCGTTTATGGGGCAACGACATTACAATTTCGGCCTTGGCTACGACGGCACACTGGTCAAAGTTGCAAGTGACGGAAGAGACTTGACACAAGAGTTCTATCGAGGCTGGTCCAACTCTGTAATTTTGCAACCCATTCCGAAGTTTCTGCGTGGTTTCTCGGAGCGTGGGATCTGGAAATCCCGTCTAAGAGCTGTCGCGAGCCTACTCCAAGTCTTCACTTTGAGACCGATTTCTGGAATCAAGTTCGTCCTTAGGCGAATCCGAAATCCGAATACTAAGCCAATGTTTTTTTGGAGGTTTTAAGATTCTTTCTCATGTCCGTAGGGTTTGGAGAGCTACTCGGGAATTTCTCGACTGGCAAAGTAGAGCCTGGGCGAGCCCCGCACCAAATTTTGTGAAGCGACGAGTCTTGCGGCGCCACTCGTCTCCATCCGCAACTTGGGTGGAAACTGGCACATACTTAGGCGAAACTACTCGCTACCTAGCCCGACTGAAAACTACTGTCATTTCGCTCGAGCCCTCTCCGCATTTTTTTGCAAAATCTTCGCGAGCCCTGAGCCCACATAAGAATGTGACGGTCGTCTATGGCAGCAGTGAGACCCATCTCGCACAGATCGTAAATGCGTTGGGAGGAGACGTTTGTTTTTGGCTTGACGGCCACTACTCCGGCGGACAAACATACAGGGGGGAAACGACATCGCCCATCTTAAATGAGCTTGGCATTATTGCGGATGCCAAGAAGCAATTCAATACCATCCGAATTCTGGTAGACGACGTTAGGCTGTTTCCGGTGGAGGGTCATGAGGGGGAATCGGGTTATCCTCCACTTCAAACACTCGTCGATTTCGCGCAGGCTCATGGTTTTGCCTGGAGCATAGAACACGATATTTTCATCGCCAGCTTTGGTTCTGAGTAACGGCTTTCAGGTTATGCCCCGGAAGGGGCTGGAAGCTGCGGGCCACCGGATGAGGTCAGCTGAGGATGGAATTTTCATCTTCTTGCACCGAAGGTGCCCGACAGTGAAGGGCCAAGCGTGAATGAACAAAATAAGCGATAGTGGCGGGCTGCATAGATAACGGTAATCCCGGCGTGCTCAAGATCTACCTGAAAAAAAAGGGGGGGGTGAGGAATCAGCTTCATTCTCCAATCGTCCGAGAGCCTTCCCGGGTCATTAGAAACTCGCGAAATGAAGTGAGTCGGGTCGTTTCCGACCTCGGTGTGCAGTTCAGATCCTCATCCGTCGCTACCATGGTGTTGAGTGGAGTGCGTTGCTTGCCCTTGGCCCATTGTAGGTCGCAAATATTTCTGTTTAACTTAGTGCATGATGAAGGGATCTAATTGGGAAGAAATGTGGATGTCTTTTTGAGGGGAGGGCTTGGCAATCAGCTCTTTCAATACTCCTTCGGGCTTGAGGCGTCGCTCAGGCTGGGCTTTCCTCTCAAGCTTAGAACTGACTTATTGCCGATGTCCCAAGATTCCATTGGACACGTTTCCAGATTTCCTTTTGCGCTAGCGCAGTTAGGCGTGACGGCTTCTAATCGTTGGAACCTGAAACAGCCTTCAAATGGCACAAGTTTCGTGTCTAAAATTCTTCAATTTCAGAGGGCAGCCGCGGGCACACATTGCGCCCAATTCCTTCGCAGGGGCTTCCTTGCATGCGAACATAAACATGAATTTCAAGACATTACGTACCCACATTGGATTAATTCTCTGTGCCTACGCTCCGATACTGCGCTTGAGCACCTGCCTATTATTCGCAAACAGCTGTATAACCTGAAGGACATCGGAGATGACTATAGACAAATGTTGGAAATATCCAGGCGGGTCTCGATACTAGCTGTGCACTTTCGCCAGGGAGACTACCTCCGACATCAAACTAAATACGGTTCTCTAAACTTGAATTACTTTCGAGATGCGATTACACCTCATCTCGGTCCTGGAGTTTCAGTGTGGGTTTTTTCCGATTCAGATTTTACCGAATCTGAGCTGGGAACCGAGCTGTATCGTGAATTTGCCGACAAGTGGATTGGTCCAGATGTTGCTATGACGCCACTGGAATTAGTGTCAATCATGGCCAGAGCCAAATATTTTGTGGGTTCGAATAGTACCTTGTCTTGGTGGGTCGGAGTGCTGGGGTACGAAAATTCCAGCAACATTTGTATGCCGCTTATAAAGGAAGCTCAATCGAATGTGACAACTCAACTTGGAGACATGTCAGGATGGCAAGTGATACCTGTATGAGCAAACTCTCTAAGGTTCGGACAGCTCGTCTTTGCTCCAGCTACGGAGCTGACTGGCTAAAACAGTTTTTCCAGATCCCGGCAGACCGGTAATCCATATCACATCGCCGACAAAACATCTCACACCTCTAATTCCCATAGAGCCTGTCGCCTGCATCTCCGAGCCCTGGCACTATGTAGCCGATTGCATTGAGTTTCTCATCGAGGGCTGCCAAGTGAATGCTTACAGTCCTATCAGGCCAACGTGCAATTACGTGGCTCCTCACGGCTTCAACCCCCTCTGGGGCGCCTAGCAAACAAATGCAGATCGCGCTTTTTGCTCCACGTTCAAACGCGTAGTCGATTGAGTCATTTAGCGTTCCGCCCGTTGCCAACATTGGGTCAATGAGTATCGCTTGACGTCCAGAGAGATCATCGGGAAGCCTGTTTGCATAGGTCTCGGGCTGAAGAGTTTCTTCGTTGCGCTTGATGCCAAGAAAGCCAACCTCCGCATCCGGCAAAAGCTTCGTGATTCCGGAAAGCATCCCTAGCCCAGCCCTCAGGATTGGAATGATAAGCGGGGTTGGCTTCGCCAACTTCACTCCAGTTGTTGTTGTGAGGGGCGTTGTGACCTCGACGTTCTCTATTGCAAGAGACTTGGTTGCCTCGAAAGTCAGAAGCGTGACAAGTTCCTCTACTAACTGCCTGAATTGGCTGCTTGATGTGTTTACGTCTCTTAGGAGAGTCACCTTATGGGCAATTAGTGGATGGTCGGCAACAGTGATTTCCATGCCATAACTGTAGCTGTAGCGTGGGGTAATATTTAATCGTCGCCTAGTTCGGAGCCCCGCAGGTGTCAATCAAGCGGAAGGCTCGCCAAAGTGCAAATTTCATTTGAGGTCTACCCTCCACGAAAAGAAGAGGATACGCCCAAGCTTCGCGAGGCAATTTTTCGGCTAACTGAACTAGACCCAAAATTCATTTCAGTTACCTTTGGCGCTGGTGGTTCCAGCACAAGAGATTCCTTGAGCGTTTTGAAGTTTATTCGGGACAATTCAACCGCGTCTCCTCTTGCACACTTAACCTGCGTCGGGACAACAGAGGCAGATGCCAAGGAGTTGGTTAGCGAGTTCTTAGGCGAAGGGATTAGTGACTTTCTTGCACTCAGGGGAGACTTGCCTGAGGGTAAGACCCACATGCCACCGGGAACCCTCTCAAGGGCGGACCAGTTGGTCAAGCTCATCGGAGAGGCGAGGGCCGACAGGCAAGGAATTACTGCCGTAGCCGCCTTTCCAAATGGGCACCCCGAGTCAGGCAAAGATCGCTCGGATATCGCGGCTTTGCTAGCTAAGCAAGAGGCGGGTGCGAGCTTCGCAATCACGCAACTCTTTTTCTTTGCCGAGGACTACCTAAATTTTCTCTCTCTGGCGAGGAGCAGGGGTGTGACAATGGACCTAACTCCAGGCATCATGCCGATTGTCTCGCCTAACAGGCTCTCTCGGGTGCTTGAGCTCACGGGGGAGCGCAAGCCTGCGGAGCTGGCGCAAAGACTTGGGCAGGCGGAGGATGCTGCCTCAAGACGAGAAGTTGGCATTAGTTGGGCAGCCTCGCTGGTGAGAGAGCTTGCTGACGCCGGAACTGAAGCAGTTCACCTTTACGCATTCAATGAATACGCGAACGTGACTGAGGTTCTCAGGCGAGCCGGGGTTGTTTAGTTAGAATCTGGCTATGCGGCTAAGCCAGGAGCTCAAGAGCGTCCCAAACATGCTCAGCATTCTCAGGCTCCTCCTAGTGCCGGTGTTTTTGTGGCTGTTGATCGCTGACCAGTTTCTGATTGCCTTCCTAGTTCTTATGTTCGCGAGCTTCACCGACTGGCTGGACGGCTTTATCGCCAGGAAGTTCAACCAGATAACCTCGCTAGGCAAAGTGTTGGACCCTTCTGCCGACAGGCTCTTCATTCTTGCGACTCTGATTGGGCTGACTGTGAATGAGATCATTCCTGCATGGCTCGCAATAGTGATTGTCGCAAGGGATGTGCTATTGCTGATTGGTTATCCAATTTCGGCATCCCATGGCTATGGTCCGCTCCCGGTCCATTTCTTGGGCAAGGCTGCGACCTTTGCGCTTCTCTATGCGCTTCCGCTTCTGCTCCTGGCAGATGTGTGGCCGAGCGCTGAGGCGGTGATTCTCCCGCTCGCCTGGGGCTTCGCCTACTGGGGAATTGGTCTGTATTGGGTGGCGGGATTTGTATACCTAGCTCAACTTCGACAATTGATTTCCCTTGAGAGGCGTTCATCCCCTAACATTTAGTCTCTAGGGGAGGCTAAATGTCCAGGGAATCAGGCAGTGAGGACACCGCTAGATTCGCTAGCGACATCGTCTCTCAAAACTCTCCAGTTTTACTCCCAGAAGAACTCGAGGCTGTTGCAGCGTTGCCGGCGAATTCCGCCCTATTGATTGTCCATCGCGGACCGGGGCAGGGCTCTCGTTTTCTTCTCGACCAAGACCTCACGGTCGCAGGTCGCCACCCTGAGGCTGACATTTTCCTGGACGACGTCACTGTTTCTCGTCGTCACGCGCAATTTTTGCGCGAGGGCAGGACCTTCACAGTCAGCGATATGGGTTCAATGAATGGAACCTACGTAGATGGTCAGAGCACTGAGACCCAGCAGCTCATCACAGGCATGGAAGTGATGATTGGCAAGTTCCGGCTCACCTTCTACGCATCAGAGAAGGATCGCTAGATGGAGAATGCTGTTCGCAAGCTCCAAGACCACCGGAAGCTCTACACAATCGGTCAGGTGTTGACGGTACTGAAGCCCGAGTTTGGAGACCTCTCACCCTCAAAGCTGAGGTTCTTGGAGGACCAGGGTCTTGTCACTCCCGAGAGAACCGATGCCGGTTATCGCAAATACTCGGAAAACCAAATCGAGAGGCTACGCGTCTTACTCACCCTGCAGCGGGACCAATACCTACCTCTTAAGGTCATCAAGGAATACCTCGCGGAGCTAGATGCCGGCAGGCAGCCACTTCTGCCGACAGCGAGCCCAGCATCACTTCGCAGGGGTCAGCGCTTTTCAACTGCTCAGCTCAAGGCAGAGACATCGCTGAGCGACCAGGCCTTCAAAGAGGGAGCTGAGCTTGGGCTGTTTGGTGCCCAACCGCATTCTTCTCACGAGGTCGAGATTGCGTTTGCTCTGGTGGCGCTCGAGCAGTTTGGAATACAGCCAAGGCACTTGAGGGGACTAAAGTCCGCCGCCGAGCGTGAGGTGGGGATTATCACGGGTGTGACGGAGCCGGTGGTTAGGAAGAAGGCACCAGATTCTGCAGCCAAGGCGGGACATATTGCCAGGGAGATAGCAGAGCGTTTTGGCGCCATCCGAGCACATTTGATTGCCGAAGCAGTCGAGGAAATCGAAGGCTAGCGACACGCCGAAGGGTTTCTTGAAACCTTAAAGTAGAACTTGAAGGCAGAATTGGCACCTGTCCAAAGATAGGAGGCATTGTGGATCACGAAATACCGATGCTTTTTGATGACGGCCTGCCAGCCACCGACGTTGGTTATCGCGGTGCATCTGCTGCAGCTGCCGCTGGCATCTCCTATCGCCAGCTTGACTACTGGGCAAGAACCGAGCTAGTTGAGCCATCGATCCAGACCGCAACAGGCTCTGGCTCCCAGAGACTTTATTCTTTCCGCGACATTCTGGTTCTCAAACTAGTGAAGAGACTTCTGGATGCGGGAGTCTCTCTTCAGCAGATACGCGTTGCGGTTGAGCAGCTTCACGAGGCTGGAGTTTCAGATCTAACAAACACAACTTTGATGTCTGACGGTGTGACGGTTTATCTCTGCACCTCCCAGGATGAGGTCATTGACCTTCTCGGTCAGGGTCAGGGAGTCTTTGGAATTGCGATTGGCCGAGTGCTTCGCGAGGTGGAGGCGACCTTGGTCGACTTTGCCGCCGAAGAGGCTCAGGTTCAGGACGAACTAGCGCTTCGCAGGGCTAGGAAGATTTCCTAAAGCTAAACCAGCGGCGTTTTTTCTCTGCTCTTCTGGAGCTGGGGACCTCTTCAACCTCAACCATCTCGGTAATGCTTTGACCCCTTATTGAGCGGTCAACTACTCCCGCTCTGGCCTTTCGAACCGGTGTTGAGGAAAGCTCGCTTAGTGCCCCAGCAAGAAGCCAGTCGAAACCCTTGGCTATTTCTGAAGCGCCTTCCGCGGGCCAGGAGTGGATCGGTCTTGCGGCTCCGGTGGACTGCTGAACAGCGGCTCGCTCTTCGAAAAATGGCATTAGTAGCTGGTCACCAAACATGTCCCTGAGCTCCTTGAGCCGGTACTCGTGTTCGTGGGACTGGGTGCGGAACCTATTCACGACCACACCAAAGAGCTGGAGTCTTGGCGATAGCTTCGCGCTGATCTCGACAATGGCCTTTCTTGCCCTGTCGGCCGCAATCACGGAGTAAAGCCCAGGCTCTGTCACCAAAATAACTCGGTCCGAGGCAACCCATGCGGTTCTGGTTAGGGCATTGATAGACGGGGGAGTATCTATGATTACAAGGTCATATTCATCTTCGATGCTCGCGAGGACCTCCTCAAGCCTCCAGACATCGGAGACTGAGGGTGCCGGGTTATCGAGCAGTAGTGATCTCGGGCTTCCCACCAGCACGTCCATCTTTGAGTCTCGATGCCAGGCCGAGGGAACAATTGCCCGCCTCAGGTTTTGAAGTTTGGGGCTTTGGAGCACCTCGGCAACAGAAAACCCCTGATCGGAGGGTGCTGCAAGGCCGCTAGTTGCGTCGCACTGCGGGTCTAGGTCAATAACTAAAGTGTTGAGACCTTTGTTCAGTGCTGCGGAGGCTAGGCCCAACGCAACCGTGGTTTTTCCCACGCCACCCTTGAGGGAGCTCACACTCAGCACGTGCATTGAATTAGGCTAATGGTTTATGTGCCCTATTCCCTTAGGGCGCCTGTGTTTCAGTGAGGTTGGATGTTCAAAAAGATTCTCGTGGCTAACCGCGGAGAAATTGCGGTTAGGGCCTTTCGCGCGGCCTATGAGACTGGCGCTAGGACAGTTGCCGTCTACCCATACGAGGATCGCAACTCAGTTCACAGGCTAAAGGCCGACGAGGCCTACGAGATTAAAGCTGAGGGCTCACCGGTTCGTGCCTACCTCTCTGTTGACGAAATCATTCGTGTGGCAAAGGAGTGTGGGGCTGACGCGATCTACCCCGGCTACGGCTTCCTGAGCGAAAACCCAGACCTGGCTAATGCTGCACGCGAAAACGGCATTGCATTTGTGGGACCTGCGGCCCAAATCCTCGAGCTCGCTGGAGACAAGGTCAACGCTAAGGCCGCGGCTATCAGGGCGAATGTGCCAGTGCTTGCCTCAACCGAGTCGTCTGACGATGTCAAAAAGCTAGAGGGACAGGCAGAGAAGATCGGCTTCCCGCTGTATGTGAAGGCAGTAGCCGGCGGCGGCGGACGCGGCATGCGCAAGGTGGACGAAAAGTCAGAGCTGAAGCAGGCTCTCGAGGCTGCCATGCAGGAGGCCTCCAGCGCATTTGGAGACCCCAGAGTATTTCTCGAGCAGGCAGTAATTCGGCCTCGTCACATCGAGGTCCAGATTCTTGCCGACCTCGAGGGCAACATCATGCACCTCCTGGAGCGCGACTGCTCAATTCAACGGCGCAACCAAAAAGTTGTTGAGATTGCCCCCGCACCTCACCTCGAAGAAGCTCTGCGCCAGCAGCTATTTAGGGACGCAATCGCATTCGCAACCGAGATCGGCTACCAAAATGCGGGAACTGTTGAGTTTCTGATTGAGACTGAAGGCCCCAACACTGGCAAGCATGTCTTCATCGAGATGAACCCCAGAATCCAGGTCGAGCACACCGTGACCGAGGAGGTCACCGATGTTGACCTGGTGCAGTCGCAGCTTCGCATCGCAGCCGGCCAAACCCTTGCGGAACTTGGGCTGAGGCAGGAGGACATCAGGCCTCACGGGTTTGCAATTCAGTGCCGCATCACTACCGAGGACCCTGCCGCTGGTTTCCGACCAGACACCGGCATGATCACCACCTACCGCTCGCCGGGAGGAGCTGGCATTCGCCTCGATGGCGGCACGGTGACCACCGGTGCCGAGATTTCCCCGCACTTCGATTCGCTGCTGGTCAAGCTCATCACGCGTGGTCGAGACTTCCGCTCTGCGGTCGAGAGATCTAGAAGGGCCCTAGCGGAGTTTCGCATCAGGGGAGTGGCAACCAACATCAACTTTCTTCAGGCGGTTCTGGACGACGAGACCTTTGCCTCGGGAGAGCTTTCTACCCACTTCATAGATGAGCGTCCGGAGCTGATGCAGGCAAGGGTCTCCCAAGATCGCGGCACCAAGGTGCTGCAGTGGCTTGCGGAGGTCACGGTAAACAAGCCCTTCGGATCAGGCGAGGGTAAGAGCGATCCGGCGCTAAAGCTTCCACATCTTGATCTATCGACAGAGGCCCCTGCGGGTTCAAAGCAGCTGCTAACTGAGCTGGGTCCAGAGAAGTTTGCTGCCTGGATGCGCGAGCAAAACAGAGTTCTTGTAACAGACACCACCTTCCGCGATGCCCACCAATCGCTTCTAGCCACCAGGGTTCGAAGCAAAGACCTGGTTGCAGCGGTTCCCTATGTTTCGAGAATGACCCCGCAGCTACTAAGCATCGAGGCCTGGGGCGGGGCAACCTATGACGTGGCGCTGAGGTTCCTTGGAGAAGATCCTTGGGAGCGCCTCGAGGCACTCAGGGCAAAGCTTCCAAACATTTGTATCCAGATGCTCCTCAGGGGCAGGAACACCGTCGGCTACACCCCTTACCCAACCGAGGTCACCGATGCCTTTATAAAGGAGGCAGCTGCTAGTGGTGTGGATATCTTCCGTATCTTTGATGCCCTAAACGATGTTGACCAGATGACCCCGGCAATCCATGCCGTGCGGGAGCATACGGGCTCGGTTGCAGAGGTCGGGCTCAGCTACACCGGCAACTTCCTGGACCCTAACGAAAACCTCTACACCCTTGACTACTGGCTGAGGCTCGCAGACAGCGTGGTGGCTGCCGGAGCGCATGTGCTTGCAATCAAGGACATGGCTGGCCTGTTGCGTCCCCGAGCGGCAGCGACCTTGGTTACCGCACTCAGGGAACGATTTGACCTTCCTGTTCACCTTCACACTCACGACACAGCTGGCGGGCAGCTCGCAACCCTGCTGGCCGCGGTAGATGCAGGTGTCGACGCGGTCGATGTGGCAAGTGCTCCGATGGCTGGCACCACCTCACAACCATCTGCCTCTGGATTAGTTGCAGCCCTGGCAAATACCGAGCGCGACACCGAGATGTCGCTTGACAAGGTGACGGACCTTGAGCCCTACTGGGAGGCAGTCCGCAAGGTCTACGCACCCTTCGAGTCGGGCCTTCCCGGCCCAACCGGCAGGGTCTACAGGCACGAGATTCCTGGCGGCCAGCTATCAAACCTGAGGCAGCAGGCAATTGCCCTTGGCCTAGGAGATCGCTTCGAACTGGTAGAGCAGATGTACTCAGAGGCAAACCGCATCCTGGGAAGACCACCAAAGGTGACCCCAAGCTCCAAGGTGGTTGGCGACCTTGCGCTTCATTTGGTAGCCGTCGATGCCGACCCCAAAGAGTTTGAGCAAAACCCACAGAAGTTTGACATTCCAGACTCCGTAATTGGTTTCATGGCCGGGGAACTGGGGGACCTTCCAGGGGGCTGGCCAGAACCATTTAGAACCAAGGTGCTGGAGGGGAAGAATCCAGATATCTCGATTAAGCCAATCACCAAGGAAGACTCCGCGGGCATCACAAGTAGCGAGCACTCGGTTAGAAGGCAGACGCTCAATAGGCTGCTGTTCCCAGCTCCAACGAAAGAGTTTGAGCGGATGCGCACCACCTACGGCAAGCTCACCAACGTTCCGACCCTTGATTACCTCTATGGTCTGGAGCCGGAGACCGAGCACGTCGTGGAGTTGCGCAAGGGGCTTCAGCTGTTCGTCGGACTCGAGGCCATTGGGGAAGCGGACTCCAAGGGCTTCAGAACCGTCATGGCAAAACTCAACGGTCAGCTCCGGCCAGTCACCGTTCGCGACCACAGCATCTCAAGCGTTGAGTCCACCGCGGAGAAGGCCGACCCGGCAAACCCTTCCCATGCAGCAGCTCCATTCACGGGTGTTGTGACACCAAAGGTTGAGGTGGGACAAAGCGTGAGCGCGGGCCAGCCAATTGCGTCGATCGAGGCAATGAAGATGGAGGCCTCCATCGCAGCTCCAATTAGTGGCAAGATTGTTCGGCTGGGAGTAGCTGGCCCAACACCCGTTGAGGGTGGCGACCTAATAGCAGTAATCGAATAGGGAGAAATGTCTCGCAAGAATGATGACGAGTTTTCGTCGGGGGAGAATGCAGACTATTCGGATCTAGAACTAGATCCTGAAACCGGTCAAATCGTCTCGGTAAGCGCAGAGGGCGAGCAGGTCACTGTCGCCTCCGCAGTGTTCGAAGAGTCCGAGCCGGCCAGCATGCTCACCGCAGACAGGCTGCTTCGAGACGAGGCAAGACCGAGGATAATCCCAGAGACATTCGGCCGAAGGCTGATTTATCGCCTGACATTTGGCAAGTTCAACCCCGGTGACAACAAGAAGGTTTTGGCTAGGCGCGCGCTGGACGCAAGGATCATGCTCGACCTTGAGGGTGAGACAAGATTTGTGCCGGTGCTGACCCGCAAGGGAGGCGTTGGCAAGACCACCATCACAACTCTTATTGGCATGGCCATGTCACTGGTTCGCGAGGATAGGGTTTTGGCGATTGATGCCAACCCAGATCGCGGCACCCTCGCCGAGAGGGTTGAGCTCAAGAGCGACCGCACAGTTCGCGATGTCGTAAAGCGCGCTGGTGGAATCACCTCGTTTACGCTCTTTAGCGATTACGTATCACGCGATAAGTCAAGGCTTGATGTGTTGGCTTCGGACACCGACCCCATGCTTTCTGAGGCCTTCGACGAGGGTGACTACAACGTGGTTGCCGATATCGCCACCAGGTATTACAGCATCTGCCTCACCGACTGCGGCACTGGCATTGTCCACAGCGTCATGCGGGCAATCCTGCAGCGAGCAGATGGCCTCGTCATTGTCTCCGGCGGCTCAGTCGATGAGGCAAAGCTTGCTAGCGAAACCCTTACCTGGCTCGAGTCGAATGGCTACGGGGATTTGGTCAAGAACTCGGTGGTTGCCCTGAACACCGCCACCTACGGCACCCAGCTGGTGAAGCTGGATGAGATTGAAAACCACTTCAAGACCCGGGTTCGTGCTGTGGTTCGTGTTCCCTACGACCCAATGCTTGCAGCCGGTGCAGTTATTCAGTTTGACAAGCTACACCCCGCCACCAGGCAGGCAGCAAGGGATCTTGCTGCGCTAGTTGTCGACGGTCTGGTGGATTGAGCGTTCGGGAAATTCGGCTCTTCGGAGACCCGATCCTAAAGAGCGTTTGCGATGAGGTCACCGACTTAGCAGCGGCAGAATCCTTGGTTCAAGATCTTCTCGAGACCACCTCACTGCCCGGCAGAGCTGGTGTCGCAGCGAATCAAATTGGAGTTGGCCAAAGGGTATTTGCGTACAGCGTCGACGACGAACTTGGTTACCTAATCAACCCGGAGATTATCGAGCTTGCTGGAGAAAAACTCGAGATCGAGGAAGGCTGCCTCTCGGTTCCGGGGCTTTGGCACAAGACTCCCAGGTATGAGCGGGCAACCGCCCGCGGATTGCAGCTTGACGGCAGCACAATTGAAATTAGCGGCGAGGGACTTCTTGCCCAGGCCCTGCAGCACGAGTGCGATCACCTAGACGGACTTCTTTACCTAGACAGGTTGCTCCCCGAGGAGCGCAAGCTAGCGCTCAGGGCACTTAGAGAGCAGGACTGGTTTCTTAGCTAGCGTAAATTCTGTCCACGTGAATTGAGAAGTCTTTGAGCACCTCACCGCGCTTGATCTTTAGCGATGGCGTTAGGTGGCCAGAGGCCTCAGTGAGTTCAACATCGAGAATCTCAAAAGCCCTAACCTGCTCCGCCTGAGAGAACTTTTCATTGACCCCGTCAACAGCCCTCTGCAGCTCCTCGCGAATCCTTGGGTGCTTGGTTGCCTCCGCGAGGGTCAGCTTCTCGGTGATGCCGTTCTGCTCACACCAAACCGGAACCATCTCTGGGTCCAGTGAAATAAGAGCGCTAATAAACGGCTGCGAATCACCAATCACGACCACCTGGCCAACTAGGGGGTGAGCGCGAAGCGGATCCTCAATCGGAGCTGGAGCTACGTTTTTACCACCTGCAGTCACCAGCAATTCTTTTTTGCGACCGGTGATTGTTAGGAAGCCGTCCTCGTCAAGCTCTCCGATGTCACCGGAGCGGAACCAGTCCTCGGTGAATGCCTCGCGGGTTGCAGCTTCGTTGCGGTGGTAACCGCGCATGATGTTGATGCCACGAAGTAGCACCTCACCATCTTCGGCGATTTTGATACCGGTCCCGGGAAGCGCTCTACCAACCTTGCCAATCTTCTGCCAGCTAACGCGGCCAATAACTGCCGCCGCAGCTGTCTCGGTGAGTCCGTAGCCCTCCAGAACGATTAGTCCAATGCCCCGGAAGAAGTGGCCGAGCCTTGCACCCAGTGGTGCACCACCTGAGATTGCGTACTTTACTTCGCCTCCCATTGCCGCGCGGAGCTTGGAAAATACGAGGCGGTCAAAGAGCTTGTGCTTGACTTTCAGGCTAAGACTTGGCCCCTTCGGGTCATCCAGGGCCTTCGAGTAGTCAATTGCGGTTTGGGCCGCAGCGCGGAAGATCTTGCCCTTGCCTCCCGCTTCTGCCTTGAGCTCTGCGTTGTTGTAGACCTTTTCAAAAACGCGCGGCACAGCCAACAGGAAGGTTGGCTTGTAGCCAGGGAGCTCGGCGGCGACCATCTTGGTGTCGCCTAGGTGGCCCACCTTTACGCCCGAATAGATGCAGAGAGCGGCGACATAGCGCCCGAAGATGTGTGCGAGGGGGACAAATATCAGCGAACGCTGAAACTCGTTGCAAAGCTCTGGGA
The DNA here is from genome assembly GCA_028095925.1 of Aquiluna sp. GTDB lineage: Bacteria > Actinomycetota > Actinomycetes > Actinomycetales > Microbacteriaceae > Aquiluna. Next base: position 49,640 of record JAOHCW010000003.1, read on the forward strand.
CCTCAGCGGCCGCGTTCTTGCAGTGGTCGACAAAGCTCGAGTGGGTGAGCTCGCAGCCCTTTGGATTACCTGTGGTGCCAGAGGTGTAAACGATGGTCGCAAGGTCTGGGCCCTCAGCATTTTTCCTGGCCGTTTCGAGGTCAGCATCAGAGATCTTCTCGCCCGATTTGTGAAGGTCGGAGAACTCCTTGGAGTCGATCCTCCACACCTTGGAGACCTTCTTCACATTCGAGCTAATTTTGTTGAAGCGCTCGAGGTGCTCGTCGTTCTCAAGAAATAGCGCTACCGAGTCCGAGTCGGAGAGAATCCACTCGATTTGCGCTGGAGAGGAAGTCTCGTAGATGGGCACGACAACCCCTCCTGCGAACCAAACCGCAAAGTCAATCAGCGTCCACTCGTAGCGAGTGCGAGACATCAGAGCAACCGCGTCACCGGGCTTGATACCAGAGGCAATCAAACCCTTAGCTAGGCTTTCGACCTCGCTGAGGTAGTCCTCGGCGGTTACATCGCGCCAGCTTCCGTCAGAGTTCTTACGACTAAAAAGGGCATGCTTTGGGTTTTTAGCCACGCGGCTTAGTAAGAGGTCCGTTGCGTTCTCGCGGGGGTTGGTTTCCACTCTCAGCGGCACATCGTAAAACGTCATCGTTTGTCTCCCTCAGAAGTTTCCTAAACTCTACTCTTCGCCCCTCACCGTGTCACCAGCCGCGGATGGCTCCAAATGACAAGTGCAGTTAGTTTGTTTCCGCCCTAATATTCTGGTTTGGCCATTTGAATGGAGACCCCCTTGCTTAGTGTCGGTATTGACATCGGCGGAACCAAAATCCTTGGTGCGCTTGTCGACGAATCCGGCAAGGTTGTCCAGGAAAAAAGAATCGCGTCTCCAGCCCAGGATCCTGGGCGTTTGGTTGACGATGTCGCCGAGCTTATCGATGACCTTCTCAGAGTCGAGCCCGAGGTGGCGGGGATAGGCGTAGCAGCGGCTGGCTTCATTGATGCAGAGAGGTCCACGGTTCTATACGCTCCAAACCTGAACTGGCGCAATGAGCCGCTGCAGCAAAGAATCTCCGACAAGGTCGGTCGCGAGGTAATCATCGAAAATGACGCGAACGCAGCTGGCTGGGCGGAGTTTCGCTTTGGTGCCGCTTCAAAGTATGGCTCGATGATGATGCTCACCCTTGGCACTGGTGTCGGTGGGGCAGTGGTGGCCGATGGCAAGTTGATGCGCGGCGGCTTCGGGATTGGCGGGGAGCTCGGCCACGTAACAGTTGTCGATGGCGGCATCAAGTGTGGCTGCGGAAGACTCGGCTGCGTGGAGCAGTACTCATCTGGCACGGCTCTGCTGAGGGAGCTTAGAAGTATTGCTAGCTCTAACGCAGTTGAAGGGGCGAGACTTCGGGAGCTAGCTGGAGAGGGAGAGCTCTCCGGTCATCACGCCTATCAGGCCTTTCAAGAGGGAGACAAGGCAACCCATCACGAGGTTGAGCGCGCTGCCGAGTTTCTAGCCCGAGCAATGGGCTCGCTTGTCGCTGTGCTGGACCCTGAGGTGTTCGTGATTGGGGGCGGCCTTTCGGAATTGGGACAGGGGATATTGGATCCCATCACTAGGCACTTGTCATCCCAGCTACCCGCCCAAGGATTTCGGCCAGAGGCAGACATTGTGCTTGCCAGCTTCGCGAATGAGGCCGGAGTAATTGGAGCGGCCGATTTGGCCCGCCAGGCGGGCCAGTAAGCTTTAGTTTCAAACTGGAGAAGACACGTGACCTACCTAATTCTGAAGAACCTGGTGCTGGGACCTATCCTGCAGCTGCTATTCAGGCCATGGGTCAGGGGTTTGGAAAACATTCCAAAGCGTGGTGCCGCGATCCTGGCCAGCAATCACCTGTCCTTTGTTGACTCGATCTTTTTGCCGCTCAAGGTGAGAAGGCCAATTACCTTTTTGGCTAAGAGCGACTACTTCACAGGCAAGGGTTTCAAGGGAGCTCTGATTCGCTGGTTCTTCAAGGCCAACGGCCAGCTTCCGATTGATAGAAGCGGTGGTAAGTCCTCGGAGGATGCCCTAAACACAGGACTTGGTGTACTAGAGCGTGAGCTGGTGCTTGGTATCTATCCAGAGGGCACCCGGTCTCCCGATGCCAAGCTCTACAGGGGCCGAACAGGAATCGCAAGAATGGTTCTCGAGGCCCAGGTTCCCGTGATTCCGGTTGCCATGATTAACACCGAGAAGGTCATGCCGCTGGGCAGTAAATACCCCAAGATTCGAAGGGTCGGCATGCGTATTGGTGAGCCCATGGACTTCTCTCGGTTTGCGGGCATGGAATCGGAGCGAGCTGTGCTTCGAGCAGTGACCGACCAAATCATTTATGAGATCAAGCAGCTTTCGAATCAGCCATATGTCGATGTCTATGCCTCAACCATTCGTAATCGCCTCGCACGCAGCACAAACTAAGGAACCACATTGCAGGATTTTGGACTAGATAACTACCGCGAGCTACCCGCGGCACAGCAGCCCACCTGGGCAGATGCTGGTGTACTGGAGAGCGTGCGGAACCAGCTTGGCGCGCTGCCGCCGCTGGTTTTTGCGGGAGAGGTCGACACCCTGCGCACCAGGCTCGCACAGGCGGCTAGGGGAGAAGCATTCTTACTTCAGGGCGGCGACTGCGCCGAGACCTTTGTCGACGCAACTGCCGACCGCATTCGTAACCGCATTAAGACAGTTCTGCAGATGGCCGTGGTTTTGATGTATGGGTCATCGCTTCCGGTCATCAAGATGGGCCGCATGGCAGGTCAGTTTGCGAAGCCTCGCTCCTCAGACTTTGAAACCAGGGAGGGAGTTACCCTCCCTGCCTACCGAGGCGATGCTGTGAACAGCTACGAGTTCACCGAGGAGGCTCGCAAGAACGACGCTATGCGGCTACTCCAGGCCTACAACACATCCTCAAGCACGCTAAACCTAATAAGGGCCTTCACCACCGGTGGCTTTGCAGATCTGCGAGAGGTTCACGCGTGGAACCGCGGTTTCACCGACAACCCAGCAAACAAGAAGTATGAATCGATTGCCGGAGACATCGACAGGGCCATGAGGTTCATGGAGGCCTGCGGCGTTGACTCGGCAGAGCTAAGGGCGACAGAATTCTTCGTCTCTCACGAGGGTCTGCTCTTTGACTACGAGCGTCCTCTGACGCGAATCGACTCCAGGACCCATTTTCCCTACGTCACAAGCTCACACTTCATCTGGATCGGAGAGCGCACCAGGCAACTAGATGGCGCACACGTCGATTTCTTCTCAAGAGTAAGAAACCCGCTCGGCGTGAAGCTTGGACCAACCTCGAGTGTTGACGATGTTCTTAGGCTCATCGACAAGCTGGACCCAGAGCGCGAGCCGGGAAGGCTAACGCTCATCAGCCGAATGGGTGCGGGCAAGATTCGCGATGAACTACCGAAGCTAGTTGAGGCGGTTCGTGACTCGGGTGCAAGCCCGCTCTGGATCACTGACCCAATGCACGGCAATGGCATCACAACCGCAAACGGCTACAAGTCCAGGCGATTTGACGATGTGATGGACGAGGTGCAGGGCTTCTTTGAGGTACACAGGGAGCTCGGCACTCACCCGGGTGGATTGCATGTTGAGCTGACCGGTGACGATGTTGCAGAGTGCCTTGGAGGCTCCGAGCAGATTGATGAGGCAACTCTGGAGATGCGCTACGAATCGGTCTGTGACCCAAGGCTTAACCACATGCAGTCGCTTGAGCTGGCATTCTTAGTTGCGGAACAATTGGTCGAAACCGCCAGGAGAAAGAGTGATAGCTGACCAAGTAGAAAACTGGATCACGCTTGACCAGGCTGCGCAGCAGCTTGGCATCTCGACCTCGAAGGTCAGAAGGCTAATCGAGGAGCACATTCTCTTTGCCGTCAAGATAGACAAGCAACCGATGATTCCATCAGACATCATCGTCGGCAACGAGCCCCTCAGCAGCATCCGCGGAACCATGCTGCAGCTGCTGGACTTAGGTCTCACGGAATCCGAGGCAATCGAATGGCTCTATGAGGAGAACGATGTTCTCGGCGAGAAGCCAATAGCAGCCCTCGTGAAGGGGCATAAGGCTCCGGTGCGCAGAGCCGCTCAAGCACTTGGCTAGTGAGCGCGGTTTATCACCTGTTGGGCTAGCGCAGCCAGCATTTTGCGGCCCTGATCGCTGATCTCCAGATTTGCAAGCCCCTCGATCGCTCGGTTCGAGTGCTCCTCTATAAGCCGTTCTGTTTTATCAAGGGCTCCAGAATCTGTGATTGTCTGCCTCATGAACTCCAGTTGTTCAGCGTCGATTTCGCCGCCCATGAGTAGCTCATTGAAGATTCTTGCAACCGATGCCGGCAAAGTCTCTAGTGTGAGAGCAACCAATACCGTGCGCTTACCCTCTCTGAGGTCATCACCTGCCGGCTTGCCCGTCACCTCCGGGTCACCAAAGACTCCGAGCACATCGTCCCGAAGCTGGAATGCAAGCCCCAGCGGAATACCAAACTCGCTCAACATCTTGAGGTTTCCCCCAGCAGCTCCGGACAGAGCTGCGCCAATTAACAGTGGCGCCTCAAGGGAGTATTTGGCGGTCTTGTAGAGCATTACGCGGTTGGCAATGGCAACGGCCTCAGACTGCTTGCGGATGGGGGCAGCGTTCTCCTCGAGGACGTCGAGGTATTGTCCGGCCATAACCTCAAATCGCATCTGTGAGAACTGCGTGCGACAGTTGGCCTCGTCCTCGGCACTGACCTCTTGGAGTGCTTGGCCGAATAGCTCCGAGCTCCAGGCCAACATCAGATCTCCAGTGAGGACCGAACCTGCCATGCCGAACTTTGCCGGGCTGCCACTAAACGACTTCGTCTGGTGAAGAGTTTCAAAACGCTTGTGGATTGCGGGCTGGCCCCTGCGAGTATCGGACTGATCGAGGAGGTCATCGTGAACAAGGGCTGCTGCATGGAACATCTCTAGAGCTGCAGCTACGCCAACGATGGGGGAGTCGATGGTTATGGAGTCCTGGATGACCTCTTGGGGTTGATACCCGGCCCAGGACCAGAAGCAGAAAAGTGCGCGAAATCTTTTTCCCCCGGAAAGTAGGGATTGTGTGTAGTCAATGATTGGTTCTAGATCACTAGAGATTTCTAAAAGCTGGTGTCTTTTGTCCTCGCAGAAGTCATCTAGCCTCTGCTGGACGAGCTCTAGCAGGAAATTTTGAGGCACGCGGGATAGCCTAGCGGCACTTCGCTGTTTACAATTTAGAGGGAATGGAGAGCTAAATGGCACTATCCGAAAACGAACAGCGACTGCTGGAGGAGATGGAGCGCAACCTCTTGCAAGAGGACGCGTCCCTCGACCAGAAGCTAAAGCGCGTGGGTTCGGTGAACCGCAGCGCGGGCAAGCTGGTTGCCGGCGTCCTGACGATGATCGCGGGCATTGGCCTGCTTATTTTTGCCGTCGCAACCCAGGTGACCTTCATGGGTGTTGTTGCCTTCATCGTCATGGTGATTGGGTTGGTTGTGGCGTCCAGTAACTTCCGCCTGCCAGAGCTTCCAAAGACCAATTTCCAGTCCGGTGGTGGCTCATTCTTTGAAGATCGTTGGAATAACAGGTTCAATAACGACTAAACCTCTGAGTATTCGACTAACCCCCGCCAAACGGCGGGGGTTTTTTCTTGCCCAAATTGTGATAAAAATGGTTGCGTTTTGAAACAATGTGGAGCAAAGTGGAGTAAAGTGGGGAATAGCTAAGAAAGGGGTGCGGCGATGTTGCTGGGTACTCATACTCCAAAGCTTGACGACAAAGGCCGCATCATCCTTCCCGCGAAGTTCCGCGATGAGCTCTCTGCTGGTGTGGTGGTAACCCGCGGACAGGAGCGTTGCCTATACGTCTTCTCAAAGAGTGAGTTCGAGTCCATCCACGAAAAGATTCGCCAAGCACCTGTCACCTCGGAGGAGGCCAGGAAGTATCTGCGTCTGTTTCTCTCAGGTGCTGCAGATGACACCCCCGACAAGCAGGGCAGGGTATTGGTTCCCCAGCTCCTGAGGGACTATGCAGGCCTCACCAAGGAGCTCGTCATCATCGGTGTCGGTTCCAGGGCTGAGATCTGGGATGCCGCTAGCTGGCAGGAATACCTCTCAAGCAATGAAGAGAAGTTTGCGACACAGGCGGAGGAGGTGATTCCGGGGCTGTTCTAGCCCTGCACTTTGGTCTCTGGCCGAGCCCGGCTTTCTTCCCCTAAGTCGGACCCCGTGAAAACCAAGCTCACGGATTCGGACAGGGACCAAAGGGTAGGGATAGCTCCCCAAGAAACTATGAGCAATCTATCCTCCGAACTTCACCGCCCGGTAATGCTTGAGCGTTGCCTGGAGCTACTCAAACCCGGAATTCAAGGCAACAGTCCCGTGGTCGTGGACGCCACCCTCGGTCTTGGCGGACACACTGAAGCCCTCCTGAACTCCTTTGCAAACCTCCGCGTCGTAGGTCTTGATAGGGATCCGGTCGCCCTAGAGCTCGCTACCGAGAGGCTGGCAAGCTTTGGGTCCAGGTTCACTCCGGTGCTTGCCGTCTTCGACGAGTTCTCGGAGGTCCTTGAGGATCTGGCAATCGAGCAAATTGATGGCGCGCTTTTTGACCTTGGCGTTAGCTCAATGCAGCTTGATCAGCGCGACCGGGGCTTTGCCTATGCGCAGGAGGCACCGCTTGACATGCGGATGGACCAGACCGCGGGTAGAACCGCTGCCGACCTCCTAGCCAATTTGGATGTCGAGGAGCTAACCAAAATCTTCCGCGATTTTGGTGAGGAGCGATTCGCCTTCCCAATTGCCAAAAAGATAGTTGCGCAAAGGGATCTAAGCCCAGTTGCTTCCAGCGCCGAGCTAAACGAAATTGTCGAGTCGGTAGTTCCCAAGGCCCCTGGTAAGCAGTCCGGGCACCCGGCCAAGCGGATCTATCAGGCCCTGCGCATTGCCGTGAATGAGGAACTGGAGGTTCTCGAGCGAGCACTTCCCCAAGCAATCGAGGCACTCAGACCAGGAGCGTCAATCGTGGTGATGTCCTATCACTCTCTCGAGGACCAGATCACCAAAGACTCACTTCGCAAGGCTGCCACGAGCCAGAGCCCGATTGAGCTTCCAGTCGAGCTGCCAGGAATGGGCCCAAGTTTGAGCATGATCACCAAGGGCGTGGAGCGGGCCGGAGAGACCGAACTTTCTAATAATCCTCGAGCGGCATCAGCAAGGCTTCGGGCAGCCAGGAAGCTGGAGAAGAGCGCATGAGAGTAATGATGCTCAGCGAGCAGGACGCCAGAAAGCTAAGGCCTAGCGTCATCGCCGGACTCATTTTTGTTCTGGGCATTGTCTTGGTTTATGTGGTTCAGCTCTCGCTAAACATGGTTCTCACTCAGGACGCCTACAAGCTCTCTCAACTTATGGCTGAAAAACGTCAACTCGCCACCGAGGTGCAGATTATTCAGGAGGAAGTGGATTCTCTGGCCTCGCCTCAGAACCTTGCGGATGCTGCCAACCGCCTTGGAATGGTCGCAAACCCAGCTTCGGTGCTCTTGGACATTCGCTCGGGCAAGGTGTTTGGCGATCCCGTTCCGGCAGACCCCGATGAGACGGCTGTTGCGAGTGCCAACATGGTGGCCAATGCGGCCCTCGGCACGGTATCTGAGTTCAGCCCCAGCACCATTGCAGCAAGTGGCTTCGATATCAGTGTTGCAATCGTCTCGGACGCAGATTCTGCTCTAGCTTTGGATTCAGGACTTATTCCGGCATCCCCGACCAGGTAGGCAATATGGGCACTCACGCTAAATTGACCTCCCGTCTAACAGCTTTTGTGCTTCTTCTCTTTGTCCTGGTGGGTGCTCTTGGTTGGCGTCTGGTGGATTTTCAGGTCGTGCGTGCCGAGGAAATTCAAGAAAAATCTCTCGAGCGCCGAAGCGTAACTCAGACCCTGACAGCACTGCGTGGCGACATTCTCGACAGCAGTGGGCAGGTACTTGCCAGAACCGTTTTTAGGTACGACGTAAACGCCGCGCCAAAGAACGTTGGCCCAGTGTTTAGGGCAGAGGACGGAGTCGTCACCGAGCACTCTGTTGAGGCAATAGCCATGGAGCTTGCCCCTCTGTTGGGACTAAGCCTTGAGGAGCTGTTGCCACGACTTGAGGGCGATAGTGAATACGCAAACCTTGCAAAGGCCGTGGATGCGGCAACCTATAACGCCATCAGGGACCTTAGGGTGCCATGGATCTACTTTGATCAGTTCTCCGATCGGCTCTACCCAAACGGAGCGGTCGGGGGCAACCTAATCGGCTTTGTGGGTAGTGACGGAACGCCCCTTGCTGGCCTCGAGAGACAGTTCAATAGCTGCCTCGCAGGAGTAGATGGCCAAGAGAAGTATGAGCGCTCTGCCGAGGGTGTGCGGATTCCGACCTCCAATGTCGTCACACAGCCCACCCAGGATGGTGGAAACCTCAATCTCACAATTGATTCGAACCTGCAGTTTTTTGCTCAGCAGGTTCTTGCCGACACTGTCGCAGAGCTGAATGCCGACTGGGCCAGCGCGATCGTAATAGAGGTCGAAACAGGCAGAATTCTGGCTGCTGCTGAAGCGCCGACCGTAGATCCAAATGAACCCGCTGCCACCGATGCAGGCAATCGCGGGAGCAAGATCATGCAGTTTGCTTTTGAGCCGGGCTCGATTATGAAGTCGATTTCCTCCGCAATGATTTTGGATTCGGGTGCCGCGAACGAATTTGAGACCAAGAAAGCTCCCGACCGTCTTCAGCTTGACTACGGGGAGTCAATCAAGGACAGCTTCGATCACGATGAGTTCGATCTGAGCCTGGCTGGTGTTCTCCGTTACAGCTCTAACACTGGCATCTATGCCTTTGGCATGGAGGTTGACGAGAAAGAGCGCTTCAACTACCTCCAGGACTTTGGCTTTGGGTCTACCAGTGGTCTGAACTTCGAGGGCGAGAGCTCGGGAATTCTCAGGCCCTATGAAGATTGGCAGTATGCCGACAAATACACCCACCTATTCGGCCAGGGTGTCTCCGTAACGGCGCTGCAGATGGGTTTTGCCTATCAGGCCATCGCCAATGGCGGAGTGCGGCTAGACCCGATCCTGGTTGACAGCTGCACTGGCCCCGGCGGCGAGGTTCTGTATGAGCCTGATCAAAAGGGTTATCGGGTCATTTCAGAGGCAAATGCGGACCTAAATCTCCAGCTGATGGAGAAGGTGGTCGAGTTTGGTGGCGTTGGTAAGACGGCCGCAATTGAGGACTACCGGGTCGCCGGAAAGACTGGCACCGCCCAGATCCGCGAAGGGGACGGTTATGGCGAGAGATACGCAATCTCCTTCTATGGCGTCGCCCCGGTTGAGAACCCGAGGTTCGTAGTCGGAGTCACAATCTATAGGCCCGAGGGGGTTAGCAACTCCGCAAAGGCAACCCCACCTTTCAAGGCGATTATGCAGCAGGCCCTAAAGCACTATCGCGTGCCGCCATCGACCACGACTTCTCGTGACGACATCCCATCAAACCGGTTTGGTGAACCAGGTGCCTAGTCTTGCAAGCATTGCCAGCAAGTTCGGGGGCCAGCTTTCTTCCGGAGGTGAACTGGTTCCCTCCGGTGTTGCAATTGGCTCGGCCTTCGTAGAACCCGGCTACCTTTTTGTTGCCGTCCAGGGAGCCAAGTCTCACGGCTTAGATTTTTTAGATGAGGCTATTTCTAAAGGAGCGGTAGGGCTACTCACCGACACCCCCGGTGAATACCCGCTACCAACAATTCTCCACCCCGATCCCAGGTCCATCGCAGGCCTTGTCTCCGCAGAAATATTCGATTCGGGCAAGGTCAGCCTGATTGGAATCACCGGAACTAACGGCAAGACTTCAACCGCGATTTACCTCCAGCGACTCCTCACAGCTCTTGGAGAGAGCACGGGGCTAATCACAAGTCACCAGCAGCTAGTTGGAGACCAAGTTTTTGACAGTGAACTCACGACCCCCGAGGCTCCCAGGCTTCACCAGCTGCTTCACAAAATGCAGCTGGCTAGCCAGAACCGAGCCGTAGTTGAGGTCTCCGCTCAGGCGCTAACGAGAGCCCGAGTCCAGGGCCTTAGGTTCCAGGTTGCTGGATTTGCCAACCTCTCAAGAGACCACCTTGATGATTATGGCGACATGGATAGTTACCTTGAGGCCAAGCAGGCGCTTTTCACCTCTCAGTACTCTGATCGGGCTGCCGTGGTTTGTGAGGATGAATGGGGCAAGAAACTATTTGAACAAATAGAGATTCCCAAGGTGGGTATTGGCGATCACCTCGGTTACCAGCTGGAGCTATCACCAAAGGGATTCAAGATCTCTGGGTCCGCTGAGGTAGCCGCTGAGTTAGATGTTGCCGGCCCGATGGCAAAAAACCTCGCGCTAGCAAGCATTCTTGCCATTGAGGCTGGGTTCCACCCTACTGAGGTCCAGAACGCGCTTGAGAGCATCGAGCTGAGCATTCCCGGCCGGCTTGAGGCTGTTGATGCAGCTGGCAACGTATTCGTCGATTATGCCCACACCCCAGCCGGAGTCGCCGCGAGTGTTCAGCATCTTTTGAGCACCAGGGGAGAGTTAGTTGTAGTACTTGGGGCATCTGGAAATCGCGACAAGGGTAAACGCGCTGAGATGGCGCGAGCATGCTCGGGCGCTTTGAGGCTGTATGTGACAGACCAACATCCGCGGGACGAGGACCCCGCCGCAATTAGAACCGCGCTGATGTCTGCCGCACTAGAGGTGGGTCTTGATGCCGTTGAGGTTGCAGACCCGGCCGAGGCTATCTCGCAGGCAATTGGGTATGCCTCTGGAGGAGCGGTGTTGTGGTGCGGTCCGGGAGCACTTGGTTATCGGGAGATTGCCGGCAAAAAAGTCCCCTTTGATGCTCGAAAGATCGCCAGAGAGGTCGCAGGCTCATGATCTCGATGTCTCTTGAAGAGATTGCAGTTGCCGTATCTGGAGAAATCTATAAAGGCGAGCCAGAGACATTGGTATCCGGTGTTTGCGACACAGATTCTAGGAAGATTCAGCCGGGAGGCATATTCTTTGCCAAGCTCGGTGAGAGCGAGGATGGGCACAAGTACCTCGTAGACGCAGCGCTCTCAGGTGCTGCGCTGGCAATAGTTTCCACTCCAAAGGAAGATCTCGAAACCGACCAGATCGTGGTCGTTGATACCGTTGCAGCGCTCAGCAAGCTCGCCGAAGCAGTTCTGAACAGGGTGCGAGCAGGGGGTCAGCTGAAGGTTGTAGGAATTACCGGCAGTAACGGCAAGACCTCAACAAAGAACATGCTTGGCGCGATTCTCGGTCCCAAGGGAAAAACAGTTGTTCCAGTTGCGTCCTACAACAACGAGGTCGGATTACCACTAACTGTGCTGCGGATTGAACAGGACACCAAGTTCTTGGTGCTAGAACTTGGGGCAGCAGGTTTGGGGTCTATTGCAAAGCTAGCAAGCTGGACAAAGCCCGACATCGGTGTGCAGCTGAAGGTGGGAATGGCGCATGCGGGTGAGTTTGGCGGTATCGAGGTCACCGAGAAGATAAAGGCAGAGATCATGCCATTTATCCAATCCACTGCCATTTTGAACTTTGACGACGCCCGAGTAAGAGGCTTTGAGTTTGCGGGTAAGCGGGTTGGCTTTGGATTTAGCGAGGATGCGCAGGTAAGGATCTTGAGCACTCAGCTGACGCTAGAGGGCACCAAGGTTGTGATCAGCATCGAGGGAGCCGACCCGATAGCGGTCCAGCTCAAGATTCTTGGTGAGCACCACGCAATGAATTTTGCTGCCTCACTTGCGACCGCAATGGTGCTCGGAGTTTCGCCTGAAGACTCCGCTGAGGCTGTTTCGAGGCTGGATGCTCCAGAGCGTTGGAGAATGCAGCTTATTCAGAGTCCCGATGGCTTCTCCGTGATTAACGATGCCTACAACGCCTCGCCAGACTCAATGCGCTCCGCACTTCAATCCCTAGCTGTTTTGGGCAGGCAGGGAAACCGCACGGTGGCAGTTCTTGGCTACATGGCTGAGTTGGGGGAGTATTCCGCCATGGAGCACGATGCCATCGGAAGGCTTGTGGTCAGACTCAATATCGACCAGCTTTTCGTCATTGGGGAAGAGGCGAAACTGATTCACATGGGGGCCATGCAGGAGGGCAGCTGGGATGGCGAGAGTCAATTCATCGAGTCGATAAGCACAGCTTTTGAGGCTATCCGTGAAAAGCTATTGCCTGGCGACGTGGTGTTGGTGAAATCGAGTAACGTCTCTGGGCTTAGGTTCCTCGGTGATGATTTGGCGGGTGTGAAGTGAGAGCGCTACTAGCCGCCGGCGGCATTTCACTATTTATCTCGCTTTTTGCGACTCCCGCATTCATTCAACTTTTCAAGAAGCTTCAGTGGGGGCAGTTCATCAGAGACGATGGACCGCAGACCCACCACACCAAGCGTGGAACGCCGACCATGGGTGGTTTGGTTATTCTCGCCGCCGCAATCGTTGGTTACTTCGTTGCCAAGCTGGTAAACGGTGAGACTCCTTCGGCCTCAGCGTTGCTTGTGCTATTGATGATGACCGGGCTGGGTCTGGTTGGGTTTGTGGATGACCTCTTGAAAGTCCGCAATCAGAGATCGCTTGGCCTGAGCGGCTGGGCCAAGATCGGAGGACAGGCTGCGGTAGCCATAGCCTTTGCCGTTCTGGCGCTGCAGTTCCCCAATGACCGTGGGCTGACTCCCGCGAGCACGAACATCTCATTATTTAGAGACCTGCCCCTTGACCTGTTTTTCTGGGGCTCGATCGTAGGTATGGGGTTGTTTGTGCTTTGGGTGTTTCTGTTGGTTGCATCCAGCTCAAACGGTGTGAACATTGCCGATGGGCTAGATGGCCTGGCATCAGGCTCGGCAATCTTTGCAATCGGCGCCTATGTCATCATCGGCTTTTGGCAGTTCAACCAGTCGTGTAGGACGGCTGTCGAAAACATCGCTGCCTGTTACGAGGTGAGGGATCCACTCGATGTCGCGGTTGTGGCTGCTGCGATAGTGGGAGCCTGCGTTGGTTTTCTGTGGTGGAACACCTCTCCCGCTCAGCTATTCATGGGCGACACCGGCTCGCTCGGCCTAGGCGGAGCACTCGCTGCTCTCGCTGTGGTGAGCAGAACCGAACTCCTATTGATACTGATAGGCGGAATCTTCGTTATTGTGACCGGGTCGGTGGTAATTCAACGGGCCTACTTCAAGCTCACAAAAAAGATCTATGGCAAAGGTCGCAGAGTCTTCCGGATGTCTCCGCTTCACCATCACTTTGAGCTCAAGGGCTGGGCGGAGATCACCATTGTCGTGAGGTTTTGGATCATCGCAGCACTCTGTGTTGCGGCCGGAGTTGGACTGTTCTATGTGGAGTGGATTTACGGACTATGAGCCTTCCAACCTCTTGGCACGAGGACTGGTCGCAGCTTAGGGCTGTAGTTCTAGGCCTAGGTAAGTCCGGGTTTAGCGCTCTGGACACCCTCGTAGAACTTGGCGTTGAGGCTGTCGCAGTCGGCGGGTCTGCAGATGAGCGACTTGTTGACCTTGCTGAGGTGATTGGCTCAAGGTTCATTTTCGACGAGACTCCAAAGGTCCTAGATCAACTTGGCTTCGCCCCTGATGTCGCAGTGGTATCACCTGGTTTTGCCCCCTCGCATCCGCTTGTCAAAGAACTCGAAAATCGAAAAGTAACGCTAATTACCGACATCGACCTTGCCTACAGGCTCCGTGACAAGACCTCGAGGGTCGCGAGGTGGATCGTGGTAACCGGGACCAACGGTAAGACCACGACATGCGAGCTCACGGCCGCGATGCTGGCTGCCGACGGACAAAGGGCAGTTGCGTGCGGCAACATTGGAAACCCAATTCTTGATGCGATTAGAGACCCCGAGGGCTTTGACTTTTTGGTGGTGGAGCTATCAAGCTTCCAACTTCACTACCTCGGAGAGATTCACCCTCTTGCAAGTGCCTTTTTGAACCTGGCAGAAGATCACCTGGACTGGCATGGGGACGGGCAGAGCTACTTTGAGGCAAAGAGCAAGATCTACCTCGGCACCGAGGTCGCAATTGTCTTCAACGAGCAGGACCCCAAGACGTTGGAAGCTGCCCAGCAGGCCGATGTTTTAGAGGGCTGCAGGGCAATCGCGTTTTCTCTTTTCACACCCCAGAAGTCTGCGGTTGGCTTTGTTGAGGACATTTTGGTGGACAGGGCTTTCTTGGCAAACCGTGCTGAAGAGGCACTTGAGATAGCGACGGAGTCAGAGCTTTCCCAGATTGGACCGGTTAGTGACCAGCTCAGAGCAAACGTTGCAGCGGCAACGGCACTCGCGCGAGCTGCGGATGTGCCTCCACAGGCAATAAGGCGGGCAATCACGTCCTTCAAGCTCTCACCGCATCGCAACCAACCAGTGGCCGAGATTGGTGGAGTGCTCTATGTGAATGATTCCAAGGCAACTAATGCTCATGCCGCAAGCAGCTCACTTTCCGCCTACGATTCGGTGGTCTGGATCGTTGGGGGACTTTTCAAGGGTGTGGACCCTGCCGAGCTCATCAAAAAGCACGGCACAAGGCTCAGAGCCGCTGTCCTAATAGGTAGCGAGACTGAGCAACTCGCGAAGCTGTTCTCCGAGCTAATGCCGGACACTGCAATTAGTGTCATTTCAGGTGATTCTGTGATGAAAGATGCCGTTTTGGCCGCACAAACTCTGGCCGAGCCAGGGGACACCGTGCTGCTGGCGCCAGCGGCGGCATCGATGGACCAATTTAGGGACTATGCCGACCGGGGTGAGACCTTCGTGAGGGCTGTTGGGGAGCTGAGCGCATGAGCCAGGTGATGGAGTCTCTGAGGCCTAAGTTTCGTGCGCAGTCCCGACAGGGCCTGTTGCTGCTGGGCCTAAGTCTCCTCACTGCGGGCCTTGGCCTTGCGATGGTTGCCTCAGCATCGGCAATTGATAGCTTCAAGCAGACCGACAGCGCGGCAACACTCTTTCTCAGACAAGGTGCCTTTGCAATTGTCGGACTGGTCGTGCTTGTGATTGCCAGTAATCTGCCGATGGGTTTCTATCGCAGACTCAGCATGCCGATCTTGTTCGGTGCTTTAGGACTTCAGGTTGCGACTGTGCTGTTCGGTGCAGACATCAATGGAAACCGAAACTGGCTTGATCTTGGTTTTATATCTATTCAACCCTCGGAGTTTCTGAAGCTAGCGCTGATCATTGCTCTTGCCCAGGTATTTGCCCAGCTAGGGGCAAACGAGGAGCGCAATAGGCAGCTTTGGACGTGGGCCTTTTTGCTTTCGGCGGCCTCGCTGGTGCTGGTGGCGATCATGGGTCGAGACCTCGGCACCGGCGTGGTTATGGCTGTATTGCTAATGGGCATGTTCCTTTTTGCGGGAATGCGCTGGCACACCTGGCTGCTGATTGCTGTTGCGGGCCTGGCCTCGGCCGCTGCGCTGATCATGTACTCGCCATCTCGGAGAATTCGCTTCGAGGCCTGGTTGAATCCTGAGGGCGCAGATCCCATGGGTGTGCGCTGGCAATTTGAGCACGGCACCTGGGCACTGGCCTCGGGCGGTATCTTCGGCACCGGCCTTGGACGCTCGAAGCTCAAGTGGAGCTGGATCCCTGAGGTTGAGAACGACTTCATCTTTGCAGTAATTGGCGAAGAGCTGGGTCTGGTTGGTGCCGGTGCGGTAATCCTCTTGTTCCTCGCTATGGGTCTAGTTCTCTTTGCAATGGTCAGGCTTCAGACCGACCCTTTCAATCGCAACATAGTTGTCGGCGTGATGTTCTGGATCGTGATGCAGGCGTTTATCAACATTGGCGTTGTCTTAGGTCTGTTCCCAGTGCTTGGAGTGCCGCTGCCGTTGATCTCGGCAGGTGGCTCATCGCTTATTGCAACCATGCTGGCTATCGGTGTTGTTCTCGCAGCAGAGCGTGATCGCATGAGCCACCTCGGTCGCAGGAGAACCTAGGTGAGGTTTCTGCTCGCAGGCGGCGGGACGGGAGGCCACGTAAACCCGCTGCTGGCTCTCGCAGAGCTACTTCGAAGTGAAGGGCACGAGGTGATAGCCCTTGGCACCGAGGAAGGACTGGAACAACGGCTCGTTCCCGAACGGGGGTTTGATCTAGTGACAATCCCCAGGCTGCCGCTTCCCAGGCGGCTTTCGCCCAGTGTTCTCACATTTCCGCTCAGGCTTCTCGCGGCTTCTTTCAAAGTTAGGTCCCTGATTAGAGCAAGAAACGTAGATGCGGTGGTGGGTTTTGGTGGCTACGCCTCCGCTCCTGCCTATCTAGGTGCCTGGTTTGCAAAGGTGCCCCTTGTAATTCACGAGGCAAATGCGATTGCAGGCTTTGCAAATCGCCTCGGAGCCAGATTTACCAAACACCGTGCCATCGCCTTTCCAAACTCCAATCTCGCCGGCGGCACTCTAACCGGGATGCCCATTCGCAAGGAGCTTGTCGAGGGCGCGCTCAGCTATGACAGCGGTCAGGCACGAGTAGAACTAGGTCTTGACCCGCTGCTCCCGACCCTTTTGGTTACAGGAGGATCCCAAGGGGCAAAAAGTATCAACGAGGCCGTGATTGCGGCATTGCCAGACTTCAACAACGCCGGGATCCAGGTGCTGCATATTGTCGGCGAAAAGGCGGGCCTCGAGGAGCTCAATACCGCTGGTTACCTGCGCCTTGCCTACTGCGACCGGATGGATGCTGCGATCGCAGCAAGCGATTTGGCAATCTCTCGGGCAGGGGCCTCGACCGTTAGCGAATTTGCGGCAGCCGGACTGCCCGCAGTGTTCGTGCCATACCCGGTTGGAAACGGTGAGCAGCGCCACAATGCCACCTCCGTGATTGATGCCGGTGGGGCAGAGTTGTGCGAAGACAGTGTCTTCAACGCCGAATACATCGCCGAGCGTGTCATTCCAATCCTGAGCCACAAGGCGACTCTCAAGAAGATGTCGGATGCCGCTAGATCAACTGGAATCCACGATGCGGCAGAGCGGCTGCGCGACATGCTTTATTCGGCAGTGGATACTGGTAGCGATGATTAAGCCCGACTACAGCCAAGAAGTGCCCAGCGACCTCGGCAAGGTCCATTTCGTGGGCATTGGCGGTTCTGGAATGTCGGGCATCGCAGGGCTGCTAATCGGCATGGGTCACACAGTTACCGGTTCAGATGTCAGGGAGAGTGCAAACATCGCCGCTCTTAGAGAACTGGGTGCAACGGTCACAATTGGTCACGACGCAGCTAACTTAGAAAACCCCGACACTGTTGTCGTCACCAGTGCGCTTTGGCCCACGAACCCCGAGTACCTGCTTGCCCAAGAGCTTGGCATTCCTGTGCTGCACCGCTCAGCTCTGCTGGCTCACCTTGCGTCAAAGGGCTCTTTGATTGCGGTCGCCGGTGCTCACGGAAAGACCACCTCCACCGGGATGGTCGTCACAGGCCTAAATCGACTCGGTGCCGACCCCAGCTTCGTAAATGGCGGGGTAATTCAGGAGTACGGCTCTTCTGCCGGTTTTGGTTCAGGTGAGCACTTCGTGATCGAGGCTGACGAATCCGACAGTTCTTTTTTGCACTACGACACCGATGTTGCGGTAATCACAAACGTTGACCCTGACCACCTAGATCATTACGGCTCGCTCGAGGCCTTTCAGGCCGAGTTTGCGAAGTTCGCTGACGCAGCTTCAAAGCTGGTTGTGATTTCTAGTGATGACGCAGGAGCGGTGGCAGTCAGGAAACTCCTGAAGCACTCGCGAATTCTTAGCTTCGGTGAGGCTGAGGATACGGATTTCCGGGTCTCAGGTGTTGATGCCTCTGGCCCGCAGGTCAGCTTTGACCTGCATCATGGGGGCCAGCAAGTATCGCTGCGACTTAGGATCCCCGGCCACCACAATGCTCTAAATGCAGCTGGAGCCGTGGCGACACTTACAGGTTTGGGCTTCGACTTCGAAGATGCGGCTAATGCGGTGGCACACTTTGGCGGCACTGTGCGCAGGTTTGAGCTTCACGGAGAGCGTCGTGGGGTGAAGGTCTATGACGACTTTGCCCACCACCCAACCGAGGTTGCCGCGGCACTGAAGGCGGCGAGGGCTGTGGTTGGTGAGGGGAGACTAATAACCGTGTTTCAGCCGCACCTATTTAGCCGCACCAGGCTTTTTTCGAAGGAGTTTGCCGAAGTGCTCATGCTCTCCGATGAGGCCGTTGTAACGGATATTTATGCCGCCCGCGAAGACCCGGAACCTGGTGTGACTGCGGAGCTCATCACGAGTAAGTGCGAGCGCCAAAAGAACACGCACCTGGTGCCCAACTGGGACGATGTGCCAGCCGCCGCTGCGGCACTGGCGCAGCCGGGAGACTTCATAATCACCATGGGCTGCGGCGATATCAACCGCATGGTTCCAGATCTCCTAAACGCCCTGGAGCGCTAGTTGGGGCGCAGTGACAGGGAGCTTCTCAAGACTGAGAAGAAAAGACTCAAGAAGCAAAGGCCCAAGCGCACAGGCGCTGGCCCCTTCACTATCTGGGCCCGGATTCTCCTAATTGTTACTCCGTTGACCCTCGGTTCGCTGGTAGCGGCTAGTTTTCTAACACCACTATTTGCCATTGAGCGCATCAGCGTGAGTGGAAATGAGCGCATTGAAACCTCCGAAGTCTCCTCAGCTCTGAGCGAGCTCAAGGGCAGGCCGCTAACCACCGTTTCCGCGGCTGAGCTTGCAACTCTGTTAGGTGATATTTCGCTTATCGAGACCTTCACCTTCACTGCTGAGCCTCCAAATACTCTGCGGGTGAAGATTCGGGAGCGGCAGCCGCTATTGGTGCTCTTCCGCGAGGGTCAAAACTGGCTCTATGACGCAGCAGGGGTAAAGATCGAACCTACCGAGGTGCTCGGAGAGCACCCATTCTTGGTTTTCCAGGGTGATCCTGCCGAGGATTTGCGTTACAAGTACGCAGTGGAGCTGCTGCTTTCGCTTCCGCTGGAGACCTACAGGGACGTTTTTTCGGTGGAGGTGAGTGAACAGCTCACCAGCAAGCTCACCCTGAAGGAACGAGACATCACGGTGATCTGGGGCGCCAACGATGAGGCGCTCTTGAAGGCTGAGGTCCTTGACGCCCTGATGGCAAACGGAGTGGAGGATTCGGTGACGATAGATGTGTCATCGCCTAACTCTCCGGTCGTCAGATACAGCGACTACTAGGGGTTTTCCAAGTTAATCTGTTGTTTACGACACGCCCGAGTGCCTAGCGAATACTTGGCCTATCGCCCTCTAACTTCGTGGCGCTAATTGAATACTCTCGGAAAAGCTAAGCCTCAGCCTTAACTTGAGAGTTCATAGCAGGAGGCAAATTGTGAGCCAGTCACCTAACTATCAGGCTGTCATCAAGGTCGTCGGAGTCGGCGGCGGCGGTGTCAATGCACTGAACCGAATGATTAATTCCGGCCTACGTGGCGTCGAGTTTGTTGCGGTTAATACCGACGCTCAGGCGCTGTTGATGAGCGATGCTGACGTCAAGCTCGACATCGGTCGCGACATCACCAGGGGACTGGGAGCCGGAGCGGACCCTGAGGTCGGTAGGCGTGCTGCTGAGGAGCACGAAGGTGAGATTGAGGCTGCCATCAAAGGCGCGGACATGGTCTTCGTCACAGCTGGCGAGGGCGGCGGCACCGGCACCGGCGGTGCGCCGGTAGTTGCGCGCATCGCTAAGCGCCTTGGAGCTCTAACGGTCGGTGTTGTAACCCGGCCGTTCAACTTTGAGGGTAAGCGCAGGGCGGTCCAGGCCGATGAGGGCATCAAGGCCCTTCGTGAAGAGGTTGACACCCTGATCGTTGTGCCAAACCAGCGTCTTCTGGAGATGTCAAACAAGAAGATCTCTGCTCTTGAGGCCTTCATGACAGCAGATGATGTGCTGCGTGCGGGTGTTCAGGGCATTAGCGACCTGATTGTGGTTCCCGGTCTAATCAACCTCGACTTCAACGACGTCAAGAGCGTCATGCAGGGTGCGGGGAGTGCCCTAATGGGCATTGGAACTGCCAAGGGCGAGGACCGCGCGATTCGCGCAGCCGAGATTGCGGTGTCATCGCCACTTCTTGAGGCAACCATCGAGGGCGCTCACGGCGTGCTGCTTTTGGTTCAGGGAGCATCGGATCTCGGACTGCACGAGATCGACGACGCTGCAAGGTTGGTTCAAGAGGCAGTGCACCCAGAGGCCAACATCATCTTTGGTGCGACAATCGAGGACACCCTCGGCGACGAGGTGAGAATCACCGTGATTGCTGCGGGCTTCGATGGCGGACAGCCCAAGTACAAGCGCTATGAGAGCGCCATGATTGGTCAAACCGAAGCTGAAGAGGTTGCAGAGCCTGCCTATCTAGGTGCCGAGGAGCCTGTTGAGGCAGTGTCCGCAGAGCCTGAAATGGTAGAGATTCCTGTTCCAAGCATGGAAGAGGAAATCTCAACTTCGCAGGAAGAGCGCCGCGAGAAGGTTTCCGCACCAGGTGCCTTCGGTGACGACCTAGATCTACCTGAGTTCTTCCGCTAATGCAGCTGACTGAGCGCTACCGCTCAGTAAACGAACGAATAGCTGCCAGCTGCATTGCCGCCGGCAGGTCTGTCTCAGACGTAGAGCTAGTTGTTGTTACCAAGAATCACTCCGCTGAAGTGGTTGCTGAGCTTTACGACCTGGGCCATAGGCATTTTGGCGAGAATCGAGATCAAGAAGCGGGTCCAAAGGCTGAGGCGCTTGCGGCTGGAGGCAGGCTCGATGCCAAGTGGCACTTTGTTGGCCAACTGCAGAGCAATAAAGTCCGCACCGTCCTCAACTACGCAACCTCCATACACTCCATCGACCGCTCGAGCCTCGTAAAGGAGCTAGCTAAGCAGCTAGGAAATAGAGAGCTTGAAATAGAGGGCTTTATCGAGCTCAATCTCACCGAAGATCCCGCCAGGGGCGGAGTTGAGCCAGGAAACCTGCAACAGCTTGCACACTCGGTAATGGAAATTGGGCGCATCAAACTTTTGGGCGTGATGGCAGTGGCCGGATTGGGTGTTGATCCAAGAATTGACTTTGAAAAGACCCTGCTGGCAAGCCAAGAGCTGCAAAAGATAGCCCCCGAGGCTAATCAGCTCTCCATGGGCATGAGCGAGGACTTTGAATTGGCAATCGAGATGGGCGCGACACACATTCGGGTTGGGAGTGCCATTACAGGCCCCAGGCCAAATAACACATAGTCTTTAGGGGAAATAAGGAGTAGCAATGGGCGTAGTAAATTCCGTGATGTCGTTCTTCGGCTTCGGATCATCAGATGGCAAGTCCGAGTCGGCTCCCAGGCCAAAGCAGACTGCCCCAAGACCGCGTCGGGCCGCCGATATGTCGGAGATCGTGACCCTTGACCCCGAGAGCTATGCAGATGCCAAGGAAGTTGCTGCGCACTTCCGCTCCGGCGTCCCCGTAATCGTAAACATTGGCTCGATGAGCGAGGCTGACGCCAAGCGGATGCTCGATTTCATGATTGGCCTAAAAGAGGGCCTTGAGGGGCACCTCAGGCGCGTCACTCCAAAGGTTTTCCTACTTTCCCCGCAAAACGTTGCGGTTACGGACGCTGATGCCGATGAGGACGATCCAGAAGACTTGATGCAGTAGCAATGAGCGTTGTCGGACTGGTCCTCTACTGGGCACTGCAGATTTTCTTCTACGCGATGCTCGGAAGATTCATTGCTGACCTTGTGATGGGCGTGAACCGAAGCTGGAAGCCAAAAGGGATTCTGCTTCCCATTTTGGACTTCGCCTACACGCTCACAGACCCGCCACTGCGCTTTGTTCGACGCTTTGTGCCGCCACTGAGGCTGGGAAGCATCTCACTGGATCTCGCGTGGACGCTCGTACTTTTTGCCGTGATTATTCTTCAGGGCTTTGCCCGAGCCCTATAGGTGGCAATAACATAGCGGTTAGGTTTTTGAGACCTGCTAGGAAGGTTGCACAATGGCGTTATCCCCAGAGGACATCCTCGCGAAGCGTTTTCAGGTTACGAAGTTTCGTGAAGGCTACGACCAGGACGAGGTAGATGACTACCTAGATGACATCGTTGTCGAACTGCGTAAGGTGCTTAGTGATAACGAGGCCCTCCGCACTCAGAGCTCCCTGCCTGCTGGTGACGATGTGGAAGTTCAACCATTTCCAGTTGCCAGTGACCCAGCAGTGCCAACCGCTGACGAGGACACCGACCAGTCACGCAGCATTATCGAGCTTGCCCACAAACTTCACGCTGACCACGTTCAGGAGGGTCGCGTAAAACGTGACCAGATCATCAAGGACGCTCAGGTTCAGGCGGCACGAATTGTCCGAGATGCTGAGGCGCAGGCGCGAGAGGTACTGAACCAGCTCGAGCTTGACAGGCGCTCTGTCGAAGAGACGATTTCAGATCTGAAGCGCTTTGAGACTGAATACCGGGCGAATCTGCGCGACTACATCCAGGGTCAGCTTGAGAACATCCTTAGCGAAGAGGCCTACGGCGACCTAATGGAGGACGTAGAGCCAGCAGCAGCTGCGGACATTTCCTACGAGTACTACTCCCAGGAGCCTGAGGCTCTCGGAGGAGAGGCTGCCGAAGATAGCGATGAGGATGAAGAGGAAGAGACTCCTGAGGCTCAGAGCGGCGTCTCCGCCGTTGAGGAGCTCGATTCTGATTACCTAGAGGCCGATGAGCCCAAGCGTGACAAGAAAGAGGACTAAGTCCGCAAGGTATCTCCTCTTTGGGGTGTCAGCCTCGCTCATAGTTGCTTTAGACCAGCTCACTAAATTCTGGGCTGAGGCAAACCTTGTCGGTCAAGGATCCATACCGATAATTGGCGAACTGCTTCAGTTTCGACTTGCCTACAACAACGCGGCAGCTTTTTCGTTGGGTGTTGGAGCGACTTGGGTGCTGACGACGATATCGCTTGTTGCGAGTATCGCCCTGATTGCCCTATCTCCGCGCATCAAGACAATGACCTGGGCACTGATTGGGGGCATGGCGCTTGGTGGTGCGGTGGGCAATTTGATTGACAGAGCGTTCAAACAGCCAGAGTTTTTCAACGGTCACGTCGTTGATTTCATCCAAATTCCCTTCAATTTCCCGATTTTTAATCTCGCTGACACTTTCCTGGTAGTTGCAGTCAGTCTCGCGATACTCCGCACCCTGATGGGCGATGAGATCGGTGGCGGGCGTGCAAAGTAAGTTCCTGCCCGTGCCCGATGCCAGAGAGGGTGACCGGCTGGATGCTGGCCTTGCAAAGATGCTGGGTATCTCTAGAACCGCAACAGCGGACATTATCGAGTCAGGCGGGGTGACCCTGGAGGGCAGGCCACTGGGTAAGAGTCACCGACTCAGCCCAGGTGAGGTGCTCGAGGTCACACTTCTAGAGAAACCCGCCGGGGTAAGCCTTGAGGCAGAGGATGTGCCCGAGTTGAAGGTGGTTTTCCAGGACGAACACATAGTTGTTGTGGACAAGCCCGCTGGGGTGGTTTCACACCCATCCCAGGGCTTTGTTGGACCAAGCGTTGGGGGAGTGCTGCTTGCAAGAGGGATTGAGCTTGCGACCTCTGGTGCT
>JAOHCW010000030.1 GCA_028095925.1 Aquiluna sp.
TGATTCAGGTTGGAAAACCGGGAGCCTACGAGTTTGAGGACGGCACGGCCGAGCAGACAGCACTGGTTGAAAAAGAAACCATGGCTGTCACCAGGGCTGCGTATGAGTCCTATCAGCGCATGCTCGAGGCAGGTGTTGCTAGAGAGGTCGCGAGAATCGTGTTGCCGCTAAACATCTATTCGTCGATGTATGTCACGATGAACGCCAGGTCACTGATGAACTTCCTCTCCCTGCGGACCAAGCGCGAGGGGACCCACTTCCCCTCCTTCCCGCAGCGTGAGATTGAGATGGTTGCGGAGAAGATGGAGGAGGCTTGGGCCCAGCTCATGCCGCTCAGCTACGAGACGTTCAACGAGAACGGTCGGGTAGCCCCATAGTCTTTCGGCCCGCGATTTCGCTAGGCTAGCCGGATGGTTACTCAAGAGCCCGACGTCTTCGGCCAGGTGCTGGTCGCACTTGTCACGCCCATGAATCACGAGGGCGAAGTTGACTGGGATGCCACTGAGAAGCACATCGACTACGTGATTTCGGCTGGTGCCGATGGCGTGGTCGTCACTGGCACCACAGGCGAGACATCTACCCTGACCGATGCCGAGAAGATCAAACTGGTTGAGGTTGGTAAGTCGGTCTCTGCCGGCAGGGCCAAGATAATCACCGGTGGTGGCTCTAACGAGACCGCTCACGCAATTCAGCTCTACAAGGCCAGCGAAAAGGCCGGTGCCGATGGCGTGATGGTGGTAACCCCCTACTACAACAAGCCAACCCAGGCCGGCATCCTCACACACTTCAGGTTGATAGCTGATGCTACCGACCTGCCAGTCATTCTCTACGACATCCCTGGGCGGACGGGAGTGCCGATCTCTTATGACACCTTCCACAGGGCGGCAAAGCACCCAAACATCGTTGCCATCAAGGATGCCAAGGGTGATCTTGCCCAAACCTCTAGGTTGCTGCTCGAGACGGGGCTGATGTATTTCTCGGGAGATGACTCAAACGTTCTGCCTCACCTTTCTCTTGGGGCAACGGGACTAATTGGAGTGACTGCAAACATCGCACCTCATGCCTATCGGGCCATGGTCGATGCGACAAATGCCAATGACTTCCACGCGGCGCTCGCGGTCCATAACGCCCTCGAGCCGCTGCAGCGCGCCATCATGACCCACGTCCCAGGAACTGTTGCGGCGAAGTATGTGCTGCACGGACTTGGCAAGATTTCTTCGCCAAGGGTGAGGTTGCCACTTGTCGGACCAGAGGACCATGAGGCTGCTCTGATTGAGGGCGGAATCGACCAGGTGAACAAGGTTCCGGGCGTTAGCTTTGACAATTTCAGGCCGGACCGCAATGCGGCTGCCGGTGGCGCCCTCCCCAAGGTCGCCGGAACTACTCGCTAGTGGAAATTAGCCAGCCCCCAGCGCTAAAACCTGGAGTCCTGCGCGTCATACCGCTCGGGGGGCTTGGCGAAATCGGCCGCAACATGACGGTCTTCGAGCTCGATGAGAAGATTCTGATTGTCGATTGCGGAGTGCTTTTCCCCGAGGAGACTCAGCCCGGTGTTGACCTAATTCTTCCGGATCTTGGATATCTCGAGGACAAGCTAGATCGCATCATCGGCATGGTGCTAACGCACGGTCACGAGGATCACATTGGCGGCGTTCCCTACCTGCTTAGGATGAGAAGCGACATTCCCATCATGGGCTCGCAGCTGACCCTGGCACTTATTGAGAGCAAGCTCAAGGAGCATCGAATTAACCCCTTCACCCACACCGTCAAGGAGGGCATGAGGGAGCAGGTCGGACCGTTCAATCTCGAGTTTCTTGCGGTAAATCACTCGATTCCAGACTCATTGGCCGTTGTGATTCGTAGCGCTGCCGGAAGCATTCTTGCAACAGGCGACTTCAAGATGGACCAGCTGCCGCTGGATGGTCGGGTTACTGACCTTCGCGGCTTCGCACGCATCGGGGAGGAGGGTCTCGACCTTTTCATGGTCGACAGTACCAATGCCGATGTCCCAGGTTTCACCCCGCTCGAGCGCGAGATTGGGCCGGTTATCGAGTCGGTGATTGCGAAGACCCGTGGCAAGGTCGTGGTGGCATCGTTTGCCTCACATGTCCACCGGGTTCAGCAGGTAATCGACGCCGCGATCGCCAATGGTCGTAAGGTGGTCTTTGTTGGTCGCAGCATGGTCAAGAACATGGGCATCGCCTCCGAGCTTGGCTATCTGAATGTCCCAGCGGATGCCGTTGTCGAGCTCAACGAGAGTGAGCGCATCCCTGACGACCAGCTCGTCTTTATGTCCACGGGGTCACAAGGCGAGCCAATGGCCGTGCTTTCAAGAATTGCCAACAGTGACCACCGAATCTCTATTGGTGAGCGCGACACTGTCTTGCTCGCGAGCTCTTTGATACCGGGCAATGAGAATGCGGTCTACAGGGTCATCGATGGCCTCACCAAGCTTGGGGCGAATGTCGTTCACAAAGGCAATGCGAAGGTTCACGTCTCCGGACACAGCGCAGCCGGGGAACTCCTCTACTGCTACAACATCTTGCGTCC
>JAOHCW010000031.1 GCA_028095925.1 Aquiluna sp.
GCAACAGATCCTCGCTCTTGAGGGTGTCGATGTGGTTCAATCCACCGTTGGCTCGGCAGCAGATGGCCGGGTAGCCTTCGGTGCAGCCGCCAGTGGCATCGCCTTCACGATCATTGCCGATGAAGATGCCGACATTGAGGCAATGCAGTCAAAGGTTTTGCAGCTTGAGGCTCCAGAGGACAGCGAAATCACGACCAGCCAGGGTGGTGGCTTTGGGTCGTCTGAGACCATCGATATTCAGGTACTTGCAAGCGATAACGTCTTACTGCAGGAGGCTGTTGACAAGGTTGCCGCGGCCATGGATGGCATCATCGATGTTAGTGCAGTGACTACGACTCTGGAGGCTGATGAACGAGTCCTCGAGATCATTGTCGACCGAGAAAAAGCTGCCGGTTACCTACTCACTGAGACTGCAGTAACGGGCATTGTCGCTTCACAGCTTCGTCCGAGCCCGCTTGGCACTCTCAGCGTTGGGGGTAATGATGTGCAGGTCTTTATTGCCGGTGCTGAGGCTCCCGAGTCCATTGAAGAGATTCGCTCGTTGCAGATTCCAACTTTCCAAGGACTTGTTCAATTGGATCAGCTTGCCAGTGTCGATGAGGTTCTGAAGCCAACTTCCATTACCTCGGAGCGGGGCAACAGGACCGCGGAGGTGCAGCTGAGCACCGAGGGAGATGACCTGGGAGCGATCTCTGCAAACGTTCTCGAGCGGCTTGATGCCCTTGAACTTCCAGTCGGCGTAACCGCAACAGTCGGTGGTGCTGCGGCAGATCAGGCTGAGAGCTTCGAGCAGCTTGGGCTAGCGCTACTCGCCGCCGTCGCAATCGTCTACATCGTCATGGTGGCAACCTTCTCGAGCCTGATTCAGCCGCTGCTGCTTTTGATCTCGATTCCATTTGCTGCCACCGGCGCACTTGGGCTGCTGTTGCTGACAGACACTGCCTTAGGAGTTCCGGCACTGATCGGTATGTTGATGCTGATTGGAATCGTGGTCACAAACGCGATTGTTCTTATTGACCTCGTCAATCAGTACCGCGCCCAGGGCTATAGCGTCGAGCGATCGCTGATGCAGGGTGCTAGACAGCGACTACGGCCGATCTTGATGACGTCTCTGGCAACCATCTTTGCCCTAACCCCAATGGCATTTGGCCTGACTGGCGACTCCGGCTTCATCTCGCAGCCTCTTGCGATTGTGGTTATCGGTGGTCTGTTCTCGTCGACGCTGCTTACTCTGATTCTGGTCCCAACCCTCTACTGGCTTGTCGAGGGACGTAAGGAGCGCAAGAAGCTTCGTGTTGAGCGCAGGAATGCGAAGAAGGAAAAGCGTGCTGCCAAGAAGTCAGGCACTCCTGTTGCTGTTGCAGCCCCAGATAGCCAACCTGAGCCATCCACCGCAGAGGCAAATGTGTTGACCCTCGAGAAGGATGAGGAAGACCCTATTGCCGAGGCAATGGAGCAGTCCTTCACTCCCGCAACCGGCGCACCAGCACCCGAGATGCCCTGGTCAGACGATGCCAATGCAGATGCCCTTGCCGAAGACATGAAGCTTGACGACGAGTCCCAGATGCGTTGGTCGGAAGAGGTAAGCGAAGAGCCACCTGCGAAGGCAGCTAGCGAGCCTGGCATGCCCGAGTTCCTAACAAGTGAGATGCCGATTGCCTCCTCTGAGGAAGCTTCACTCACTGGTCGCGAAAAGCGAGCTGCCAAGAAGCAGGCAAAGCGAGATGCCAAGGCGCAAAGCAAGGCCGCAAGGGACTCCAGGCACTCTGGCTAAAGCAATGGCTGAATTCATAGTTTGGATCGACTGCGAGATGACAGGTCTCGATGTCGCAAAGGACGAGCTTTGTGAGATTGCAGTTATCGTTACCGACCAGGAGCTGGTTGCCCAGGATGGCGGCCTGCAGATCGTGATCAAACCCTCGGATGCCGCCATGGAAAACATGGGTGAGTTCGTCACCAACATGCACAGCGAATCTGGTCTACTCGAGGAGATTCCCTCTGGCGAGAGCGCTGAGGGAGCAGAGGCAAAGGTCTTGGAATATCTACGGCAGTGGATTGCTGAGCCAAGAACAGCGCCACTAGCCGGAAACTCCATCGGGACCGACCGGATGTTCCTCAACCGCTACATGCCTAACCTCGACTCATTCCTGCACTACCGAAACATAGACGTGAGCTCAATCAAGGAGCTCACGAGACGCTGGTATCCGAGGGTCTACTTCCAGCTACCGAAGAAAAATGGGGGCCACAGAGCCCTTGCCGACATCAAAGAATCTATCCAGGAGCTTCGTTACTATCGCAAGACTGTAATGGTTGAGCAGCCCGGGCCTGATTCGGAAGCTGCCAAGAAAGTGGCTGTTTCTCTGGACGCTGATACAATCTAAGCGCTCTGGGTTAGCCCAGACATGGTGGGTATAGCTCAGTCGGTAGAGCGCCTGGTTGTGGTCCAGGAGGCCGCGGGTTCAAGTCCCGTTACTCACCCCAGTTAGCTCCCGGCACGCTCCAAAATCAATTCTC
>JAOHCW010000032.1 GCA_028095925.1 Aquiluna sp.
TTCAGGTGCCGTTCGACGTATATCTCTAGTGGGCGATACTGGGTTCGAACCAGTGACCTCTTCCGTGTCAGGGAAGCGCGCTACCACTGCGCCAATCGCCCGGGCGTAACTAAGAGGTGAAGACGGGATTCGAACCCGTGTACACGGCTTTGCAGGCCGCTGCCTCGCCTCTCGGCCACTCCACCGTTTCAGGGTGAAACCTCTTTAGAGCGGATGACGAGACTCGAACTCGCGACCCCAACCTTGGCAAGGTTGTGCGCTACCAACTGCGCCACATCCGCACATTCCCAATGGAACTTGTTGAATTATGCCACAAAAGAATCTTTCATGGGCAATGCAAAAGGGGCGAGATCTCTCCCGCCCCTTTTGGTATTTGCGGCTTGGTTAGGACTTGGACTCGCTGTCCTGGCCGAAGCTGTAGGCAGCCTCGCCGTGGACCACAAGGTCAACTCCCGCGATCTCGTCCTCGCTCTTGACCCTGAAGCCAATGGTCTTCTCGATTGCGAAGCCAATGACTAGGGCTAGAACGAAGCTGTAGATGAGAACTCCGAAGGCGGCAACTGTCTGAACCAGTAGCTGTCCTGCATCTCCACCGGTGAACAGACCAGTGTCGATGGCAAAGAAGCCGAGGTAAAGAGTTCCAACCAGACCTGCGACGAGGTGGATACCGACCACATCGAGCGAGTCGTCATAGCCGAGCTTGAACTTCAGGTCGACCGCCAGTGCGGAAAGAACACCAGCCAGTGCACCAAGAACGAGAGCCCAGAATGGGGTCACGTTGGCACAGGCTGGGGTGATTGCTACCAGTCCCGCAACAGCACCTGAGGCGGCACCGATGGAAGTTGCTTTGCCTTCCTTGACCTTCTCGATTGCTAACCATCCGAGAATTGCCGCCGCAGTCGCACCCAAAGTGTTGACGGTGATTAGTCCGACGTTCTCCATGTTGTTGAGGAACTCCGCTCCAACATTGAATCCGAACCAACCGAACCACAGGAGGGCAGCTCCAAGCAGCACGAGAGGAACGTTGTGAGGCTGCATGATCCCCTTGGCGAAGCCAAAACGCTTGCCGAGAACAATTGCTAGTGCCAGAGCTGCAGCACCCGCGTTGATGTGGACGGCAGTACCACCGGCGTAGTCAATTACGTCTGCGGTGCCGAACCAGGTACCGAGTTCCATAATCCAGCCGCCGCCCCATACCCATGAAGCAACAGGGAAGTAGACGAGGGTTGACCAGATTCCAGCAAAGACCAACCAAGGGCCGAACTTGGCGCGGTCTGCGATAGATCCAGAGATTAGGGCAACAGTGATAATCGCGAAGGTTGCACCAAAGGCGGCACCGATCAGGTCATCATTACCCAATCCATCGAGTGCGAATGTGGCGAGCGGATTGCCAGAGAAGTCAGTTGGGCTCTCAACAGCTGACATGCTAAAGCCATAGAGAATCCAGAGCACTCCAATGAGTGCCAACGAGCCGAAGCTCATCATCATCATGCTTACAACGCTCTTTGCCTTTACTAGTCCCCCGTAGAAAAAGGCCAGACCCGGCGTCATGAGCAGGACGAAGGCGGTAGCAGTTACCGCCCAGCTAAGTGAACCTGTGTCCAACATTTACATACCTTCCTTTGAATGGTCAGACGACCAATAGCCAAAATGATTGAGCTTGCATGTTTCAAAAGAGGACGAGTTTTGTTAACTTCGCGTTACGAGCGATTTGCGCTGACGCCAGTCAGGAAATGAATTCCCTCCGATATCTCTTATCCTTTACTGGATTACTAGGAGTGCAATGAAAAGCGATAGATCAGCGGCCCTACTTTTGATGGGCGCTGCCATTTTGGGGTTGGTGATTGCGAATAGTCCATTTGGGCCGGCGTTCTTAGACTTCAAGTTCTCCTATTTCGGGTTCGAAGAGATTGGCCTGAAGCTGAGTGTTGAGCACTGGGTGTCTGACCTACTGCTGGCTACTTTTTTCTTGGTCGCGGGCTTAGAGCTCAAGTACGAGTTGACAGTGGGTGTTCTGTCGAAGCCCTCCACCGCCCTTGTGCCGATTCTTGCCGGTGTTGGCGGGGTGCTTCTCCCAGCGCTGATCTATACCGCCTTTAACTGGGGTACCGATTACATGGTTGGTTGGCCGATACCAACAGCAACCGACATTGCGTTTGCACTTGGAATCCTGGCAATTTTTGGCCGAGGAATGCCCAAGTCCGCGCGAGTATTTCTTTTAGCGCTGGCAATCTTCGATGATCTTGTGGCGATCCTGATAATCGCAATTTTCTATACCGACGATGTCAGAATTGAGTGGCTACTCGCCGGTGCAATCGTCCTCGGGGGCCACGCCCTTGCCGAAAAGTTCAACAAGCTTCCTATCAACTATGTCAGGGTGCTGACATTTCTCCTGGTCTGGTATGCCGTTTACCAATCAGGCGTTCATGCCACCATCGCAGGTGT
>JAOHCW010000033.1 GCA_028095925.1 Aquiluna sp.
TCGCTGCCCGAAAGACCTATGGGCACATCTCTGACGGCATGATCGCATCAGCCAAGGAGCTCAGTCTCAGCGATGACCACGACGGAATCCTGCGGCTAGTAACCCTGGGACTTGATCCTGAGCTGGGAAGCGATGCGTTGGAGCTGCTCGGTCTCAATGAAGCCGCGGCTGAAGTCAATGTGACTCCCGACAGAGGCTATTGCTTCTCAATCCGCGGAATTGCCAGAGAGTACTCGCACGCAACCAAGGCTAAGTTCACCGACCCTGCATCGCAGGTTACACCTGCGAAGGTCTTCGGCTTTGATCTAAAGGTGGCCGACAGCGCCCCAATTCATGGCACCGCTGGCTGCTCAAACTTCTTGCTGGTGGGGGTTGAAGGAATCGATGCCACCTCGCCCACTCCGTCCTGGATGGCAAATCGACTGAAGCTTGCGGGCATGCGATCAATTTCGATAGCCGTCGACATCACGAACTACGTGATGCTTGAGATGGGCCAGCCCCTTCACGCCTACGACCTCGACAGGCTGACCGGTGGCATTGAGGTTCGCAGGGCAAAAAAGGGCGAGAAGATAACCACGCTTGACGATAAAGAGCGCATCCTGCACGAAGAGGACCTCTTGATCACAGATCAGAGTGGACCTGTCGGCATCGCCGGTGTCATGGGAGGCGCGAGCACTGAAGTCAGCGACGCCACAACAAAGATCCTGCTTGAGGCCGCGATCTTTGATCCGATCTCGATCGCGCGCTCGGCACGCAGGCACAAACTGCCATCTGAGGCATCGCGAAGGTTTGAGCGCGGAGTAGACCACAAAGTTTCCGCCTACGCTGCCGCTAGGGCCGCGCAACTGCTGGTTGAGCTCGCCGGTGGCAAGCTCTCAGGACTTGGCGCAGAGCACGTTGCCGAGATGGCTGCTGTAAACATTTCCATGGACGCAAGCTTTCCTTCGGCTCTCGTCGGCTATGAATACGAGGAAAAGGAAGTCGTCGCGGCTCTGGAGATGATTGGCTGCAAGGTCTCAGGCAAGGGGTCTTTAGCGGTTGAGGTTCCTTCTTGGCGGCCAGATCTCAGGCACAAAACTGATCTAGCCGAAGAGGTTGCAAGGCTTGTGGGGTATGACAAGATTCCTGCCACCATTCCAGTCGCACCTCCCGGCAGAGGACTGACCCGCAAGCAACAGCTGCGCAGAAAAGTTCTCGGCACGCTCGTTGGTGGCGGATTTGTTGAGGTCCTCAACTACCCGTTCTACTCTCCCGAGCAGAATTCTTGGTTTAGCTCTAGTAAAGCAATAGAACTTGAAAACCCGATCCAGAGCGAGGCGGGACAGCTTCGCAAGGAGCTGCTGCCAGGGCTATTGCAGGCAGCATCAAGGAATGTCTCCAGAGCAAATAGCAATCTCGCGATTGTTGAGGAGGGTTCCGCTTTCATATCTGGCGGAACTGCGGTTACTTCGCTGCCGGTGGGCAATGAGCGACCAAGTGACAAGGTTTTGGCGAGCCTGAACGCCTCGATTCCGTCGCAGCCGAGGAAGCTTGCGGGTGTGGTCTTGGGCGACTGGGTTCCGCAGCAGCCAGGTCAAGCCTCTATAGAAGCTGGTTACCAGCAGGCCATCTCGGCTCTGTTTTCTGCCCTAGGCAGCATTGGAGTTGATGCAGCTCTCACTCAGTCCGAGGTTATGGGCCTTCACAAGGGCAGGGGCGCCAAGGTTCTAGTTTCGGGCAAAGAGGTCGGCATTGCCGGTGAGCTACACCCCGACATCGCTGATGAGCTTCACCTTCCAGGGAGGGTAGGGGTCTTCGAGGTTGATCTGAGCGCAATCTTCGACCTGTCACCAGAGCTAATTACCGCAACCGAGATTGGCGTTATGCCAGCTGCCACCCAAGATCTTTCGCTGGTTGTCGGGCTCGATGTCTCGGCAGCTGATCTGGTGGAGACAATCGAGGAGGGTGCCGGTGAGCTCCTTGAGAGCATTTCGCTGGTTGATGACTGGCGCTCGGAGACTCTCGGCCAGAAAAAGTCACTCACCTTCTCTATGGTCTTTAGAGCCAAGGACAAGACACTGACTGCAGCCGAGGCCACCGCTGCCAAGGAGGCAGCTGTTCAGCTGGCCGCAGAGCGGCATGGAGCGGAGCTGCGCGC
>JAOHCW010000034.1 GCA_028095925.1 Aquiluna sp.
GGTATTGCGCTGAGCCAGCTATCAAGCTCTTCCCTGGCGCTAGCGGGGCTCACCAGCACCTTGCTAGCGATACCGCTCTGAGGACCTATCAAGACGCTGCAGCTCGGGTTCTCTCTGATCATTGCTGCTAGCTCATCGAGGCTCAGCCTGGGTCTTCGCTCTTTGCCCCTTGAGTTGTGAGCCAGTGAGATTGCCCTGCAAATAACGCTCCAGCCACTTCCGGAGGTGTGGCCGTGAGCAAGGATTACCACCCTTCCCATGTCGGTAATCTCTAGATTCACCCCAACTATCGGGTGGATGCCCTCCCTGATGCAGGCGGCAATATGCTTTACCGCTCCGTAGAGGCCGTCCCTGTCGGTTACCGCCAGAGCCTCGAAGCCGAGAGCACTTGCTGCAGCGGCCAACTGCTCGGGACGATTGACTCCGTAGTGTGCGGAGTAGGCGCTTGCCAGGTTTAGATGAGTAAAGCCCATCAGCTCTCCAGCGGGTATATCTCCCAGCTGTCTGCTGGCTGCAGGTGTCTAAGCTCAAAAAGAGTCCTGGAGCTCTCTGATGTAGCCCAGAGCCGCCACATCTCCACCTCCATGAGGGGACCCGCTCCCTTAGGGGCAGCGGAGCTTTCCTCCCACCAGATCCGCCTGGAATACCAGCGCACCGGTCTTGAGGCGACCAGGTATTCGCTACCCCTCCAGATGAAGCAGACCGGTGCACCATCTAGGTCCACTACAACACCCGAAAGGGTCTCTATCTGCACTGTCTAAGCCCCTACCCATTTATCGAACATTTGTTCGAATAAATAGTGTATGGCTAACGCCAGACATTTTCAAAATGGATTAGCTAAACCCGCTCAATCAGGTTCGAATTGTTATTTGAAACACTTCCAACAGCCCCTGACACCTGATAAAACTCGAGGCTCGCTGCCAGCTCATCGGACTCTTGACCAAGAGCCTGAACCAACTCGCTACTTGTCTGGTAGTCAGGTGCGAGCCAGGAACCAAGGTTCTCAGGAGAGAGCAGAATCGGGCTCCTATCGTGAATCTCACTCAATGCGGGGGAGGCAGCTTTGGTCATAATGGAGCAGGTAAGCAACCACCTCGTGGGGTCGCTTTGATCCTTGGACGGATCCCGCCACCACGAATAGATTCCCGCAAAGGCGAGCATGCCCTCCGCGGGGTGGATGTAGAAAGGCTTTTTGCTTCCAGCCTCGCCCTGCCACTCGAAATAGCCTGAGGCTGGAATTGCGCAACGCTTTCTCAAAGCCGCATCTTTGAAGCTTGGCTTCTCTAATGCGCTCTCGCTTCTTGCATTAAACAGAGGAGCACTTGGCAGCTCTTTGGACCAGTGCGGAATAAGTCCCCACCTAGCTAGATGTAGCTCCCTAGAGGGGACTCCTTCAATCTCGCGCTCGACAATCATGCCAATCTGCTGAGTCGGAGCTACGTTGTAGCTGATTGGGTCGTAATCCTTCGGCACCTCATCAAGCTCAAAGAGCTCGGTTATTCCGCCAACCTCCTTGGCGACAACAAATCTTCCGCACATCAGCTTGTTCCAAACGCCTCGAATACCTCATCCGAAGAGGGGAGATTTTGGTTAAGCAGGGCTAACCGCTTGCTAAAAGGACGTTGCATTCTCAGCTCGCCGAGGATGATGTCTCCCCAGCTGGTGACTCCGCGAATCCCTTGGAGAGCGCTGAGCGACCAAACCTCGCAACCTGCTAGCTCCTCGGGTGCAGCGCTTACCTCTTTGGTTTCATATCCAGCCTGCCCAGCAATTTCAAAGACCAGCTCGCGGGTTATCGAGGGCAGCCAGTTAGTTGACTGATCTGGAGCGCAGAGCACTTCGTCCTGCCACCACACAATTGAACTCAGGGCACCATCGGCAATCTTTCCCGAGTCACTGAGAATCACGGCCTCATCAGCGCCATGGAGATTTGCAGCCCTGCGCAGCGCCTGGCAGTTTGAGAGATCAGGACCCTTGGTGTGAAACTCAGTTCTTGGGTCGGGCTTATCTAGTGTCCAAAGCGTGCAGACTTCAGTTCTTTCGGGAGCCGGCCGCATTCTCAAAAACAGCCGCTCGCCCTCAGGCTGGGACCTGCGGTATTCGATGCGTGGAAACCAA
>JAOHCW010000004.1 GCA_028095925.1 Aquiluna sp.
TGAGCTCTGTGCTGCTATGGGGCCCTCCTGGCAGTGGCAAGACGACTCTCGCCAGGATGATCTCCCACACCGGCTCGTCCAAGTATGTGGAGCTGAGTGCCGTTGATAGTTCTGTCTCGCAGGTAAGAGATGTAATAAATGAAGCAAAGGCCCTTCGGGATAGCTTCGAAAGACCAACCGTGCTGTTCCTGGACGAAATCCATAGATTCTCCAAGGCTCAACAGGATTCGCTGCTAGGTGCAGTTGAGTCCGGGGTAATAACCCTGATAGCAGCCACCACCGAAAATCCGAGCTTCAGCGTTATAAAGCCGCTGATTTCAAGATCTCTTGTAGTAGCCCTAGAGCCGCACGACAAGGCCGATCTCAAAACAATCCTCGAAAGAGCATCGCAGGAACCAGAGTTCGCAAACCTTGAGGTTGACGATGATGCCCTCGATTACATCGCAACGATCTCGCAGGGAGACGCAAGACGCGCTCTCGCAGTATTTGACGCAGCTAGTAACCGAGGAGCCGAAAAGATAACTATCGAGGTGGTCAAGGACACAGCCTCGCTAACCCTCGCCTATGACCCAGACGGCGACCAGCACTACGACACCATCTCCGCATTCATAAAAAGTGTTCGTGGGTCCGATGCCGATAGCGCTTTGCACTACCTCGCAAGGATGATTGTTGGGGGAGAGGATCCAAGATTCATAGCTCGCAGGCTGATGATCTTGGCAAGCGAAGACATTGGACTTGCCGACCCTCAGGCAATCGTTGTGGCAGAGGCCTGCGCCTCAGCGGTTGAGAAGATCGGAATGCCAGAGGGGCGGATACCGTTAGCCCAAACCACCATCTACCTGGCCCTTGCACCTAAATCAAACAGGGCCTACGAAGCAATTGACGCGGCTATCGCGGATGTCAAGAATGGACTGACTCCGCCGGTGCCGCCCCCGCTTCGCTCCACTGGAGCGACCGGTTATAGGTATCCCCACGATGCTGATGCCGGCATTATCAATCAGCACTATTCGGATGCTCCGTACTACTACGTTGCAAGCACTCACGGCTTTGAGAAGACCCTTGGTGAGCGTCTAGAGCAGATTAGGAAGATTCTCGGCTCTAGTGACAAGTAGTTTCCAGACTGCTAAGATTCTTGGGTTGCTCGGATTCAGCGGCTGGAATTAGAGCAAAATCCAAAAACAAGTTATTTGAGAGGTACCTTTTTGTCCAAGACATCAAGAACACGCAGTAAGACGCGCCTATCGCGCTCACTCGGGATCGCATTGACTCCGAAGGCTGCAAAATACATGGAGAAGCGCCCCTACGGGCCAGGACAGCACGGCCGCACCAAGCGCAAGTCAGACTCTGACTACGCAGTTCGCCTTCGCGAGAAGCAGAGACTGCGCGCGCAGTATGGAATTCGCGAGGCTCAGCTTCGTAAGACCTTCCAGGAGGCTAAGCGCACCGAGGGTCTAACCGGTGAGACATTGGTTGAGCTACTGGAGATGCGTCTAGACGCACTAGTGCTGCGTGCTGGTTTCGCCCGCACAATGGCTCAGGCTCGTCAGCTGGTTGTTCACCGCCACATCCTCGTTGATGGTCAGCGCGTTGACAGGCCTTCCTTCAGAGTCAAGCCAGGTCAGATGATCCACGTCCACGAGAAGAGCGAACGCACTGAGCCTTTCCAGGTTGCAGCTGCCGGTGGTCACGCGGATGTGCTACCAGCTGTTCCTGAGTACCTATCTGTCGAGCTAGACAAGCTCCACGCCACGCTTGTTCGCAAGCCAAAGCGCGCTGAGGTTCCAGTCACCTGTGACGTTCAGCTCGTGGTTGAGTACTACGCAGCAAGGTAGGAAACTTGTCCGGCGGTGAACTAGCGGGAATCATCATCAGCGGCGCGATAGCGCTGCTGGTGCTTTTCCTGGGTTTGCCGCTTGTGAAGCTCGGACGTCTAATTGACGAATCTGCGCGCACGGTGCGTATCTTCAACAATGAGCTTGAGCCGCTGCTCGATGAAGCTAAGACAACCATGGCTGAGGCAAACCGTCAGCTAAAGCGAATCGATCAAATAACCGAGGATGTTGAGCAGGTCACGGAGAACATCAACTCCCTGGTGGCGGTATTCACAGCATCGGTTGGAGCTCCACTAACTAAACTTGTCGGTGTCGTCCAGGGTGTGGCAAAGACTCTGGGAAAGCGGAGGTAGAAAATGTCGAGACTCTCATGGTTCCTCGCGGGTATTGGACTTGGCGCTTTCGCTGTTGTTCAGCTTCGTGACAACCCAAAGGCGCAGCAGGCTGTAGATGAGATCTATGAGGCGGCCAAGGACTTCGGTGCTGCGGTTGCAGACGGCTACCGCGAGCGTGAAGAAGAGCTAAACAAGCCGGCCAAGCGCCCAACTACCCCTAAAAAGTAGATGAAGACCGCTGAGATAAAGCGGCGTTGGCTTGAGTTCTTCGAGAAGAAGAACCACACCGTCGTCCCCAGTGCCTCACTGGTAAGCCAGGACCCCACCCTGATGTTCACCGTCGCTGGAATGGTGCCATTCATTCCCTACATGACCGGGCTGCTGCCGGCTCCCTACGAACGTGCAACCAGCGTTCAGAAGTGCGTGAGAACCCTCGACATCGAAGAGGTCGGCAAAACCACCCGACACGGAACTTTCTTTCAAATGAACGGGAACTTCTCCTTCGGTGACTACTTCAAGAAGGAAGCAATCTCCTTCGCATGGGAGCTGTTGACAAAGAGCGTTGAGGATGGCGGCTACGGGTTTGACAAGGAAAGGCTCTGGGTAACCGTCTATAAGGACGACGAGGAGTCAATCCAGTACTGGCTGGAGCAAACTGACATCCCCAAGGGACGCATTCAGAAGCGCGGTATGGCCGATAACTATTGGTCAACAGGTCAGCGCGGCCCTGCCGGCCCCTGCAGTGAGATCTACTTCGACAGAGGTCCCGCCTACGGAATTGAGGGTGGTCCCGAAGCCGATGAGGACCGCTACATCGAAATCTGGAATCTAGTTTTCATGCAGTATGAAAGAGCGGACGGCGGGACCAAAGACCACTTTGAAATTTTGGGGGAGCTTCCCAAAAAGAACATCGACACCGGCATGGGCCTCGAGAGAGTCGCTTTCCTGCTTCAGGGAGTCAAGAACATCTACGAGATCGACCAGGTCAAACCACTGATCGACCTGGTGAGCCAGCTTTCAAATAAGGAATATGGCGAAAATGAGCAAGACGATGTGCGAATGCGAGTTATCGCAGACCACATCCGCTCATCGCTGATGCTGATGAGTGACGGCGTCACACCAAGCAATGAGGGCAGAGGCTATGTACTGCGAAGGCTGCTCAGGCGTTCGGTTAGGGCGCTGAGACTTCTTGGCATAGATAAGCCGACGTTTGATGAGCTTTTCAGCACGTCTTACGAGGCCATGGTCGAGGCCTACCCGGAGCTTGCCGAGAGTTTCGATCGAGTGAAGCGCGCTGCGATTCAGGAGGAAAGTGGCTTTAGAAAGACTCTAGAGACCGGATCCACCGTGCTCACGGAGGCCATTGGCAAGGCTTCTAAGCAGCTAGATGGTGAGACAGCATTCCTCCTTCACGACACCTATGGCTTCCCAATTGACCTCACCGTGGAGATTGCGGGCGAAAGCAATCTTGAAGTTGATAGGACTCGGTTTGACCAGCTGATGCAAGAACAGAGGGACCGTGCCAAAGCGGACTCAAAGGCCAAGAAGACAGGCGGTGCTCAGCTACAGGTCTACAGCGACTTCCGCTCCACTGGCGCCACCGACTTTGCCGGCTACGAATCCTTAGAGGCAGAAGGCAAAGTACTAGGTCTAATCCGCGAGGGCAACGCTGTTGAGTCAATGCCTCAGGGACAAATGGGTGAGGTAGTTCTCGACCGCACCTCTTTGTATGCAGAGTCTGGCGGCCAGGCGGCAGACGCAGGCGTCATCCTTGGAGACGGCTTTGAACTCGAGGTGCTGGATGTTCAAAAGCCAGTAAGGGGCCTTTTCTCCCACAGCGTGCGCGTGGTTTCAGGTGAGATCTCTAAGGGCTCGAAAGCTATGTCAAAGGTGGATGCTCACTGGCGACTTGGTGCTTGTCAGGCACACAGCGCAACTCACGTCATACACGCAGCTCTTAGGCAGGTACTGGGACCTCAGGCCCTACAGTCTGGGTCCTTCAACAAGCCCGGCTACATGAGGCTGGACTTTGCCTGGGGCGAGGCGCTAAGTGAAGCCACAAAGAGCGAAATCGAAGAGGTTTCAAACCTAGCTATTCGTTCAGACTTAGCCGTAAGCGCACAATTTATGACACTGCCCGAGGCGAAGACCTGGGGAGCAATTGCGCTTTTTGACGAGACCTACGACGAGATGGTGCGTGTGGTGCAGGTTGGCGGAACCTGGTCTCGCGAGCTATGTGGTGGCACACATGTGACCCGCACCGCACAGATTGGCCTGGTCTCAATTACTGGAGAATCCTCGGTTGGCTCGGGTAGCCGCCGCATTGAGGCAGAGGTCGGCATGGACGCGTTGAGATCCCTGATTCAACACCGAGAAACCATTCGCAGGATAGCCGCAGGCTTCAAGGCTCCCGCAGCTGAGGTGGAGACAAAGATCTCTGAGGCCCTCGAAGAAGTAAAACGTGCCCAGAAGTTGCTAGCTGATGCGACTACCAAGGCCACCATGGCTTTAATTCCCGAGCTTTTAGCCAGCGCAACTGAGGTGTCCGGAATCAAGCTGGTAGCCGGGTCTGTTGGAGAACTAGCTCCAGATTCGCTCAGAGAGCTAATCCTTCAGCTGCGTGAGCGGATGGGTGGGAACTCAGTAGTAATTCTTGGGGCAAGCGCCTCTGATCGCGCAACGGTAATGGTCACAGCAGGTGTAGATGCGGTTGCTTCCGGCAAAGACAGCGGGGCTCTAGCCAAGAAGGCCGCTGAAGTTCTAGGTGGTGGAGGCGGAGGCAAGAAAGACCTTGCCCAGGGCGGTGGTCCCGAACTGACAAAGCTTGAGCAAGCAATTGCTGAGGCTAAGGCACTGCTTTGAGGGCAATGGGAGTCGACGTAGGGGCTGTCCGAATTGGAGTGGCGCTCTCTGAGGGGACCCTTGCACTGGCACATGACACCTTGGCTTTCGATGAATCGGCAGTCGGGCTCCTAGCCGACCTTGCGGCTGAGAAGAATGTCGGGGAGATCTACGTAGGGCTTCCGCTTTCGCTCTCGGGAGGTCTCACCAAAAGTACTGAGATGGCTGCCAATTTCGCCCGTGAACTTTCAGCACAAACACCGGCTGCAGTTTTCGTAATTGATGAGCGCCTGTCGACAGTCTCCTCGCAGCGTTTGCTGCGAGAGGCAGGCAAGAGTGCTAAGCAGTCAAAGTCAATAATCGACGCGGAGAGCGCTAGGGCAATTCTGGATTTCGCCCTCGAGTCACCACAATCGGCAATCAAGATTGGAGATCTTGATGCTTGACGATTTCGAGGCTACGGAAGTGAAGCCAACAAGAGCCCGCTCCTGGATAGCTGCGCTGGTTTCAATCGCCATAGTTGGTAGTGGTCTCACAGCCGGCTACTTTGCCTTCAGGGATGCTTTTGAGGGGGGAGTAGGAGCCCTGATCAGTCGTTTCAGCGTCGAAGACTATGACGGCAATCCTGGTCCTCCCGTTGTGATTGTCATTGAGGCCGGTGACACTGGAGAGGACGTGGCTCGCAAGCTTGTGGAGGCTGATGTCATCAAGAGCTTTGATGCCATTTATAGAGACATGCTCAACGTTGAGCTCACCATTTATCCGGGACACTTCGAGTTCCCCACCCAGATACCAGGACTAGAGGCTTTGCAAATCCTGCTTGCTGGAGAGAACCGGGTAGTCGTTCAGGTGACGATTCCAGAGGGTCTACAGCTAGTTGAGATT
Source organism: Aquiluna sp. (assembly GCA_028095925.1). GTDB lineage: Bacteria > Actinomycetota > Actinomycetes > Actinomycetales > Microbacteriaceae > Aquiluna. Next base: position 5,894 of record JAOHCW010000004.1, read on the forward strand.
GTTTCCGTGCTGGTTTCTGACCTTGGGCTTTCAGAAGAGAGGCTGCTGGAGGCTATTGAAGTAGCAAACGTTGAACGACCTGGTGAAACACTTGAGGGCTGGCTCTTTCCTGCTAGTTACACCTTCGATCCAGGTGTTGACGAGCAAACTGTCATCAGCACCATGCTCGCGCGCATGGACGCCGAAATTGAGGGACATGGCCTTGGGGTTGAGGATGGTTTTGAATACCTCACCCTTGCCTCAATCATTCAACTTGAGGGTCGTGCCGTGGAAGACATGTACAAAATCTCTACGGTGTTTATTAACCGACTCGATAGAAACATCGCACTCCAATCTGATCCAACGGTTAAGTACTACTACGAGGGTTCAATAGAAAGCTTCCAGGAGGGGCTAGCAGATACCGCAAACCCCTACAACACCTACGTTTACCCCGGGTTGCCACCTGGGCCAATCAGTTCACCAGGAGCGGCCGCGATTGATGCTGCAATCAACCCGGCAGCGGGAGACTGGCTCTATTTTGTGGCAATCAACCTTGCAACTGGAGAGACGGTCTTCTCCGAGACACTTGTTGAGCATGAGCGTGCAGCAGAGCTATACAGGCAATGGCTAAGAGATAATCCGGGTTGGGATGACAAGTAACTACGCGGTACTCGGCTCGCCAATCGCCCATTCCATGTCACCTGCACTGCACAAGGCCGCTTTTGCCGTTTCTGGGATTGAAGCCAGCTATGAGTCGCACGAGCTTGCTGGCGAACTCTCCAACTTTGTTTCGACACTGGATGAAAGCTGGCAGGGATTTTCGCTAACCATGCCGCTCAAAGAAGAGGCGCTGGATGTTGCTGAGCAACTTCATCCGCTCGCGATTTCCACTCGAGCTGCAAACACCTTGATTCGAGTATCCGATGCCTGGCTTGGTTATAACACCGACGTCATGGGACTCCAACAAGCAGTTTCGAATCACACTTTTGAAACAGTAGGCATCTTGGGCAACGGAGCCACTGCTAGAAGTGCGGCGGTAGCTTTCGAAGACCGCGAGGTCCTCGTTTGGGCAAGAAATAGTGATCGTGCAATGGCAATAACCGAAAGCTACGGAGGCAGAGTTACTTCCCTCGTTGATGCGCTTAGGTGCGATCTCGTGGTCTCCACTTTGCCTGCTGGGGCACTAAAACCTCTGCTGCAAGGCGCGTACCCAGGCGTGCTATTGGATGTCGCTTATGCAAATAAAGACACTGCCTCTCACTTCTCATCGAGCATTTCAGGCCTTGAGATGCTGCTTTGGCAGGCGGTAGGGCAACAGAGATTGTTTAGAACAGCGCAATTTGAGTCGCCGCTAGCCGATGAGGTAGCTGTAGTGGCTGCAATGCGCTCGGCACTAGACATGGGAGAATAGCCAGATGATTAGATGGCTGACCGCAGGTGAATCCCATGGACCCGAGCTAATTGGGGTCATCGAGGGACTTCCTGCAGGTGTGCCGGTTCTTGCTGAGGACATTCAAGACGCTCTAGCTCGAAGAAGACTCGGCTATGGCCGCGGAGCCCGGATGAAGTTTGAGCAGGACGAGGTCACTCTTTCAACTGGGATTCGTTTTGGACTGACACAGGGCGGTCCAATCGCGCTGAGAATTGGCAACACGGAGTGGCCAAAATGGGAGACCGTGATGAGAGCAGCTCCCGTTGACGAAGCGGAGCTAGCTGGAGGCAGGGCAGCAAAGCTAACCAGGCCTAGACCAGGACACGCGGACTTTACTGGGATGCAGAAGTATGGCTTCGATGAGGCTAGGCCAGTGCTCGAGCGGGCGAGTGCCAGGGAGACGGCAACGAGAGTTGCACTGGGGAGAATTGCTCAGAACTTCCTTAGAGAGCTTGGAATTGAACTGGTAACCCACACCGTCGCTATTGGGCCAGTCGCCAATAACAGCGAGGCGCTACCTAGACCCAAAGATGTTGAAACCCTCGACGCTGATCCACTGCGCTGCTTCGACAAGCAAGCTTCGGCTGCCATGGTTGCCGAGATTGACGACTGCCATGCCTCGGGCGACACCCTTGGCGGTGTTGTCGAAACTCTCGTCTACGGCATGCCTCCGGGAGTTGGCAGCTATGTCCACTGGGACCGAAGGCTAGATGCCCAGCTATCTGCCGCGGTGATGGGCATCCAAGCCATGAAGTCAGTCGAGATCGGTGATGGTCTGGAGACCACAAAGCGCCGCGGTTCCGTTGCGCACGACGAGATTGTTCGCGAAGACGGCGCAGTTTCCCGCAAGACTGACCGAGCAGGCGGCATTGAAGGTGGTATGAGTAACGGAGAGATAGTGCGCGTTCGCGCCGGTATGAAACCGATCAGCACCGTTCCCAGGGCACTGGAGACCATTGATACCGCATCTGGAGAGAAGACCACCGCTCATCACCAGCGCAGCGATGTTTGCGCAGTACCCGCTTCCGGAATCGTGGTTGAGGCCATGGTCGCACTAGTAGTCGCAAACGCCGTCCTGGAGAAGTTCGGCGGTGACTCCGTGCCAGAGACCAAGCGCAACCTCGATGCGTACCTAGCGGCAATTCCAGAGACCCTAAAGTCGAAGATTTCAAAGCCCTAGTGACTAATCCCATTGTCCTAATTGGGCCCATGGGGGCCGGCAAGACCACTCTGGGCCGTAAGCTCGCAAAGCTCTTAGATCGCAAGTTCGTTGACACTGACCGGCTGGTTAGCGCAAGCCATGGTCCGATCACAAAGATCTTCGAAACTCAAGGTGAAGATAGGTTCCGAGCACTGGAAACCAAGGCACTGAAGAAGGCCTTGATGACCCCAGGAGTCGTTGCAACTGGGGGAGGAGTGGTAGTCACCGAGGAAAATCGCGAGCTACTGACTGGAATCCCTACAATCTTTTTGGACACCAACAGTGACTGGGTGCTAGCGCGCATAAATCTGGAGAAGCGACCACTCCTGAAAGCGGACCCAGGCACGTGGTCAAGGCTCTACGAAGAGAGACTCGGGTACTATCGGCAACTAGCGGATGAGACTGTTATTACAGCCAATCGCCCGATCCGGGTCGTCCTAGAGGAGCTTGAGAGTAAGGCTAGAAATGTCATATAGCGTGATTGGTCGCGGCCTTCTTGATGAGGTTCCAAAGTCTTTAGACGGCGTGAACAAGGTTCTCATCGTCCACCCTCAACCCCTGGCCGCAACTGCGGAATTACTTCGCGAAACGTTAGTGGCAAACGGCTTCGAGGCCCTTTTGGCGGAAGTCCCACAGAGCGAAGAGGCAAAGCGAGTTGAGGTTGCCGCATTCTGCTGGGGCATCATGGGACAGGCTGACTTTCACAGAAACGATGCAGTAATCGGTCTTGGAGGGGGTTCGACGACAGATCTTGCAGGATTCGTTGGCGGCACTTGGCTCAGAGGGGTCCGCATTTACCTAATTCCGACAACGCTGCTTGGGATGATTGATGCCGCGATTGGGGGTAAGACTGGGGTAAACACCCAAGAGGGTAAGAACCTAGTTGGTGTCTTCCACCTTCCAACCAAGGTCTTTGTTGACCTTGACACCTTAGAGACCCTGCCACGCAACGAGCTGCTCGCTGGAATGTCGGAACTTGTGAAGTACGGCTTTATCTCTGATCCCGAAATCCTAGACATCGTCCTAGAGAACGAGAGCGCGACCGATTCAAAATCTGATGTCTTTGCGGACCTTGTAACAAGATCAATTGCAATCAAGGAGAGCGTGACGACCGAAGACTTCAGGGAGGCCGGAAAGCGAGAGTTTCTGAACTATGGCCATACCCTCGGGCACGCCATCGAGCATGCTGAGCGCTATAAGTGGCGTCACGGAGCAGCTATATCTATAGGCATGGTCTTTGCCGCTGAGCTAGCTATGCTCTCTGGCAAACTCTCTGAATCTGATGTTGAGCTACACCGAAGAGTGTTTGAAAAGATCGGCCTCCCGACCACCTACAAAGCCGACAAGTGGCCCCAGCTACTCGAGGTAATGCAAAGAGATAAAAAGGCAAGGGGCGCATCCCTGAGGTTCGTCGTACTGGACAAAATCGGTAAGCCTACGATTCTCTCGGCTCCAACTCCAGAGCTTCTCTTTACGGCCTTTCAGTCGATTGTGGAATAGCGTAAGACCATGAAGATTCTCGTTCTCAACGGCCCTAACCTAAACCTGCTCGGAGTTAGAGAGCCTGATGTCTATGGCATTGAGACGCTTAAAGACCTAGAAAGCAAGCTTAAAGTTGCGGCGAAGGAGCTTGGTTGTGAGGTCGACTTTAGGCAAACCAATAGCGAGGACGAGCTAATTGCATGGCTCCATGAGGCCCTAGAGGCTAAATCGCCCGTCGTACTGAACCCAGCAGCTTTCACTCACTACTCATATGCGCTCAGGGATGCCTGCGCTGCACTGACCTCTAGCGGGGTTGAGCTGGTCGAAGTACACATCTCGAATCCTCACGCTCGTGAGCAGTTCCGGCAGAATTCGGTAATAGCTGCGGTAGCCACCGGACAGATAGCTGGGTTTGGGTTCGACTCCTATGCCCTTGCGCTCAGGCAGCTGGCAAAGGGCTAAACTGCTTCAGGTTTAGCAAGGGAGATTCATGGCAACCTCAAACGATCTAAAGAACGGCATGGTGCTGCTTATTGATGGGCAGCTCTGGAGTGTCATCGAGTTTCAGCACGTCAAGCCTGGGAAGGGCCCAGCTTTTGTTAGGACCAAGCTCAAGAACGTGAAGTCCGACAAGGTTGTCGACAAGACCTTCAACGCTGGCGTCAAGGTAGACACGGCAACCGTCGATAGGCGCGACATGCAGTACCTATACAACGATGGCAGCGGGTATGTGTTCATGGACAACACCACCTACGACCAGATGTCGCTGGACGCAGCCGTGGTTGGTGACGTTGCGAATTTCTTGCTCGAAAACCAGATTGCAACTGTGGCCATCCACGATGGCTCACCGCTTTATGTCGAGCTGCCACCATCAGTGGTGCTAGAGATCACCTACACCGAACCCGGATTGCAGGGAGACCGCTCCACTGGAGGAACAAAGCCAGCCACTCTAGAGACTGGGCACCAGATTCAGGTTCCGCTCTTCATCGAGAACAACACCAAGGTCAAGGTCGACACCCGAACTGGTGAGTATCTCGGCCGGGCGAGTGAATAGTTGAGTAGCCGCAGTAAATCACGTAAAAGAGCCCTAGACGCTCTCTATGCGGCAGAGCTGAACAAGCTCGACGCAATGGAACTGTTATCTAATGCCCAGACCGCGGCCGAAGGACGTCAGAACCAGGACGCAATCTTTGACTACGCAGAGACGCTTGTCAGGGGAGTCACTTCCGAGCTGAGCACGTTGGACGCAAGGCTGCAGAATCTCGCCGAGGGCTGGAAGCTTGAGCGAATGCCGAATCTAGACCGTGCTCTTCTGAGAATGGGGGCTTGGGAGATCCTCCACAACCCAGAAGTTCCGAACGAGGCTGCAATCTCGGAGGCCGTCAATCTTGCAAGCGAGTTTTCAACCGATGATTCCCCAAAATTTATCAACGGAGTTCTGGCTCGAGTAGCCAAAGGTAGCGAAGCTATCTAGAGCTGTTATGCTTTAGGCAAATGTCCTTTAAGTTCGTCCAGCGAGGCGAAGAAGGAGAGGCTAATGTCGCTGCGCACCGTCGTGGATAGCTCTGATATCTCCAGAGCAATTAAGCGCATCTCTCACGAAATCCTCGAGGCCAACTCCGGCTCTGAGGACCTAGTTCTTCTTGGCATTCCAACCCGTGGTGTCGAGCTTGCAGAACGCATAGACGCAAGCCTTGCTGAGATTGATCCAGGTTACGTATCCAACCTCGGGGTTCTGGACATAACTATGTATCGCGATGACTCACTCGATGCAGAGCGGGAGATTCGACCGACGCAGATCCCTACATCCGGCATCGACGACAAGGTTGTGGTCCTAATAGACGACGTTCTCTACTCAGGCAGAACGGTTCGGGCAGCTTTGGATGCCCTTATAGACATTGGGCGTCCGCGACAGGTGAAGCTAGCTGTGCTAGTTGATCGCGGACACCGCGAACTTCCAATAAGACCGGATTTCGTCGGCAAGAATCTACCGACTTCCGCCGCCGAGCGAGTCAATGTGATGCTCGCAAATACCGATGGTTCAGACCAGGTGGTGATTGAGCAATGAAGCACCTCACCTCAATAAGGGAACTGGATACAGGCTCGGCAATCGCGATTCTGGATAATGCTGATGAGCTTGGGGCCGTCAATTCAAGAGAGGTCAAGAAGCTGCCCGCGCTTAGGGGCAAGACCGTGGTCAATCTCTTCTACGAAAATTCGACCAGAACCCGAATTAGCTTTGAGATCGCAGCAAAAAGACTCAGCGCCGATGTCATCAACTTTGCCGCAGCAACCAGCTCTGTGAGCAAGGGTGAGAGCCTAAAAGATACGGCCCAGACCCTAGAGGCGTTGGGCGCTGACGCAACTGTGATTCGTCACCCCATGAGTGGTGCTGCCCAAACCCTTGCCACCAAGGGCTGGATCTCAGGTTCAGTCGTGAATGCCGGAGATGGTTCCCATGAGCACCCAACACAAGCTCTCCTGGACGCCCTAACTATTAGACAAATCAAGAAAAGCGGCAACGACCTTGCTGGAATCAAGGTGCTTATCGTTGGTGACATTCAGCATTCCAGGGTGGCCCGCAGTAATGTCCTGCTGCTAAGTCTCCTGGGCGCTGAGGTAACTCTTGCGGGGCCAGAGACGCTTCTACCAAAGACATTTGCGGCTATGGGGTGCAAGATTTCCCACTCCTTTGAAGAAGCCCTAGCTGAGAAACCTGATGTAGTGATGATGCTCAGGGTTCAGCGGGAGAGAATGCAGGGAACCTTTTTCCCATCGGAGCGCGAGTACGCTGCGAAATGGTCACTATCGGGTGAGCGGTTCAAGATGCTCGGCAAGGACACCACCATCCTTCACCCGGGACCGATGAACCGAGGCTTTGAGATCTCCAATGAGGCTGCCGATGACCCGCGCAGCGCCGTGCTCACTCAGGTTAGAAATGGCCTGTCGGTTCGCATGGCCGTCCTATACAAACTCATGGCGGGGGAGGGCTGATGCAGGTATTCAAGGGAGTATCGCTTGCCTCTGGCGAGACTACGGACATAACCCTCGAGGGTGCGAATGTAACCAAGGTCGGAAAGACCACAGAGAGTGGCCTCGATTGTTCAGGGCTTATGGCCCTACCGGGATTTGTCGATCTTCACACCCATCTAAGGCAGCCAGGCTACGAGGCGAGTGAGACAGTTTTAAGTGGCTCGCGCTCTGGAGCCGCTGGCGGCTACACAGCCCTGTTTGCAATGGCCAACTCGGACCCGGTTGCCGACACCGCATCGGTGGTTGAGCAGGTAATGAAGCTCGGTGAAGAGGCTGGGCTACTGGAAGTTAGGCCAATAGGAGCAGTCACCAAGGGACTTGCTGGCACTGAGCTGAGTGCACTTGGGCTGATGGCAAACTCGAAAGCCAAGGTCAAAGTTTTTAGTGATGACGGGCACTGCGTACACGACCCACTGGTTATGCAACGAGCACTTACCTACGTAAAGGGCCTAGGGGCAGTAATCGCTCAGCACGCTCAGGAACCCAGACTCACCGAAGGCTCTCAGATGAACTCAGGCGAGCTCTCCACCGAGCTTGGCCTGAAGGGCTGGCCCAGTGTTGCAGAGGAGTCCATCATTGCCCGAGACGCCCTGCTAGCAGAGCAGGTGGGGGCAAGGCTCCACATTTGCCACCTCACAACAGCCGGAGCCGTAGATGTGGTTCGTTGGGCCAAGGCAAGAGGGATTCAGATCACAGCAGAGGTGACACCCCACCATCTAATGCTCACTGAGGAGCTTGTAAGAAGCTACGACCCTGTCTACAAGGTGAATCCGCCACTACGCAGAATGGAAGACACCCTCGCGCTGCGTGAAGCCCTTATCGATGGGACCATCGACATAATCGGCACCGACCACGCACCGCACTCCTCAGAAAAGAAGGATTGCGAGTGGGAACAGGCAGCCTTTGGGATGGTTGGTCTCGAGCACGCAGCTTCAGTGGCTCAAGAGGTGCTCATTGAACCTGGAGCATCTGACTGGAGGCGGTTTAGCGAGGTGATGTCCTCGAAGCCAGCTGAGATCGGATCACTCGAAGGACATGGCACGATAGCCGAGGGGCAGCCCGCCAATTTAGTGCTAATTGATCCAGCTGGAAGCCGGACGGCAGACGCGGTTACTCACTCGCTTTCTAGCAACAACCCCTTCGCAGGTATGGAGCTGAAGGGCCGAGTGGTTCACACAATTTTCAGGGGCAAGTTCAGCCTCAGAGACGGAAAGGTCAAGAATGCTTAGAGAGCTCATTGGAGCAATGCTGATAGCCCTAGTTTTCGCTATCGCTTTCAGAATCTGGCGCTCAGTGGGAAACCGAAGGAGAGTTCAGGAATCCACGCTGCCCAGGTTGCTTGAGTCAAAAGGTGGTCTTGAGGTTGGTTCTGCCCTTTATGTTTCAACCGTCTTTGCAGCAAGGCCACTGGATAGGCTCTGGGCATTTGGCCTTGGCTCACGTGGTAAATCAAAGATCTTTGCCTCTGAGGATGGAGTCTCGATAGAGCGGGTGGGGGAAAGTAACTTTCTCATACCCACAGCTTCGATAGCAGGCTTCACAAGGGAAACGGCAACCATCGACAAGGGTGTTGAGCAGGATGGTCTAATTGCCATCCACTGGTCCCATGGCAAAGAGCGCCTGGTGACTCATCTGAGAGTAGTCAGCGACCCGGGGGGATTTTTGAGACAACTTGCACACGTGACAGGAGCTGATATTGGATAACGCCTACTTAGTCCTCGAGGACGGTTCCGTCTTCACGGGGGAGTCCTATGGGAAACAGGGGAAGACGTTTGGTGAGCTGGTCTTTGCCACAGGAATGACCGGATACCAGGAGACGCTGACCGACCCTTCCTACGCGGGACAGATCGTTCTCCAGACCGCTCCCCACATCGGCATCGTTGGAACCAATGCGCGCGATGACGAGTCGAGCAGGATTTGGGTAGCGGGCTATGTAGTCAAGGAACCCAGTCGCATAGCGAGCAACTTTCGCTCAGAGAAAGACCTAGGGTCTGCACTAATCGAGTCCGAGATAGTCGGCATCTCCAGAGTCGACACTCGTGCCATCACCATAAGAATCAGAGACGCAGGAGCAATGCGCGCTGGCATCTTCTCCGGTTCGGAGGCGTCGTCGGCAGAGCAGATGCTCGAGGAAGTACGCTCTCAAAAGCAGATGAAGGGGCAAAATCTCTCTGGCCAGGTGAGCGCCAGTGAGCGATACCTACTTCCAGCTGTTGGACCCAAAAAGGGCAGCGTTGCAATTCTCGACCTGGGTATCAAGCGTTCTACGCTCGAGCACCTAACTGAGCGTGGACTGGACGTCGAGATCTTCCCCTCAAACGCAACTGCGAATGAGATTCTCGAGAGTAATCCAAGTGCGGTGTTCTTTAGCAATGGACCGGGAGACCCTGAGGCAAGCGCGTCTCAGGTAGAGATGCTGAGGGAACTGCTCAAGGCCAAAAAGCCTTTCTTTGGTATTTGCTTTGGAAACCAGCTTCTCGGCCGGGCTCTGGGTTTTGACACCTACAAGCTGACCTTTGGTCACCGCGGTATAAATCAACCGGTTCAAAACAAGTCAACCGGCCAGGTTGAGGTGACTGCGCATAACCACGGATTCGCCGTGAAGCTCGAAGAGGACGAGGCATTATCGCCAGAGGGCTTTGGAAGGGTGCGCGTCTCACATCGCGGGCTGAATGACAACGTAGTGGAGGGGCTTGAGTGCCTAGACATCCCCGCCTTCTCGGTTCAGTACCACCCCGAGGCAGCGGCTGGCCCGCACGACAGCCACTACCTATTTGACAAGTTTCTGAACCTAATCGAGGAGAACTAATGCCCAAGCGTCCTGACATCAACTCGGTTCTGGTTATCGGATCGGGACCGATTGTTATTGGCCAGGCCTGCGAGTTTGACTACTCCGGGACCCAGGCCTGCAGGGTGCTGCAGGAAGAGGGCATCAGGGTGATTCTGATCAACTCCAATCCTGCAACAATCATGACTGATCCCGACTTTGCAGATGCCACCTATGTGGAGCCAATCACCCCCGAGGTAATCGAATCGATAATCGAAAAGGAGAAGCCCGACGCAATCCTCCCGACCCTGGGTGGCCAAACAGCTCTTAATGCCGCGATGGCTCTCTACGAGCGCGGATCGCTCGAGAAGTATGGTGTCGAGCTCATTGGGGCCAACGTCGATGCCATCAGAGCTGGAGAAGACAGGCAGGAGTTCAAGAATCTGGTGTTAGCCGCTGGTGCTGACGTGGCACGCAGCGCGATAGCGCACAGCATTGAGGATTGCCTTGAGTTTGCGGCAGAGTTTGGTTATCCGCTGGTCGTGAGGCCTAGCTTCACAATGGGAGGCCTTGGCTCAGGCTTCGCCTATGACGAAAAGGACCTCAGGCGCATTGCAGGGGCCGGCATCCAGGCCTCTCCGACATCTGAGGTCTTGCTTGAAGAGTCCATCTTGGGCTGGAAAGAGTATGAGTTGGAGCTCATGCGCGATAAGAACGACAACACCGTTGTTGTCTGCTCTATCGAGAACTTTGATCCGGTTGGTGTTCACACGGGCGACTCCATTACCGTGGCACCAGCGATGACGCTTACCGATCGCGAATATCAAAACCTCAGAGACATTGGCATCCAAATCATTAGGGACGTTGGCGTTGACACTGGAGGCTGCAACATCCAGTTTGCTGTAGACCCGGCTGACGGCAGGGTAATAGTCATTGAGATGAACCCCAGGGTTTCTAGGTCCTCGGCCTTAGCATCGAAGGCAACCGGGTTCCCGATTGCCAAGATTGCGGCAAAACTTGCCATCGGCTACACCCTCGACGAGATTCCTAACGATATAACCAAGGTCACCCCTGCCAGCTTTGAGCCAACCCTCGATTACAGCGTCGTGAAAGCGCCCAGGTTTGCCTTTGAGAAATTCCCAGCCGCTGACCCAACTCTCACCACAACCATGAAGAGCGTGGGGGAGGCGATGGCAATTGGACGCACCTTCACGCAGGCCTTGCAAAAAGCGCTTAGGTCTCTAGAAAAACGCGGCAGCTCGTTCCACTGGGGAGCCCAAGAACACACCAAGGCGGAGCTCCTTGAGCTAATTGCGACTCCAACGGACAAGCGGGTCGTGCAGGTTCAGCAGGCGCTCAGGCTTGGTGCAACTGCTGAAGAGGTATTTGAACAGACCAAGATTGACCCGTGGTTTATTGACCAAATTGTTCTAATAAATGAGATTGCCGGCTGGATTGGCTCGCTTGAGGTGCTCGATGCAGCCTCGCTAAGGAAGGCCAAGAAGCACGGTTTCAGCGACAGCCAACTGGCACAGCTCAGAGGTGTCAGCGAGGAGGAGATCAGAGCAGGGCGCTATGCAGAGGGCGTTAGGCCGGTATTCAAGACTGTTGACACCTGTGCGGGGGAGCTCCCAGCACTCACGCCCTATCACTACAGCAGCTACGACCAGGTCACCGAGGTTGTTCCATCGGACAGGCAAAAGGTGGTGATTCTTGGCAGTGGTCCAAACCGCATCGGCCAGGGAGTTGAGTTTGATTACTCCTGTGTTCATGCAGCCTTTGCACTTCGTGATGCGGGCATCGAGACAATCATGGTCAATTGCAATCCCGAGACCGTATCTACCGACTACGACACCTCTGACAGGCTCTATTTCGAACCGCTGACCCTAGAGGATGTCCTCGAGGTCATCCATGCCGAGAGCCAGTCGGGGGAGCTGCTGGGAGTTATGGTGCAGCTTGGAGGGCAAACGGCCTTGGGGCTAGCAAACGGTCTTGAGGCTGCTGGTATTCCAATTCTTGGCACAACACCGGAGTCCATCGACAAGGCTGAGGAGCGCGGAGCCTTCCAGAGAATTCTTGACGACGCCGGTCTTATCTCACCCGCCAATGGCACCGCCACGAATCTGGCTGAGTCGGTCGAGATCGCAAGACGGATCGGCTACCCGGTGTTGGTGAGGCCGTCGTTTGTTCTTGGCGGTAGGGGGATGGAAATTGTCTATGACGAAAGGAGTCTGGAGGGCTATTTCGACCGCATTGCTGAGCACGCGCTGGTCGATGACACCCACCCACTTTTGGTAGACCACTTCTTGGACGATGCCATAGAAATCGACATCGACGCTCTCTATGACGGCCAGCGCCTCTATGTCGGTGGCGTCATGGAGCACATCGAAGAGGCGGGTATCCACTCTGGTGACTCGAGCTGCACCCTGCCACCAATAACGCTGAGCGATGCCCAAATTGAGAGGGTTGCAGCGGCAACGGAAGCGATCGCAAAGGGGCTTGGGGTCAACGGACTCATAAACGTCCAGTTCGCTCTAGCCTCGGATGTGCTCTACGTTCTTGAGGCGAACCCTAGGGCCTCGAGGACCGTACCGTTCGTCTCAAAGGCACTCGGAATAACTTTGGCCAAGGCCGCTTCGCTGGTGATGATTGGCAGAACCATTGATGAACTAATCAAGGACGGTCATCTGCCGGCTGCCGATGGCAAGCACCTTCCAAGTGGAACCCCAGTCTCCGTCAAGGAAGCTGTGCTTCCCTTCAAGCGCTTTGCAACGAAGGACGGGCGGTACGTCGATAGCCTGCTAGGCCCTGAAATGCGCTCCACAGGAGAGGTAATGGGTATCGATAAGACCTTCCCCGCTGCCTTCGCCAAGAGTCAAGCGGGAGCAGGATCTGCGCTTCCGCTGTCAGGATCAGTCTTTGTTTCAGTGGCAGATAGAGATAAGCCACAAATCATCCTCCCGGTCGCGAGGCTGTCGCAGATGGGATACCGAATCCTGGCCACCGAGGGAACGGCAAGAATGCTCGAGAGACACGGCATTTCCGCCGAGACGGTTATCAAGCACTCCAAAGCGACCGAGGGGCAACGTTCGATTGTGCAGATGATTACCGACGGTGAAGTAGACGTGGTGGTGAACACGCCATCCGGCGCCTTTGCCCGCGTCGATGGCTACGAGATTAGAGCGGCAACCACAGCAGCCGATAAGCCAATCTTCACTACCGCAGCCCAGCTGAGCGCTGCCATTGGGTCCTTTGAGGTAATCAGGCAGGGCAGGTTCGACGTAACCCCACTGCAGGAGCACGCCGCAACCAGAAGGGCGCTGCTGAATGCCTAAGTACCTGGAAAAACTCGAGGCAGCACGGACCGAGTATGGTGCGCTCTGCCTTGGCATCGACCCAGCAGAGCAGACACTTGTTGACTGGGGTTTGCCTGACTCTCCATATGGACTCAGAGAGTTCGCCTTTGCGCTTATAGAGGCAGCCGAGGGACGAGTTGGGATATTGAAGCCTCAGGTGGCATTTTTCGAACGATTCGGGGGAGCGGGCCTAAGTGCTCTCGAGGAGGTGCTGCAGGCAGCCAGAGATGCCGACTTTGTCGTCATAGCCGATGCCAAGCGCGGAGATGTTGGCTCGACCATGCTGGGCTACGCACAGGCTTTTTTTGGAGATGACTCACCGCTGCGCTGTGATGCCCTGACCGTTTCTCCTTATCTTGGACCTACCTCCCTTGCAGAGACTCTTGGCTACGCAGAAGATGTAGGCGCGGGGCTGTTTGTTTTAGCGGCCACCTCAAACCCCGAGGCCAAACAACTTCAGACGGCCAAGATTGGCAAAGCAACAGTTGCCGCCAAGGTTGTCGAGCAGGCTAAAAAGCTTGGTCCCAGCTGCGGAGTGGTGATCGGAGCCACCCGCGACCTTTCGCAGTTCGGTCTGGAGACAGTTCTGGAGTCAGACATTGGGATACCGATACTTGCACCCGGGTTCGGGCATCAAGGGGCGTCACTGGCGGACGTAGAGAAGATCTTTGGGCTGAGCGCCAAAAGGGTCATCTTCAACGTTTCGCGAGCCGCAACTGAAGCAGGCCCTCACGAGATCATTCGCTCAATTGAGCAGCTAAAGTCGCAGCTATGAGCCTGGTTGTTTTGGTTGGTCCCGCAGGGGTGGGTAAGGGGTCGCTCGTGAAGCAGATCCTTGCAAACCACCAAGATTTCATTCTGTCGGTCTCTGCCACCACAAGAGCTCCTCGGCAAGACGAGGTAGATGGTATTCACTATCACTTCGTTAGTCGCGAGAGCTTCGAGGAAATGATCTCTGGAGATCAACTACTCGAGCATGCCACCGTTCATGGCCAGCACCTCTACGGAACCCCCAGAGCGGAGTTGGAGAGAGCGAGTTCTTTGGGAAAGCACCTAATCCTGGAAATTGACCTACAGGGCGCGAGGCAGATTCGAGAGCATGAGCCTGAGGCTATACAAGTTTTTGTGCACCCACCCTCGTGGGAGGAGCTGGAGCGGAGGCTGCGCGATAGGGCGACCGAGACAGAATCAGAAATTCAAACTAGACTTGGTTCAGCCCGCTCGGAAATAGCTGCCGCGGGAGAGTTTGAACACCAAGTCACCAACGACAACCTCTCGGAATGTGCAGAGGAAATCGTGAGGACAGTTAGAGGAGACAGATGACGCAGGCCGAAGGCATTATTGCCCCACCAATTGACGAGCTTCTAGAGAAGGTCGGCTCCAACTACGAGCTAGTGATCTTTGCATCCAAGCGAGCACGCCAGATTAACGAGTACTACTCCGCACTGCACGAGGGATCGCTCTTCAACTACGTAGGCCCACTTGTCGACTCTTCGATTGACGACAAGGCGCTTTCAATTGCCCTCCACGAGCTTCACCAGGGCAAGCTAACAAAGAAGACCGACTAGTAGACCAAATTGCGAATTCTGCTTGGCATCACCGGCGGAATAGCTGCCTATAAGGCCGCTGGCCTGCTACGGGCAATGTCGGAGCTGGGCCACGAGGTTACTGCGCTCCCTACACAGAATGCTCTTCGCTTCATAGGCGAGGCAACCCTAGAAGCCCTCAGCGGCAAAAACATTGACTCAGATCTCTATGGTGATGTCGCAAGTGTTAGGCACGTCCAACTCGGCCAGGAGGCCGATCTAATAGTTATTGCGCCTGCAACTGCAGCATTCTTGGGGCGCTATGCAGCAGGTATTGCTGATGACCTTCTTCTCAATGCACTCCTGGCATCAACTGCTGAGGTGGTTGTGGTTCCGGCCATGCACACCGAGATGTGGCAAAACCAGGCGACCATTGAAAACGTGGAGACCCTGCGCTCTCGCGGGATAAGGGTCATGGAACCGGCCTCTGGCCGCCTAACAGGTGACGACACAGGCCCTGGCAGGCTCCCTGAGGTCGAAGACATCGTTGAGTTTCTCTTTGCATCGAGTCCTTTGAGCGGCAAGACCGTGACTGTCACAGCTGGTGGAACCAGAGAGCGCATCGACGATGTCAGGTTTATCGGCAACCGCTCATCGGGCAAGACAGGTATTGCCCTGGCACTGGCAGCAAGGGACCTGGGCGCGAAAGTTCGCCTGATTGCGTGCAATCTCGCTCAGACCCCAAAAGGAATGGACGTGACACACGTTGAAAGTGTTGCCGACCTCAGTGCTGCGCTTCAGGAGTCAAGTGACGTGCTCGTGATGGCTGCAGCAGTGAGCGATTTTCAGGTTGCCAACCCTCACAAGGGCAAGCTCTCCAGGTCCACAGTTCCAGAGCTAAAGCTGAGTTCAACCCCAGACCTGCTTGCCGCCTACACAAAGCAGTTTCCCCAAAGCTTCGCAGTGGGGTTTGCCCTCGTTGAACAAGAAGAGGACGTCATCAAGGCCACCAGGAGCAAGCTGGAGACCAAGGGAGCCAAGGTAGTGATTGGAAACAGCGTTAGCTCCCTGGAAGGTAGCGACACTGTCGTTCAATATGTAGACGCCGATTCAGAGGTTGAAATTTTCGGCACTAAAGACGAGGTAGCTTGGGAGATCATGAGGCGCGTGGCAGTGCAATTGTCCTAGTGACTTACTAGACTTTGCGTCTATGACGCTAAGAACATTTACCTCAGAATCGGTCACAGAAGGCCACCCAGACAAGATCTGCGATCAGATCTCCGACACCATTCTCGACGCAATGCTGGAGCAGGATCCAGACGCTCGAGTTGCGGTGGAAACCCTCGTAACTACCGGACTAGTTCACATTGCCGGAGAAGTTACCACCTCCAGCTACGTAGAGATTCCGCAGCTTGTTAGGCAGAAGATCCTCGACATTGGCTACACCAGTTCAGATATCGGCTTTGACGGCAACTCTTGCGGTGTATCTGTCTCCATTGGCGCTCAGTCACCAGACATCGCAGGCGGTGTCGACGATGCTCTCGAGTCGCGAGCTGGCGAACAGGACGAAATCAGCAAACTAGGAGCCGGCGACCAGGGCATGATGTTCGGCTACGCAACAAACGAGACCGACACATTGATGCCCGCGCCAATTTTGCTCTCTCATCGAATTTCAGAGAATCTAAGTCGAGTTAGACGAGAGCTTGACAATGGCATTCTGCGACCGGATGGCAAGACTCAGGTGTCCATTGACTATGACGGTAACACCCCCGTTGCTATCAACACAGTGGTGCTCTCAACACAGCACCACCCAGACGTCACCCAGGACGATCTGGCCAGCCTCGTGTTGGAGAAGGTCATTTCGCCTGTGTTGGCAGATAGCAAGTTGGATACCTCAAATGTCCGCTACATCATCAATCCTTCCGGTCGTTTCGTAATCGGTGGACCGCAAGGGGACGCCGGACTCACGGGTAGAAAAATCATCGTTGACACCTACGGAGGCATGGCACGCCACGGAGGCGGCGCCTTCAGCGGTAAAGACCCATCCAAGGTGGACCGCTCTGCTGCGTATGCGATGCGCTGGGTGGCAAAGAACGTGGTTGCCTCCGGCCTTGCAGACAAGGTGGAGCTTCAAGTTGCCTATGCGATCGGTGTCGCCAAGCCGGTGGCTGTGTTTGTGGAGTGCTTCGGAACCGAAAAAGTAGAGGTTGAAAGCATTCAAAAGGCTGTGATGGAGACATTCGACCTGAGACCAGCTGCAATCATTCGTGACCTCGATCTGAAACGGCCAATTTTCTCTAAGACATCTGCCTACGGTCACTTTGGCCGTGAGCTACCAGAGTTCAGCTGGGAGAAGACAGATCGCGCGGGTGCGCTTCGCGAGGCTGCGGGTCGCTAGATGGCTCGCTTCGCGCGGGTAGTTGCTGAATCCAAGCTGCTGCAGCTAGACAGGCAGTTTGATTTTGTAATTCCGAGCGAGTTAGCAGAGTCAATTCAATTTGGTCATCGCGTGAGCTTCTTCATAGGTCGCTCCAAGACAAAGCAGACAGGCTTTGTCGTTGAGCTCCTGGAAGCTTCCGAATATGCAACGTCCTCACTGGTTGAGATAGTCGGTGATAGACCTGTCTTGACCAAAGAGATCTATGGATTTGCAAGAGATGCGGCAAATAGGCAGTGTGTAGCGCTCGGTGAGATCCTCTCAGCAGCAATTCCGGACCACATGGCTAGGACAGCAATTTCAGAACCAAGCACCACTCTGCCCATAGAACTGCCATCAAAACCTCTCCGCCAGGCTTTACTGGCAGGCGGACGGCAAGAGCTGGTGGAGGGTGGACTACTGCCCTCTTGGATGGCAGAGTTTGTGCGCGCTGCGAAATCAACCAGTGAACTTGGCCAGTCTGCGCTGCTGTTAGTTCCCGAAATCAGTGACGTCGTAGCTCTTGTCAGGGCTTGCGAGCGGACTGGCCTGACACCCGTGGCTATGACACCGGACCTAAAGAGATCGGAAAGGTTCAAGGTTTTCCATTCGCTTTTGGGTGCCACTTCAGTTGTCATTGGCACGCGCAGTGCAATCTACGCACCTGTAGCCAACCTCGGTTTGATCTGCATGGCGGATGATTTAGACGACAGCTGGCGTGAGCAAGGTTCCCCCAATACCCACGTCAGAGAGCTCGCGCTCATGCGAGCCGGGGACAAGGTGAGCTTGCTCTTTGCCGCACCATACAGATCTCTGGAGGTGCAGCGCCTTGTAGATATTGGCTATCTCGCCGAGCACCCTAAGGACAGTGCGCCTCCAAGAATCTCCTTCACAGAGCCCGGCTTACGACTTGATTCGGCAAGCTTCGAGATGGCAAAGGAGTCGATCAAGAAGGGTCCGCTACTTGTTGTGATGCCAAGGAAGGGCTCCTCGGCGGCTGCCTATTGCCAGTCCTGCGGAGAGCGACAACGCTGCGATTGTGGCGGATACATTTGGGAACCAACTAGCGGCCGCTATGAGTGCAGAGTGTGTAGCAAACTCCACACCGCTTGCCAGGCATGCGGTTCGGCCAACCTCAGAAGGGGAAGGACCGGTAGCCAGCGAACGGTTGCCGAGATAGGTAAGGCTTTCCCCAATTCGACAATCTATGAGGCAACCGCGGATAAGGTCCCCGCTGTCTCCGACAAGCCAAACACGATCTTGGTTGCTACTCCCGGTTCTGCACCAAGGCTTGCAAGCGGATATGCCGGATTGTTGGTTCTCGACTGTGACATTTGGCTTGCCGCCCAGCACCTGACAGCGGAACAGCTCGCGATGCGCGACTGGACCGAGAGTCTCGAGCTCCTCTCGCAAGATGCCAGAGCTGTCTTTGAAGGGCTAGGAAGTCACCTTGGTCAGCCTTTGGCGCTCTGGCAACACATTGAATTAGCAAGGTCTGCTCTCGCTGAAACCACGGCCTTGAAGCTGCCCCCGAGCATGCGAATAGCGTCACTCGACGCCACACCCAAAGTTCTCGAAGAGGCGCTCCTGGTTGCCGCAAAATCGGGAGCTGAGGTAATAAAGAACTCGGGTACAAAGGCGCTCATTAGGTTCAAGTACTCTCAGGGGGTGGATGTTGCACAGGGATTGAGGGCGGTTGCCATAAAAGCATCTGCAAGAACAACCGCTTCCGGTAATCGCAGGGGACTCAAAATAGTTATGGACGACATGAAGGCGCTGAACTCATGAGACTCGTGTTTGCCGGCACCCCAGAGGTTGCTGCGATTGCCTTGGAAAGACTGCACAAGGAACACGATGTGGCGCTCGTGATTACCCGACCCGATGCACCAATTGGCCGAAAGAAGGTACTGACCCCGTCTGCTGTTGCAGCCAAAGCGGAGGCACTTGGGATTCCGGTCCTGAAGGCGGACAGAATCGGGCCTGACGAGTTGGCTCAAATATCTCAAAAGAAGGCCGAGCTGGCCATCGTGGTCGCATATGGCGCGCTGCTTGGGTCCAACGTCCTGAGCCAACTTGATTGGTGGAACCTACACTTCAGTCTGTTGCCGCAATGGCGAGGTGCCACACCCCTCCAGCACTCGATTTGGCATGGGCAGGGCCAAGGACTAACCGTCTTCAAACTTGACTCCGGCATGGACACAGGCGACATTGTCGGCTCTAGAGCGATCACCTATTCAGCTGACTCTTCGGCAGCAGATCTTCTGCCAGAGCTCGCCGAAAAAGGTGCAGAGTTAGTGTGCGAGCTTATTGCTCATACACCACAGCTAACCCCGCAAGAAGGTCAGGCTTCCTATGCACCAAAGCTCTCTAGGACTGATGCGAAACTGAACTTCTCTGAGACAGCCGAACTAATTGCTCGAAAAGTAATGGCACTAAACGCAGAGCCAATGGCATGGGCCCAGTTCCGTGGCGAACCCATCCGAATCTTGAGAGCCAAGGCCGTGGGGAGTGTCGACTGGTCAGCACTAGAGAAGGCGGATAGGCCGATTGGGAGCATCGAACTATCGGGCGAGAAGGTATTGATTACCTGCGGCTCCGGAACGCGGCTACAACTAACCGAGGTGCAACCGGGAGGCAAGCGCGTCATGACGGCCATTGAGTGGTTCCGAGGCCTGCAGGGGAGCGTAGTTTTTGACTGACTCGAGGCAAATAGCTCACGAGCTGCTGATGCGCGTGCACGACACCGATGCCTACATCAACCTGCTTCTACCAAAGACGCTCGCTCGTCATAATGTTGCCGACTCGGAGCGAGGGCTCATTCAGGAGTTGAGCTATGGCGCCCTGCGCTGGCAGCTGCAGTATGACTCAGTTATCGATCATTTCACCAGGGGCAAGGAGTTGTCCCAGCCAATTAGAGGCGCTCTACAACTGGGACTTCATCAGCTTTTTCGAATGAGGGTTCCTACCCATGCCGCAATTAACGAAACAGTAAATCTCGCAAAGAGGATTGAGCCGCGCGCGGCCGGGTTAGTGAACGCGGTGCTGAGAAATGCTGAGCGTGAGGGGCTCGAGAAATTACTTTCAGAACTCACAGAAGGCCTCGCTGAATCCAGAAGACTCGAGATTCTCCACTCTCATCCAGCCTGGGTCATTGACTCTCTTCGTGAGTCACTGCGCATAGACGCGCGCGAGAGTGAATTGGTCCAGCTCCTTACCGCGAACAACGAGACGCCCGAGACGTTTCTGGCAGCCTCCGACAAGGAGGCCGTAGCAGCACTCGTTGCACAAGGCTTGCAAGCAACTCCTCAATCGCCGATCGGGTTTCAGGTTGATGGCAACCCGGAGCCCTACCTGTCTCTGGGAAATATCAGGGTTCAGGACCTCGGGTCACAGCTGGTCGCTCTGGTAACCGCGGGGCTTGCGAACTTGGGCGGGAAGACGCTGGACATGTGCAGCGGGCCTGGGGGTAAGTCGGCAATACTGCAGGGGCGCATTAGGACATCTGGTGGCGAACTCGATTGCATGGAGCCACAGGAGCATCGCGCAGAACTTGTCCGGGAAGCACTGGGAGCAAACCCGATTGGCAGGGTAATCGTCGCTCCAGGTCAACAGGCAGACCCGAACTACTACGACGCGATTTTGCTCGATGCACCCTGCTCTGGACTGGGATCGGTTCGGCGCAAACCAGAGTCCCGGCATCGAAAGAAGCAGTCCCAGCTTGCCTCACTCAGTTCCATCCAGCGAGAGCTTCTGGAGGCGTCCTATGCTGCGCTCAAATCAGGTGGAGTGCTCGTCTATGCCACATGTTCCCCGCTAATCGAGGAGACCATTACGCCCGTACAAGACATACTGGCTAAACACCAGGATCTCGAACTAGTAGACCTAAAGCCGGTTATGAAAGAAATCTCGCCTGATCTCCAACTAAATGACTCGCGCAAGACGATTCAGCTCTGGACACACCTGCACGGAACCGACGCCATGTTTATGGCCGCGCTGAGAAGGAAATAGGCTGATACCGTGCGCATTCATCCCTCTCTGCTATCGGCTGACTTTGGCAATATCGAAACCGAGCTCGCCTCCATTGCTAGTGCAGATGCTGCGCACCTGGATGTAATGGACAACCATTTCGTGCCAAATCTCACCTTTGGGGTCCCGGTGGTGCAGCGCATGATCGAGCTCTCACCAATCCCGACAGACATCCACCTCATGATCGAAAATGTCGATACCGAGGCCGTGAAATACGCAGAGCTTGGGCCCCACTCCGTGACTTTTCATATCGAGGCATCAAAGGACCCAGTTAGCACCTGTCGAAAACTCAGAGAGATGGGCGTTAGGTCAGCGGTTGCGATCAAGCCCAACACTCCCGTGAGCTCACTTAGCGGTCTATTGGAAGAGATTGACATGCTTTTGGTGATGACCGTCGAGCCTGGCTTTGGAGGTCAGAAACTGATTACCGAGACCATGCCCAAGGTGGCTGAAGCTCGAGCACTTATATCGGGTTCAAAGTTTGAAATCGCCCTCCAGGTCGACGGCGGTGTCACACTAGAGAACATAGGTGAGTTAGCGGCGCTTGGGGCCGACACTTTTGTGGCCGGAAGCTCCGTGTTTGGATCTGATGACCACGCCCAAAGGATTCTCGAACTCAGAAAATCGGCGGCATCGGGGCTCAATCAGTAATCTAGAGGGCATGAAATCCTTTGACCAGCTCTTTGCCGAGCTCAGCCAGATAGCAATAGACCGCCCCAAGGGCAGTAACTCCACAGCGCTATTGGACTCTGGCATTCATGCAATCGGCAAGAAGATTGTCGAAGAGGCAGCGGAAGTGTGGATGGCCGCCGAGTATCAGTCCGACAAGGATCTCGCCCTTGAGGCATCCCAGCTCATCTATCACCTACAGCTTTTACTCATAGCCAAAGGCATCAAGCTTGAAGAGATTGAGAAGGTTCTCTAATGTTGCGGGTCGCAATCCCTAACAAGGGCATCCTCTCTGATAGCGCCATCTCGATGCTCAAAGAGGCAGGTTACGCAACCAGGAGAGAGCCCTCCGAACTTCACCTGGTGGACGAGGCAAACAACGTTGAGTTTTTCTACCTCAGGCCAAGGGACATCGCAACCTATGTCGGGAGCGGTTCACTCGACGTCGGCATCACGGGTCTTGACCTCCTACTGGACTCCGGGTCTAAGGCTGAGGAGGTCGCTGATCTAGGTTTTGGAGCTTCGACGTTTAGGTTCGCAGCAGAGCCAGGCTCTGGGTGCAAGGAGCCAGAGGACCTAAATGGTAAGAGGCTTGCAACTGCCTACCCCAGGCTCATAAGTGATTACTTGGCCAAGAGTGGAATCGAGTGTCAGGTGGTCTCGCTTGATGGGGCTGTTGAATCTGCGGTGAGGCTTGGCGTTGCCGACGCGGTTGCCGATGTTGTTTCAACCGGAAACACTCTGCGCAAGGCAGGACTGAGCGTCTTTGGTCCCGAAATACTCTCTTCCACCGCGAGGCTAATTTCTGCTCCTGGAAAAGCAGCCGATTCTGCCAAGTTGCTTCGAAGGCTCAGGGGTGTTCTGGTTGCGAGGGAGTATGTGATCATGGATTATGACTGCCCGAGAGCTCTTGTCGAAAAGGCGTCGGCAATAACTCCGGGGATTGAGTCTCCCACCATTTCACCTCTAGCCGATGAGAATTGGGTCGCAATCCGTGCACTCGTGAGGGTCGCCGAGACCAACCAAATCATGGACGAGCTGCACGATATTGGCGCAAGGGCAATTTTGGTAAGCGCGATACACGCCGCGAGAATCTAGTGCCGGCTGTCCGAGTAATTCCATGCCTTGATGTTGCCGCTGGCAGAGTCGTGAAGGGCGTCAATTTTGAGGGACTGCGAGACATCGGTGACCCGGTAGAACTCGCTTCTCGCTACTACCAAGAGGGTGCCGACGAGGTCACATTCCTAGACGTCCACGCCTCAAGTGAAAACCGCAAGACCATGCTGGATGTGGTAACAAAGTGTGCAGAGCAGGTATTTATCCCGCTGACCGTTGGTGGGGGCATCTCCTCGTTGACCGATGTCACATCGCTGCTTGCCGCTGGAGCGGACAAAGTTTCTGTCGGGAGTGCTGGAATTGCCAATCCCGCTTTGCTCGAGGAGATAGTCCGCGAGCATGGCTCACAGGTTCTAGTGATCTCCCTTGATCTAAAAAGAGCATCCAGGCCAAGCGGCTTCGGTGTTACAAGCCACGGTGGCAAGAACCTCACTGACTTGGATGCTCTCGAGTGGATACGTCAGGCCGAAGACCTTGGCGCTGGAGAGCTGCTTGTGAACTCCATAGATGCGGATGGAACCAAGTCTGGCTTTGACATTGGGCTAGTTGAGCTAATCAAGTCGAAGTCGTCGCTACCGGTGATCGCATCGGGTGGAGCGGGCAAAGTTGAAGACTTTGTAGAGGCCGCTCGGGCCGGAGCTGATGCCGTCTTAGCCGCAAGCGTCTTCCACGAGGGTGAAATTAGTATTGGTGAAGTAAAGCTGGCCCTAGATCAAGCGAGTGTTGAGGTGAGACTTTGATAGATCCAAATGTCTTGACCTATGACTCGAATGGTCTAATACCCGTTGTTGTGCAGGATGATTCCACCAAAGATGTCCTGATGCTTGGCTATGCCAATCAGGAGACCCTGAAAGAAACAATTGAATCGGGTCGCATGGTCTTCTATTCGCGTTCCCGATCCGAGCGTTGGCTTAAGGGGGAAACCAGCGGGAACTTCCTGCACGTTAGTTCAATCTCTGCAGATTGCGACAAGGATGCATTGGTGGCCATGGTTCACCCAGATGGGCCGACCTGTCACCTAGGAACAAGTTCATGCTTCGAGGCTCGATCGTGATCTCGCTCGATGAGGTCAAGGGGTTAGCCAGTACTTGTAACGTCATCCCGGTCGTGAAGCGTTTGTTCAATGGAATTGAGACCCCTATTGGGCTCTATCAAAAGCTTTGTAGTGAGCGCGAGGATACTTTTCTGCTTGAGTCTGCCGAGCAGGGAGTCTGGGGGCGCTACTCATTTATTGGGGTAGCTAGTCGCGGCACGCTGACCGCTAATGCAAATCAGGCCACATGGAACTCCAGATTCAGCGCGCTGCCATCGGAAGAACTGGCCACTGACCCTATCGAGGCACTAAAGCAGCTCCAGAGAAGCTGGAAATCAGCACCAGTTGATTTTCCATTGAGCTCTGGTCTCGTTGGATTTGTGAGCTGGGGTGCGGTGAATCTGATTGAAAGGCTTCCTGCACCAAAAAGTGCCGACTACGAGGTGCCCCTGTACGGGTTTAATCAATTCTCAGACCTTGTAGTGCTTGATCACTCAAAGGCAGAGATGCTGTTGGTGCATGTGATTTTCCTAGACAGCGATGGTTCTCTGGAGTCAAAGTACGAGGCGGCTCTTGCCTCGATAGAGCAAATGCAAAAGGTCATCGAGACCCCTTCGGCCTCCAAGTTCACTTCGCCAAAATGGCTCGAGCCCGAGTTTGTCACCAACACTGAGAAGCAGGACTTTCTTGACAAGGTTGAGAAGGCGAAAGAGCACGTGCGCCTTGGCGATGTCTTCCAGGTCGTCATCTCGCAAAGGTTTGATTCAACGCTTGAGGCTGACGCTCTAGATGTTTACAGGGCGCTCAGAGCGACAAACCCATCGCCGTATATGTATCTCACTAGGTGGAGTGATGCCTCCGGCAGCTTTGCCATTGCCGGGTCATCCCCGGAGGCCCTTGTAAAGGTAAGCGGAGGTCGGGCAGTGACCCACCCGATTGCAGGTTCAAGACCAAGGGGAGAGACCTCAGCTGCGGACATGGCGCTTGCGTCTGAGCTGAGTAGCGACACCAAGGAGCGCAGCGAGCACCTGATGCTCGTTGATTTGGCACGTAATGACCTTCTCAAGATTTGCGATCCTTCAAGTCTTGAGGTCACCGAGTTCATGGAAATCCACCGGTTTAGCCACATCATGCACCTTGTCTCGACGGTTGAGGGACAGATGCGTGAAGGCGTAACAGCAGTTGATGCCATGCTGGCCACCTTTCCCGCCGGAACGCTCTCCGGCGCTCCTAAACCACGAGCTCTCGAGATCATCCATGACCTTGAGCCCAGCTATCGAGGTTTGTTCGGGGGAGTGGTGGGTTACTTCGACTTTGAGGGAAACTCGGACCTCGCGATAGCAATTAGGACAGCACTGATTCGGAATGGTGTCGCTCACATTCAAGCCGGAGCTGGAATAGTGCTCGACTCAGTTCCAGAAAGCGAACACGCCGAGACCGAAGCCAAGGCCGCGGTTGTTCTCAGAGCTGTTGCTGCCGCGA
The DNA here is from genome assembly GCA_028095925.1 of Aquiluna sp. GTDB lineage: Bacteria > Actinomycetota > Actinomycetes > Actinomycetales > Microbacteriaceae > Aquiluna. The sequence continues at coordinate 31,412 of JAOHCW010000004.1, forward strand.
ACGCAATGCACAATGACTAGGGCTGTTTTGGTGCTGCTACTGCTCGTTGGAGCATGGTGGTCCCTGCTTCTGCTCGAATGGGTGGCGGTAGACAGCAGTGGAATCATTGGAGCCGAGCTAAATCAGACGATGGCTCTATTGCCAGCGGTAGCTGCTCTCGCCGTCCTGATGTCTCTTTATCGCAAGATGCCAAGGCTGTTAGTCGCCCTGGGCTCAATGGCGATAGCTGCCACCTCAGCTATTGCGCTGTTGGGGGATCTCGCTACTTCACCTGCGGTGATTGAGGCAAGAGAGCAGGTTTCAGGTATTGCAGGTGGTGGAGCTGTAGATCTTGAGCTTTCGCCAGTGATTTACGTCTTTGCTTTTTCAGGGTTCGCCCTTGCAATAGCGGCAGCTCTATTGATCTTTTTGAAACCTGGTGGTCGTTCAGTGGAAAGCGTGAATCAGGACCTGGATGCTAGAGACCTATGGGACGAGCAGTCAGAGTAATTGTTATCATTGGCACTTAGTCGAGAGGAAAAGATGTCACACAACGAAGAACCTGGTCACGGACACTCACTTGCTGCCTGGGTAACGGTGGGGCTTGTAACACTTGCCTTCACCATTGGGACTCTCTTTTTCTGGTTTGACAACGCGTTAGTCGTCTGGCTTTCGGCCGGGCTTGCGCTGGCAGCGCCACTAGTGGGCTACCTCCTAAAGCAGGCTGGCTATGGAGTCGGTGGCTCCAAAAGCTCCTCCCACTAGTGCTTCAAGGACTCTTTGATGCAAGCCTGAGGGCATCAAATGCCCGCCAGGCTCAGCTTTCGCGCGAACTCCTAGAGGAGAGGTGCGCACTTGTTTCCAAAGCCCCTGACGCCTATGAGGCCCTGCAACCAGCTGAACACATCAAACTAATCGCCGAAATAAAGCGGCGAAGCCCATCAAGGGGCTTCCTTGCCGAAATACCAGATGCGAAGGCCTTAGGGGCTGGATACGAATCCGCAGGAGCTCACGCAATCTCGGTGCTCACGGAGGAATCAGGATTTGGTGGAAAGCTCTCTGATCTGCAGGAGGTAAGCCAAGCAGTTTCCATTCCTACCCTTCGGAAAGACTTCATCTCAAACGAATACCAGATCCTTGAGGCCAAGGCCGCGGGGGCGTCTATGGTGCTACTGATTCTGGCTCAGCTGCCCAAGGCAGATTTTCGAAGCCTCTACGATTTCTCCAAGGCCATAGGTTTGGAAGCTCTGGTTGAGACCCACAGTGCTGAAGAGATAGTGATCGCAGCGGATAGTGGCGCCAGGCTAATAGGCATAAACACCAGAGATCTCGAGACTTTCAAGACCGACATTGGGCTGTTTGAGCACCTTGCCGCAAAACTTCCCAGTTGCTGCGTCAAGATTGCCGAATCTTCGGTCAAGCAACTGGGAGACGTGGAGCGCTATCGCGATGCTGGGGCAGATTGTGTGCTCGTGGGGGAGACCCTGGTCACCGGAGATTGGGCCACTCTGATACCTGAATTCACCTCGGTCTCTTAGGATTTACGCATGTCTCAAAAGCTAGGTGAGCAGGTTGGCCCGTACTTCGGCCAGTACGGTGGTCGCTTTGTGCCCGAACCGCTCATTGCAGCCCTAGATCAGCTCTCGCAGGTCTATGAAGAAGCTCGCAAGGACCCCAAATTCCAAGAGGAGCTGGCGGAGCTTCACCGCACCTACACCGGTAGGCCCTCGATAATCACGGAGGCTCAAAGGTTTGCCGCGGTCACCGGAGGGCTTCGAGTATTTCTAAAGCGCGAAGATCTCAACCACACCGGTAGTCACAAGATCAATAACGTCATGGGCCAGGCACTGCTTGCCAAACGGATGGGCAAAAAGCGCATCATCGCTGAGACTGGAGCCGGCCAGCACGGTGTCGCCTCGGCCACTGCCGCCGCCTACTTCGGACTCGACTGCGTCGTCTACATGGGTGAGGTTGACACCGAACGTCAAGCCCTGAATGTCGCCCGCATGAAACTACTTGGTGCTGAGGTAGTGGCGGTAAAGACCGGTTCTCGCACCCTAAAGGACGCGATCAATGAGGCGCTAAGAGATTGGGTTGCCAACGTGGAGACCACGCACTATCTACTAGGCACCGTCGCTGGTCCCCACCCCTTCCCGACTATGGTTCGTGACTTTCACAGCATTATTGGCAAGGAGTCCAAGGTGCAGATGCTGGAGCTAACAGGTGAGCTTCCAGCTGCGGTTGCCGCCTGTGTTGGCGGTGGTTCGAATGCCATTGGCATATTCCACGCATTCCTGGACGACCCAGATGTTCAGCTATGGGGGTTCGAGGCCGCCGGTGACGGGATCGACACCCCAATGCACGCCGCTACCCTGAGCAGGGGTGCCCCAGGGGTGCTTCACGGAGCAATGAGCTACATGCTGCAAGACGAAGATGGTCAGACCTCTGAGTCGCACTCGATCTCAGCAGGTCTCGACTATCCAGGCGTGGGTCCAGAGCACTCTTGGCTGAAGGATCTCGGCCGGGCTCAGTACCACGGGGTAACCGACAGCGAAGCCATGGAGGCCATGAAACTGTTGTCCCAGACCGAAGGCATAATCCCCGCAATTGAGACAGCGCACGCCCTAGCCGGCATTCCACACCTTGCCAAAATACTTCCTGCCGGCGCATCGGTGCTTGTAAACCTCTCGGGCAGAGGAGACAAGGACATGGAGACTGCCGGTCGTTACTTTGGACTACTTGGAGCATGAGCGTCCAGAGCGTCCTAGAGACAAACAAGCAGAGCGGCAGAGGAACCCTAGTTGGTTACTTCCCAGCCGGATACCCCACGGTTGAGGACTCGATTGCCGCCTTTGTTGCCCTTGCACAAAACGGCTGCGACATCCTTGAGGTTGGAGTTCCCTATTCAGATCCCGTGATGGATGGCCTTGTGATTCAGAAGGCGACCGAAAAGGCGCTGGAGAACGGCTTCAAGCTGAATCAATTATTTGAGGTGATTCGAGGTGTGCGCGAGCAGGTAGACAAGCCAATGCTTGTCATGAGCTACTACAACCCCGTGCTTCGCTATGGAGTCGAAAGGTTCGCCGATGAGCTCAAGCAAGCCGGTGCACAAGGCATGATCACTCCAGATCTGATTCCAGATGAGGCATCCAAGTGGTTGGAGTCTGCTGATAAACACGACCTAGACAGAGTATTTCTGGTCGCTCCAAGCAGCTCGGACGAGAGAGTTAGCGCAAACACCAAGGCCTCACGCGGCTTTGTCTACTCCGTTTCGACCATGGGCATTACCGGAGAACGCGCTGAGGTCGACAAGCTGGCAAGGGAAGTTGCGGGCAGGGTTAGCTCAATTGGAAGCGCTCCGACCTGCGTGGGCGTTGGGGTTTCCACGGGTGCGCAGGTAAGGGACGTGAACACATACGCCGATGGAGCCATTGTGGGCACCGCTTTGATCGCCGCCTATGAGAGTAACGGGCTCGATGGACTGATTGAAAAGACCCGCGAGCTAGCGAGCGGTTTAGGATAGCCCGGTGGACTTTCTTACCGGCATCCCCTCACCTGAAATTAGCTACATAGATCTTGGGCCTGTGCGCATCCACTTCTATGCGCTCTTTATCCTCACCGGCATCGTAATCGCGACCACGCTCGCAGACTTCAAGCTGCACCGGCGCGGAGCAGAGCGGGGCAGCATGCTGGACATCGCGCTCTGGGCCGTTCCGTTTGGAATCTTGGGTGGAAGGTTTTTCCACGTAATTACCCACCCAGACGATTACTTCTATGAAGGTGCGGATCTACTGGCAACCTTGCGCATTTGGGAGGGTGGCCTTGCTATCTACGGGGCAATCTCTCTAGGTGCGATTGGTGCATACATTGGCGCAAGACAGCTCGGGATTCGGTTCCTGAGCGTCGCGGATGCCGTGGCACCAGGAATCCTTATCGCCCAGGGCATAGGTCGCCTCGGTAACTATTTCAATCAGGAGCTCTTCGGTCTACCTACCGAGCTACCTTGGGGTCTCGAGATTCCCAGCAGCAATCCCGCATACCCGAACGGGCTCCCGGACGGGCTCTTATTTCACCCCACTTTCCTCTACGAGATGATCTGGAACCTCACTGGAGCAGCCTTGATTCTGCTGCTTGCTGCAAGACTAAATCTTCAGTGGGGGAAGGTCTTTGCGCTTTATTTGATTGTTTATTCAACTGGAAGAGTTTGGATAGAAAGTATCCGAATTGACCCCAGTGAGATTATTCTTGGTCTTCGGGTCAACATCTGGTCAGCGCTGATCGGTTTGACTCTAGGAATCTTGATTTTCTTGGTTCAAACGCGCCGCCACCCTGGCCTCGAACCATCCATCTGGATGCCCGGCAGAGAACCTGCCACTGAGGGCACAAATGAGCCTCTCGCAGTAGACTCTGCCGAGGACAAAAACAGCTAACTTTTACGCCTGGGCCGACGAAGTCCCTACTTAACATAGGAATTCGATTGGAGAGGCATGCCTGTATCACCATTCCAGCGCTTTAGCACCTTGCCTGCTGCTCAGGGACTCTACGACCCTGACGCTGAGAAGGATGCCTGCGGTTTGGCTATGGTTGCCACTCTCAGAGGCCACGCCGGCCATGACATCGTTGAAATGGCTCTCAATTCCCTTCGTAACCTCGAGCACCGGGGGGCTGTTGGTTCTGATGCTGGAACCGGTGATGGGGCTGGAATCCTCACTCAAATACCAGATCGCTTCTTCCGGGAGGTAGTTGACTTTGAGCTGCCTGAAAGAGGTAGCTATGGAACCGGATTGGTGTTCCTCGAGGCCGCAACCTCGAAAAAAGATCTTGCCAGCCTCAGCAAATTAGCTGAAGAAGAAGGCCTAAAACTTATTGGGACCAGGACTCCACCTACGGACCCAGCAGTACTTGGGGACCTTGCTCGCGAGGCGATGCCCGAAATCCAGCAAATCTTCCTAGCAGGTGATGGACTACATGGCCTTGAGCTGGAGCGGGCACTGTTTAGGTTGCGTAAGCGCAGTGAGCGTGAGATTGGGATTTATCACCCGTCGCTGTCTATGCGAACGATGGTCTATAAGGGCATGGTTACGACCCTGCAGCTTGAGCCTTTCTACAAGGACCTATCGGACGAGCGCTTCGAATCACTATTGGCGCTGGTTCACTCGAGATTCTCAACCAACACCTTCCCATCCTGGCCACTTGCCCACCCCTTCCGCTTCATTGCCCACAACGGCGAGATAAACACGGTCAAGGGAAATGCGAACTGGATGGCCGCGCGAGAGTCTCAACTTTCCTCTGAGCTCCTAGGCGATATGGAATCGCTAAAGCCGATTGTCTCCGATGGCGCATCAGACAGCGCAACCTTTGATGAGGTCCTAGAGCTCTTGGTTCTTGGTGGCCGGTCGCTCCCTCACGCCATGATGATGATGATTCCGGGGGCATGGGAGAAGCAGCTGGACATCGACCCCAAGGTCAGAGACTTCTTTGAGTATCACTCGATGATCATGGAGCCCTGGGACGGGCCGGCAGCAGTCGTATTCACCGACGGAAGTCTCGTGGGGGCAACCCTGGACAGAAACGGCCTCAGACCCGGTCGCTTCGTTGTCACCGAGGACGGCTTCGTGATCCTCGCGAGTGAGATTGGTGTCGCGGACATTCCTGCCGACAGAATCGTGCGCAAGGGCAGGCTGCAGCCGGGAAAAATGTTCCTAATTGACACTGAGGCTGGGCAAATCATTGAAGACGAGGAGATCAAGGCTGAAGTTGCTTCTCTTGAGCCCTGGGGAGAGTGGCTTGACGCCGAGAGGATCAACCTCAAAGACCTTCCAGAGCGCGAGCACATTCGCTATTCCGCCGCATCGGTGGCGAGAAGGCAGCGAGTTTTCGGCTACACCGAGGAAGATCTAAAGGAGTTCATCTCTCCAATGGCCAGATTCGGTCAGGAACCGATTGGTGCAATGGGAAGCGATACCCCAATTGCGGCGATTAGCGACCGACCCCGGCTGCTCTTCGACTACTTCACACAGCAGTTTGCTCAGGTTACAAACCCTCCGCTCGACGCGATTAGGGAAGAGGTTGTCACATCAATGACCGCCAGCATTGGTCCGGTTAGGAACCTGCTGGATGCCTCTCCAGAGCATGCGAAGCAAATGGTTCTTGACTACCCGATCCTGACCAATGACGAGCTTGCTCGTATCAAGCACATTGACCGCGGAAATAACATCGGCAAAGCAATCTCAGTTTCTTGCCTCTACCGCGTCGACGAAGGCGAACACGCCCTTCAGGAGCGCCTCGAGGCTATGTGTGACGAGGTCGATCGAGCGCTAGAAGCTGGCGCTACGTTTGTGATTCTTTCGGACCGAGACTCGAACCGCGAGCTTGCTCCTATTCCATCGCTGCTCAGCTGCTCAGCGATACACCACCATCTAATTAGGCGTGGAACAAGGACCATGGCCGGACTCATAGTTGAGTGCGGTGACGCGCGCGATGTGCACCACATGGCAACCCTCCTCGGTTATGGCGCCTCTGCTATAAACCCATACCTGGCGCTCGAGACCGCCGAGGACATGGTGGTCAAGGGTCTAATCACAGGCATCACCCCGGAACGCTCCAGCAAGAACATGATCAAGGCGCTCGGTAAAGGTGTTCTAAAGATCATGAGCAAGATGGGAATCTCGACCGTAGCCTCCTACGCAGGAGCTCAGTGTTTCGAGGCGGTCGGACTCTCGCAAAAACTTATCGACCAGCACTTCACCGGAACTATCTCAAAGCTTGGGGGAGTGGGGCTAGATGTCCTGCATACCGAGATTGAAAAGCGTCACCGTCACGCCTACCCGCTAGAGGGGGCGACCAGCGTCCACATGCCACTTGAGGTGGGTGGTGAGATGAAGTGGCGTCGCGAGGGCCCACCGCACCTTTTCAACCCAGAGACGATTTTTAAGCTTCAGCACTCCACCAAGAAGAAGTCCTACGAGATCTTCAAGCAGTACACCAGCGCGGTAGACGACCAAGCCGAAAGGCTCATGACCATTCGCGGGCTATTCAAGCTCCGCACCGACCAGCGGAAGTCGATTCCCATCGAGCAGGTCGAACCGGTGTCTGAGATTGTCAAGCGTTTTGCCACGGGGGCTATGTCAATGGGCGCTATCAGCCCAGAGGCACACGAGGTATTGGCAATTGCAATGAACCGACTCGGTGGCAAGAGCAACACCGGCGAGGGTGGTGAGTCCGTTGAGCGGTTGCTCGATAGAGAAAAGCGATCGGCAGTGAAGCAGGTTGCATCGGGTCGCTTTGGCGTCACCAGCATGTACCTCACCCACGCCGATGACATCCAGATCAAAATGGCTCAGGGAGCAAAGCCTGGCGAGGGCGGCCAATTGCCTCCTCACAAGGTTTATCCGTGGATTGCAGACCTGAGACACTCAACTCCCGGTGTTGGCCTTATCTCGCCACCTCCTCACCACGACATTTACTCCATCGAGGATCTCAAGCAGCTTATTTTCGACTTGAAGCGGGCCAACCGCCGCGCCAGGATTCACGTGAAGCTCGTGAGCCAGTTTGGTGTGGGAACGGTAGCTGCAGGTGTTGCCAAAGCCAAGGCCGATGTGGTCCTTATCTCCGGTCACGATGGTGGCACCGGAGCCAGCCCATTGAACTCTCTCAAGCATGCCGGCACCCCATGGGAGCTAGGGCTCGCCGAAGCGCAGCAGACGCTGCTGCTGAACGGCCTGAGAGACCGCATAACAGTTCAGGTGGATGGCTCTATGAAGACAGGTAGGGACGTCATCATCGCAGCTCTTCTGGGCGCGGAGGAGTTCGGTTTCGCCACTGCGCCACTGGTGGTAGAGGGCTGCATTTTGATGCGTGTTTGCCACCTAGACACCTGCCCAGTTGGAGTTGCAACTCAGAACCCCGAGCTGCGCGAGAGATTCCGAGGCCAGGCCGATCACGTTGTGAACTTCTTTGAGTTTTTGGCTCAAGAGGTAAGGGAATACCTCGCAGAGTTGGGCTTCAAGTCTCTGGAAGAAGCAATTGGTCACGCTGAACTGCTAGATGCAAACGAGGCAATCAAGCACTGGAAGGCTGATGGATTGGACCTAGCGCCCATCTTTGCGGCTAAGGATATCAAGACTGACTCTTCCCTCTACCGCACCACAGTCCAGGACCACGAACTTGAGAATCACTTCGACTACCCACTAATCGAAGAGGCTGCGCCTGCACTGGTTGAGGGCAAGAAGGTTTTCATCGAGCGAGAGATCAACAACACAAACCAGGCAATCGGAACAATGCTTGGTAATGAACTGACCTACAAGTGGGGAGAACAGGGTCTCGAACCTGGAACCCTTAAGCTCTCTCTGACCGGCAGCGCGGGTCAATCGCTTGGTGCATTCGTGCCTAGAGGGATCAAGATCACGGTGTCTGGCGACTGCAATGACTACGTGGCAAAGGGGCTCTCCGGCGGCACCGTTGTCGTCAAGCCCCCAGCCGGAGCTGCCTATGTTGCTGGCGAAAACGTGATTGCCGGCAATGTCATCGGCTACGGCGCCACCGCGGGAAAGATCTTCCTAAACGGCATAGTTGGCGAGCGCTTCCTGGTCCGAAACTCCGGAGCTCACGCAGTTGTTGAGGGCGTAGGAGACCACGCCCTCGAGTACATGACCGGCGGCAGGGCGGTAATCCTTGGCAAGACCGGCATCAACCTCGGGGCCGGAATGTCTGGCGGTATTGCCTACGTCTACAAACTCTCCGAAGCCAGGGTGAACCGAGAGGCTCTGCAGCTTGGCGAGATCACTCTGGGTGTCCCAGACGAACAGCAAGTTGCGGAGTTGAGGGAGCTACTTGAGGAACACCTTGCCGAGACCGGCTCTCCCAATGCCCGAAAAATACTTGGCGACTTCAAGAATGAGGCGATGAACTTCGTCCGCGTGCTGCCTAGGGACTATGCCCGTGTGATGGAGATTCAACGCAACGCGCAAGAACTTGGCTACGAACCAGATGGGGAAGAGGTCTGGACCCAGATTCTGGAGGTGTCAAATGGCTGATCCAAGAGGGTTTCTGAAGGTAACCGAGCGCGAGACTGCGCAAAGACGCCCTATCCCAGTGCGGATTAAGGACTGGAAAGAGGTCTACGCCGAGCGAAACGGCGAGGTTGTTGCCAGACAGGCCAGTAGATGTATGGACTGCGGTATTCCCTTTTGTCACCAGGGTTGCCCGCTTGGGAACCTGATTCCGGAGTGGAACGACCTCACCCATCGTGGCAGAGATAAGGAGGCCATCGACAGGCTTCACGCCACTAACAACTTTCCCGAGTTCACCGGGCGAATTTGCCCCGCGCCCTGCGAGGACTCTTGCGTTTTAGGTATCAACCAACCTGCAGTCACCATCAAGGAGATCGAGGTGTCGATCATCGACAGCGCCTTCGATCAGGGCTATGTCACACCCCAGGTTCCAGAGCGACTGACGGGTAAGACAATCGCCATTGTTGGTAGCGGCCCTGCAGGTCTTGCAGCAGCCCAGCAACTAACCAGGGCTGGTCACACAGTTGCGGTATTTGAGCGAGATGACCGCATCGGAGGGCTGCTTCGCTACGGAATCCCGGACTTCAAGATGGAGAAGATTCACCTTGAGCGCAGGATCTCCCAGATGGAGGCCGAGGGCACACGTTTCCGCACCGGTGTAAACATTGGTGTCGACATCAGCTGGCCGGAACTCAAGAAGCGCTATGACGCAGTGCTTGTGGCAACCGGAGCTCTAAAACCTCGGAACCTTGAGGTTGCCGGCAGAAAGCTTGAAGGTATTCACTTCGCCATGGAGTACCTGACCCAATCAAACAAGAGGGTTGCCGGCGATGAAATTTCGGAGCAAATACATGCGCTGGACAAGCACGTAATTATCCTCGGAGGCGGTGACACCGGTGCTGATTGCCTGGGGACGGCAACCAGGCAGGGCGCCAAGAGCGTCACAACCCTCGCCATCGGTGTCAAGCCACCTGAGGACAGGACCGAAGACATGCCTTGGCCAATGGTGCCAAACCTGTTCGAGGTTCAGAGCGCTCACGAAGAATTTGGAGAGCGGAAGTACCTGCACTCAACCGTCGAGTTCTTAGGAGAGAACGGCAGGGTCACTGGAGTCAAGGTTGCCGACACGGAGTTTGTCGATGGAAAGCGCGTGCCCAAAAAGGGGACCGAGAGAATCTTGCCTGCCGACTTGGTACTGCTGGCCCTTGGCTTCGTAGGCAATGAATCCGAGAGCATTTCGGAGCAGGCCGCGGTAGAGCTTGATGAAAAGGGAAACATCAAGCGCGACAACAAGTACCAGGTCGCTCCAGGATTGTTTAGCGCAGGTGACGCCGGTCGAGGCGCAAGCCTAGTAGTCTGGGCAATTGCTGAGGGTCGTGCAGCCGCCTCCGCAATAGATGAATTTCTCGAAGGCGAGACCGAGCTGCCTTTCCCAGTAAAGCCAACAGATCAACCCATAGCTGTTTACAGCTAGAGAAGAGACAAATACAGATGAGACGCGCCAAAATCGTTGCAACCTTTGGCCCAGCCGTAAGCGACTACGACAAGGCAAAAGCCATCATCGAGGCCGGTGTTGATGTCGCCCGAATGAACCTCAGCCACGGAGACCACTCGGTCCACGAGAAGGTCTATGCGACTATTCGCAAGGCAGCAGCCGGGGTCGGAAAGCCAGTTGGCATATTGGTCGATCTCCAGGGTCCAAAGATCAGGCTCGGACGTTTCAAGAACGATAAAGAGACGATCACCACCGGCGGCACATTCACCATCACCGTTGACGATATAGAGGGTACCGAGAGTATTTGCTCCACCACCTACAAAGGCCTTGTCGGCGATGTGAAGGTGGGCGATCCAATTCTGATTGACGATGGCCGGCTGTCGCTAAGGGTGAAGTCCATAGAAGGTAACAACGTGGTTTGCGATGTAGAAATCGGTGGACCAATCTCCAACAACAAGGGCATAAACCTTCCAGGTGTTGCGGTGAACGTTCCCGCGCTAAGCGAGAAAGACGAGGATGACCTCAGATGGGCACTCAAGCTCGGAGCAGACATGGTCGCACTCAGCTTTGTGAGAAACGCCAAGGACATTGTGCGCGTGCACGAGATCATGGGAGAGGAGGATATCTTCGTCCCCGTCATCGCCAAGATTGAGAAGCCTCAGGCGGTTGCCGCCCTGGAAGAGATCGTCGACGCTTTCGATGGCGTGATGGTTGCCAGGGGCGACCTTGGTGTTGAGCTTCCGCTAGAGCAGGTTCCACTTGTTCAAAAAAGAGCCGTCGAATTGGCAAGACGCTGGGCAAAGCCCGTGATTGTGGCAACTCAGATGCTTGAAAGCATGATCTCTGCACCAAGGCCGACACGCGCAGAGGCCTCAGATGTCGCGAACGCCGTGCTCGATGGCGCCGATGCCCTAATGCTCTCAGGCGAGACTTCGGTGGGTGAGTACCCGCTAGAGACAGTCCAGACAATGGCCAGAATTATCGAGTCCACCGAAGAAAACGGTTTGGACAGGATTCCTGAACTTGGCACAAAGCCCCACACCCACTCAGGAGCTGTGGTTAAGGCCGCAATGGACATCGCGGAGCTTTTGGGCAGCAAGTTTGTTTGCGTGTTTACCGAGTCGGGTGACACCCTCCGCCGAGTATCGAGACTGCGCTCAAGGATTCCAGTCCTAGCTTTCTCACCAAACGAAGAGGTTAGGAGAAAGCTCTCTCTCATCTGGGGAGCAACCACCTACCTAGTAGACAAGGTGACTCACACCGACCAAATGGTGAAGCAAGTTGACGAGCTCATGCTCGAAAGTGGCAAATGTCGGGTTGGTGACGAGGTAATTATTGTTGCCGGTTCCCCGCCAGGGATCCCAGGCTCAACCAATGCCCTCAGGGTTCACCGGGTTGGAGATGCCGTCTTCGTGGCGGCTCCTGCTTACAAGAGCTAAGAAAAAAAGGACGGTGCAATCACCGTCCCTTTTAGCTGTGCCGGAAGTGGGATTTGAACCCACACGCCCTTTCGGACAAAGCATTTTGAGTGCTCCGCGTCTGCCGTTCCGCCATTCCGGCTGGCAGCTAGAAGTGTAGTGGATACCCGATTGGGTAGAGTATTGCCCATGTCAGAGGCCCTCAGAGTAGTCGTCGTCGAGGACGAAGCGCTCATCCGCATGGACGTGGTTGCGACCCTGGAAGAGGCCGGTTTTGAAATCGTTGGCGAGGGTGCCGACGGCGAAGAGGCCATCTCGCTTGCCAAGGAGCACGAGCCAGACCTCGTAGTGATGGACATCAAGATGCCCAAGCTCGATGGCATCAGTGCAGCCGAAAAGATTGCAGAGCTAAAGATTCCCGTAGTCCTATTGACCGCCTTTTCCCAGACGGACCTGGTTTCTAGAGCCGCCGAGGCCGGCGCCATGGCCTATGTGACGAAACCTTTCAAGCCTGCCGACCTGCTACCGGCCATTCAGATTGCACTCGCCCGCCACGAGGAGCTTTTGTCCCTGGAGTCGGAGATTGCCGACCTGTCAGATCGACTGGAAACTCGCAAGATCATGGACCGCGCCAAAGGTCTGTTGATGACCAAAATGAAGCTCAGTGAACCAGATGCCTTTAGGTGGATTCAAAAGGCTTCCATGGACCGCCGGCTTTCGATGGCGCAGGTGGCCAAGGCTGTCATCGAGCAGCTGGGGCCTAAGACCCCTTCGGGCGAAGATAGTTAGTAATCCTCACGGTCGAAAGCAAGCGACCGCTCTCATCGGTCATCTTTATCTCGTGCGTGGTGAGAGTCTTACCAAGCTTGACTGCAGTGCAGGTGCCGGTCACGGTTCCAGACTCTATTGAGCCGTGATGGGATGCGTTTAGTTCGATGCCAACCGCGTAACCCCATGGGTGGGCATGGACATTTGCAGCAAAGGACCCCAGTGATTCCGCCAAAACGACGTGGGCACCGCCATGCAGAAGTCCAATCGGTTGAGTGTTTCCTTCGACTGGCATGGTGGCAACCGCACGCTCAGCACTGAGCTCCACAAGCTTTATGCCCATGGAGTCGGCAAGCGCACCCAAGCCGCGCTGTTTCATGACCTCGAGGGCCTGCTCTGAGGTGACTACCTCGTCTTTGTCCACCTCACGACCTCCTGCGAAGTAGGCTACTTACATGTCCTCTGACCAGCCTACTCTGCTGCTAATCGACGGACATTCCCTGGCCTTCCGGGCCTTCTACGCTCTCAATCCCGATAACTTCAAGAACCAACAGGGTCAGCACACCAACGCCGTGCACGGCTTTATCTCAATGTTGCTGAACATCCTGGAGGGAGAGAAACCGACTCACCTTTGCGTTGCCTTTGATGTCTCCAGGGAGAGTTTTAGAACCGAAGAATTGCCCGAATACAAGGGCACCAGAGGGGAGACCCCAGAGGAGTTCATCGGCCAGACGGAGCTATTGGTCGAGGCCCTCACCGCCATGCGAATCACCTCGGTTTCTCGCGAAAGGTTTGAGGCCGACGATCTCATTGCCTCGCTTGCTCACCTGGGTGAAAAGGCTGGCATGCGGGTGCTGGTGGTATCAGGTGACCGAGACACCTTTCAGCTGATCACCGAACAGACCACAATTCTCTATCCCGTCAAGGGAGTCATGAACCTAGCCCGCATGGATGACGCGGCTGTCCTAGAGAAATACGGCGTCCATGCCAAGCAATACCCGGAACTTGCCGCGTTAGTTGGCGAGACCTCAGACAACCTCAAGGGCATTCCAGGGGTAGGTCCAAAGACGGCAGCCAAGTGGATTCAACAGTTTGGCTCTCTGGATGCCATCCTTGAATCAGCCGAAGAGATTCCCGGCAAGGTAGGGGAGAGCCTTCGCGAGAACAAAGAACTCGCGGTTAGAAATCGAAGGCTCAATGAACTCGTTCGCTCTCTCGAGTTTGACTTTGGGATGGAGGACCTCGCTCTAGGCTCGGTTGATGAAGACCAAGTCAAGGAGGTCTTTGCCAAGCTCTCGTTTAGAACGCTTTTGACACGCGTTTTGAAGCTACGTGGGGTAAATGGCACCCAGCACCCGGTTCGCTCGGCCAGGGTCGAAGACGACTCTCTAGAGCACGAACCAATGCGGGAGGCGCCTCGGGGTCCGGACCTACCCACAGAGCCTCCAAAGCCGGAGATATCATCGATCAGCGACATCGAAAAACTTGTTGCCGAGGGAGCTTTTCTAAAGCTCGAACTCGCAGAGGGCTCCTTGGTTGGGCTTGGTGCGGCGACAACAACAAAGCGTATTGATTGGAACGGTAAGGACGTTGAGTGGGCACTCAAGTTAGTCGCCACAGGTGGCTTCGGATCCTGGGATGCCAAGAACAGCTACCGCAGGTTTGCCGAGGCTGGTATAGAGCTCGGAGTACTCAATAACGATGCCCTTCTTGCAGCATATCTAATTGACCCAAGCAGTAAGGATCTTGACCCAGATGCATTGGTCAGGCGCTATGCAGGGGTTGACGTGGTCAGGGCAGATGCGGATCAACTTCTAAGCGAACCTGAACCTTCTTTAGATGCCTGGTGCTATGCCATGATTTGGGCTGCTCTAGCACCTCGGCTGGAAGACGAGGAGTCACTTCCTGTCTACAAGGACATTGAGCTTCCGGTTGCAGGAGTACTTTCACGCATGGAGGTTCATGGTATTGCGGTTGCCAAGAATGTGCTGCAGAGCCAGTTCGATGAGCTCAGTGCTGAGGTTGACGAGATAGCCAGGCAGGCCTACGACATCATCGGCCACGAGGTTAATCTTGCGAGCCCGAAACAGCTCCAGACTGTTCTTTTTGAGGAGCTGGGCATGGAGGGTACAAGAAGCGTAAAGACCGGCTACTCAACCAATGCAGAGGCTCTAGCAACTCTTTACGAACAAACAGAGCATCCTTTTTTGGAAAAACTCTTGGCCCACCGTGATTCCTCAAAACTTAGGCAGATCACCGAGACTCTCATCAAGGCAGTTGCTGCCGATGGTCGAATCCACACCAGCTACTCACAGGTTGGAACCTCAACGGGTCGTCTCAGTAGCGAGAACCCAAACCTTCAGAACATTCCCATCAAGACCGATCGCGGGATGCGGCTTAGAAGTGCGTTCATTGCCGGTGAAGGCTACGAGACACTTCTGACCGCGGACTACTCCCAGATCGAGATGCGGATCATGGCTCACCTCTCCGAGGATGAGGGGTTGATAGAGGCCTTCAACAAGGGTGAGGATCTTCACAACTTTGTGGGCGCTCGCATCTATGGCGTCGAGCCTGAAGCGGTAACAGGTGCCATGCGTTCCAAGGTCAAGGCCATGAGCTATGGGTTGGTCTACGGACTCAGTGAATACGGACTGGCACGTCAACTGAGGATTTCTAAGTCCGAGGCCAAGCAGCTAATGAGCGACTACTTCGAGCGGTTCGGGGGAGTAAAGCGCTACCTCGACACTGTGGTTCAGCGCGCCAAGAGCCTGGGTCACACAACCACCGTCTATGGCCGGAGAAGACCCTTCCCAGACCTTCAGTCGAAGATCTTTCAGGTTCGCGAGAACGCCCGCAGGGCAGCGCTCAATGCGCCCATTCAGGGCACAGCTGCAGACATCATGAAGCTTGCAATGATTGAGGTTGAAAATGGCATGCTCAAAGACGGTTTGAAGTCTCAGCTGCTTCTTCAGGTGCATGATGAGTTAGTGATAGCGGTAGCACCGGGAGAACTTGAGGGCGTCAAGAAGGTCGCCTTAGAAAAAATGACCGAGGTGGCAAAACTATCTGTTCCGCTAGATGTTCACATCGGCATTGGAGAGAACTGGGAGCTAGCGGGACACTAGAAATGTCGCTAAGCTTTCCCAGGTGCCTCAGGGCACCATCCCTGTCCGTTCGTCGGGCTAAAACCACAGAAGAATCGTGGCTCTAGCGCGACCCGAGTAAAACAAGTGGAGTACCCACACATATGGCAACCAAGACGACCGCAAAAACCACCAAGGTAGCAGTCAATGACATCGGCTCAGAAGCAGACTTTCTAGCAGCGGTCGAAGCAACTCTCAAATTTTTCAACGATGGAGATCTCATCTCCGGCACCGTGGTCAAGATTGACCGCGACGAGGTGCTCCTAGACGTAGGTTATAAAACCGAAGGCGTCATTCCCTCCCGTGAACTTTCCATCCGTCAGGATGCAGACCCAAATGACATCGTCAAGGTTGGTGACGCAGTTGAGGCACTTGTTCTTCAGAAGGAGGACAAGGAAGGCCGCCTGATCCTGAGCAAGAAGCGTGCGCAGTACGAGCGTGCGTGGGGTGACGTGGAGAAGGTCAAGGAAGTAGATGGTGTTGTCAAGGGCACCGTGATCGAGGTAGTCAAGGGTGGTGTCATCGTAGACATCGGTCTGCGTGGCTTCCTTCCAGCCTCGCTAATTGAGCTTCGCAGAGTCCGCGACCTGGGCCCATACCTGGGCACCGAGGTCGAGGCAAAGATTCTCGAGCTGGACAAGAACCGCAACAACGTGGTGCTTTCTCGCCGTGCCCTGCTAGAGCAGAGCCAGAGCGAGAGCCGCTCAACCATGATGAACGACCTGACCAAGGGTCAGATCAGAACCGGAACAGTCTCCTCGATCGTCAACTTCGGTGCATTCATTGACCTTGGCGGAGTAGACGGCCTAGTCCACGTTTCCGAGCTGAGCTGGAAGCACATTGAGCACGCCAGCGAGGTAGTCGAGGTCGGCCAGGAAGTAACCGTCGAGGTTCTAGAGGTTGACCAGGACCGTGAGCGCGTTTCACTGTCTCTCAAGGCCACTCAGGAAGACCCTTGGCAGGTATTCGCAAGAACCCACGCCATTGGCCAGTACATCCCGGGCAAGGTCACCAAGATTGTTCCATTTGGTGCATTCGTTCGCGTGGCAGACGGCATCGAGGGCCTCGTTCACATCTCGGAGCTTTCAAGCAAGCACGTTGAGCACGCAGACCAGATTGTCACCGTGAACCAGGAAGTCTTCGTCAAGCTCATTGACATTGATCTTGAGCGCAGGAGAATCTCGCTGTCTCTCAAGCAGGCAGTTGATGAGGTTGACCCAGAGAGCACCGACTTCAACCCGGTTCTCTACGGAATGGACGCTGACTACGACGAAAAGGGCAACTACCGCTACCCAGAGGGCTTCGACCCCGAGAGCAACGAGTGGAAGCCAGGTTACGAGGAAGCCAAGGGCAAGTGGGAGGCTGACTACGCAGAGTCTCACAAGCGCTGGGAGCTTCACAAGACCCAGGTAAAGGCCATCAGGGAGCAGCTTGCCGCTCTTCCAGAAGCGGCACCAGCCGAGGAGCCAAGCGCCACCTCAGGTGAAGCCCAGGATGCCGGCACCCTTTCTGATGATGAGTCCCTAGCTGCACTGCGCGATCAACTCAGCGAAGACAAGTAAGGAAATTCACCTAACGAGGCGGAGGGTCCAACAGGGCCCTCCGTTTCGCTTTATCCTTGCAAGATGCTCATTGCTCTAACTGGCGGTATAGGTTCTGGAAAGACCACGGTCGCAAGCCGTTGGGCAGCTCTTGGTGCCCACGAGATCGATGCTGACGTCCTAGCGCGAGAGGTAGTTGAGCCCGGCACCGAGGGGCTAGCTGCTGTTGTGGCTCGCTTTGGTGGGCAAGTACTAGAACCAGATGGCTCGCTAAATAGGAGCGCGCTTGCCTCAGTCGCATTTGCATCCGAGGAATCACGCAAGGATCTAGAGGCTCTCCTGCATCCGAGAATTCAGACTCTTGCAGCAGAGCGCGTGGTGGGGCTGGAGGGCGTTATCGTCTACGCGATTCCCCTGTTGACTGAGACAAACTCAAAGCTTGATTTCGATCGAATTGTCACCGTCAGCTGCGACGAAAACGTGCGCATCGACAGGTTGGTGACTCTTCGCGGTATGAACAAGGAGGAGGCGATGCAGAGAATTGCAGCTCAGGCCACAGACTCTGAACGAGAAGCCAGAGCCGATACCGTCATCGACTCAAATTGCCCAATGGATGAGCTGCTAGCGAAGGCCGACGAGGTCTTCGCGAGTTTCTCTTAGGCTTGCACGGTGGAGCAAAGCCAAAAGCCTTTCAAAGTCATGAGTGATTACCAGCCCAGCGGTGATCAGCCGAGAGCAATTGACGAGCTCGAGAGAAGGGTTCGTGCAGGCGAGCGCGACGTTGTCCTACTTGGAGCTACGGGAACCGGTAAGAGTGCGACAACCGCATGGCTAATCGAACGACTCCAAAGGCCAACCCTGGTTATTGCCCACAACAAGACCCTCGCAGCGCAGCTAGCTAGTGAACTCCGAGAGCTCTTTCCCGAAAATGCCGTTGAATATTTCGTTAGCTACTACGACTACTACCAACCCGAGGCCTACGTCCCCCAGACCGACACCTTCATCGAAAAAGACTCGACGATAAACGAGGAGGTCGAAAGGCTGCGCTACTCTGCCACAATGTCTTTGCTCTCTCGTAGAGACGTAATTGTTGTCGCAACCGTTAGCTGCATCTATGGACTTGGGGCACCCAAGGAGTACCTGGCACAGTCACTACCAATTTCGGTTGGACAAAGAATTGACAGAGACGAGCTGATTCGCTCACTGGTTGCGATTCAATACCAGCGCAACGACGTGGAGTTTGTCAGAGGCAACTTCAGGGTCAAGGGCGACACTGTTGAGGTCATCGCCGTCTACGACGAGGAAGCCACCCGAATTGAGTTCTTTGGCGATGAGGTCGAAAAGATTTACCGCATTCATCCGTTGACCGGTGAAATTCTGATGGAGCGCGAGAGCGTTGCCATTTATCCGGCCAGCTACTACGTGGCTCCGGCAGAGCGCATGGGCAAGGCCATTGAGGACATCGAGAACGAGCTGGAGCAGCGCTATCGCGAGTTTGAACGCCAGCAAAAACTCCTAGAGGCTCAGCGCATCAAGATGCGGACAACCTTTGATCTGGAGATGATCAGGGAGCTTGGTTTCTGCTCAGGCATTGAAAATTATTCAAGACACATCGATGGGCGCAGTGAGGGTGAGCCGCCAGCCTGTCTGCTCGACTACTTTCCAGAGGATTTCCTAACCGTCATTGACGAGTCTCACGTGACCATTCCACAGATTCGAGCGATGTATAACGGGGACTCCTCAAGAAAGCGGACCCTCGTCGAGCATGGCTTCAGGCTTCCCTCCGCGCTCGATAACCGCCCGCTTCGGTTCGAGGAGTTCCTGGAACGTACCGGACAGACCGTCTACCTCTCAGCCACGCCAGCAGACTACGAGCTCAATCTAGGCGATGGTGTGGTCGAGCAGATCATTCGTCCAACAGGCCTTGTCGACCCGGAGGTGCACGTGAAGCCTGCCAAGGGACAGATTGATGACCTGCTCGAAGAGATAAAGCTCCGATCAGAGCGCAATGAGCGCGTATTGGTCACAACCCTCACCAAACGCCTTGCCGAAGAGGTCACAGAGTATCTAACCGAGATGGGCATCAGGGTTCGCTACCTTCACTCCGATGTTGACACCCTCAGAAGAGTGGAACTTCTCAGGGAGCTCAGGCAGGGGCTCTATGACGTGCTGGTGGGTATCAACCTGCTCCGTGAGGGCCTTGACCTTCCGGAAGTATCGCTGGTTTCGATACTCGATGCTGACAAAGAGGGTTTCCTGCGCTCCACAACCTCGCTGATTCAAACCATTGGTAGGGCGGCGAGAAACGTCAACGGTGAAGTCCACATGTATGCGGACAAGGTAACCGCATCGATGAAGCGAGCAATTGATGAAACTAACCGCAGGCGTGAGAAGCAGGTCGAATACAACAGGCTGAACGGCATCGATCCGACCCCACTACGCAAGAAGATTGCCGACATCACCGACAGCCTCAACCGCGAAGAGCTTGATACCGAGGCCCTGATGGAGTCACTCAGGAAGCAGCCGGCGAGAAAGGTCGCCTCCACACCAATGCGCGGCAGACGTGACATTGGGAAAGCTGGCAGTGAGCAGCTGTTGGCGACCATCATGGATCTAGATTCGCAAATGAGAGCAGCTGCAGCAGAGCTCAAGTTCGAACTGGCGGCCAGAATCCGTGATGAGATCGGAGAGCTCAAAAGAGAACTTCGGCAATTTGAGCAGGCTGGCCATGCATAGACTTCTACGGTGATTATTGAGACTCCCAAAGGCCCCCACCTAGCCATCAAGGGCGCCCGAGTTCATAATCTCAAGAACCTCAATATCGAGATTCCTCGTGATGCGATGGTGGTTTTCACAGGCCTGAGCGGTTCTGGAAAATCATCCCTGGCCTTCGACACCATCTTTGCGGAGGGTCAGCGCAGATACGTCGAGTCGCTCAGCGCCTATGCAAGACAGTTTTTGGGACAGGTCGACAGGCCCGACGTTGACTTCATCGAGGGGCTCTCGCCAGCGGTGTCAATCGATCAGAAATCCACCAACCGCAACCCCAGATCAACAGTCGGAACCATCACTGAGATTCACGACTACCTCAGACTTTTGTGGGCAAGGATCGGCGTTCCGCACTGCCACGAATGCGGTGAGGTCATCTCAAAGCAAACCCCGCAGGCAATAGTCGACCAGCTCATGACCATCAAGGAGGGAACTCGCTTCCAGCTCCTCGCTCCAATCGTCCAGCAGAAAAAGGGGGAGTTTGCAGACCTATTCGCCTCTCTGCAATCGCAAGGATATGCCCGGGCGGTAGTCGACGGCGAAACAGTGACCCTCACCGAGGCAAAGCCTCTAAAGAAGAGCTTTAAGCACGATATTTCGGCGGTGGTCGATCGACTCGTGGTGAAGGCGGATGCCCAAGGCAGAATCACCGACAGCGTTGAGACGGCCCTCAAGCTCGCCGACGGCAGGGTGATTGTGGACTTCGTCGATGAAAAAAAGACCCGCACCTTCAGCGAGCGTCTGAGCTGCCCAAATGAGCATGAGATTGTCCTAAGTGAGATCGAGCCCAGAACTTTTTCGTTCAATGCCCCCTTTGGTGCATGCCCGACCTGCACCGGCCTTGGAACAAAGATGGCGGTCGATCCGGAACTGGTCGTTGGGGACCCTGCAGCAACCATCAACGAGGGAGTGCTGCTGCCATGGTCTACCCAGGGCAAAGGCCTTTACAGCTACTTCACCAGACTCTTGGCAGGCCTTGCAAACGATCTTGAATTTGACCTGGACACCCCCTGGGAAAAGCTCCCTGAGGCGGTTCAGGACGCGGTACTAAATGGCAATGACTTTGAAGTTCAGGTCAAATGGCGCTCCAAGTATGGAAGAGAGATGCGCTACACCTCAGGCTTTGAGGGCGTGCTTCCTTATGTTGAGAGGCGCTACCTGGAGTCCGACTCGGACTGGGCTCGAGGCAAATGGGCGGAGTTTCTCAGGGAGATCCCCTGCCCGGCCTGCCAGGGCGCAAGGCTCAGACCCGAGGTTCTAGCGGTCAAGGTTCACTCAAAGTCCATCCACGATGTCGCTGTCTACTCCCTGGGTGAGGCTCACGACTTTTTTGAGACCCTGAAACTCACAGACCGCGAGCAAAAGATTGCTGCCCAGGTTCTCAGGGAAATTAGGGCGAGGCTCGATTTTCTTCTTGCAGTGGGACTGGATTATCTCTCGCTGGAGCGCAGTGCTGGGTCTCTTTCTGGTGGTGAGGCACAGCGCATCAGGCTTGCCACCCAGATTGGTGCCGGACTCACAGGTGTTCTTTACGTTTTGGACGAGCCCTCAATTGGACTGCACCAGCGCGACAATCGCAGGCTAATTGAGACGCTTATCAAGCTGCGCGACCTAGGTAACACCCTGATCGTCGTTGAGCATGATGAGGACACCATCAAGGCTGCAGACTGGCTGGTCGACATCGGTCCAGGAGCGGGTCTTGGAGGAGGCGAGGTTGTCCACTCAGGTTCCTATGCGGCCATCTTGGATAACCGCACATCAATCACCGGCGACTACCTCTCCGGAAGACTAAAGATAGAAACTCCTGCAAAAAGGCGCAAGGTGAGTAAGGACCGCCAGATCAAAGTTGTTGGAGCCAAGGAAAACAACCTCCGGGATGTCTCGGTTAGCTTCCCCTTGGGGGTCATGACGGCGGTCACGGGCGTGAGTGGCTCGGGTAAGTCATCGCTGGTCAATGACGTTTTGTATCAAGTGCTTGCTAACAAGCTCAATGGCGCCAAGGGAGTTCCTGGAAGGCATATCAGGGTCGAGGGCCTCGAGCAGCTCGACAAGGTAGTTCACGTTGACCAGGCTCCAATTGGCCGCACCCCGCGCTCCAACCCAGCCACCTACACCGGCGTCTTCGATCACATAAGAAAGCTTTTTGCCGACACCCCTGAGTCGAAGGTGCGCGGTTACCAGCAGGGAAGGTTCTCTTTCAATGTGAAGGGTGGTCGTTGCGAGACCTGTAGCGGTGACGGAACTATCCGAATTGAGATGAACTTCCTACCCGATGTCTATGTCACCTGCGAGGACTGCAGGGGTGCCCGATATAACCGCGAGACGCTGCAGGTGAAATACAAGGGCAAATCGGTAGGAGATGTCCTATCGATGCCCATCAGCGAGGCAGCCGAATTCTTCGCTCCCATCAACTCAATCGCTAGATACCTGAACACCCTGGTTGACGTTGGGCTGGGCTATGTCCGGCTGGGACAGAGTGCGACCACTCTCTCTGGCGGGGAGGCTCAGCGCGTAAAGCTCGCAACAGAGCTCCAGCGCAGGTCGACCGGCAGGACCATCTATGTCCTAGACGAACCGACAACTGGTCTCCACTTCGAAGACACGAAGAAACTTCTGAACGTGCTTGCAGACCTCACTGACAAGGGCAACACCGTCATTGTCATCGAACACAATCTGGATGTTATTCGCTGCTGCGACTGGGTCATAGACCTAGGGCCCGAAGGGGGTAGTGGAGGCGGACAGATTGTCGCCGAAGGAACTCCCGAGAAGGTAGCGGCCAACAAGTCCTCTCACACCGGTAAGTTCTTGGCCGAGCTGTTGGCTTAGCCATGACAAAGCTGAGCTTTAGGCCCAAAACCTCAGAGATTCCAACTCAACCTGGGGTCTACCGCTTTGTGGATTCCAGAGGCAAGGTCCTCTATGTAGGTAAAGCTAAAAACCTCAAGTCCCGGCTGACCAGCTACTTTGGCACCTTCTCAAAACTCCACGAGCGCACCCAGAGAATGCTTTTGGCTGCAGCGGATGTGAAGTGGACGATAGTAGACACCGAATACGATGCGCTTCAGCTGGAATTCATGTGGATCAAGGAGTTTGACCCGCCATTCAATGTGAGATTCCGCGATGACAAGAGTTATCCCTATCTAGCAATCTCGGTGACTGATGAGGTTCCCAGAGCCTTCATCACGAGAAACAGGGAGATTAGAGGGCTTCGCTACTTCGGTCCCTACACCCAAGCCTGGGCCATCCGAGAAACCCTCGACACGCTACTCAAGGTCTATCCGGTCAGGTCCTGCTCCAAGGGCGTCTACGACCGCGCTGTGCGCTCGGGAAGGCCCTGTCTGCTTGCCGAGATAGGTAAGTGTGCCGCTCCCTGTGTGGACAGAATTTCCAAGCCAGAACATAAGGCCCTCGCCAAGCGTCTTGGGGACTTTGTTGCAAGTGGCAGCGAGCAGCATGTTCAGGATCTAAGAAAGAAGATGCAGGCAGCAAGCAATTCGGAGAACTATGAACTTGCAGCCAACCTAAGAGACGATGTTGCCGCCCTGGAGAAGGTGCTGGAGAAAACCACCGTGGTGCTCTCAGACCAGACAGACGCAGACCTGATCGGACTTGCCCGGGACGAACTAAGCGCTGCAGTGAGCATCTTCATTGTGCGCGGGGGCCGCATAAGAGGTAACAGGTCGATGGTCGTCGATCTCGAGCTCGACAGAAATAACTCAGAGCTGGTGGAGTACCTAATCCAAGAGCTCTATACGCCAAACACCAAGGGAACCTCCATGGAGGTCCCAAGGCTGCTCTTGGTGCCGGAGACTCCAAAAGACAAAGCGCCTATCGAGGCCTTCCTCAGCGAGGTCCGGGGCAAACCCGTCAAGGTTTCGGTTGCCCAGCGGGGTGAAAAGGCAACCCTCGCTAAGACGGCTCTCAATAATGCTTCGCATGCCCTAAATAGCTACAAGCTCAAGCGCAGTAGCGACTTCACAGCCCGAGCCGATGCACTTGCCGGAATCCAGCAGGCCCTGGGTATGAAAGAGGCTCCGCTGAGGATTGAGTGCTTTGACATTTCGCACCTATCAGGAACCGGAACCGTTGGCTCAATGGTCGTCTTCGAAGACGGTCTGCCCAAAAAGGACCAGTACCGAAGGTTTAATCTCGAGAACGCCGATGATACGGAGTCGATCTATCAGGTGCTATCGCGGAGGCTCAAGTATCTGGGAGAAGAGACGAGCGAGAAATTTAGTTATCGCCCTTCCTTGATGCTCATAGATGGTGGGCTGCCCCAACGGGGAGCTGCCCTGAGGGCGTTGGAGGAAAGCGGCGTTGGCGAGATAACGATCGCCACGCTCGCCAAGAGGCTCGAAGAGGTGTTCACCACCTCCAGCGACTACCCAGTCATATTTCCGAGAACCTCTGAGGAGCTGTTTTTGCTCCAGCGCATCCGAGACGAGGCCCACCGCTTTGCGATCACGGCTCAGCGGGCCAAGCGCAGTAAGACGATTGCCTCCCAGCTACTAGAAATACCAGGCCTAGGGGAGCAGAAGGTGAGGCTGTTGCTAAGAAAGTATGGCTCGCTAAAGCGAATTAGGGCAGCCAGCGCCGAAGAGATTGCCACCTTGGATGGCTTCGGTCTGAAACTGGCTAAGCAAATCGGTGAATATCTGGGTGATTTGCAAGAAGGCGACACGCGCGACACGCCGAAGGACTAACCTGTAAGCAATCATCGGGGAGAGATGGAAGACGCTAAAAAACCAGAGCTACTAGTAGTCACCGGCATGTCCGGCGCTGGCCGCTCCACGGTTGGAAATGCGCTCGAGGATCAGGGCTGGTACGTCATCGATAACCTCCCTCCTCAAATGCTCGGTCCGATTAGTGATCTCTTCGCACTCAGTAAGTCCAAACTTCCAAAAATCGCCGTCATTACTGACGTTCGGGGAGGAGAGTTCTTCAACGAGCTGCAGACCAAGCTGGCAGAGCTGAAGGTGCGGGACATCGTGGTTCGGGTGCTCTTCCTTGAAGCCAGCGATAGCGCCCTTGTAAAGCGCTTTGAGTCAGTACGGAGACCACATCCGTTGCAGGGCAACGCGACAGTACTGGATGGCATAACGAAAGAGCGCAGTGAGCTAATGGGCCTGCGCGAGAGCGCGGACATCGTCTTCGATACCTCAGAGACCAACGTCCACCAGCTCACCAACAGAGTTGCGGAGGCTTTTGCAACCAATTCCAAGGCACTAAAAATCAACGTGTTGAGTTTTGGTTTCAAGTACGGTCTCCCGGTCGATGCCGACCTAGTAGCCGATGCGAGGTTCATCGCTAACCCGCACTGGAAGGACGAACTTCGGGCCAAAACGGGCAACGATGACGAAGTACGGGCTTACGTTCTTGGTCAGCCTGGCGTTGAGGACTTTCTAACAAACTACGTGGCCTCACTGCACAGTGTGCTTGCCGGCTACCGAAACGAAAACAAGAGATTCGCAACCATCGCGATTGGATGCACCGGCGGCAAGCACCGCTCGGTGGCAATGGCTAATGAGATTGCGAAAAGACTTGAGAAGGAGGCTGATGTGACCATCAGCGTGCAACACCGAGACTTGGGTAGGGAGTAGTCGTGGCCCTCACAGCAGCAATAAAGGACGAACTCGCACGAGTCCCAGCCGGCAACAGCCTGGTCAGAGCTGCAGAGCTTGCCACAATCCTGCGTTTTTGTGGGGGACTGCACCTGATATCTGGCCGGATAGCCATTGAGGTGGAGCTTGACTCCGCCACCCTAGCTAGGCGTCTAACTCGAGCCATTGCCGAGCTCTACGGCATTCAAGCCGAACTCAGCGTGGTGTCTGCAAGCGGACTTCGCAAGAACAGTGGTTACCAGATTCGAGTTCTGAGAGATGGCGAACTCTTGGCACGCCAGACCGGATTAATCGATAACCGCGGAAGACCCGTCCGAGGACTCCCCGCAACCCTGGTCTCATCGACCATGGACGAGGCAAGGGCCATTTGGCGCGGTGCCTTCTTGGCTCACGGAACCCTAACCGACCCTGGCCGCTCCACCTCGCTCGAAGTGACAGCTCCTGGAAACGAATCCGCAATGGCACTTGTGGGTGTTGCCAGGCGTCTCGGAGTGAACGCTAAGGCGCGTGAGGTTCGAAACGTCTTTCGCGTAGTTGTGCGAGACGGTGAGGGAATTACCGAGCTGCTTCGACAAATGGGCTGCATCGACCAGGTGGACAAGTGGGAAGAGCTTAGGAACCGTCGAGAGGTTAGGGGAGCAGCCAATCGACTTGCCAATTTCGACGATGCCAACTTGCGTCGCAGCGCCCAAGCCGCGGTTGCCGCAAGTGCGCGTGTGCAAAGAGCGCTCGAGATCCTTGGCACCGATGCACCCGAACACCTCAAATACGCTGGAGAGCTCAGGCTCAAGCACAAGGACGCCTCCCTGGACGAGCTCGGCAGGCTGGCAGAGCCCCCGATGACTAAGGACGCGGTCGCAGGGCGGATTAGAAGACTTCTCGCAACTGCCGACCGTAGAGCGGCGGATCTGGGCATTCCAGACACCGAATCCGTTATCGCAGACCTGCTCGAGGAATAATCCAGCCGGTTCGAACTTAGAACTAACAATCAGAAGGAGAAACCCATGACCTACCAGCTTCCAGATCTCAGCTACGACTACTCAGCCCTTGAGCCTCACATTTCGGCTCGCATCATGGAGCTGCACCACTCTAAGCACCACCAGGCCTATGTGACGGGCGCAAATGCTGCTCTGGAGGCCATGGAGAGAGCTCGGAGTGAGGACAACTTTGCAACTCTCCCGAAGCTTCAGAAGGACCTTGCCTTCAACCTCGGGGGACATGTCAACCACAGCATCTTCTGGAAGAACCTAAGCCCCAGCTCGTCGGCCCCAGAGGGTGACCTAGCTGCCGCAATCACCGAATACTTCGGTTCCTTTGAGGCCTTCAAGAACCACTTTTCGGCTGCGGCAATTGGCATTCAGGGCTCTGGGTGGGCATACCTAGCCTGGGACGCCCTCGGAAACAGGATGATCATTGGCCAGTTGTATGACCAGCAGGGGAACCTTGCGATGGGGAACATTCCACTTTTGATGCTCGACATGTGGGAGCACGCCTTCTACCTCGACTACCAGAACGTCAAAGCTGATTACGTGAAGGCCTTTTGGAACATCATTAACTGGGAAGACGTGGGGAATCGCTTTGGCTCTGTTTCAGTGCACTCAAAGTCGCTACTGCTAGGCTAATGAGGTCCGCCCAAAGGTGCGCGGAGCTTTCTATTCAATAAAAATCTGGAGTATCTTTCGTGACTCGTGTTGGAATTAATGGCTTTGGCCGCATCGGACGTAACTACCTGAGGGCAGCACTCGCTCAAAACTCAGACCTAGAGATAGTTGCCGTAAATGACCTCTCTGACCCCGCAGGACTTGCACACCTTCTGAAATATGACTCGGTAACCGGTCGCCTGGGGGCTGCTGTTTCTGTGGATGACGACAGCATTGTCGTCAATGGCAAGAGCATCAAAGTGCTCGCTGAGCGTGACCCAGCCGAGCTGCCTTGGAAAGAATTGGGTGTCGACATCGTCATCGAGTCCACCGGAATCTTCACCGACGGCGAGAAGGCTAAGAAGCACATCGAGGCAGGTGGCAAGAAGGTTCTCATCTCAGCACCAGCAACCAACGAGGATGCGACCTTTGTAATTGGTGTCAACGACCACCTTTATGACCCAGAAAAGCACCACATCATCTCTAACGCCTCCTGCACCACGAACTGCCTCGCACCTCTCGCGAAGGTTTTCAATGATCGTTTCGGCATCGTCAATGGCCTGATGACCACCATCCACGCCTACACCGCCGACCAGAACCTGCAGGATGGCCCTCACAAGGACCTACGTCGCGCAAGAGCAGCAGCAATTAACATCGTGCCCTCATCAACTGGCGCTGCCAAGGCCATCGGCCTTGTGCTTCCAGAGCTAAAGGGCAAGCTAGATGGCTTCGCCCTCAGGGTTCCGGTTCCAACCGGATCCATAACAGATCTGACTCTGGTTTCCGAGAAGAATGTGACCGTGGACGAGATCAAGGCTGCCTACAAGGAGGCTGCAGAGGGTCCGCTGAAGGGCATCCTTCTCTACACCGAGGATGAGATCGTCTCGAGCGACATAGTCACCGACCCACACTCCTCAATCTTCGATGCCGGCCTGGTTCGAGTAATCGACAACACCGTCAAGCTCTCAAGCTGGTACGACAACGAGTGGGGCTACTCAAACCGCCTTGTCGAGCTCACCGCGATGGTAGCCGCCAAGCTCTAATGCTCAGATCCATCAAGTCGCTTCAGGATTTAGGCGGCAAAAGGGTAATCCTGCGCTGTGATTTCAACGTTCCGCTTTCTGATGGTCAAATCACTGACGACGGCCGGATTCGCGCAGCTCTACCGACAATCAAGCATTTGATTGCAGCAGGTGCCAGGTTGGTTATCTGCTCACACCTTGGAAGGCCCGAGGGTCAAATAAATCCAGACTTCTCATTGGAGCCCGTGGCGACTCGACTGGAGGAGCTATTGGGCCAGCCAGTCGTGTTCTCTCCCGACACGATTGGGGCCCAAGCCAAGGCTGCCTCAAAGCTGCTCGAAGACGGGGGAGTTGCCCTAATCGAAAACCTTAGGTTTAGCCCCTTGGAAACCTCAAGTGACCAGGCAGAGCGCGAGGAGTTCGCAAAATCTCTTGCCGAGCTGGGTGATGTTCTAGTGAGCGATGGCTTCGGTGTTGTCCATCGAAAGCAGGCAAGCGTTTATGAGCTAGCAAAGCTTCTGCCCAGCTGTGCCGGATTGCTAATTGAGCGTGAGGTCGAGGTACTTAGGTCTCTAACCGAGAACCCTGAGCGTCCCTACTGCGTGGTGCTAGGTGGATCTAAGGTTTCAGACAAGCTTGCGGTAATTGAAAACCTGCTGCCCAAGGTCGACAAACTCCTAGTTGGTGGCGGCATGGTGTTCACCCTTCTTGAGGCAAAGGGCCACGATGTTGCATCCAGCCTCCTAGAGTCCGACCAGTTGGAGATAGTCCGCGGATTCTTGGCCCAGGCGGACCAGCTTGGGGTTGAGATCTTGCTTCCAAGCGACATCGTTGTCGGAAGTGGGTTTAGCAAGGATGCCGAGTTTGAGACCGTTGCAGCAGATCGCATCGCGGAATCGCGCTTTGGTGTTAGCGGCATTGGTCTCGACATCGGTCCAGAGTCGGCAAAGACGTTTGCAGAGGTCGTCAGGAGCTCTAAGACGGTGTTCTGGAATGGGCCCATGGGCGTATTTGAATTCGACAACTTCTCCCACGGCACTAAGGCGGTCGCCCAGGCCCTCACGGAAGTCGAAGGCCTTTCAGTAGTCGGCGGTGGAGATTCGGCTTCGGCTGTGAGAGCGCTGGGCTTTACCGATGATGTCTTTGGCCACATCTCAACCGGCGGCGGAGCTAGCCTTGAGTATCTCGAAGGCAAGAAGCTACCGGGACTGGAGGTTTTAGATGACTAAGCGGACGCCTCTGATTGCTGGAAACTGGAAAATGAACCTAGATCACCTCCAGGGAATTGCGCTTATTCAGAAGGTTTGCTGGACCCTAAACGACGCCGACCACGACTATAAAGACGTCGAGGTCGCGGTCTTTCCACCTTTCACTCACTTGCGGAGTGCTCAAACTCTTATTGACGCCGAGAAGTTTGAGGTCAAGCTGGGAGCGCAAGATATCTCGGAGCACGAGGCTGGTGCCTTCACTGGAGAGATCTCGGGTGCGATGCTGAAGAAGCTTGATGTGGACTACGTCCTTATCGGTCATTCCGAGCGCAGGCAGTACCACAACGAGGGTAACGAGACGGTCCACAGCAAAGTGGCTGCGGCCTTCAGCTCAGGCATTGTCCCGGTTATCTGCGTAGGGGAGACGCTCGAGGAGCTTGAGAGCAGGGGACAGAGCGCGGTTCCTGTCGAGCAGACGATTGCAGCTCTCTCCGGTCACGAAAGCATTGGCGAGTTTGTTATTGCCTACGAGCCGGTATGGGCAATTGGCACCGGCAAGGTTGCAACCCCGCAGGAGGCCGAGGACGTCTCCAAGGCAATTCGCGAGGCCCTGAGGGATAACTTTGGCGAGCAGGCTGCCAACTCGCGCATTCTCTACGGCGGCTCGGTAAAGGCAAATAATGTCGCGGGCTTCTTGCAAAGTGGCGAGGTAGATGGTGTGCTTGTAGGCGGTGCATCGCTTGTTGCCGACGAGTTTTCGGGTATTGCCCGTTATCAAAAGCACATAGTTCTATAATTTGACGAGGTTTCCGGAGGAATAATGGCCGCACTACAAACAGCACTGCTGGTGCTTCTAGCAATTACCAGCGTCTTGCTGATACTCATGATCCTGCTCCACAAGGGCCGCGGTGGTGGTGTCGCAGACATGTTTGGTGGTGGCGTGACCAGCTCCATGCAGTCATCTGGAGTCGCAGAGCGCAACCTAAACCGCATAACGGTGATTCTCGGATTGGTTTGGGTGACGGTAATCATCATCCTCGGACTATTCACTCGATTCGGTTGGGCCTAAATGTCATCTTCACCATCAATTAGGGGTGCCCGTGTTGGTGCCGGCCCAATGGGCGAAAAGGATCGTGGCCACCAGGTCGAAAAGGTCACAATCAGCTTCTACTGTGCTAACGGCCACGAGAACCACCCTTTCTTTGCTGCCAGTGTCGAGGCGGAGGACATCCCCCAGGAGATTGACTGCCCAAGCTGTGGCTTTCCGGCAGGTAGGGACAAAGAAAACCCGCCACTGGTTGCGAAGATTGAGCCCTATAAGACTCACCTCGCATACGTGAAGGAGCGTCGCACGGACGCCGAGGCGAAGCAGATCCTCGATGAGGCTCTGCAGCTAATTCGTGAGCGCCGTGAGAAGGCAGCGGCAGCCGCTAAAGCGCGTCGCTAATCTCTTTATCCAGATACCATCTGGTCTCTGATAGACCCTGAACTTTCGACGCAGGCAACTGACCTGCATAAACACTTCTTAGTGCATCGGCCTTACCCGCACCCGCTACCAAAAACCAAACTCGCTCCGAGTTGTTTAGTGCCTGGTAGCTGAAGCTGAGTCTCTCACTCGGTGGCTTCGGAGAGTCATCTTCAGAGACTATCCACGCATCCTCGTGCGCCACGCCCGGGAAAAGACTTGCGATGTGGCCATCCGGCCCCATTCCCAAAATCGTTAGGTCAATTTGCCTCAAGGGGCTCGCGATTGGCCCCAAGAGATTCTCAAGTTCGAACGAGAAACGCTGCTTGGCATCTTCTAGTTTTTCGCTAGCCTCCGGATAGCGGATTAGATAGCTCTGCAAACCTGGAAATGCCACTAGCGCTTGGTGCTCGTTTCTGTTTGCGTGATCCCTTGGCACATAGCGCTCATCGCCGAATATGAAGTGGATGTTAGTGAGAACCACTGATGTTTCTCCCAAGGCCGCAATGAATTCGATACCGAGAGTGCCGCCTGTGAGCAAGACTGTCAGCTCTGACTTGGACTTTCGAAGCTCGTCAACAAGCTCCGCGAAATCGCTTGTGGCCTGTGCAATCAGCGCTTCAGGGCTTTCGAGAATCTTCTTTTCCATTAGCTACCCAGTGTTCCGCTCAGGACCTTGCCATAGACGCTGTCTTCGCCAAGGTATCGCATGTCTTCGACCAGGCAATCCATGTCACTGCGCTGAGGCAACAGCACCGAGGACTCTGGGGCATCGGGCTGCGAGATTAGAGCGACCTGCCCCGATCGCAACACGCTGAGCTCTCCGCTATCAAAACTGATAAGAACACCCGCGATGCCCTGCACGGTTTTGCCGTCAAGGGCTTCAGTCACGTCCGTCTTTGCATTCAGGCTTTGACCAAGCCAAGCAGCCAGCAGGTGAGCACTTGGTGAGCTAAGGGCTCCATAGACCGTCACCTTCTGAACCTTGCGCTGCTTATGAGAGTCAAAGAGCGCAGCCAGCTGGGAACGCCAGAGGGTTATCCGCGTCCAGGACATGTCGCCATCTCCAGGGGAGTAGTTGGTCGCGAGCTGCTGCAGGAATGCCATAGGGTCTGGTTGCGAGGAGGCATCTGTTATTCGGCGGGAGGCGATCTCGCCAAGAGCGGTAGCGGATGGGTTTCCGGAGCATTCAGACGGCCACCAGGCCACAACTGGAGCATCTGGGAGCATCAGGCCCGTAACGAGCGACTCGGGGTTGCTGGCGGCATTGCCCAGGGCTTTGAGAATTACCACCTCGCTGGCTCCGGCATCTCCGCCGACCCTAATCTCCGCATCAAGTCTGTCCTTGCCGCGCTTGCCTTGATCTTTAGCCAAGACAATGATTCGTGAGGGGTGGAGCTTTGACGCGCCGTTGGCGGCGTTGACCGCGGTCTCAAGGTTCTCTAAATCGGTTTCGACGATGAGGGTTAGCACGCGTCCCAGGGCAACAACACCACCAGCTTCGCGCAGCTCCTGCAGCCGCTTACCAATCTTTGAAACTGTTGTGCTGGGCATATCGACGATCATGGGCGCCTCCAGCTTCTGCCATCAATCTCGAGCATCTTCTCTGCAGAGTCTGGTCCCCAAGAGCCTGGGGCATAGCTTTCGGGTGCGGAGGTCTCGGCCCAGTAATTCACAATCGGGTCAAGAATTTGCCAGGAGAGCTCAACCTCGCGCTGTCTTGGAAACAGTGGCGGCTCGCCCAGAAGGACGTCAAGAATTAGACGTTCATAGGCCTCTGGGGAGTCCTCGGTGAATGCGTGGCCATAGCCAAAGTCCATAGTCACGTCCCTAACCTGCATGCTAGGACCAGGAACCTTGGAACCAAACCGGATGGTCACACCCTCATTTGGCTGAACCCTGATTACTAGAGCGTTCTCTCCGAGCTGAGCGGTTTCGGCCTTCCCAAAGAGCTGATGTTCAGGACGCTTGAAAACAACTGCGATCTCGGTGACTCTGCGCCCTAAGCGCTTCCCAGCTCTGAGATAGAAGGGAGCGCCTGACCAACGAGGTGTGTCAACTTCTAGCTTCATGGCGGCGTAGGTTTCGGTCTTCGATCCGCTCGCGATGCCGTCTTCTTGAAGATAGCCGAGGACTTCTTGGCCACCCTGCCAGCCAGCTGCGTACTGCCCATGAGCCGTGTGCTTTGAAAGATCCGCCGGAAGCTTGACTGCGGCTAACGCGGCCTCCTTGCTGCTTCTAAGCTCGGAAGCGTCAAAACTATTTGGTTTCTCCATCGCTGTTAGGGCTAGAAGTTGAAGCAGGTGGTTCTGGATTACGTCCCTGGCAGCACCAATGCCGTCGTAGTAGCCCGCCCTACCGCCAATACCGATGTCTTCGGCCATCGTGATCTGGATGTGGTCGATGAACTTACTGCTCCAGATCGGCTCAAAGAGTTGGTTTGCAAAACGCAGTGCCAATAGGTTTTGAACGGTTTCTTTGCCGAGGTAGTGGTCAATTCTGAACACTGAGTCGGGCGGAAACACCCTCTCGACAACCTCATTGAGCTCTTTGGCAGTCTGTAGGTCGCTCCCAAAAGGTTTTTCCACAACCACCCTTCGAAACTGGCCCTTGCCGGCCTGGGAAAGCCCCGCCGTTTCAAGCTGATCTAGGACA
>JAOHCW010000005.1 GCA_028095925.1 Aquiluna sp.
CCGCCGCTTTTCCGCATCAAGTGGTCCAACGCCGAACACGAATATGTCTTTTCAGACCAAGAGCGTGATGACAAGATCGCGCAGGGTCAGAAGGACGGCAAGAGGCTTCCGAAGGAAAACTCGATCCAGCGCTACAAGGGCCTTGGTGAGATGGACTACGACGAGCTCTGGGAGACCACGATGAACCCCGCAACCAGGACCCTGCTGCAGGTGACCCTGGACGATGCTGCTCTGGCAGACGAGATCTTCTCCACCCTGATGGGCGAGGACGTCGAGAGCCGCAGAAGCTTTATTCAGAAAAACGCCAAAGACGTCCGATTCCTGGATATCTAGGCAGGAGAGATAAATGTCAGAAAACCAGATGGACAAGATAGAGCAGATCGACCTTCAGGTCGAAATGCAGCGCAGCTATCTCGACTACGCGATGAGCGTCATTGTCGGGAGGGCACTTCCAGACGTTAGGGACGGGCTAAAGCCCGTTCACCGCAGGGTGCTTTATGCCATGTATGACGGTGGCTACCGCCCCGACAAGCAGTTCTCCAAGTGCTCCAGGGTCGTCGGCGACGTCATGGGTCAATTCCATCCCCACGGCGACAGTGCAATTTACGACACCCTTGTAAGGCTCGTTCAGGATTGGAACCTCCGTTATCCACTCGTCTGGGGCCAGGGAAACTTCGGTTCCCCGGGAAACGATCCGGCTGCCGCCCCAAGGTATACCGAGTGCAAGATGGCACCGCTTGCCATGGAGATGGTGCGGGATATCGATGAGGAAACAGTCGACTTCCAGGACAACTACGACGGTAGGACCCAGGAGCCAACCATCTTGCCCTCCAGGTTCCCAAACCTTTTGGTCAACGGCTCAATCGGTATCGCAGTTGGTATGGCAACAAATATCCCGCCCCACAACCTAAGAGAGGTTGCCGAGGCGGCCAAATTCTCTCTTGAGCACCCAGAGCTTGCCGGCGAGGCACTTGTCGAGGAGCTCATCAAGATAGTCAAGGGACCCGACTTCCCAACCGGCGCTCAGATTCTCGGCCGCAGGGGCATCGAAGACGCCTATCGCACTGGTCGCGGCTCAATCACAATGCGAGCAGTTGTAAACGTTGAAGAGCTTCACGGCCGCACCTGCCTAGTTGTAACAGAGCTTCCATATCAGGTGAACCCAGACAACCTAGCTTTGAAGATCGCGGAGCTGGTTAAGGAGGGCAAGCTCACCGGCATCGCCGATATCCGCGACGAAACCTCCGGCCGCACCGGACAGCGCTTGGTTGTAGTTCTCAAGAAGGATGCCGTTGCAAGAGTTGTTCTCAACAACCTCTACAAGTACACGCAGCTCCAGGAGAACTTCGGCGCAAACATGTTGGCCTTGGTCGACGGAGTGCCAAGAACACTTTCTCTCGATGGCTTCATTTCACACTGGATCACCCACCAGATCGAAATCATCGTGCGCCGCACCCAGTACAGGCTCAAAAAGGCTGAGGAGCGCGCTCACATTCTTCGCGGCTACCTCAAGGCACTCGATGCACTCGACGCGGTAATTGCCCTGATTCGCAAGAGCCAGACCGTCGAAGATGCTCGCGATGGCCTCATTAAGCTGCTCAAGATCGATGAGCTGCAGGCCAGGGCGATTCTCAACATGCAGCTTCGTCAACTGGCTGCCCTCGAGCGACAGAAGATCATCGATGAGGCAGCTGAACTCGAAAACGAGATCAAGGGCTACCAAAAGATCATTAAGGACGAGTCGCTCCAGCGAAAGATCGTTGGCGAAGAGCTAGATGAGATCGTTGCCAAGTATGGTGACGACCGCCGCAGCGAGATCATGATGGGCTTCGACGGAGATGTTACCGTTGAGGACCTGATCCCAGTGGAGGAGATGGTTGTTACCCTCACCTCTGGCGGCTACATAAAGCGCACCCGCTCCAGCAACTACCGCATCCAACACCGTGGCGGTAAGGGAGTGCGTGGTGCGAGTCTCAGGGCAGACGATGTGGTGCAGAACTTCATTGTCTCGACAACCCACCACTGGCTTATGTTCTTTACCAACACGGGCAGGGTATTCCGCTCCAAGGTTTACGAAATCCAAGAGGCCGGTAGGGACGCCAAGGGTCAGCACGTTGCAAACCTCCTAGCCCTGCAGCCAGACGAGCGAGTGGTCGAGGTCTTGGACCTCAAGGACTACCAGCAGTCGCCATATTTGGTGCTCGCTACCCGCAGCGGACTGGTCAAAAAGACCTCGCTTGAGCTCTATGACACCGCCCGCACCGGAGGCATCATCGCAATCAAGCTTCGTGACGGTGATGAGCTTGTAAATGCCATGCTCGTAAACGAAGAGAACTTCCTGTTGCTTGTCAGCCGCAAGGGCATGTCCATCTGCTTCAAAGCTGACAATGCGACGCTCAGGCCGATGGGACGCGACACTTCAGGTGTAGTGGGTATGAAGTTCCGCAAAGACGATGAGCTGCTATCGGCAAGCGTCATCGGCAGTGCCGGCTTCGTCTTTGTTGTCACCGAGGGCGGCTACGCCAAGCGCACAGCATCCGAGCAGTACCGAGTTCAGAACCGTGGCGGTCTGGGCATCAAGGTCGCAAAGCTTGACGAAAAGCGTGGCGATCTAGTCGGCTCACTGATCGTGGACGAAAACGATGAGGTGCTAGTTGTCCTAGCCTCTGGCAAGGTAATTAGAACCAACGCCAGCGAGGTCCCCGCTAAGGGCAGGGACACGATGGGTGTAGTGTTTGCTAGATTCGAAGAAGGAGACTCGGTGCTCTCGCTAGCTAAAAACAGCGAGCGAAACCTAGAGTCAAATGAAGAAGGAGCCGATGTTGGCGAGCCTGTTCAACCGGAGCAATAAGCCCAAAGAGGCGAGAAAGCAGATCC
The DNA here is from genome assembly GCA_028095925.1 of Aquiluna sp. GTDB lineage: Bacteria > Actinomycetota > Actinomycetes > Actinomycetales > Microbacteriaceae > Aquiluna. The sequence continues at coordinate 2,878 of JAOHCW010000005.1, forward strand.
GCCTTAAGCTCAGGGTTATCGACGTCTGGTCAGCCACCAAAGTCGGCTTCTTTGTAGCGATAGCTGCCGGAATCGCGATTGTCGTGGGTGCCTGGTTAATTTGGTCGGTGCTCGCAAACTCCGGAGTCTTCTCCGCTGTTGGCGGGCTGCTGTCCTCTGTCCTGGGTGAGGCGAATGCCTTCAACCTCGAAGACGAGTTCTCTTTTGATAACGTCATGTCGACGGCCGTAACCCTTGCGCTTTTGAACCTGGTTATCACCACCGCACTTGCAGCCATCTACGCTCTTATCTTCAACATGATCTCAAAGCTGGTTGGCGGTATCTCCCTTACCTTCACAAATAACTAATCTTTTTGGGGTTTGTTCGCCGAGGGATTCTCTAGTAATGTTGTGATGCTCTACGGGCCTATAGCTCAGGTGGTTAGAGCGCTTCACTGATAATGAAGAGGTCGGAGGTTCAAGTCCTCCTAGGCCCACGGTGAGCACTTTCCGCCAGGGAATGCTCGCTTTGGGGACTTAGCTCAGTTGGTAGAGCACCTGCTTTGCAAGCAGGGGGTCAGGGGTTCGACCCCCCTAGTCTCCACAAGTAAAACCCCTCCTTCGGGAGGGGTTTTTCCTTATTGGCGTGCCACGTCTAGTGGGTATGCGCCATGGAGGAGATCATGTGGTTAGAAGGATCCAAACTTTCGTCGGGCTCCACAACCAGGTATTGCCCCATCATGCCTCGACCCTCGTGTCTCAGGAAGTGACAATGGAACATAAAGGGCCACCCGCCTGAAGAGACTTCCGGAAATGTTACGAGAAGCTCCACTGTGGTTTCCGGAGGGATAAGTACCGTATCTTTATCCCAGCGTTGATGCACCGCTGGCGGAGCTCCATCAACGCTAAGGACTCTGAATGAGACACCGTGGACATGGAAATTGTGCAGCTCACGACTATCTAGGTTTCTAACAGACCATGTTTCTTGTGTGCCAGCATGAACGACCTGATCAATTCGGTCCATGTGCATCATTAGGCCATTGATTTCAACACCGGACATGTCAAATGCTCTAGTTCTTGCCACGTTGTCGAGGCTTGTTTCGGGCAAAGTGACCATCACGTCTGGCAACGCTCCCAGGTTTTGCAGAGCCGAACCAGCCCTGAACTCGAGCGTTGACTCGGAATCAGCTGGAGCACCGTTGTCATCATCAAGTAGAGAACGGTTGAGCCTGACGGTTTCTCCAGGCTCAAATGCAACAACGATTTCATATCGCTCTCCAGGAGACATCAACAAACTGTTTTCAACTACGGGCTTATCAAACAGCCCACCTTCGGAGGCAATAATCGAAAAGTCCCTGCCATCGTCAAAGGAAAAATCAAACACGTCACCAATAGAGGCATTTAGAAGCCTTAGACGCAAGAGCGATGTCGAAACCTCGACATACGGCTCATGCTGACCATTCACCAGCGTGAGGCTATCTCCCTGTCGAGAGCCGAAGAGTTCACCGATGAAATCAAGCGGATTGCCAGAAGACAAGCCAATTGGCGAATCGTGAACAATGATCGGAAGGTCGTCGACGCCGTAGTTTCTCGGAAGGTTCAATTTCAACTCAACGGCATCATCAACGATGAACATTCCTACGACACCGAGCTTGACATGGGCCTCTGACCTACCATGCAAGTGAGGGTGGTACCAATTTGTCGATGCAGCTTGCGAGACAGTCCAATGCGGTGACCAGATAGCGTTCATCTCGATTGGCTGATGCGGCCCACCGTCCATTTCCGCTGGAACGTGAAGCCCATGCCAGTGAAGGGTCGTATCTTCAGGGAGCGAATTTGCCACATTGATCTTTATCTGCTCCCCATCTGTCACACGCAGTGTGGGCGCTAAGTAGTCGCCATTGATGCCCCAAGTTTCAATTGGCACATCAGACACGAACTCCGTTGTCCCAGCTTGCAGAGTCAGGTCAAACGTTCGAACAGATCCTTCTAACGTGGACTCAGCAAGCTCAGGCACGTTCAGGGGTTCAACAAACCCACCCAAACGAGATTGGCTAAATACCCAGAGTTGGCTTCCACCGACAATTAGTGCCAACGTAACCAGGGTCCCAGTAAGAAACAACGCCCTTTTATTTTTCACGTGACAAGGGTAGATAAGGTGGTTAGCTGCATCCTGGTTTCGCTTCGAATGCTCAGGAAATTGTCAGAACCTAGGTACAGCCATAAGCCCCAAAAACAGTCTGATTTATAGTCTGATTTGGAGAGAACAGTCTCCAAACCGTTGGCTTGACGGGCTTAATAGACCCCCCTAGTCTCCACAAAGTGAAACCCCTCCTTCGGGAGGGGTTTTATTTTCAATTGCGGATTTAACCATAATTTTGAGCACGTCTCGTCACTTAATCGGGGACAGAAGCGAGCTCACTACTTGGCTCCAGTTTTTAGGGGTACGTCCCTACGCGACCTGAAAAGCGAAAAACCAGTGCTTAGCATTCCAACAATCAAAATAATGCCTATAAAAATGAGCGTTATGGGCTGGACGATGGTTTCACCAAGAAGCGCCTGGACATAGGTAAAAGCAATGAGTAGAGCGTAGGCCACTGCTGTGCCGATGATTATGGCTCGACGGACGAAGTAGTTTGCAACCCCTATCGAGACGACTACTGCGATTAGAGGAAGAACTTGCAGAGCGTGCAGACCTAGAAAGTGGGAAATTCTGAGGTCTCCCGCTTGAGTAGACCAGCCGAGGAATGGCAAACCTGGCCCCCCGTCCGCTGCTCCCACGGTGTGGGCACCAGCAACACCAGCCCAGTTTTCCGGGAGAACCTGCTGTGGCTGAGGCGGGGTCATTGTGAATGCAACTCCCATGCCAGCAAGTCCAAGACCAATGCTCCACCTGATGGCAAGCCGAAGATCAGCGGACATTCGCTGCGAGTTCCATAACCCAGTTGATAGTAAGAAAGTTGCTACCCAGACGATTGAAATAGCGGTTGCCATCAGACTCCAGACCGTGATGTTGAAAGGAGTGGAAACGTTGAAATGGCTGGTGGACCCCACAGACGCCATGCCCACAATAACCACAAGCTCAACTATTAACATGATGGCGATTACTTTTCCCATCTTGGAAGCCAAGCCCTTGCCTTTTTCGATAAAGGTATAAAGCCAAGAAAAAGTTGTTGCATAAAAAGTTGCGGAGATAAGGAACTTAAGTGGCTTCTCCCATACCGACACCCCCAAGAGTTCGCGAGAATCGGTGGCGAAGAGCACCGAGACAACTATTGAACCGACAAGACTTGCAAGGGCCGTCGCATTCAGCAGTCTGTGACCTAGCAAGCCACCCAATTTGCCCTTCAAATAACCGCTCACCACCACATTCTATGGATTGTGAGTTTTACGATTTGCTCGCAAGAACCAGCCCCAAAAAACAGTCTGATTTATAGTCTGATTTGGAGAGAACAGTCTCCAAACCATTGGCTTGACGGGCTTAATAGACCCCCTAGTCTCAACAAGGCAAAACCCCTCCTTCGGGAGGGGTTTTTCTTATGTCAGTAGAGCCAAGCCAACCATAACAACAATGACAATTAGCCCCGATACCTGGAGGAAAAGGTGGGCCTTGTCTTTCCAGAGCAGCGATGCTCTGGCGTGAATGAGTCGATACGGCATCGCCGTGCTTTTAATCGCTCCGCCCCAAACCATGTAGAGGCCAAAAACAACGCCTATCCAGTAATAGTTCATGAAAGCCAACCTACAGCAGGCCCCTTCCGCTGAGGCGAGCTACTGTAGATAAATGGAGAGACTCGCATCTCTTGACAACGCAAGAGCCACCTTGCTTCTTCTTGGGGTGCTTTTTCACGCTTCTGTGTTTGTTTACCTGTACCAAAAGCCAGAGAGCCTGGGCGAATTCCTGCTGGTTGTTTACTTACACCAATTCCTGCACGTTTTTAGAATGCCCGCATTCTTTGTAATCGCTGGCTTTTTTGCCTCTTATCTTCTGCAAACAAGGGGACCCAATAAGTTTCTCCGAAACAGGCTTCAGAGAATCGCCTTACCGCTGTTGCTGTTTTGGATACCCCTCGTTTTTGCCAATAGTTGGACTAGTCAGGGCGCCTGGTTAACAGGAAGAAGCACTTTTGATGTTCTACCAATTGATTTTGGACACCTATGGTTTCTTTATTTTCTGATCTTGTTCTGTTTGGTTTTGTGGGCTTTTTCTTCGCCGCTCCAAAAACTTTTGATTAAACGCGTCTCTCCACACCTGTTCCTGTTGTTTTTGGCAGCAGCCCTTCCCTTAATCCCCGGAGTATTTGACCAGGAGGGGACGCTAGCTACGAGTACTCGGATCTCGCCTGATCCAGGATTGCTGCTTCTGTACTTTCTAATATTCCTTTCGGGCGCACTTGCCTACAACCAGCAGGAACTTTGGCTGACTTTTCTCAGAAAGAGGGCACTCTGGCTCTTTGCAGTCTTGCTGCTGAGCTTTACCATCTTCTTTGTCATCCAAGACTGGGGCTTGGCGGGAACCCGCTGGATCTATGCAGTTTCAGTGATTTCCGGAACTTACGGTGTTCTGGGGTTGTTTCTAAGGTTTGCCACCAAACAGAACAAGGCTTTCAAGTTCATATCGGACGCCAGCTACTGGCTCTATCTTGTCCACCTGCCGCTTGTCTTTTTCTTCCTATTTAGCCTTGGAATAAATGGATTTGGTGCCATTGCAACCATCTTGCTAACCAGCGTGCTGACGATCGTGATTGGACTAGTCACCTACAAGGTTTTTGTCAGGCACACCTTCATCTCGACCCTGCTGAACGGAAAACGGCACCCGCTAAGAAGCTAATTGACCCTGGGGTTAGCCGTCATTTCAGATAGCGGAAGACGCTCCGCCTCCCAGGAATTGATTGGGTGATCGGAGGGGTAGCCGAGGCTCATACCGCAAACCAGCGCGTATTCATCGGGAACCTCAAACTCTGCCTTGATGATGTCGGGATAGTTGCCGAGATACCCCTGCGCGCACGTGCCCAGGCCGCTGGCTTCGGCTGATAGCATCGCCGCTTCCATAAAAAGACCTAGGTCAAGAGTTCCAAAGTGACTAAGGCCGCGGTGAGCGAAAAAGAAGAGCGCCACCGGAGCGCCAAAGAACTCGTAGTTTCGCTGCATGAACCGAAACCTGGACTCCTTATCCGCCCTGTCGATTCCGAGGGTGTCGTAGATACCCTTGCCAACTCGCTGGCTGCGCTCAATCAGACCTGGGGGGTAGGGGGTCTCGTGGGTGTAGTCAGGGTTCATCCCCATGCCGGGGACTTCCGCATTTTCTTTGAGCCTTGAAATCAGAGCAGCGCTTATGCGGTCTCTTTGATCGCCTGTGGCGATGGCAAACATGAACGGTCTGGTGTTAGACCAGCTAGGGGCGCTCATGCCGTCTTCAAGAATGGCGGCTAGGTCAGCATCGGAGACTAAATCGGGCAAGAAGTCTCTGGTTGAACGTCTCGAGTGGGCGAGGGCGGAGAAGTCATCTTTGTTGAGCATCTGTGAATGCTAGCTGAGCGAGAACCTGCAAAGCACAAAGGCGTCAGCCCGGCGGAAACAATCTAGAAATCAATCAAAAGTAGACTTTGGCCATGGTCGAGGGCTCCTTTGTTTCAGTCGCGCTCATCTTGGCGCTCGCGGTAGCAGCCGGGGCTATTGCCAAGCTGCTTCGCCAGCCCGTAGTTGTCTCATTCATCATCGTCGGCATTCTTGCTGGTCCGACGGCTTTCAACCTGGTTGAGGGAGCGGAGGAAATCAGACTCTTCGCCAAATTCGGCATTGCGATACTGCTGTTTTTGGTTGGGCTAAAGCTTGATTTCCACATGATTCGCTCTACAGGCAAGGTGGCGCTTGTGGCGGGGCTCTCACAGGTTGCCTTCACGGCGGCCGTGGGCTTTGGAATTGCGATGCTATTTGGTTTTGAGGCCACCACCGCCTTCTACATCGCCGTGGCACTGACGTTTTCTTCGACGATCATCATCATCAAGCTCATCGGCGACAAGCGAGAGCTCGATACCCTCTATGGCCGGATTGCCGTTGGAATCCTGATCGTTCAGGACATCCTGGTGGTGGCAGCAATGGTGGTAATTGTCACCATCGGAAACCCGGGCGAGGGCTCGGTAGTGACAGATCTGGTTGTGACCCTTGCCTCGAGCGCGGTGTTCTTGGGCGTTATCGCGTTTGCATCGAAGTTTGTGCTTGAGAAGGTGCTGGACTGGATCTCAAAGAGCCCGGAGCTTACTTTGCTGTTTGGGGTGGCATGGGCAATCGTGCTGGCAGCGATCAGCATTCTCATTGGCTTGAGCATGGAAATCGGCGCCTTTGTTGCCGGAGTCTCGCTCGCCTCCACCGCTTACCGAGAGAGCCTTGGCGCTCGCATGGTCTCCCTCAGGGACGTCATGCTGCTGTTCTTCTTTATTGAATTGGGCGCATCGCTAACCTTCGCTGATGCGTTGGGTCAGTTGTGGCCAGCAATCGTGCTCTCGGTGTTTGTGCTGGTCGGCAAGCCGCTGATTGTCTTTGCCATCATGGGCTGGATGGGTTATCGATCGATCACCTCTTTCCGAACCGGAGTCGCACTGGCTCAGATTTCCGAGTTCTCTCTGATTTTGATTGCCCTGGGATACTCCCTGGGCCAGGTGGACTCTGCGGTTCTGAGCCTTGTGACGCTTGTTGCGGTGTTCACTATCACCGTTTCGAGCTACCTAATCCTCTACACGGACAAACTGTTCCCGCTAATGCAGGGTTTCATGCACCTGTTTGAACGAGGTAAGGCGAGTGCTGTTGACGAAGAGAGCCAGTCATTGAGCTTCGATGCAATTGTCATCGGCTCTGGCAGGTTTGGCACCGAAGTGATTTCCGGGCTAATTTCCTCTGGCTCTTCTGTGCTGGCAGTAGATCTTGATCCTGATGCTCTGGCAAGAGCCAGGGAGCTCGGGGCGGAGACTCTGTTTGGAGATGTTGGCGACCCTGATTTTGCCAAGATGCTCCCGATCCATCAGACCGGCACCCTTATCTGCACGGCCCCCGACAGGTCCACAAACACCCTGCTGCTGGAGAGCCTCAAGTCTCTGGACTACGGGGGCGACCTCTACCTAACGGCCCTAGACAACCAGACGGCCGAGATGTTTGCCAAAGAGGACCGGGTAACCACAATTAGGCCGCTGAAGATGGCGGCAAATCGAATCGTGAAACAGCTAAAGGGCAACTAGTTGGAGGACCTAGCTACTTTCGTCGCCTATTTGTTTATTGCCCTGGGTGTCATTTCACTTCTCAACATCGGGCTAGCGATCCTGGCTCGAAGGCAGAAAATCAGGCTTTGGGTGGGGCATGTTTCCAACACGATTGTTGGCCTAATCGCGATTTGGTGCATTTCCATAGCCTGGCCACTTGCCATGTTTCCTCTGGTCTCCCTCGCGGTCTCTTCAATTACCCTTACCTGGCCAAAATCAAGTAAATAGCCCCTAGACAAATCCAGTAACCTATCTTCATGGAGATTTCTGCGGAGTGCGAGCGCAAGGCGGGGCTTTGGGAGGTCAAGGTTCCTCAGCTTGGCGATTTGGTGTTTTCCTCGCGTCGTCTAGATAGTGCCACGGAGCAAATCAAAGACTTGGTTCATGAGAACCAGGGCGTTGAGCGCTGCGACATAATCGTCAAAATTGAGACCAGCCTGCCCGGAATCGTCTGTGACCTTGAGGCTGCTCAGGAGAAGATGCTCGAGTCCAGGCGGCTGCAGGAGCAAGCCTCTAAAGAAATCAGGGACATTGTCGCAAGGCTCAGATCCCAGGGTTTAAGCATGCGAGACATTGGAGTTTTGCTACAAATCTCGCCGCAGCGGGTGGCGCAGCTAACCGAGAGCGTTTAGCCTCTTGGTTGTGTCTCAGAAGATAACCACCGAACAGCGCGGCCATCTATTTCTAATTGGCCTCAATCGCCCCGAAAAGATGAATGCAGCAGACGAGCAGCTGCTGCATGAGCTATCGCTTGCCTATGGTGAGCTCGACAGAAACAAGGAACTGAGAGTCGGCGTCGTGTTTGCACACGGCGAACACTTCACCGCAGGACTAGATCTTTTTGACGTGGGACCAAAGATGCAAAAGGGAAAGCTTCAAATGGTTCCTCAGGGCGGACTAGACCCATGGGGCATCTCCACAAAGCAGGTGAGTAAGCCGGTAGTGATGGCAACTCGCGGCACCTGCTACACCCTCGGGGTCGAACTCGCACTTGCGAGCGATGTTGTTATTGCGGCAAATGATTCCAAGTTTGGTCAGCTAGAGGTCTCAAGAGCAATCCTCCCCTTTGGGGGAGGAACCATAAGGTTGCCGCAGGTTGCAGGTCACGCTCGTGCCATGCGCTACCTCCTAACCGGAGATCGCTGGGGTGCCCAGGAGGCACTCGAGATGAACATGATTAACGAGATTGTCGAGCCGGGCGAGGAGCTTGAAAGAGCTCTGGAGCTTGCTCAGTCAATCGCTGACCAGGCACCGCTTGCGGTTCAAGCGACCTTGGAATCCGCGCGAGCCGCAGACAAAGAGGCAGAGAAGGCCAACCTCTTCCCACGGCTTGCTGGGCTTATGGGGACCAAGGACGTGGCGCGGGGAATGAAGGCTTTCGTCACCAAGAAGCAAGCAAAATTCAAGGGTGACTAATTAGTCAAACCATCTAATTATTAAGTTCTAATTTGTAGGATATCTACATACATAACAGCATCAAATTAGTTCCTTTTGTCGCCCGTCACGAATTAATCTCAGGTTGCTATTCCAGCTTGAAATTGGGGAGTTGACTAGTGTCGGAGGCCAACCATGAATCTCAATGAAGACATTCAATTAGACGTAGCCGAAGTGGGCGAGAAAATCCTCGGCCGGTGGGCAGAGATCAGACGCCACACCCGAAGCGTCATCGAAGATAAAGAGCTTTTCAAGCCAGAGGGCGCCTCGATGGAGAAGCATCGAGAGTGGGCGTTGAAGTCGCTCAAGACTCTTGTGAAGGAAAACGCAACGCAGTACGGATTTCCGAAAGAGCTCGGAGGCCAGCGTAATCCGGGAGGCTCACTATCCAGCTTTGAGGAGCTCATTCTTGGCGATGCCTCACTGCAAATAAAGTTCGGTGTCCAGTGGGGGCTGTTTGGATCGGCAATCCTAAACCTGGGCACCGATTACCATCACAAGACATTCCTTCCAGGGGTCACCAGGCTAGACACACCGGGCTGCTTCGCGATGACTGAGACCGGCCATGGCTCAGATGTAGCATCCATCGGCACCACTGCCACCTACGACCCAGCAACTCAGGAGTTTGTGGTTCACACACCTGACCGCCATAGCTATAAGGACTACATCGGCAATGCCGCCCTGCACGGCGAGGCGGCGGTCGTCTTTGCCCAGCTCTACACCGAGGGGGAGAACCAGGGGGTTCATGCTTTCTTTGTTCCGCTGCGTAAGCGCGGCAAGCTCCTTCCGGGGGTGGGCGCTGAGGACGATGGACTAAAGGGCGGCCTGAACGGCATCGACAATGGACGGCTTTTCTTTAACCAGGTGCGGATTCCAAGAGCGAACTTGCTAAACCGCTACGCAGATGTCGAACCAGACGGAACCTACACATCGATTATTGAGAACAAGGGCCGCAGGTTCTTCACACAGCTTGGAGCTTTGGTGCAGGGACGAGTGTCCCTGACGGGCGCGGTTACAAACGCTCAAAAGCTGGCTCTGGATATTGCTGTCCGCTATTCACTTGCCCGCAAGCAGTTCCACGGAAGCGATGGTGAAGAGACCACTTTGCTCGACTATGGTCGCCACCAGCGCAGGCTGATACCGCTGATTGCCCGCACCTATGCTCAGATCTTCACTCACCAAGAAATGCTCAACCAATATCACGCGGTCTTCACTGGCGAGAATGACACAGACGAGGCTCGCTCAGATCTTGAGACGGTCTCAGCCGCCGCCAAGGCGCTGAGTTCTTGGTATTCGCTGAACACGGTGCAGGAGTGCCGAGAGGCCTGTGGTGGACAGGGTTTCATGGCTGAGCACCGCCTCACCGGGCTCAGGGCAGATCTTGATGTCTATGTCACCTTTGAGGGAGATAACAACGTCATGCTGCAGCTGGTTGCCAAGCGCCTTCTGGGCGACTACGCGAAGGCCTTCAAGTCACCCGACTTTGGAACTCTCGCGCAGTATGTTGCCGGACAGGTTGGAGAGGCCACTATCAACCGTGGAGGGCTGAGGGGCCTAGCTCAAAACATCGTGGACTTCGGCTCTACCGCCCGCTCGGTTGGCTATGTGAAGGACGAGGAGCACCAGCACCAGCTTCTAACCGACCGCGTTCACACCATGGTCGCGAACATTGCCAACAAGCTAAAGGCCGCCGGTAGTGACAAGAGTAAGCAGGCCGAGCTCTTCAACCGCTACCAAAACGATCTCATCAAGGCAGCAAAGGCGCATGCCGAGCTGATCATGTGGGAGGCCTTCACCTCAGCGCTAAAGACAATCAAGGACGAAGATTCTCTGAAGATCCTGACTTGGCTCAGGGACCTGTACGGCTTCGGGCTGCTTGAGGAAAACCTTGATTGGTACCTGATCAACGGCCGACTCTCAGCCGCAAGAGCCGAGGCGATCACCGAATACATCGACACCAGGCTGCTTCCAAGACTCAAGCCTCATGCTGAGAGCCTGGTAGATGCATTTGAGCTTTCGCCTGGACTAGTCAGAACCACTCTTGCCCGCGATGAGGCAGCCAGGCAGGCTAGTCGCAAGAACCTAGTGAGGAACTAAATGCAGACCCAAGACGTCTACTTCATAGATGGTGTTCGAACACCCTTTGGTAAGGCGGGTGAGAAGGGCGTCTACTGGAAGACCAGGGCCGATGACCTCGTAGTTAAGGCAATGATCGGTCTTCTCGAGCGTCACCCAGACCTACCCAAAGAGGCCATCGACGATGTCGCCATTGCGGCGGCGACTCAATACGGTGACCAGGGCTTGCAGATCGGAAGGTCCGCGAGCATCCTTGCCGGCTTGCCGCTGACGGTGCCCGGATATTCAATTGACCGCTGGTGCGCAGGAGCTATGACCTCTGTGACCACAACCGCGAGCGCAATCGGTATTGGTGCCTACGACATCGCTCTTGCCGGGGGTGTCGAGCACATGGGCCACCACCCCATGGGTGAGGGTGCGGACCCAAACCCAAGATTCCTGGCGGAAAAGCTCGTTGACCCAAGCGCCATGAACATGGGTAACACCGCTGAGAAGATCCACGATCGTTTCCCACACCTCACCAAAGAGCGAAGCGACGCCTTCGCCGTGGCGAGCCAGCAGAAAGCGGCCAAGGCCTATGAAGAGGGCAAGATTCAAAAAGACCTGATACCGGTATCGGCAGCCAGCGACACTGGTTGGAACCTGGTCACCACAGACGAACTTCTCAGACCAGAGTCAACCCTTGAGGGCATGAAGGACCTAAAGACCCCATTCAGACCCCACGGCAAAGTAACCGCTGGCAATGCATCACCACTGACCGACGGCGCCACCATGTCGTTAATTGCCGGCGAAGGCGCAGTTAAGAAGTACGGCCTAAAGCCAAAGATGAAGATGGTTAGCTTTGCTTTCGCGGGAGTAGAGCCAGAGATCATGGGAATCGGCCCAATACCGGCAACCGAAAAGGCACTGGATAAGGCTGGGCTGAAGATGGACGACATCGGGCTCATAGAGATAAACGAGGCTTTTGCAATCCAGGTGTTGAGTTTTGTCGATCACTTTGGACTTGCAGACGATGACCCAAAGATCAACCCGTGGGGTGGAGCGATAGCGATGGGGCATCCCCTTGCATCCTCAGGAGTCAGGCTGATGAATCAGCTGGCAAGGCACTTCGAAGAAAACCCCAACGTCCGCTATGGAATGACGACTATGTGCATCGGCCTAGGTATGGGCGGCACGGTCATCTGGGAAAACTCAAACTACAAAGGCTAAATAAATGGAAAAGTACGCGCCACTTTTGGAGGCGGATGACGAAGTCGTCACGCACTCCTACGTCTCGGATGTAAAGATGCCGTCGGGCAGGACTATCGCCCTGATAACCCTCGACAACGGCAAGGACCACACCAGGCCCAACACCCTTGGCCCTCACACACTCCTGCAGTTCGCCCAGAACCTGGATGAGCTCAAGGAGCGCGCCAAGAAGAAGGAAATCCATGGTGTGGCGGTAACAGGGAAGCCCTACTTCCTTGCAGCCGGAGCCGACCTCTCTCACGTCCAGGACATCAAAGAGCGCAAGATCGGCAGACTCATAGCCGAGCTAGGTCACTACTCTCTTGAAAAACTGGATCAGCTTGGAGTCCCAAGCTTTGTTTTCATTAACGGACTGGCCTTAGGCGGTGGTCTCGAGATTGCGCTTAATGCCAACTACCGAACCATCAACGAGACCGCTCCAGCGGTTGCATTGCCGGAGGTCTTCATTGGCCTGATTCCGGGTTGGGGTGGCGCATACCTGCTCCCAAACCTGATTGGAATTCGTAACTCACTCAAGGTCATACTCGAAAACCCGCTCAAGCAAAACAGGATGCTAAAGCCCCAGGAGGTTTTGGAGCTGGGCATCGCCGACAAGATGTTTGGCTCAGCAAGGTTCCTAGAGGAGTCTCTTGCTTGGGCCGACGAAGTAATCGGAGGCAAGAAGGTAAAGCGCAAGCATGAGCCTGGCGCCGTTGAAAAGGCGACTATGTGGGGGCCAGCCATATCTATCGCCCGCTCGACGGTTGAGGAGAAGCTCGGCAAGGTGCCGCTTTCTCCATACCTAGCTCTTGATCTAATCGCCGCCGCCAAGAGCGGAAGCAAAGAAGCAGCTTTTAGGCGTGAGGACGACGCAATTGAGGAGCTCATTGCCTCGGATCAGTTCCGCGCATCTATCTATGCATTCAACCTTGTTCAAAAGCATGCGAAAAAGCCAAGCGGAGCTCCCGACAAGGCCCTTGCTAGAAAAGTGAGCAAGGTTGGTGTCCTAGGGGCGGGCTTGATGGCCTCCCAGTTCGCACTGTTGTTCCTTCGCAGGCTCGAGGTTCCGGTTGTAATAACCGACGTCTCCCAAGACCGCATCGACAAGGGCATCGAATACATCACCTCAGAGCTAGACAAGCTCGTGGAAAAAGGCCGCCTTAGCCAGGACAACCGCAACCGCTACGTCGGTAACCTCTCCGGCTCCCTCGATTACGCGGCATTTGCCGATTGCGACTGGGTAATCGAGGCGGTCTTCGAGGAGCTAAAGATCAAGCAAGAGGTCTTTGCCAAGATCGAGGAGGTTGTGAGCGAGGAGTGCATCTTGGCCACCAACACCTCATCGCTCTCGGTTGACGCAATGGCCAAGAGCCTCAAGCACCCAGGGCGTCTAGTTGGCTTCCACTTCTTCAACCCCGTCGCGGTTATGCCTCTAGTTGAGGTGGTTAGAGCCAAGAAGAGTTCGGACGAGGCCGTGGCAACAGCGATGGAGGTCGCGAAGAACCTGAGAAAGACCGCGGTTATCACGTCTGATTCTGCGGGCTTTGTTGTCAACCGCCTGCTGGGCTACCTCCTTGGCGAGGCAATGCGAGCCGTTGACGAAGGGGCCAGCTTTGAAGAGGTCGCTTCTGCGATCGCCCCGCTGGGACTGCCAATGAACCCATTCGACCTACTGGAGCTGGTTGGCCTCAAAGTGGGAGCCCACGTGCTGGACTCGATGCACGCATTCAACAAAGAGCGTTTCTATGCAAGTGAGAATCTCCACAAGCTAGCCGAGCACGGCAAGCTGCTTGAGCGCGATGCCAAGGGCAAGATCAAGGGCTACGACAAGAAGGCCATGGAAATTGTCGCTGGCGGAAAAAACGCCAGAAGCGCCGCCGAGATCTTTGAGTCGGTGCAGGTTGGCCTCGCCAAAGAAGTAAAGCTAATGCTGGAGGAGAAGGTTGTCCAGACTCCACAGGATATTGACCTATGCATGATCATGGGTGCTGCGTGGCCGTTCCATCTAGGGGGAATAACGCCATACCTAGATAGAAGTGGTGCGAGTGAGAAGGCCTTTGGGGGTTCATTCCACGAGCCAATGATTATTGGGGTTAGGGACTAGAGCGGCTCAGCGCCTATTTGCTTGCAGATCTCTGCCGCAATCTCAATTCCGGCGATAACTTCACTTGCTGGGTGAACCTCAGACTCGACCCTGCCTTCTGACACATACTTTGCAAACCAGGTTGTCTGGTAGCTGAGCCCATCGTGCCCCCTTACAGGCGTTTCGTCACGCCAGACTTGCTCCTCGAAGTAGAGCTCCTTGTCGCGCAGCCTGATACCTGAGGGCACGAAAAACGGCTCATCAACCACGACCACGCCGTTTTCGAAGGAGCAGCTGGCGTTCGTGGGCAGGGTGGCAATACCTGATGCAGTTATTTGGGCCCTGGCACCGGACTCGTAGTGGAGAACCGAGTGGCTCTCCTCGTCAAGGCCGTTATGGTGAAGCTTTCCTGTGGCAGTGAGGCTGGTGGGATTCCCCAAAAACTGCTGTGACATTGCAATTGGGTAGATGCCCATGTCATAGACGATGCTTCCCCCGCCCTTTTGCCACAGCCTTTTGATGTGGCGATTATCAACTGAGAAGTTGGCTGCAAAGAGCTGGGGCTTGCCAAGCTCGCCAGAGGCCAGAAGCTTTCGGATTATTGTGCTCTGAGGTAAATACCTCGTCCACATAGCCTCCATTGCCAGGAGACCTTTTTCTTTGGCGAGAGCAAAGATCTCCTTTGCATGCTCAGGCAATACGGTGATGGGTTTTTCAACCAGAACGTGCTTACCCGCGTTTAGCGCGAGCATCGCGTGCTCGTAGTGCTCAGATTGCCAGCTTGAGATGTAGATGGCATCTATTTCGTCATCGGCTACGAGCGTCTCGTAGCTATCGTGCACTTTTGGGATCTGAAACTTCTTGGCAAACTCATCCGCTCTGCCGGGGGTTCTAGATGCCACTGCGTGGAAAGACTGTGCTGTGTGTTTTTGGCCTGCAGAGACGAAGACCTCGGCGATGCCTCCCGGGCCGATGACTCCCCATTTGAGGCTGGGAACGCTTGCTGGGTCAATAATCTCGGGCTCTGGAATGTTCATCGCTCGAGTCTATTTAGCCCCTGCTTGATGGTGGCTAGAATCAGAGAACTCGCGAGTGTAGTTCAATGGCAGAACTCCAGCTTCCCAAGCTGGTGGCGCGGGTTCGATTCCCGTCACTCGCTCTAGCTTCTAGCCGATGAGCCGCTTTATGGCTGCAAGTCGAGTGTTCCAAATGGTTTTGCTTAGAGAGGCATCCGGAGCAAAAACCTCGGAAGCGTGATATGCGCCAGGCCAAAGGTGGAATTCCACTTGAACGCCTGCTTCAGCCAGACGCTTGGCAAATTGGATATCTTCATCTCTGAACATGTCGAGTTCGCCAACATCGATAAACGCGGGTGGGAGGCCAGACAAGTTAGTTGCTCTTGCGGGAGCAGAATACTGGTCCGCTTCCTTTCCCCCCAGATACCAGTTCCAAGCCTCTACAGAGCCAGCACGATCCCATATTCCAACATCCGTGATTAGTTTCGAAGATTCGGACTCATTCGTATCGTCAATCATCGGGTAGATCGGAACCATGTAGGCAAAGTTTGGCCCACCTCTATCTCTCGCCATTAGAACCACAGCGAGTGTTAGGCCACCTCCAGCAGATTGACCGTAGATTCCAATGTTCTTTGCATCGATTCCCAGATCGGCAGCATTTTGAAACACCCAATTTGCAGCGGCAAAGCAGTCTTCAGGAGCGGCGGGGTAGGGGTTTTCAGGAGCTTTTCTGTAGTCAACGGAGGCGATCACTGCGCCTAGTTGGTCCGCCATCATTTGGCAGGTGCCGTCTTCACCGTCAAGGCCACCCATTATCATTCCGCCGCCATGGATGTAAATGATCCCAGGTGCAGGCTTGGTCACATTCTTCGGTGAGTAAATTCTGACCGCGAGCTCTCCATCGGGCCCTGGGGCTACGTGATTTGAAATCTCAACATTGGGATTCGGGGGTACAGGGGTGGCCGCTAGCATCTGACTCAGTACTTCTCGACGCTGCACAATGTCTGGAATCGCATTGAATCCTCCAGGCATTACTTGCAGAAGCCCCTCAAGTGGAATTCTTGACTCCGCATCAATTCTGTCTCGAATGCTCATCTTGATCTCCTTTGCTCAATTGCTACTACGAGCATAAGTGAGAATGGCCTGCGTCAGCCAGCCTTCCGTCGCTAGCGTTTAGCGAGCCAGAGGATAAAAGCATCTAGCCAACGTCTGGGCATCAAGTAGAAAACCACCTTGAGGGCTCTGACGTCCCAGCTAGCGGGGTAGTGCCCTCTTGGCTTTGGGCTAGTTGCAGCCTTTAGCATTTTGTTTACAACCTTTTCTGGCCCAGGAGAGATGCGATACATTCCACCCAGCCACTTGTTTACTCCGCGCATCACGGTGTCGTATTCGCTCACAGACCTGCCATCCTCAAGCAGCCCAAAGGCAACTGCACCGAACCCTGTCTTTGAGGTCCCAGGTTCGATAGTTGAAACGAAGATTCCTAGCTCTCGCACCTCTTGCCTAAGAGCATTAGCCACTGCCTTCATCGAGTGCTTTGTCGCCGCATACCAACCGAGGCCAGCAAGGGAAACGTGCGCGACGACTGAGGTGGTGATGAGAATCCGTCCCGAGCGCTGCTTCCGCATCTGGGGCAGAGCCGCCCTTATGCAGGCCTCAACACCAAAGACGTTCGCGGCAAATATCTGCTGAACCTGCTCACTGGTCATCTCCTCGACAGTGGAGAAGTTGCCAAAGCCCGCATTTGCCACAAGCAGGTCTATCCGGCCCTCTTTCTTGATGACTTTGTCAATTGCGGCCTTAGTCTTTTTGGCGTCCGTGACATCGAGAGTGACAGGCACCGCACCAAACTCCTTTGTTAGCGCGACAGCCTTTGAATCCTTATCGGCCGCATAGATAATCCAGCCGCGACTTACGAGTTTTTTTGAGAGCTCGAGTCCAAATCCGGAGGCTCCTCCGGTGATAAAGCCAACTTGGGTCATAGTTGAATCATTTCACGGTTAGGCGGGACCAACAATAGGTGCCCCTAGGTCCATGGAGAGCCTAAGAGCGGCACCAGATACGAACTGACCCAGCTGGTCGGTTTGGTCGCCAATTCGATCGTATGAAGCACCAACACTGATCGCTGCGACAACTACGTTGCTTGAGTCTCGAACCGGTGCGGCCGCATCGATGATCCCGCTCTGAAACTCGTCACTAATTGCATAACCGAGGTCCCGAACCTCTTGCAGCATGGCCATAAATTGTTTCAGGCTTCTGGCGGGCCTGCGGGCCCGCTTTGTTTTCGGGTTAATGGGCTCCGGTGGGTCGGGAAGGTCAATCGTAAGAATTGGCAGCGGGTCGTCAAGCGCATGTTCCTGCCACCACAGTTTAATCTCACTGTCAGTTAGCCCTGCGAGCATTGCTCGGCCTGAAGCGGTTATGCCGGCGTTGGAGAGGATGCCGTCCCAACCAGAGCGGCGGACTGCATCGGCAGCCACCACCGTTTTTACCGTTAATACCCGACCGCCCCTGAGAACGCTGAGGTGAGCGGTCTCTTGAACCTGCGCAACCAGCTCCGCAAGGCGGGATTCTGCTTGGAGAGCGAGGTGGGCCTCCCTGGTGCGCATAGACAGTGAGTAAAAGCGGTGACCGAGCGCATATCTCTTGCTCTTAGCGTCCCTGTCAACCAGTCCGGTAGCGGCGAGAGTGCTCAGCACCCTAGAAATCTGACCCTTGTCCCGGCCTGTTATTTCGGCAACACGATTTACTCCGAGACCGCCCTGGGTAAAGGACTCGGCAAGGGATAAAGCCTCAATCACCTCGAGGTCTCGTGTAAGTCCGGAGCTGTGAGTGCGCATATCCCCAACCTAACCCAAATAGTTGATATTTGCACAACTCGATTTAGTGAGACCCCGTGCCTCCGCCTACCCTAAGGGCAAACCAAAGGAGAGAAGCATGAAGCATTCTAAGAAATTCTCAATGTTGGCGATTGGCGCTGTTGCAGCGCTGGCGCTTTCAGGATGCGCCGCTTCGGACGAGTCAAGCTCAGGCGGAACTCTTTCGGAGTATGACCTATCAGGCGTATCTATTGCTGTCGGATCAAAGGACTTCGACGAGCAGCTAATTCTTGGCGAGATGATGGTTGCAGCTTTTGAGGCTGCAGGCGCAGAGGTGGACAACAAGGTAAACCTCGGTGGCACCAACGTCGCTCGCGCAGCACTCGAGTCGGGTGAGATTGACATCTACATGGAGTACAACGGCACCGGCTGGACCGTCCACCTAGGACAGTCCGACCCAAGCTTTGACCCAGAGGTCCTCACCTCAGGCGTTCGTGATATGGACCTGGCCGAGAACGGCATTGTCTGGGTTGGTCGCTCGCCATTCAACAACACCTACGGATTCGCATCGAGCCCAGAGGTGACAGAGGCTAACGGTGGAGCATTCGATCTGAAGTCGATGATGGAGTATGTCCGAGACAACTCTGACGCCGTGGTCTGCATGGAGTCTGAGTTCCCAAGCCGTCCTGACGGCCTGATTCTCACCGAGACCCACGCCGGAATCGATCTGCCGGACAACCAGCAGCTCATTCTCGACACCGGAATCATCTACACCGAGACCGCAAACAACAACTGCGACTTCGGTGAGGTATTCACCACTGACGGCCGTATTCCGGCACTTGGACTGACTCTGGTAACTGACCCAGGCGTAAACATTTTGTACAACGTCTCGGGAACCATCCGTCAGGACAAGTACAACGAGGCCCCTGAGGCATTCGATGGCATCATCGAGGCTGTCCTCGCCCCACTAGACAACATCAAGATGGCCGAGCTCAACGGCAAGGTATCTGCAGAGGGTGAAGACCCAGGTGATGTCGCAAGGCAGTTCCTGGTCGACGAAGGTCTAATCGACTAGTAGACAGTTGGACTCTCTACTAAGCCTTCTTGAATTTGCTCTTGCTCGTCAGGAGCAGGTTCTAGAAGCATTAGCCCAACACGCGGGCTATGTGGTTTCGGTGCTGGTGACGGCTGGCGTTTTTGCCATCGTCACCGGCATCGTGACCAGACGTAACCAGCTTGCAAGGGAGCTGGCTCTTTCTATTGCGTCGGTCTTTTTGACAATTCCTTCCCTTGCGCTATTTGTGATTTTTATCCCGCTTGTCGGACTGGGCTTCGCCCCTTCCTTCATTGCGCTGTTTTTGTATTCGCTACTGCCGATCCTTCGAAACACCATTACGGGTCTCGACGGCATTGACCCGGGGGTGCTCGAGAGCGCAAAAGGCATGGGGCTAAGTCCGCTGCAGGTGCTGCTCAGGGTTGAATTGCCCCTGGCCTGGCCTGTGATACTTGCGGGAATTCGGGTTTCCTCGATGCTTATCGTTGGCATCGCAGCTATCGCCACCTTGGTAGCCGGTGGTGGCCTTGGTGACTTTATAAAGAGCGGGCTAGCCCGCTTACCGCTTCCCAACTCACTAGAGGCAATCTGGCTGGGAACCATTTTGTGCCTTCTGTTGGCACTTGTAATTGACCTAATTCTTCAGGCCGCAAGATTGGCCACTATCTCGAAGGGAATTCGATGAGCGAACCGCTAATCCGATTGGAGAGCGTCAGTAAGAGCTACGGCTCAGGGGCTGAACCTGCTGTCAAGAAGCTAACCCTGGAGGTTGAAAAGGGTGAGGTGTTGGTTCTGGTTGGACCATCCGGCTGCGGCAAGAGCACGACGCTGAGATTGATAAACCGTCTAATTGAACCCACCTCGGGAAAGATTTTCTTGAACGGGGAAGACGTTACAGACGTTGACCCTTCTGAGCTCAGAAGAAAGATCGGCTATGTGATTCAGCAGGTTGGGCTCTTTCCCCATCGAACCATCGCGGAGAACATTGCTACCGTGCCTAAGCTCTTGGGTTGGGACAAGGACAAGATCGAAAGTCGTATTGACGAGATGCTGGAGCTTGTCTCCATGGACCCCGAAACCTATCGGGACCGCTACCCCAAGGAGCTCTCTGGCGGCCAGGCACAGCGCGTCGGTGTTGCCAGGGCGCTTGCTGCCGACCCAGATGTGCTTTTGATGGATGAGCCTTTTGGCGCAATTGACCCAATCACCAGGGACCGCCTGCAGAACGAGTTTTTGAGATTGCAGCAGGAGCTAAAGAAAACCATCGTCTTCGTCACTCACGACATTGATGAGGCCATCAAGATGGGTAACCGCATTGCGATTCTTCGAGAGGGTAGCGAGATCGCGCAGCTCGATACCCCAGAGGCCATCCTGTCTCATCCAGCGGACGAGTTTGTAGAGAGCTTCCTCGGATCGGGTGCGATTCTGAAGGGCCTAACCCTGAAAAAGGTTCGTGACATCGACCTGCATCAGGTTCCGACCCTCACTGCCCCCGTTGCCAGAGACCAGGCACTTCAGGCACTTCAGGAGTCCCCAGATCAGGTTGCGGTGCTGCTCGATGACAAAGAGCAACCAACAAGGTGGATTGATGAGAAGGCACTAAACCGCACCTCTCAGCCCATCGAGAAAAGCGGTAGGCCGGTAACTGTGAACCTGCAGCCAGAGGACACCCTGCAGGACGCACTGACCACCATGCTTCAGTCGTCGGTGGGTATGGCTGTAGTGACTGACCGCAAAGGCAAGTACCTGGGCTGCTGCACAATCGAGTCGCTCGCGAAGCTGATTATGAGCGAGGGATAACCCTTGTCAACTATCAGCCCGAACCTTTCAAACCGCACACCTCTAAGTGAGCGGTTAGATCTGATCGTTTCGCCCATCTTTGCGGTGATACTCGGGATTATTGGCACAGCGGTCTGGCTTTACTCCGACATTGATTCGATTACCGAGGACATTCTTGCCCCGGAGAAACTGCAGCGCCAGCTTGGCGAGACCCTCTTGCTTGGCTTTTCCTCATCGATACTTGTGATTTTGGTGGCGATTCCACTTGGCATTGTCGTCACTAGAAAGGGCTTCCCAAGGCTCAAGAACTTCCTAGTTGACACCCTTGGGTTAGCCCAGGCTCTTCCCGCCTACGGCCTGATTGTGATCTTCTTCTCATTCATGGGCGCCGGCATCACTACCGTAATCTTTGCCCTTGCAACGTTCTCTCTTTTGCCAGTGCTCCGAAACACCATCGTGGGGCTGGAGCAGGTGGACAAGTCGGTCATTGATGCCGGTCGCGGGATGGGCTATACCTCGAGGCAGATTTTGATGAAGATCGAGCTGCCACTTTCTGTGGAGGTCATAATTGCCGGCATCCGCACCGCCATCGTCATCAACGTTGGCATGTCGGCGCTCGCCTTTCTTGTGGGCGGCGGAGGGCTCGGTGAGACGATCAACTCGGGTCTAAAACTTGACCGCGGACCGGCAATCCTTATCGGTGCCGTGATGGTGGCGATCCTGGCCCTGGTGTTTGACTTCCTGAGCGCCCTGGCTCAGAAGTATCTAAAGCCCAAGGGGCTATAAAAAAGCGGGCTAGGTTTCCCCAGCCCGCCTCTTTAGTTGTCTCTATTCGATGTCTCGCCTGAGGCTCGTGGCAATTGCCAGGCCGGCAAACACCGCGCCATAGCCCAGCAGCACAACCGTTGCGGTTAGTGGTGGAAGGTAGGCGGAGGTATCTATGCCGAACTCCGGAGCGTCGATGTCCAGTGCCAGCATGGCTGTAATTAGACCAACTGGTAGATACTTTCCAGCGTCTGGGGCCAGAGCCAACAGGATCGGATCAATTACGAAGAGGTAGATGAGGGCTCCTGTAATCGCTAGCATCTGGTTTCTGATCAAGGTTCCCAGCGCCACACCTACGATTCCAAGGATTGCGCCCGATACCACTGCCGCGAGCAAAGTATTGATAAACACCTCGTTTGTCGGACTTGCGGCATCTGGGAAGAATGAGAGAGCTATCCAACCGGCGGCCAGGCCTGCAGCGGTTGCGATAACCATCACAAGCATGCCCCCGATGGCAGCGATAGCGAGCTTGGTTGCTAGCACCGTGCCACGCTTTGGAGCCGTCAGGAAGGTGGCAACAGCGGTTCCGTGTCGGAACTCGCCTGACATCAACATGATGCCGATGATGATCGCGAAGAAGTAGCCCGAGATGGCGTTGGCGTAAACCGCATCAACAGCCTGGGTCTGGTCAAGTCCCAGCCCGAAGCCCGAATCGGGGTTGTCCAGGATTACTGGGGTGACCGCAGTACCTAGGCCAGCTACCAGGATTGCTCCGATTAGTAGACCCCAGTGTGCTCGGGCGTAGATCAGCTTGCGCCATTCAGATTTCAGCAGTGCTCCCATTACAGCTCACCTCCGGTTAGTGCCAAGAAGGCGTCTTCTAAGCTGCCGTCTCCAATGACTTCTTTCATTGATCCCGAGGCAATTAGCTTTCCCTTATTGATGATGATCACGTCGTCAACCGTGTTTTGCATCTCAGCAAGCTGATGCGAGGAAACCAGGATTGTCCGGCCACCCTCCGCAAGCTTCCTAAGAAACTTTCTCAGCCAGGCAATTCCTGCAGGGTCTAGGCCGTTGGCAGGCTCATCCAGAATTAGAATCTCTGGGTCACCAAGGATGGCTCCAGCGAGTGCTAAACGTTGCTTCATTCCCAGCGAATAGTTCTTCATCCGCTTTCCGGCAGCGTCCTTTAGCTCGACCATTTCCAATACTTCATCAACTCTCGAGTCCGGTATTCCGGCCGCCGCGGCAACGACCCTAAGGTTTTGCTTGCCAGTGAGGGCAGGATGAAATCCTCGGCTATCTAATACTGTCCCCACCTTGCTGAGTGGGTTATCGAGATCGCGATAACGCTTGTCAAATATCGTTGCGCTGCCGCTGGTGGGGGCCGCAAGCCCGACCAGGCAGCGCAGTGCTGTCGACTTCCCAGCACCGTTAGGTCCCAAGAAACCCGTGATGCGCCCTTTGGCAATGTTGGCCGTCAAGTTGTCCACGGCATTTTGCTTGCCATAGGTTTTTACCAGGCCAGAAATGGCAATTGCAGTAGTCATAACTACCCTTCTCTTATGCTTTCAGCCTAGCCACATCGTCCCCTCAGTTCCGTGACACAATGGAGCAATGACAAATCCCACCTCAGTAGCTACCCTGCACACCAATCACGGCGACATCAAGGTCAACCTCTTTGGCCTGCACGCCCCGCAAACAGTCGAGAACTTCGAGGGTCTCGCAATGGGTGCCATCGAATGGCGTGACCCAAAGAGCGGCGAGATGAAGACCGGACCTCTCTATGAAAACGTAATCTTCCACCGCATCATCCCGGACTTCATGATTCAGGGTGGTGACCCAACCGGAACCGGTATGGGGGGCCCCGGCTACCAGTTCAAGGATGAGATTCACCCAGAGCTCAACTTTGCTGAGCCCTACAAGCTCGCCATGGCAAACGCCGGACCGGGCACCAATGGCAGCCAGTTCTTTATTACCGTTGCACCAACCACCTGGCTTCACGGCCGTCACACCATCTTTGGTGAGGTGGCAGACGATGCAAGCAAGAAGATCGTTGACAAGATTGCAGCAGTGGAGACCGCCGGTCAGGACCGCCCAGTCGAAGATGTAGTGCTTACCTCGGTCTCTATCGAAACTCTCTAAATTGGCAAGAAGGCTGGCTCGAGCCTCGCAGGCGCCGATAACCTCGGCGCTTCTGATTGTGAATGTGTTGATTTGGCTCGGCCAGATCTCCCCGCTTGGCTACATCTTCACAAATCAGTTCTTCTTTGCTCCACTTCTTGCGGCCTTTGAGCCCTGGAGAATGCTCACCAGTGGGTTTGTTCACGACTGGTCTGGGCCGATGCACATCCTTTTCAACTCCTATGCGATCTGGATATTTGGTAGAGCACTAGAGCCAATGTTGGGAACCTTTAGGTTTCTGGCGCTGTATCTGACCTCGATTGTTGGGGGATCGCTGGCTGTGTTGTGGATATCGGATCCCCAGCAGCCTGTCGTAGGGGCATCCGGGGCTCTTTTTGGCCTGATGGGCGCCTACTTCATCGTGATTCGCAGCCTTGGTGGAAATGCCTCGCAGATCTTTATCTTGGTCGGCATCAACTTTGCCCTGGGAATCTTTATCCCTGGTATCTCCTGGGAGGGCCACCTCGGCGGACTGGTCACCGGGCTGCTGATTGCGGGTATTTACGCGGCAACCAGAAAGCCGAACCAGCGGGTTTTGCAGCTAGCCGGGGTTGGAGGAGTGTGGGCAGTTATCTATCTTTTGACCCAGCTTCGGGTCGGGATGTGGTTCTAACTACTTCCAGCGGGTAGTCATCGAGAACCCGATCATGGCAATGCCAAATCCAATCAAAATGTTCCAGTTTGAAAGGTTGATTGGGGTCGAGCTTCCGAGCGGGAATCTAGCGGAGGAGATGTAGAAGACCAAGATCCAGATCAGGCCCAAAATCATGAAGCCAAACATGGCGATTTTGTACCAAAGCGGGTTCTCGTCCTCTTCGCCAACAATCTTTGGCTTTACAGGCTTCGAGCTTTTCTTGTTGTCTCTGGATTCCGACATGGCTGCAAGTTTATTACCACGGAGGCTGCCTCGGGAACCAAAGTAGGCTATTCAAGTGGTCAAGATACTGGTGCTCGATAACTACGACAGCTTCGTCTACACGCTAAACGGCTATCTTCGCCAGCTTGGCGCGGAGACAGAGGTTATCCGCAATGACGCCATCGACGAGGCCGAGCTTCCAAACCTATTGTCAAAATTTGACGCAGTTTTGATCTCTCCGGGGCCAGGAACACCGGCAAGCGCCGGGCTTTCAATTCCCACGGTCAAGCTAGCCCTAGAGAGCAATTACCCCGTGTTTGGTGTGTGCCTGGGTCACCAGGCCATAGCTGAAGCGATGGGGGCAACAGTTCAGAGCGCCCCTGAGTTGATGCACGGCAAGACCTCTCAGGTAAACCACGAGGGAAGCCCGATCTTTGAGGGGCTTCCGCAGGGTTTCACCGCAACCCGCTACCACTCACTTGCAGTTGTCAGAGAAACCGTTCCTGAGGAACTGGTCATTACCGGTCAGACTGAGTCCGGGGTAATCATGAGCCTGCAACACAAGGAAAAGCCAATCTTTGGCGTTCAGTTCCACCCAGAGTCGGTCATGACAGAGGGTGGCTACACCATGCTGGCAAATTGGCTTGAATCTCTAGGGCTTGAGGGAGCGCGGGAAAAGGCCAAGCACCTCTCCCCACGGGTTGGCTAACCCTCGGTAGCAGGCTCCTCAGTTGGGGCAGGCTCCATAGTCCCATCACCAGGTGAGTTTGGGTCTGGGTTTTCAGGGTCAATTCCACCGATGCACTCGACATAAAGAACTATGTTTTGCTTCTGTTTTGCTTCACCGGGCAGGATTGACTGCTCCAAAACCACGTTTCCTGGGGTGCCAGTGCAGAGCTCGGCATCCAAAATCTCCACTGCCACTGTGTAACCAATTGCGGGATCGGTCATGATGCCCCTGGCCTCCAAAACCTCGAGGTTCCTGACGTCGGGCACCTGAACCGTTCCATCGGAAAGAATCAGGTTCACCACGCTGCCCAGAGGCAATCTTGCATTTGTGACCGGATCCGAGGCGATTACCGTGCCTTCGGCCACCGATGGAGATCCGACAACGGTAATGGAGCCGACACTGAGACCTCGGTCCTCGATTAGTTTCACTGCGTCTGCTTCCAGCGCACCGACCACGTTCGGAACAGTGACCTCGGTTGCACCCGAGGACACATAGAGCGTTACAGGGGTATTGCTCAGCACTACCGTTCCAGACTCTGGCTCCTGACGGATCACCACGCCCTCGGGAACAGTCTCGCTCTTCTCGTAGACCCTGAGGACCACAAGATCCTGGTCTCCGAGGGTGCCAAGCGCATCGTCATAGAGAGAACCAACGACGTTCGCCACCTCAATACCGCTGGATGGTGCAGTTGGCGATGGGTTGGAACCAAGGTTCATGACCCAGAACAAAAGACCAACCAAAATCACCAGCACGCCTGTGCCGAGGCCCCACAGCACCCCAGCACCAATCTTGTTACTGGTTGTGGTGATCTGGCGGCTTGGAGCGGTTTCAAAACCTTCAAGCAGCGACGTTGGCATTGACTCCGGCTCTGTAATTAGCTCAGTGGCATCTAGGTCCACAGGCTTCATCTCCTGCACTGGCTTTGAGATCTTCTCGGTTAGCGGAGAGCCGGTCATCGCAGCGAGAAGGTGCTCCCGGAACTCCTCAGCAGTCTGGTAGCGCTCGTCTCGATCTTTGGCCATGGCCCTTGCGACAACCGCATCTAGCTCACTTGAGACGCTGGGGTTGTGAGTTGAGGGCAGCGGCGCCTCTTCGCTGACGTGTTGGTAGGCAACCGATACTGCGCTCTCACCCTTGAATGGGGGCCTGCCCGAGAGCAGCTCGTAGAGGATGATGCCAGTTGAGTAGAGATCGGTTCTGGCATCAACCGCATCGCCTCTCGCCTGCTCTGGCGAGAAATACTGCGCTGTGCCAACGATGCCTGCGGTAGCAGCCTGCGTGGCAGAGTTGTCCGAGACCGCTCTGGCAATTCCAAAGTCCATCACCTTCACCGAGTCGTTTTCGCCCACCATTACGTTGGCGGGTTTGATATCGCGGTGTATGACGCCGGAACGGTGGGAGATCTCCAAGGCGCCAAGAATGCCAGCTACAAACTTGACCGCCCTGGCCGTATCGACCTTGCCCTCGTGAATGAGGTCCCTGAGCAGCCTGCCCTTGACGAGCTCCATGATGATGAACGGCGTCTTGACCTGGTTGCCATTGGCGTCTGTGCTTTCCTCTTCGCCGGCGTCGTAGATGCGCACGATAGAAGGGTGAGCCATGCGAGCCGAGGCCTGAGCCTCCTGGCGGAACTTGGCTTCAAAATTGGCGTCGGTAGCTAGATCTGACTTAAGCAGCTTGATTGCCACAGTCCTACCGAGGCGGGTGTCATAGCCTTCGTAAACCTCGGCCATCCCCCCGCGACCAACAAGTTGACCGATACGGTAGCGCCCGGCGATCAGTCTTTCGTTTTCGTTCACGCTGCTCTTTCTACTGGGTGAAAGTCTAGTTTTGGCAAGCTACTGCGCCTTTACCGACTCGGTCACATTGTTGTTACTAATCACTTGGCGCTGGCTCCTCCGCAGGTGCGTCTGGGTCAGGTTCAACTGTTACTTCGTCACTAATAGTCGGAGACTCACTTATGTCTGGCGAGACTGTCGCCGACTCGGTCGGGTCTGGGTCTGGAATCTCAACCGGGATCTCGGCAAAGTTGCCTACGTAGTAGGTGACGTCTATGGTGCTGCCCTGGACGATACTTCCCGTAGGGGATACGGCATACACCGTGCGGACCCTAGGGTCGTCCCCTGGGATTAGTTCGCCGGGTATGGCATTCACCACAAACCCTTGCTCGGTGAGCGTGGCGGTCACATCACTGAGGTTCTGGTCGATGATGTCCGAGCGCAGTATCAGGATGTTTTGTGGCTCATCTGAAGGCTCAGGCTCTGCTGTGGGTTCCGGGCTCGGCTCTTGCGTCTGAGTTTGGGTGGGCGAAGGAGCCTGAACAACGTCGTCGGCATTTGGGTCAGAGAGAATCGCAACAATCACGACAACTGCAGTCAGGCCAAGCAGTCCCAAGGTTGCAATCCAGGGCCAAACAATTGGTGCCCTAGGGAGTGGGGCGGTGTCGGTGGTGATCAGCTCGGTTACGGGATCGTCCTCCACCTCCTTGATGCTTCTGATAGTCGGCTTACCCTTTTTCTCACGAAGCAAGGCTTCTGCTCTAATTGCAAGCGAGGTGGCTGACTCGGGTCTCTGGTTGGGCTTCTTGGCCAGGCAGCTGAGCACAAGGTTCTGAACCCTGGGGTCTATTGACTCTGGCAGCGCGGGAGGCATCTCGTTGATGTGGGCCATGGCGATTGCCATTTGGTTCTCACCGGTGAATGGCCGCTTGCCGCTTAGCGCCTCATAGGCCACAACGCCCAGCGAGTAAAGATCGGTGGCTGGTGTCGACGGTTTACCTGTCGCCTGTTCCGGTGCCAGGTACTGAACAGTGCCCATAACCTGACCAGTCTTGGTCAGCGGAACCTGATCGCCCACCCTGGCAATGCCAAAGTCGGTGATTTTGACCTTGCCATCGGGTGTAATCAAGAGGTTGCCAGGCTTGATGTCTCTATGGACAAGTCCCCTGGCGTGCGCAGCGCCCAACGCTCTTGCCGTTTGCGCCATGATGTCCAAAACTCTGGTGTCGGGAAGCTTCTTCTCTCTCTCGATCACCCGAGAAAGTGACTCTCCTGGAACCAGCTCCATGACTAGGTACGCGGCATTTGTGTCCTCGCCATAGTCATAGACATTGGCAATGCCCTCGTGCTCAACCAGGGCCGCAGACTTGGCCTCAGTTCTAAACCTCTCAATGAATAGCGGGTCAGAGAGGTACTCCTCCTTAAGAATCTTGATGGCAACCTGGCGCAGGATTAGCTCATCCTCGGCCTGCCAAACCTCTCCCATGCCACCGATGGCAATGCGAAGCTGCAGGCGATAGCGATCGCCATAGAGCTGCCCTACCGCCGGCTTCACTTGAGCACCGCTTCCATCACTGCCTTGGCAATCGGAGCAGCCAGCTGGTTGCCCGTGCCGTTTTGGCCAATGCCGCCGCCATCTTCGATGACCACCGTCACCACAACCTGAGGCTTCTCAGCGGGCGCGAAGCCGGTGAACCAGAGGGTGTAGGGCTCGGCGGGACCGTTTTCGGCGGTGCCGGTCTTGCCGGCAACTGCAACCTGAGAGATACCAGCCCTACCAGCAACACCAATCTCTACCGAGTCCACCATCATGCGGGTTAGAAAGCCGGCGGTCTCTCTCGAGATGGGTGAGGAAAACACGGTTGGTTGCGGCTGGGAGAGGATGTTTAGGTTGCTAGCAACGACGGTCTTGATGAGCTGCGGGTTCATGATCACGCCTTGATTGGCGATGGCCGCGGTCACCAAAGCCATCTGCAGCGGAGAAACCCGAACATCAAACTGCCCAAAGCCGCTCAGTCCAGTCTGGGCCAGGTCCATACCCTCCGGATAGGTGCTTGGAGTAACTGCCAGCGGAATCTCAATCTCGTCGCCAAATCCCATCAGTTCCGCCTGGGCCCGGATTCTGTCTTGGCCCAGCTCAACCGCAAGCATCGCAAAGGGAATATTGCAAGACCGGATCAGAGCCGTCTCGAGGGTTACGGTCTCACCCGCCCCACAGCTGGAGTTGTTGGAGTTGAATACCGGTGTCGATGTTCCCGGCAGCACATACTCGCTTAGATTCTCGAAGCTGGATTGGGTTGTGTAGTTGCCGGACTCCAAAGCTGCCGCAGCAACCACCAGTTTGAACACCGAGCCGGGAGGGTAGAGGTCACCTCCGATAGCCCTGTTTACAAGTGGGTTGTCTTCGTTTTCCGAATAGTTTCGTGAGGCGTCGAGAACATCTCCATAGACGTGCGAGGCAAGGAGATTTGCATCAAAGGTTGGCTTCGAGACCAGCGCCAGGATTCTCCCGGTGGCAGGCTCAATCGCGACTACAGCTCCCTTGCGATTACCAAGCGCATCCCAGGCGGCTCGCTGGGCGTCCGGATCGATGGTGAGCTCAACTGCGGCACCTGTTACCGGAGTGCCATCGAGAAGCGCATTGATCTGCTCGAAGAACTGGGCTCCGGACTGACCGGAGAGATAGTTGTTCATAGCTCGCTCTATGCCGGTGGTGCCTGTGAAGACGGAGTAGTAGCCGGTGATGGGGCTATATATGACGCTCTCGTACTCCCTGAGAAAGCGGTAATCATCGTTCACGGCAGTGGAGGTTACGATGGCCTCGCCCCCGACCAAAATTGCTCCGCGCTGAGTCTTATATGTCTCATAGGAGGCCCTGACATTGCGGCTGTCGAGGTAGAGCTCTCCAGTCCTGACTACCTGGATTGAGCTAGCCATAGCGAAAAGAGCGATGAACATGATCGTCAGGATTAGCCCAACTCTTCTCACCTGCCGATTCACTTATTACTCCTCAGCGAAGAGTCACTGATAATCAAAAGCAGCGCGATGATCGACCAGTTGGCAAGCAGGGAGGAACCACCGGCAGCTAGGAATGGCGTGGTGAGTCCAGTGAGAGGCAAAAGCCCCATGACGCCCCCGGCAACAACAAACACCTGTAGTCCAATAACAAAGGCAAGGCCGAGAGCGAGCAGCTTAGAGAAGTCATCGGGGTGGCTATTGGCAATCCTGAGGCCCCTGTAGACAAGCAGGAGGTAGACCGCGAGGATTACGAAGACGCCAGCGAGCCCAAGCTCCTCACCCAGAGCTGCGAAGATGAAGTCGCTTTCAGCAAGAGGGATTAGCTGTGGAAACCCACCACCCAAACCGGTGCCAATGACATCGCCGTTGGCCATGCCGAACAGGCCCTGAACCAACTGATAGCTGCCGCCAATAGCGGTGTAGTTGGCACTGGAGAAAGGATCTAGCCAGACCTCGAAGCGCCGCTCCACATAGTCAAAGAACCTAGAGGCAACCAGAGCACCGGTGACCATCATCACCAGTCCTGCGCCGATATAAAAGCCACGTCCGGTTGCTGTGTAGACCATCACCAAGAACAGGCCAAAGTACAAAATCGAAGTTCCCAAATCTCGCTGCACAATAAGCACACCCAGGGAGGCAAACCAGAAGAGCAGGATCGGACCCAAATCCTTGGCCCTTGGCACCTTAACCCCAAGCACTCGCGAGCCAATTTCAGCCAAAGACCCCTGACGAGAGACCAGGTAACCGGCAAAGAATATTGCGAGCAGGATCTTTGCAATCTCTCCCGGCTGGAAGCTCAGTTCGTCGGTCCCAACCCACAAAGTTGCGCCATTCACCGTTCTGCCAATCACCGGTGCTGCTGGAAGTAGCAGCAGTACCACTGCGGCAAGGCCAGAGATAAAGGGGAACCTGCGAAGTGCCAGGTGGTTTGGGACCACCCGAATAACCGCAGCGGCAATCAGCATTGCAAAGCAGCTAAGCCAGACCTGGCGCTGGGCAAAGAGGTCGCTTCCGCCAGCGGAAAGCTCTGCTAGGTCGAGCCGGTAGATCATCGCAATGCCTAGACCGTTTAGTAAAAAAGCCAGCGGCAGCATCAGCCCATCGGCCTTGACCGCATACTTTCTCAGCACCCAGTGGACGATCATTGCGCTGAGGGTGGGAGGGGCCCAGTAGAGAAGCATCTCCCAAGTCATGATCTGCAGAATTGAGAGCTGAATCTGGGCGAGGGCAAAGGCATGAATTCCGGATACCCAGAAAATCAGCATTGCCTCAAAGTTTCGAGAGCGCGGCACCGCTCGAATCAGGTTGGGTATTGCACTGGTGAGGCTGAGGTTACTCATCCACGCTCTCCTCCAGCTGACTCAAAATTCTGAGCGCGTCCTCGAGGGACTCTGCCGAGATTGACCTGTCAATCAGCTCCTGCTGGAAGGGAGAGAGGTCTTCGATGTCAATCTCGCTAACTTGATAGGGCTGCGAGAACTTCAGTGGCCCAAGCTGCTCGCGGATGCCCTGATAGATAGTTACCTGACCCTCAAACTCAGCGACGTAATACCTGGTCTGGGTGTAGCTGTAGGCGAGCCAACCGATGCCAATCACGGCTGCGACCAGCAGGAGCCAGCCCAGAATCGTCCTTGCACCGCGCCAGCGAATCTTCCTTCTTGTCTCCAAGAGAATCTTCTCGAGGACCTCCTCTGATTCTGGGCGATACTCCGCAGGGTCCTCTGGGGTCTGCAGCAGTTCGAGGAGGCTTCTCGGGTTTAGCAGCTGAAGAATCTTGCCGCCGCGGCGCTCTTCGATGACAACTTCGTTGGAGGCACTACCGACGAACTGAGCACCGGGCTCAAAGTCCACCTGGGTACCCGAGCGCATTATGTCGGCAACGACCACGGTTACGTTATCGGGCGCTCCAAACTCGAGCGCCTCCCCAACCAACAACTCCGCTGCTTCCTCGGTCGGCACCTTGCTGGCAAGGATTCGCTCCATCACCTCTTCGGGGACGACTCCTGAGAGGCCATCGCTGCAGAGCATCCAGCGGTCACCGACCTGGGCATCAAACAGAGCAATGTCCAGTTCAGGGTCTCCCTGAACATCGCCCAGGACCCTCATAAGAACGCTGCGCCTTGGGTGGACGAGGGCTTCCTCTGGAGTGATGCGACCCAGCTCCACAAGCCTCTGCACGAAGGTGTGGTCCGTGGTTATCTGGCTAACCTCACCATCGCGAACCCGATAGATACGGGAGTCTCCGATATGTGCGGTGATGATTTGATCGCCGTGAATCAGCATCCCGGAGAAGGTGGTTCCCATGCCCTCAAGCTCGGGGTGCTCCTTTACGGTTTCGGAGAGCATGCCGTTTGCCTCGAGAATGCCCTGCTTCAGAGTCTCGATGGCCTCCTCGGCACTGTCGTACTTGTTGTCCGTTAGCGC
Organism: Aquiluna sp.; assembly: GCA_028095925.1. Lineage (GTDB taxonomy): Bacteria > Actinomycetota > Actinomycetes > Actinomycetales > Microbacteriaceae > Aquiluna. The sequence goes on from JAOHCW010000005.1 coordinate 35,352, forward strand.
AACCCGCTGGCTGGTGATAGCACTGGCGATATCACCACCGGCGTGGCCACCCATGCCATCGGCGACGAAGAACAGCTGATAACCGGCATAACCGGAATCCTGATTGGAGCTGCGGTGCTTTCCAATATCGGAGGCCGCATAGCTGACGGTTTTGATGGCCAAGGGACTAAGACCTCAAATCGAAGGTTGTGGTTCCGATTCTTATGGTTGCCCCGGCCGTCATGGTCACCGGTGTCGTGACGCGCTTGCCATCGATAAAAGTGCCATTAGTTGAGCTGAGATCCTGCAGCACCCATTCGTCACCAACTAAGACCAGCTTGGCGTGAGTATTGGATGCGAACTCATCTGAGATAACCAGGTCAGAACCTGGAGAGCGGCCGATGGTGACCTCTTTTTTCTCTCCCAACTCCAGGCTGTTTCCAGCGCTGCGCCCGGTGAGCATCTGAATCTTGGTCGGTTCGAATGCGTCCCCGTCATCGATGTCCAGCTCCGCCACCGGAGCCTGGCTGAGTTGTGGCCCACTCTGCTTGGCTAGACGGCTGATTACCCTGCGACCGTAGAGGTCGGCTCTGATGACCGAGAGCAGACTAAGCACAAAAATCCAGAGCACGGCAACAAAGCCAATGCGCACCAGAAAGAGTGCCAGTTCACTCACTTGCTTCACCTGCCAGTGCTAGAAGCTGAAAATGGAACTCTGTTCTTCCCGCGGCAATGGTGCTTCCCGAGATCAAGACCAGCTCGTTGACTCTGGCGCCATCTAGAAAAGTGCCGTTGGTGGACTGCAGGTCTCTGATTGCTGCCACCTCACCGTTCCAGGCAATCTCAAAGTGGATTCGACTCAGGCCGCGGTCATCGATGCAGATGTCAGCCTTTTCGTCCCTACCAACAGTCGAGTTTCCAAGCTTTAGTTCGTAATTCTTCTCACCGACCGTGAGAACAGGTTTCCAAGCCACCGAGGTGTCAACCGGCTGTGAGCCTACGCGGATTCTGCCCTTGCCGATTTTGTCGTCGGCGGACAGGTTTAGATCAATCGAGTCAACCAGTCGGTACTGGCGCGAAGAAGCATATTTTGAGACCTCGGCGCGGATGGCAGAGAGCATCGCGGGGGTAATTTTCTGGGCATCTGCACTGTGAACCAGGAGCAGGTAGCGGTGGGGGACAACGGTCGAACCCACGGTGTCGGCCTTGGCGGCAAGATCCATCGCTGAGCGAATCGCCTGGGTGATTTCCACCGGTTGCAGCTCAGCCCTGGAGAGCTTGGAGAAAAGCGAGCTCACCGCACCTTCGATGCGCTGCTCTGCCTTATCCAATAGGCCCATTTCGCCTACTTTCGAGATGTCGCTGTGGGTTAGGTAAGTCTAATCCCGCCCCTTACTCGGGTGGGGGTTCTCTGCTAATCTCGAGAAGCTCAAACCACTAATCGCGCGAGTGGCGAAATGGCAGACGCGCTGGCTTCAGGTGCCAGTGTCCGCAAGGACGTGCGGGTTCAAGTCCCGCCTCGCGCACTTATAAGGAGAAAGTCATGAGCCTAGATAGCTTCCTGCTTTTCTTCGAGGCACTTGGAGTGATTGCTTTTGCTCTATCCGGCATTATCGAGGCTGCTCGAAAGCAGTTCGATCTTGTTGGCGTCGTCATGATTGGCGCCATCGCGGCCTTTGGTGGCGGAACCCTAAGGGACGTGCTTCTAGACCGCAGGCCTTTCTTTTGGGTTGAGCAGGAGGCATGGGTCTGGGCGCTGATAGTTGCGGGTCTCTCACTGCCGTTTTTCTTCCGTGCCCGCCACATCGAGTTCACTGAGAAGGCGATGATGGTGCCGGATGCCTTCGGCCTGGGCATATTTGCAGCGGGTGGAACTCACATCGCACTTGTGACTGGGCAGAGCCCCATGATCGCAGTCCTAATGGGCGTCATCACAGCCGTTGTCGGCGGAATCCTAAGAGATGTCATGGTCAACGAGGTGCCAAGAGCCTTTCATGATCACCAGCCCTACGCGGTTATCGCCTTTGCGGGAGGCTGGCTTGTAGTCCTTCTCTCCTACCTGCAAACCCCTGAATACGTTGATGTTCTTGTTGCCGCCATAGCGATGGTGGCAGTGCGGTTGGTGGCAGTGAGGTTCGGCTTGAAGCTCAGTCCCTGGAGACTTTTTTAGCCTGAGAGCTTCCTGCAAGCTTCATAGCAGGATGCTGATTTTGGCAACCTTCGCCTTCGCATTTCTCTAACTTGATTCGTATCCACGAAAGGATACGGATGAACAAAACAGCCAAGGTCGGCATCGCAGCTCTCGCTGTCGTTGCCACCGGCTCACTCGGGCTGGCTTTGCCAGCGCTCGCGCATGATCGAGGCGAGCGAGAGTTCTCCAGCGAGAGCCGCCAGGCTCACTCGATGGAAGAGCACAACCGAGCAACCCTGGATGCTGAAATTGTTGGCGTTCCAGAAGATGTAACTGAGGCAAGGGATGCCCACAAGGGCGCTTACTTCACTGTTTACCTCCTTGACAGCGATGTAACCTCAGTTCCTGACACGGAGCCAGCAGAGGATGGTAGGCGAATCGGCATTCGCCCAGTCACCATTGAAGCTGGCTCCCCAACGCGCACCGAAATTGAAGACGGGACTCTTTCTGGACTTCTTGGTTTTCGTGCACCAACTGAAGCTGGCGTAACCAAGCTGGCCCTCTACCCATCTGACGGCACCTCCCCCGTGCTAGTGACTATCACCGTCGATGAAGAGGGCAATGCAAGCGCTACTTCATCAGGCCCACTCACCGTCAGCTTCAGCGCCGATGTTGCTGAAGAGCGCGGGGAGCGTGGTCACCCAGGTTTCCGCGGTGGTAAGCATCGCGGTCACATGGGACCTTCCTTAGATGGCGAGAGGCCTTTGCCTAACGCCTAGCAATCGGCAATAGAAAAGCCCCGGACCTTTGTGGTCCGGGGTCTTTCTTTACCCAAGGAGGTTGGCCATTTGTTTATAGATCAAATTTGCCGCGGCCACAGGATTCAAACGTGAAAAACGGTCCATAAATTTCGCATCCGAACCAATTGTGATTCGAGGTTTATTTTTCTCGATTGCATCCACCATTTCTCTGGCGGCAACATCTGCTGCGGTTGTCTTGGTCTGAGAACTCTCAGCGGCACCCGCAGGGATGTCCATCCCGGAATTCTGTGCGATGTTGGTCGCAATTGCGCCGGGGAACACGACAGTCACACCAACGGAAGTGCCCATTAGCTCGCTTCTAAGACCCTCGGTGAGCAGCTTGATCGCGGCCTTGGAGGCGCCATAAACACTTTGTCCAGGCACTGGAGCATAAGCACCCATCGAGGAAACGTTGAGCAGGTGGGCCTCGGGCCGCTCGATTAGTCCAGGCAGGAACGCCTTTATCAGCATCAGTGGCCCGTCAAAGTTCACACTCATGACCCGCATCGCGTTTTCCATGTCGAGATCGTTGACCTTTACAAACTTTTGAATTATGCCCGCGTTGTTTATCAGCGCATCTGCAGGACCCAGGTCTCTCTCCACCTTGCTGGGAAGTGCCGCAACGGCCTTACTGTCGGTGATGTCCATTGGGTAGCTGACAAACTTGCCCCCAAGAGCCTCAACGAGTTTCTCGGTCTCTTCCAGGGTCTCCTCACGTAGGTCTACCCCCGCAACAGCAGCCTTTCTTCTTGCGAGCTCAAGGCAAAGCTCTCTTCCCATTCCGGATCCGGCGCCGGTGACAACTATGGTCTTTCCTGCGACTAACATCGCTCCTCATTCCAAATCCAGGGATTATGAGACTGAATTCACTTTAACGCTACTCATTTTCTAGGGTGGCTGAACGACTAGTTATTCACAGCCAATCTGGCGGGGCCCGCTAATTGCGGGATAGTTGGCCGAGGCGGCAGCCGCAGCCAGGCTGAGGGCGATTTCTCCAGGTTTGTAATGTCGCCCCACCCATTTAGGCTAGAAGTAGCTCTAAGGGGGCGAAATGACATTTGTTTGGCTGGGAGTTTTAGCGGCACTGATCGTTATTGAACTTTTGACCTATGGCCTCTATTTTGCGGCGCTCGCGGTCGCGACTCTTGTGCCCCTTGTGCTCTCTCTGTTTGGAGCACCGATGTGGTTGCAAGGAGCTGGCTTCTTGGCGGCCGCCATAGTCGCCCTGGTTTATGTCAGGCCTCTTATTGCCAAGTGGCAGGGAAAGCACCCAGAGCGCATGACAAATGTCGCTTCCCTTGTCGGCAAGCAGGCAACCGTGACCCAGGATGTCACCGAAGACTCAGGACTTGTTAAGGTCTGGGGTGAAGACTGGAGCGCAAGAGTTAGAGAGGGTGTCCGCATGAAGGGCGCCAAAGTAACCATCGAAGAGATCGATGGCGCAACACTAATTGTGAGGTAGGCGGATGGACTTTCTGAGAGGTTTTGACTTTGGAGGAGTTGGCACAGCCATATTCCTGATTCTGGTAGCGGTCCTACTGATCCGCTCCATTCGCATCATCCCCCAGGCCACAGCGGGCGTGGTTGAGCGACTTGGTCGCTACCACAAGACCCTTGAGGCCGGTGTGAACCTGGTCTTCCCCTTCATCGATGTGGTCAGAAGGACCGTTGACCTCAGAGAACAGGTGGTTGACTTCCAACCTCAGTCGGTCATCACCGAGGACAACCTGGTAATCGAGATCGACACTGTCATTTATTACCAGGTCACCGACCCCAAGTCCGCCACCTACGAGATTGCAAACTTCGTCCTGGGTATTGAGCAGCTAACCGTCACCACCTTGCGTAACAAGGTTGGAAGCTTGGACCTAGAAGATGCCCTGACCTCAAGAGAAGAGATCAATGGAGCACTTCGTGCTGTGTTGGATGAAGCCACCGGTAAGTGGGGCGTGCGCGTAAACCGAGTTGAGATCCGCGATATTGTGCCTCCAGAGTCAGTGCGCGAGTCCATGGAAAAGCAGATGAAGGCCGAGCGAGACAAGAGAGCCGCCATCTTGATTGCTGAGGGCGAGAAGCAGTCCGACATCCTCACAGCAGAGGGAAACAAGCAAGCAGAGATTCTCAGAGCAGAGGGACAAGCCAAGGCCATCATCCTCAAGGCCGAGGCCGATGCAAAGGCAGAGGCGCTGGTTGCTGATGGCGAGGCCAAGGCAATTCAAAAGGTCTTTGATGCCCTTGCGGAAGCATCGGTTACCGACCAGGCCCTTGCCTATAAATACATCGAGCAGCTCAAGGAAATGAGCCAGGGAGATGCCAACAAGGTTTGGTTTATTCCTAGTGAGTTCTCGGCAGCTGCCAGTGCACTGGGCAATATCTTTGGGCCCAAGAAATAGCCGTCAGACGGACTAGTCGAGAGCTGATTCGAAGAACTCTGTTAGCAGACTCGCATAACGCCCTGGCTCTGTGAGCATGCCCTCGGTGTGATCAGCTCCAACAAAGGTTTCGAGAGCTATGTCTGCACCCACTGACTGTCCGTACTCATAGAAGTCAACCGAGGATTGATAAACCAACCTTTGGTCACTGTCTCCGTGGAGAATAAGCATGGGCCTGTAGCCGGCAGCTTCGATACCCTCCATCGCGGAGGTCTCGGTGAGGTTTACACCGTGAAACAATTGCGCCGCTACCAAAACTAGTTGCCAGAGAAAGCCCGGAAAGCCCTGGTATTCCACTTCTTGGGTTGCTGCCGCATTGAAGTCAAAAATCGTTCCCTCCATCGCAAAGGCCGAGATCAAGTCAGTTTTTGCTGGAAGTAGGCTCGTGGCAACTGCACCACCTGAAATACCCAACATGCCAAGTGAAGCCGGGACCACATCCTGCTGACTAACTAACCACTCTGCAACCGCTGCGAAGTCGGAAGACTCCTCTTGCCCGGCCGAGTGGCGACCATCGTCGCAGGTTGACTCTCCAGTGTCGCGGGAATCAACCAACAGGACATTGAAGCCGTTTTTCACGAGCATTCCTGCAGGCAGCAAAGTGTTGTAGTCACGTCTTGATGTGCCAATGCCGTGAGTGACAATTACCGTCTTGCCGTTATCTTCGATCGGCGTTATCCACCAGGCGGAGAGCTCAATACCTTCGGCGACAGGAATCATTACGGACTCGTAGGGGACACCAACCATCCACCACTGAGAGATGTCGTGTCCGACCCACTTCTCCCAACCAGGACCAGGGAAAGGGCCATTGCCGCTGCCTGGAACATAAAACTCTTCGGGCTTATTGGCTAGATCATCATCATTTATTGCACACGGAACTGAAGTAGCAGAGGTGTAGACATAGTTACCTACTGCCAAGGCACCGCCACCCAGAACCAGCACAAGTGCTGCGGCGGTAATGCCAATCCAGCCTGATTTTTTCACTCGATGAGAGTAACACTGACAATCGTGCCTCGGCACCCCATTATTTGCTCGCTGTATTGTTGGCCTTGATCTAAGGAGCCATACGTGATTCTTATTCACTCATTGTCATTTGCTGGCAGGTCCGGAGATGATTATTGGGTTCTGTTCGATCGGGAGATTCGCGAGATCGGCCAGGGCCAATCTTGGCGCGATCTCGAACTCGACGAGTTGCTAGACGGTTCCGGACACCTGCTCTCAAGACCGTTCATTGAGACTCACACACACGGACTTGAGGGCCATGCTGTCGAAGACGGCATCGACTCGATGAGGGCGATTCGCGGACGCCAACGAAAGTATGGGATCGCTCGCTCGATTCTCAGTCTGGTTTCACTGCCACAGAACCGGATTCTCGAACTAATTGATGAGGCAAAGGTCTTGATGGGGGAGGACTCCGGTTTTCTGGGACTACATTTGGAGGGCCCATACATTGCCGAAGCTCGTTGCGGCGCCCATGACAAAGAAGCACTGCGCAAGCCAACTGATGCGGAACTAAAAGAACTTGTCGAGGCCGCCCAGCTAGAGACTGGAGGGTCGGCTATAGCCTCGATCACAATCGCCGCTGAGCTCTTCTCTAATTCGCAGCTGAGTCTGCTTACAGAGGCTGGAATTGCTCTTTGCCTTGGTCACACCGAGGCAAACTACGAGCAGGCCAGGGATTTCTTTGGCCAAAGCCGCAGTGTTCTCACTCACACCTATAACGCGATGCAGCCAATTGGCCATCGCGACCCCGGACCAATCCCCGCGGCCATAGAGGCGCCGAACACATTTCTTGAACTGATAGCAGATGGTCATCACGTCAAGCCCAGTGCGGCAAATATTCTGCCCCAGGAAAAGTTGATTTTGGTTTCAGACTCAATGGCCGCCGCCGCTCAGTCGGACGGAACATACATGCTCGGCACTCTCGAAGTTACGGTCGCAGACGGCGTCGCCACTACAGCCTCCGGATCGCTGGCCGGCTCGACACTGACATTAGACAAAGCGGTTGAGAACTATGTCTTGTGGGGTAATTCTTTGGAGCAATCGGTTCGTTGTGCTGTAGCGAATCCCGCAGCGGCCTATGGACTCAGAGTTGCGCCAATTTCGGCTGGCGAGACCGCGGACCTGTTGCTGATTGGTCCCAACGGGCAGCTGGTCAGAACCTTCGGTTTCTAGTCCGATACCTTTTGGTTGTAGGAGAGGCGGTGAGATGGTCCAGATAAGCAAGCTCCTTGAGGCAGAGGGTCTCGCGCCTAAACAAGACACCGAATCCCTAACCCGCAGGTTGGTGTGGTCAAGAGACGCCTCGCACTTCAGAGTCATGCCCGGTGCAACACACAAGGCGACAGACCTAGAGTCGGTTGCAAAGCTTCTTGGCCTTGCAAACCAACATGGCTATCCAGTGACCTTTCGATCGGGCGGCTCATCACTTAGCGGGCAGACCGTCGGTCACGGTGTGGTGGTAGATACGCGCTCGGGCTTCCAGTCGCTTGTTTCGATTGGTGAGGACTCAATTACCGCGCAACCCGGCGTGACGTTGGCAAGACTCAATGGACACCTCTCTCGAAGGGGGCGGAAGGTAGGCCCAGACCCGGCGTCCATGGTTGCCAGCACTCTTGGTGGAGCGGTCAGCAATAACTCGAGTGGTATGACCTGCGGCACGGAGCTCAACAGCTATCGAACTATTCGTTCAGCCAAGATTGCCTTCGCCGATGGCCAAATTCTTGACACGTCAGCCGCCGACGCTGACTCGCAGCTGAGGGCTACGAGGCCAGACATCTACAAGCTCCTGGAGAACAAGCGCGAGCAGATCAGGTCAAACCAAGCTCATCAGAAGAAGATTCGACACTTGTTTCGCCTAAAGAACACAATGGGGTATTCACTCAATGCCTTTCTGGACTTTGACTCTCCAGTAGAGATTCTGCTTCGACTTTTGGTCGGAGCCGAGGGAACCCTGGCGTTTCTCGGGCAGGTAGAGCTTGCAACTGTCGAAACCTTGCCTTATCGCTCAGCCAACCTGCTTCTATTTGATGACCTTGAGTCTGCCAATACTGCGATACCTGGACTTATTGACCAGAGCCCGGCAGCGATTGAGCTAATGGACGCAACCAGCCTTGAAGCCCTCAGGGCCGAGAGCATGCTGCCAGACCCCTTGGCCGACATGGTGACTCAGACAGCGGCTGCGGTCTTGGTCGAATTCGAGGCTGGTAGCGAAGAGGAGCTTTCGTCAAAGTCGGTCAGATTTGAAAAGACATTTGCCAAGCCAATCGTCTTTGCTCAGGCCACGGGCCAACTCCGAAACGATCTTTGGGCAATGCGTAAGGGTCTCTATGCGGTTGTCGCCAAGGCTAGGCCGGCAGGCACCACTGCGCTATTGGAGGACGTTGCGGTTCCTCCGGAGAAACTAACCGAGGCCTGCAGGTTGCTAAGTGAGGCTTGCGAAGGCTTTGGCTACGGCAAACCAGTCATCTTTGGCCACGTCCGAGACGGCAACATTCACTTCATGATCTCCGATGACTTTTCCGACAAGAAAAGCATTGAGACCTTTCAAGGGTTCACCGATCGGATGGTTGAAATAGTTCTGGGCCTCGAGGGAAACCTAAAGGCCGAACACGGCACCGGTCGAGCTATGGCACCTTTTGTTGAGAGGCAATTTGGAGCAGAACTCTACGAGATTCTCTTGGAGATAAAGCGGGGGTTTGACCCAAACAACATCCTCAATCCAGGGGTTATTTTCCCCTCAAGCGCTACTGACTATCTTGAGAATCTAAAGTCCGTGAGCCAGGTCTCTGAAATTGTGGACTCCTGTGTTGAGTGCGGCTACTGCGAATCTTCTTGCCCCTCTGCAGGCCTAACCTTGACCCCGAGAGAGCGAATAGTTGCTCATCGCGAGCAAGCGATGCTCGGCTCAAGAGAACGAAAGCAGCTAGAGAAGCAGCTGAAGTATCAAGTCGAGCAGACGTGCGCAGTTGATGGGATGTGCGCAGTGAACTGTCCGGTGGGCATAAATACCGGCACCTTCGTCAAGGAGTTAAGAGCTGAATCCCAAGGCAGCGCGGCCGCTCGCCTAGCCAAGATGGTGGAGTCTAATTGGGGGGCGGTCACATCGGTAGCGAGGGTTGGTCTTCGAGCGGCCCAGCTGCTGCCTAGGACCGCAAACCTAGTATCCAGGGCCATTGCGGGACTGCTGCCCAAAGGCCTCTTCCCGACCTGGACAAAAAACGTGAGCTCGAATGGTTTTAACCGCGCTTCGCTGCGAAGCCGCGAATCAAAAGTAGCGTTCCTACCCTCCTGCATGAACGAGATTTTTGGAGAGCCGGAGCTGCACAGGTTCCTAGAGCTAACCGCTCAGCTCGGACACCCACTGGAGATTCCTCAGTCTTCCAGAGGCTTTTGCTGTGGCACACCATTCAGCTCCAAGGGCTTGACCTCTGCCACAAACTCAAGAAAAGGCCGCAATAGCTCGATCCTCTCTCAGCTGCAACATCAGACCATAGTCATCGACGGCTCCTCCTGTCATCAGACCCTGCTCGAGCAGGACTCAACTCGCGTCATCGAATTGAGTCAGTTTGTTGCCCAGCACCTGATTAGCACTCCTGTAAAGACGAGAGTTCCACGCATGGTTCTGCACCCAACCTGCAGCGGAGAGAAAACCGGTTCCAACAGGGCCATGGCCGCCATAGCCGAGGCAATCTCCGATGAAGTGATTGTGCCCGCAGATTGGCGTTGCTGCGGATATGCAGGGGACAGAGGCATGCTCATCCCCGAGCTCACCGCAAATGCAACAAGTCTTGAGGCTCGGGAGGTCGCAACTCTGGATGCAGTTTTTGTCTCCAACAACCAGCCCTGTCAGATTGGCATGAGTGGTGCCACAGACAGAAACTACCGCTCAATACTTAGCGTTTGGCTCGAGGCGGTGTCATGAGAGTAATTAATGCCAAGAATGCCGATGAGGCTGTCAAGCTAGCAGCCGAAACGTTCATTGAAGCAGCCGATGCTCGGCCTGATGCACCAATTGGTCTTGCTACCGGCGGAACCATGGACGGCATCTACCTGAAACTGAAAGAGCTGGGGTTTCGGCCTAAAACCCAACATGCTTTTGCGCTTGACGAATACGAGGGTCTGGAGCCTGGAAGCGAGAACTCTTACGCAGCCGAACTGACAGACAAGTTTGTCGAGAGGCTGGGATGGACTGGAACCCTTCATGTTCCTGGCACAGGGCATTACTCAGGCGAAACGGGCTTGGAGCTGCTTGAGCAGAGACTCACAGAACTTGGTCCGATCAGCGTTCAGCTGTTGGGACTTGGAAGTAATGGCCACATTGCCTTCAATGAGCCAGGATCAGAATTTGCTTCCACCACAAGACTGGTTGAGCTACATCCGGCAACGAGAAGTGACAACGCACGGTTTTTTCCGAGCCTGGAAGATGTGCCAACCCATGCCTATACCCAAGGCCTAGCAACCATAAGCAGATCCTCCTGCTTGCTGCTGGTAGTGCTGGGCGAGAGGAAGCGTCCAGCACTTAGCCAGGCCCTAACTGCTCCTTCGCCGCAGACCCCTCTAGCGGCGCTATTGGATCACGAAAACCTGACTCTAATAACTGACCAGGTCCTCTAGCACCAAAGCCCGGCGGGCAGACTAATCTCACCGTGCTCGACTCTCATTGCAGGTGACCGGTCCTCGCTTAGCGATAGGAAGCCATCAAGATCCCAGTAGTCAGCAAGTTGGGCGGCTGCAAAGGCTGGGGCTATTGCGAGTGAGCTACTAACCATGCAGCCGACCATGACTTTGAGGCCGAATTCCCTTGCCAGCTCCATGTCCTGCATTGCTTTCGTGAGACCTCCGGACTTGTCGAGCTTTACATTCACACAACCAAAGGCAGGCGAGAGGTTTTGGATAGAGCAATCGGGGTAGAAGCTCTCATCCGCACATAAGAGAATCCGCACTTCAATACTCGCAAGCTGCTCGTCCAGCTTTGCAGGCAGCGGCTGCTCCAGAAGCTCCACCCCACATTCCAATAAAACGGGAATCATAGTTTTTAGCTGCTCTGGATCCCAGCCCTCATTCACATCGACAATCAAGGTCGCATCGGGAGCAGCTTCCCTGACACCCAAAATCGCCGCGCGGTCGTCATCGCCACCGAGCTTTACTTTCAGCAAAGGCGAAGAACTGTGGTCAGTTGCATCCTCGATCATCGCAACTGTGCTGGAGAGCGAGATGGTGTATCCGAAACTCAGTGGTCTGTGGGTTCTAATTTCCGCTGCTGACCAAATACTCAGGCCACTCTTTTTGCACTCCAAGTCCCAGAGCGCGAGATCAAGGGCATTCCTTGCGCTGCCAGCCGGTAAAAGATCAACAAGGTCTGCACGGGAAAAGCTATTGGGCAACCTCTCAAGCTGAGACAGTGCAAGCTCGATACTGTCGCCATACCTCTTATAGGGAACTCCCTCACCCCGACCGCTGTCACTTCCGTCTTGGACCACTACCTCCAACACCTCTGCCGCAGTCTTTTGACCGCGAGAAATGCCAAATGGCCTACTCAGACCAAACTCAACGCCCTTGGCGAGAACCTGCAAACCCACGCCTCTAAAGTAACGTTTCATCACAAAAAGATAAAACTTTGTCATGAAATCACGAATTAATGTATTTTCATTACATAACCAAATACGACTTGCCGGTGTGCGGCAGGCATCAAAACAACAGAGAGGGCAAAATGACTCAGCTTAAGCAGCGACTAAATGCCCCGCTGAAGGCAATCGCGCTGGCATCGTCAGCAGGATTGGTCTTGGCGGGATGTGCAAGCGCTACAGAAGAGCCAACTACTGAGCCAACCGAGACAACCTCAGCAACTGCCGAACCAGAGCCAACATCGGGCGGTTCTATGGTCGTTGGTATCACGGTTGACCCAGACACGATCTTCCCTTGGAAGGCCACACAGTTCCAGGCGTTCAGAATGCTGGAAAACGTCTATGACACCCTGACCGCATTCGATGCAGATTTGAATGTTGTTCCAGGGCTAGCTGAGTCATGGGAGGTTTCCGATGATGGCCTTGCGATCACATTCGACCTTCGCGATGGAGTGAAGTTCTCAGATGGAAGCGACTTTGATTCTGCAGATGTGAAGTATAGCTACGAGGCTATCCAAGACGAGGCAAACGCCGCTGTCGCGCGTTCGACCCTCGGAGGCGTTACCTCTATCGACACTCCTGACTCAGACACCGTGGTCCTGAACCTAGCCACCGCGGATGTTGGAATTCTTGCGAACCTAACCAGCGTTAACCTCGCCATTGTCTCTTCAGATGACACCGAGGAAACCCTAAGCACTGCGACCAATGGAACTGGCCCATTCGTTCTTGAGTCTCGCACCGCAGGGCAGAACGTTGTGCTTGCTCGCAATCCAAACTACTGGGGAGACGCAACCCCACTCGACACAGTTGAGTTCCGCGTCTTGCCAGACGAGGCTGCAATTGCTGCCGCTATGAGTGCGGGCAACGTTCAGATGGCTGTCTTCAGTGACCCAATCACTGCAAGAACAGTGACCGGTGATGTGACCGTGAACACGACTCCTCAGCTGAGCTACCACGCACTTATGCTCAACGCACGCAATGGATCAATGACTGACAAGAATGTCCGTCTTGCAATTCAGTGTGCGATTGACAGGCAGGCAGTTCTGGACACCGCACTACTTGGAGAGGGTGCAGTTACCGGACCTATCACCTCACCTGCGTTCCGTTCAGATCCGAACGCTCGCCCATGCCCTGAGCGCGACCTAGCTGCAGCAGCCGAGTACCTTGCTGCATCTGGCAACGCAGGTGGCCTAGAGATCGACGCGATTGTTGCGCAGAACCTCTACGCCGGCGCTGTTGAGATTGCTCAGGCAGTTGCTGCCCAGCTTGCTGAGGCCAACATCACTCTGAACCTTGAGGTTCTAGAGAGCGGCACCTACATCGACCGCTGGATCGCAGGAGACTTTGAGAGCGCAATTGCTCTCAACGGAGGTCGCCCAGATCCAGATGGCATGTACGGCCGCTATTTCCCTTCCACCGGAAACCTAAACCAGGTATCTGGCTACTCGAGCGAAACTATGGATGCACTATTTGCTGCTGGAAAGTCTGAGGGCGACCCCACGGCTCGCAAGCAGATCTACGCAGACGTGTCTGCTGAGCTCGAGGACAACGCAGTCTGGGTGTGGCTGTTTAGCGGCTACACCTACACTGCAACCAGTGATTCGATCACCGGGTTTACTCCAATGACCACTGGGTCTTGGCAGTACCTTAGGACCACTGGCCTGAAGTAGTAACACCTCAAGCTGAAAGGGGTGCTCTTTGAGCACCCCTTTTGGTGAGGGGGAGGGAACAATGACCGCAATTCTCAGAAGTAGCGTCATTAGAAAGACCGCTGGCGCACTAGCCACGCTTTTCGGAGTTGCCGTATTTGTATTCTTTATGCTTCGGGCAATCCCGGGTGACCAAATTTCCGCCTCTCTTGGCACTGAGGCAGCTGGTCTTACTGAAGCCCAAAGGCAAGCGCTCGTTGAGTACTACGGGATAGATGAGCCGCTCACCACTCAATTTTTCTCTTGGCTCGCCAACTTGTTTGCGGGCGACCTCGGGTTTTCTGTCAGGGCCCAGCAACCAGTTCTAGACCTAACAGTTGCTGCCCTACCGGTTACCTTTCAGCTGGCTGTATTTGCGATTCTGCTCGCACTTATCATTGGGGTGCCGATCGGCATGCTTTCTGCCTCGGCCCCAAGGAAAGCGCGCGATTTTGTTGGGCAGGCAGTCTCGCTACTTGGCCTATCAATCCCAGCATTTCTTCTTGCGACGACCCTGTTGACGTTTTTCGCGGTCAACCTTGGGTTTAACCCAAATGGGCTTGGCTATAAGACCCTCTTCGAAGACCCTTCGGTAAACCTGCAACAGATGTTCCTGCCCTCCTTGGTATTGGGCTTTGGAATCTCGGCGCCAATCATCCGGACCACGCGTGCGGCGGTTCTTGAAATTCGGGGTCAAGACTTCATTCGCACAGCTAGGGCCAAGGGCGTAAAGACTCAGAGAATTCAGTTCCGTCATATTCTTCGAAATGCGCTGATTCCGATCGTGACAATGACAGGGCTTCAGTTTGGTTATCTGCTGGGAGGAGCAGTCGTCGTAGAGCAAATATTCTCGCTGCCTGGCATCGGCAGGCAGGTGCTGCTAGGTATCCAGCAGAAAGAATATGCGCTTGTGCAGTCGACCGTCCTGGTCATCGCGGCCTCATTCGTAGTCATAAACCTTCTCACCGACTTGCTCTACAGAGCGATTGACCCGAGGGTTAGGGCTGAGTGATGAGCACGACAGCGAAACAGCAGGCACAAAAGGGAGCGGGCAGGAAACTGCTTAGCTCAGGAAGGGGCGCAGTCTCTCTTGCGGTGCTGGTCATTCTCCTTGGCCTAGCGCTAGCGGTGAACTTTGGGCTCGTTGGCTTTGACCCAATCGCACAGACACCCTCCGACAGGCTGCTGGCACCAAATTCGACGTATTGGTTTGGAACCGATCAATTTGGAAGAGACATCTTCTCTCGCGTTATGAGCGGGGTTGGCTCTTCTTCATTGATTTCAGTGGTCGCGGTCACCATCGCGGCAGTTTTTGGCACCCTCATCGGTCTCTTCGGGGGTTTCTATCGTGGGTTGATCGACCTGTTTGGAACAGGCGTAACAAACGTGCTATTCGCCTTTCCACCTCTGCTATTGGCGCTAACCCTTGCCTCGGTGCTGGATCGAAATTGGTTCACTGTTGCCGTTGCAATCGGCGTTGTCTACATCCCTATTTTTGCCAGGGTCACCAGGGGCCCAGTTCTCAGTCTCAGAGAAATTGAGTTTGTTAGGGCCGCTCGAAGCACAGGGATGAACTCCATCGGAATCATGTTCCGTCACGTGCTTCCCAACATCTCTTCGATTGCCATTATTCAGATTGCACTTTCGCTTTCTTGGGCAGTTCTCACAGAGGCGGCACTTAGCTTTTTGGGGCTTGGCTCACCACCACCTGCACCATCGCTTGGTTCGATGATCTATGAAGCCAGAACGTTGGTCCTAATTGCACCCTGGACGCTCTATGCGCCGGGAGCCATAATCGTGACCTTCGTCGTGGCACTAAATCTTCTAGGAGACTCAATTCGCGACATCCTCGATCCTCGGTCTAGGGAGGTGTCTAGTTGAAGCAGCGCGTTGAAAAAGAAACCTCAGAGTTAGTGACTGAGCAAAACGACCAGCGGTTTATGAAGGTCGCGAGCATGAGCGTTGGCGAGCTTGCCGAACTAATGAACAGCACAGACGCACAGGTCCACCAGGCGGTCGGGCGGGCTCTCCCGGCCATTACAAGTGCGATAGAAAAGATCTCGCAACGCTTTCAATCTGGCGGTCGACTTATTTATGTGGGGGCCGGTACTTCAGGTCGAATCGCAACCCTAGACGCCTCCGAGATCTATCCGACATTTGGAATCGAAGGCCGAGTCATCGCCCTTATGGCTGGCGGTCAGAGCGCGCTAGTCAACCCAGCAGAAGGCGCCGAAGACGATCTTGAAGCTGGCAAGAACGAAGCATCAGCGCTGCATTTAGATGCAAAAGACACCCTGGTTGGTGTGGCATCCAGTGGCTCAACTCCCTATGTCTTAGGCGCTATGGAGGCTGCTAAGGAAGCAGCGGCACTGGTCGTATCTCTAACCTGCAACTCTGACTCAAAGATGTCCAGGGCTAGTGACCTCGCCATCGAGGTTGTGGTTGGACCTGAGTTCCTAGCGGGCTCTACCCGCCTGAAGGCAGGTTCGGCTCAAAAGATGGTTTTGAACATGATCAGCACCATAACCATGATGAAAGCCGGCAAGACCTACGGAAACCTGATGGTGGATGTTGTAGCCAGCAACGCGAAACTTCGCAAGCGCGCAATCCGAATCCTCAGTGAAGTTGAGCACTGTGATGCCCTGGAGGCTCAGGCTGCTCTAGAGGCAAACAATTGGAACGTCAAGGCAGCAGTTGTTGCTCATCGGTTCGGAATCTCGTCCGAGGAAGCCATGCAGCTGCTTGAAGAGAGCGGCGGCTACCTCGCAAAGGCGCTGGGAGAGCTCGAGTGAAGATTCTGGGGATGATTTCGGGCACAAGCCACGATGGAATAGACGCGGTGTTGGCCGACTTCCGGCTCGAAGGCGAAGAACTTAAGGCTTCAATAGAAAAAACTAGCTCAGCAGGCTACGAGCCGCAGCTTCGCAACCGGCTGATGCAGCTGCTACCACCAAACGAAACCACCATTGAGGAGGTCTGCAAGGTCGACACCCTTGTTGGCAAGGCCTTTGCAAACCTTGCCATAGACCTGCTGCACACTTCCTCTGCAGACCTAATTGTTTCTCACGGCCAAACCGTCTACCACTGGGTTGAGGCGGAACGGGCCCTAGGGACGTTGCAACTTGGTCAGTCTGCGTGGATCTCAAACGCGACTTCGGCACCAGTTCTTTCAGACCTGCGGATTGCAGACATCGCAAGCGGTGGCCATGGCGCACCCGTGGTGCCCGTACTTGATCTGCTGACACTCGGCCACGAAGCGGAATGTGTCGGTTCGCTAAACCTGGGCGGAATCGCAAACATCACGGTTATCCGCGAGGGCAAACTGGTTAGTGCATACGACACCGGTCCCGCGAGCGCCTTGATCGATGCGGCGGTAATTAAGTACAACCTAAGCGAAGAGGGGTTCGACCGAGACGGGGCTATTGCCGCCAGCGGCCAGGTCAATGCCGAACTACTTGCAAGTTTTCTCAGTGAGGACTACTACTCATTGGCCGCCCCTAAGAGCACTGGTAAAGAGCTATTTCATGTTGACTACATTGATGAGCACATTTCAAAGCTGGGCACAGCTCCTAGTGGCCAAGATGTGGTTGCTACCCTCACCGAACTGACGGCAGAGACAGTTTCTAGAGAGCTTCTCGCACACGGCGTTAGAAAACTTGTCGTTGGCGGAGGTGGCTATAACAACCTCCACCTTACGAAGCTCATCGGAACCAAGACCGGCCTAGATCCAAGGCCGTTCTCAGAATACGGAATCTCGGGAGACCTGAAAGAGGCTCTTGCCATGGCCCTTATTGGGTGGCTTAGCCTGCACAATCTACCGGCAACATTTTCAAACACAACCGGCACTCAGAGCGCGCCTGTCTTAGGGGCGCTAACTGCCGGAAGCAAAGGCTTCCCCGCCATCGAGGCGGGCGTCTCAATGCCAAGCAAGATGGTGATTACAGGTGGTTAGAGGGTCGTTAGCCAGATCCTTGGCTATCTTTGGCTCGCTCGGAGCTGCTGCATCTATCGTGCCCTCTCTGATCCCAAGGACGGCAAGCGAAATTGGCGTGGGAGCCTACGAACTCCTGCCAGCAGTCCCGCTACTTTTCTGGGGGCTTTTCTTAGGCGTTCTGATTGGACCCCGCCTTGCTAAGGCAAAGGGCTCTCAGGTAGTTGTTCAAATGGCCAGCACAGCACTGGCTGCAGGACTTGCGGGAGTAACCGGCGCAACTTCTGCCGCGGTCTTCCTTAGCGGCGGTTTGGTTGTTGGTTTGGGATTCGGTGTGATTGAGGTGCTGGTAACAGCCCAGGTTCGCATCGATGGCGGTGATGCGGCTAGAGCTTTGACCCAATTGAACATCGCCTTCGCCCTGGGGGCAGTTCTAAGCCCAGTAGTGCTGGCAGTGACCATGCGGCTTTTGGAGACAGATGCCATCGGCTACCTAGCCGCACTTCTCATGCTGCTCTCCGGACTTTCGTTCAGGGCAGCAAACAGGGCTCGCTCGACCGACTCGTCGAAGCTCGAAACTAAGCCTCTGAGGCTTTTCCTGCTGGCATGTGCTTTGTATGTGGGAGCGGAGTCAATCCTGGCTGGTTGGACGGCCACCATTTTCAGTGAACTGGAGATTACCTCAGCAGAGCTTGCCCCAATCGGGACGACTATTTTCTGGGGGATGCTGGTGCTCGGTCGAGTCTCGTCGCTCTATCTAACTCCTAGGTATCTCAGCCCTGGTGGCGCATTGATTCTCTGGCCCGTCGTGTGTGCCGCCGGTCTTGGGTTGACCTTTACCTTTGTGGGCACGGCCCAATTAGCAGCAGCTGGTCTTGCAATCGCATCTTTTGCAGCGGGCCCAATCTACGGATTCCTAATTGCCAAGGGCCTTGAGGTGGCTTCGGTTGAGGACTCCGCCAAGGCCACCAGGCTTCTTATCCTGGCGGGCTCGGTTGGTGGCTTTGCAATACCGGCGTTACTGCAGGTTGACCCGAGCATCACGTTGGCTGCCACGGTGGGGGCAATAGCGATGTTCGCAGTTGCGTCGCTGGGGACGCTTGCCGCAAGGACAAACACCAACAGGGAGAGAGTGGGCACATGACGCAGACGGTTCTGCAGGTAAACAACCTGACAATCACCTACTCTTTGCCAAAAGATCAGCGCTTCACAGCGGTCAAGGGAGCCTCCCTGGAGATACCGGCAGGCTCAACCCTGGCACTTGTAGGAGAGTCGGGCAGTGGCAAGTCCACTCTTGCTGCCGCTGTCAATTTATTGCTCCCCAGCAATGGGGCCGCCACCTCCGGCGAGATCACCCTTGAGGGCCGAGCGATTCATCAGCTTCCCGAAAAGAAAATGCGGGAGATCAGGGGAGGTCAAATAGGCCTTGTGCCTCAAGACCCCATGTCTAACCTCAACCCAATGATGACAATCGGCAACCAAATTGCTGAGGCCCTTACCTCACATGGCTACACAACCCAGCAGGCACGACAGCGGGCAGTACTGCTACTAGAGGCAGTTGGTATCTCTGAGGCCGCCAGTCGCTTCGGCCAATACCCGCATGAGTTTTCAGGAGGCATGAGGCAGCGCGTGCTGATAGCGATGGGCATGGCCTGCAAGCCGAAACTGCTGATCGCAGACGAGCCAACCTCGGCCCTGGATGTAACGGTTCAGAGAAGGGTTTTAGATCAGCTAGAGCAGATGGCGCAGGAGATGGGTTCAGCGGTTCTGCTAATCACTCACGACATCGCCTTAGCAGCAGAGCGAGCCGACCAGATAGCTGTGATGTATCAGGGTGAGCTTGTTGAGAGTGGGCCATCACTGGATGTCTTGAAATCACCTCAGCACGAATACACAAAGCGCCTTCTGGCGGCAGCACCCTCCCTCAACGACTCATTCATGGCAATAGCCCAAGAGGGAGATTCGTCTGTCGTGATGTCGGTCGCAAATCTAACCAAGACCTACAAACTGCGATCGGCAAAAGGGACAACCAAGGAGATCAGTGCCCTGAAAGGGGTTAGTTTCGAAATCCAGCGCGGCACAACCGTCTCACTCGTTGGTGAGTCGGGAAGTGGCAAGTCAACGGCAGCCAACATACTCCTTGGCCTTGAGACTCCAGACTCCGGCGAGATTCGTTTTGAGGGTGAACCGCTAAACCTGAAGTCAAGAAAAGGGTCCCTAGAGTTTCGTAGGCAGGTGCAGCCGGTATTTCAAAATCCCTTCGCGTCGCTAGATCCTCGCTACACAGTTGAGCAGTCAATAATTGAGCCACTAAAGGTCCATCGGCAAGGTACGGCATCGGAGCAGAGCGCCAGGGCAAAAGAGTTGATGGAACAGGTATCACTGCCAGCGGCACTGCTTGCAAGACTTCCCCACGAGCTATCTGGTGGGCAAAGGCAGAGGGTGGCCATAGCGCGGGCTTTGGCACTCTATCCGAGCGTCATCGTTTTAGACGAGGCCGTTTCGGCGCTGGACGTGATTGTTCAGAAGCAAATTCTTGATCTACTTCTAGAGCTTCAGGGAAGGCTCAACCTCAGTTATCTCTTTATTAGCCACGACCTTGCAGTCGTAAGAATGATCTCTCACTATGTACACGTAATGAAGGACGGAGAGATAGTTGAGAGTGGTACCCCAACTGAACTGTTTGAGAACCCGCAGACTGACTACACCAAACAGCTTCTCTCGGCAATTCCTAACCCTGACAGGTAAACCTAGCTCCGAATCCTGTTACCTCTGACTGCAAGATAGGTCCGCTCGAGCAATACCTCAGCTGACTCAAGCCTTAGCTGCATAATCCTGACGAACAGGAAGTCGACAAGAGCAAGCTGGGCAATTCGACTGGACATGGCCCCTGAACGGTAACGAGTCTCTTTCGCTGCGGTCGTTAGAGCAAAGTCCGCAGCCTTGGCTATCGGGGAGTCCGGGAAGTTTGTCACCGCTATAGTCCTAGCCCCACTTCGATTCATAATCTGCAGCACCTCGAGGCTTTCGGGTGTTATTCCGGAGTGCGAGAAGACAATGCCGACATCGTCTTTGGTCATTAGGGCCGAAGAGGTGATTGCCTGGTGGTTGTCTGGAGAATCAAAAGCAAGAAAGCCTATGCGGTGAAGTTTTTGACGCAAATCCTGAGTGGCCAAATAGCTCGAACCGAGACCAAATAGCTCAATTCTCCTAGCTTCAGTTAGAGCCGCTACGACGGCTTCTGCTTGCTCTAAATCAAGTCCGGCACCGGTTTGCTGAATTGCCTCAACTTCGTGGAAGACGGTTTTCGCAATGACCTCCTGGAGCGAGTCATTTGGGTCAATCTCGTCTTTATCAATCGAGAAGTTCTCACGAGCAGCTCTTCTCTGCTCCGATGCGACCGATACGGCCAACCGGAAGTCCGTGAATGAGGTGTAGCCAATCTCGTCGCAAAACCTCACCACTGAGGCGGTAGAGATTCCAACATGCTTAGCAAGCTCGGCAATTGTGCTGTTTGCCGCTTCTTCAGGCTTATCAAGCACGAAGTCTGCAATCTTCGCCTGGGCTGGTCGCATGCTCGGCTTCGACTGCGAAATTTTGGTAAATAGGTCAGCCATCATGCCTCCCTACCCACTCAGCGAAAGACACATACGCCTCTGCAATTTGCTCTCTGGTTGTGTCACATTGAAGGCGGTTAGTAAGTAGCACGCCACTAACCGATGTTTCTGGGTTCGTCATGGCGAGGGTTCCAGTGAAGCCAGAGTGAGAGAAGAAGTGAGATGCGCTCCCCAGCCGCCCCACATCTTGAAAGCGGAAACCAATTGCCTGCTCCCACTCGGAGCTTGCCGAAGGCGTGAAGAGCTCACGCCTGACACCAGCAGTGATCACAGCATTATCGCCACCGGCAAGAGCATCCAAAAACCTTGCCACCTGCGAAGAGTTAGCGAAAAGCCCGGCGTTGCCAGAAACGCCATCTAGAGCCCTTGCGCGAGGATCATGCACCTTCCCAGGTGGCACATCCTCGTTTGGCTCTTTGGCAGTCACAATTTCATACCGCTCGCCAGATGGATTGAAAACGGTTTCTTCAAGGCCCAGCGGGTCCAACAGCCTTGCTCCGAGGATTTGATCGAAGGTGGTGCCGTATTTCTGTTCAACGCTCATTGCATACATCGAATAGCCAGTGCAGGAGTAGACAAGCTCCCCGCGCTGCTGTGGTGATGGAGTTAGTTCATACAACTTTGAGATTGTGCTTGCCCTTGTTGATTGCTCGTCCCACCAAGGTGGGAGTCCACTTACGTGAGTTAGTAGCTCACGTGAGGTGGTTTGAGAAAGCTCTGCTTCAACGGCAACCCAGTCGCCGATTGGAGCATCCAGGTCAACTTCACCGGCATCGTGCAGAATGCTTGCAAGAGTCGCCGTGTAAAGCTTTGTGACCGATGCCAGATCAAACACGCTGTCAGGTGTCGCAGGCGCTGCCTCTGCAGAAGTACTAAGGCGACCACCGTGCCCAGTTTCAATCACCTGACCTGAGTGCATGAGCGTGAACTGGTAGCCAGAAAAGCGGCTTTGCGGCTTGGGCCAGGTGTGCAATTCAAGGACCTCTTGAATCATCGTCACCTCCCAGCCTCACGTTACATTTTGAGAAATAAAATTACATTTCGAATTTACTCCTCGGGTCCCTGTGGGGCAACCCTTCGGCTCATGTACTTATGAATTTCTCCGCCTAACCGAGCCCGGCAATTGACTACTTCCGGGCTCCTTGGGACTAATCCTGAACGTCGAGCAGCTCCCTCGTAAAGCGCAGGTCTAATACAACCCTGGCAAAACCCCAGCCCAAGCACCCCTAATAGCCGCAAGGTCTAACTTCGCTACACCCTGAATATCTACTGCCTGGTTTTCTTTGTCTGTGACACCAATTCTTAGAACCGGAACACCTCGTGCTTCACACAGTGCCTGAAACTTCACATCATCTTCTCTGCCAACAGAAACAATGACTCTCGACTGAGACTCAGAGAACAGCGCAGCCGTTAGATTAACTCCGTCTCTTTCCATTAGCTCAGTTAGCCAGATCCTTGCTCCAACATTGAACCTGAGGCTTGCCTCGAGGATGGCAATCCCCAGGCCACCCTCTGAAACATCGTGTGCGGCTTCTATGAGGCCCTGCTGGGTTGCTCCATATAGGAGGCTTGCAAGCTCCTTCTCTTTCTGGAGATCAACCTTTGGAGGTCTTCCTCCAAGGTGGTTGTGGAGGTCCTTGGCCCAGGCTGAACCATCAAGTTCGTCATAGGTGGTTCCTAGGAGGTAGATGTTGTTGCCATCGTCCTGCCAACCAGAGGGGACTCTTCTTGCTACATCGTCAATCACACCTAGAACACCAACTACCGGGGTTGGGTAGATAGCTGTTTCACCTGTTTGGTTATAGAAGCTCACGTTGCCACCGGTGACAGGAATGCCCAGTTCTTGGCAGGCATCTGCCAAACCGGCAGTTGCCTGCTTGAATTGCCACATTACCTCTGGGTTTTCAGGGCTTCCAAAGTTGAGGCAGTTTGTTACCGCTCTTGGGGCTGCTCCTGTGACGGCTACGTTTCGATAGGCCTCTGCGAGTGCTTGCCTGGCGCCTTCGTAAGGGTCTAGGTAGCAGTACTTGCCATTGGCATCTGTTGCTAGGGCAACACCTAGGCCTGTCTCTTCGCTGATGCGCATCATGCCTCCATCGTCTGGCATGGCAAGTGCTGTGTTACCCATGACGTACTTGTCGTATTGGTTTGTAATCCAGGACTTGTCTGCATGGTTTGGCGAGGAGATCAGCTCCATGAGCTGAGCTGCAGCCTCAGTCTCTGCTCGCTTTAGCTTGCTTGAGCTGTCTGCATTTAGGGCATCTTGGTATTTGGGGTATTCGACGGGGCGGTCATAGACAGGCCCGTCATGGGCGACTGTTCTAGGCGGGACATTGACGATTTCTTCGTGGCCCCAGTCGATGTAGAGCCTGTCCTCGTCGATTACCTCACCAAGAACCGAGTACTCGACCTCCCACTTGTTTACGATCTTCTCGAAGTCCTTGAGCTTCTTCTTTGGAACCACCGCACACATGCGCTCTTGGCTCTCGCTCATGAGGATCTCTTCAGGGGTGAGGCTTTCGTCTCTAAGCAGCACGTTCTTGAGCTGAATCTTCATGCCCTTGCCTCCGTTGGAGGCAAGCTCACTGGTTGCGCAGGAGATTCCTGCGCCACCTAGGTCTTGAATGCCTGCAACCACTCCTGCGTGGAATAGCTCTAGGCAGCACTCAATGAGAACCTTCTCGGCAAAAGGGTCTCCGACCTGAACCGCAGGTCTTTTTGTTGGGCCTTCGTCACCAAAGGTTTCTGAGGCTAGGACGCTAACGCCACCAATGCCGTCGGCTCCGGTTCTGGCCCCAAAGAGAATTACTAGGTCGCCGGGATTGGTTGCTTTGGCTAGCTGGAGGTCTTCGTGCTTAAGGGCCCCAATGGAGAGAGCATTTACTAGTGGGTTGCCCTGGTAGACCTTGTCAAAGACGGTTTCGCCACCAATGTTTGGAAGCCCCAGGCAGTTGCCATAGAAACTAATGCCGTCTACTACGCCGTGAACAACTCTTGTTGTGTCGGGGTCTTGAGGTGCTCCAAAGCGGAGTTGGTCCATGACCGCAACCGGCCTGGCTCCCATCGACAGGATGTCTCTAACGATGCCGCCAACGCCGGTTGCCGCCCCCTGGAAGGGCTCGATGTAGCTGGGGTGGTTGTGGCTCTCTACCTTGAAGGTGACCGCTAGTCCCTCACCGATGTCTACAACACCTGCGTTTTCTCCCATGCCGACCATGAGGTGCTTTTTCATCTCCGGGGTTACCTTCTCGCCAAACTGGCGGAGGTAGATCTTCGATGACTTATAGCTGCAGTGCTCTGACCACATGACCGAATACATCGCTAGCTCTGAGGAGGTTGGCCTGCGGCCAAGGATCTCCTTGATGCTCTCGTATTCGTCCTGTTTAAGCCCAAGCTCTTTCCAGGGTTGATCTTTGTCTGGTTCTGATTTTGCGTTTTCTACAGTGTCGACGCCTGAAGGCTGGTTTTTGTTTTTGAACATCAGCTGTTCACCAGCGCCTTAAGTGCGCTCTGGAAAAACTTGAGGCCGTCGATGCCGCTTCTTGTTGCTACCGCAGTGTCTGGGCCAAAGCCTGGCTCTACTGCGTGCTCGGGGTGGGGCATGAGGCCAACTACATTGCCGCGCTCATTGGTTAGCCCTGCAATGTCGTTCATGGAGCCGTTGGGGTTTAGTTCTAGGTAGCGAAAGACAACTCGGTTTTCCTCTTCGAGCATCTTGATGGTGTCATCGGTTGCGATGTAGCCACCCTCGCCGTTTTTGAGCGGAATGATGATCTCTTCGTCTTTTTCAAAGAGGTTGGTCCAGTCAGTTTGGTTGTTTTCTACCCGCAGTTTTTGGTCGCGGCAAATGAAGTGCTGGTGTTCGTTTCTAATTAGTCCACCTGGCAGCAGGTGAGACTCAACCAGCACCTGGAAGCCATTGCAGATGCCCAGCACGGGCAGGCCCTGCTGGGCTTTCTTGATTACCTCTTTGGTGGCAGGGGCCTTTGCCGCAATTGCTCCGCAGCGGAGGTAGTCGCCATATGAGAAGCCTCCAGGGAGGACGACAGCATCTACTTTTTTGAGGTCATCGTCTGCATGCCAGAGCGGAACCGGGGTTCCGCCTGCTAGGCGGATGGCCCTTTGGGCATCGCGGTCGTCTAGGGTGCCGGGGTAGGTGATGACGCCTATGCGCATTAGTTCTCTACCGTTACCGCTACCACGTCCTCGATGACGTCGTTAGATAAAAACTCTTTGGCCTGCTTCTTGGCCTCTTCAATGTCTTTTTCGGTTACTTCCCTGTCGAAGTGAAGCTCGATGCGCTTGCCAATGCGCACACCTGAGATGTCCTTGTTCCCGCCTCTTACCAGAGCATTGGCAACTGCCTTGCCCTGGGGGTCTAGCAGATCTTGCTTGGGCATGATCTCAACGATGATTTTTGGCACTTCTACCCTTCGGTTTGCTGGGCTTCCAGTTTCGGGATGGACGTTGGTTGCCGGCAGCGATGCTCGGAATGGCTTTAGTTTAGTTGGCCTTAGCCATCTTCTTTATTGCCACTCCTTGGCGAGACCTCGTTTGAGGAAGCTGCGGAGATGATTCGCCTGCACATCGTTCCACTTAGCTAGCGAGCAAAACTCTCAATCGGTGGGCAGGTGCAGGTGAGGTTCCTATCACCAAATACCCCATCGATTCTTCGAACCGGTGGCCAGTACTTGCTTCTGCGCTGGCTGTCGGTTGGGAAGACAGCCTCTTCACGGCTGTAGGGGTGGGTCCACTCGCCGGTTAGGTGGCTCGCAGTGTGAGGAGAGTTGACCAGAGGGTTGTCTTCCTGAGGCCAGATGCCGTCCTGAACCTTTTGAGCTTCGGCCCTGATTGCGAGCATGGCGCTTATAAACCTTTCGAGTTCCTCCATTGGCTCTGACTCCGTTGGCTCAATCATTAGGGTTCCCGCTACTGGGAAGCTCATGGTTGGGGCGTGGAAGCCGTAGTCAACGAGCCTCTTTGCGACATCATCATTGGAGATGCCGGCCACCTTTTGCAGCGGACGAATGTCAATCACTGCCTCGTGGGCGATCAGGCCGTTCTTGCCGGTGTAGAGAAGTGGGTAGGCATCTGAGAGCTTTTTCGCGACGTAGTTTGCGCTGAGCACAGCAACCGCTGTCGCATCCTGCAATCCACCCGAGCCCATCATCTGGATGTAGGCCCAAGAGATTGGCAGGATGCTTGGAGAACCAAACGGTGCTGCTGATACTGGACCATAATTTGGAAGTTCAGCCTGAGCCATTGAGTGACCAGGCAGGAACTGGGCTAGGTGAGGCCTAGCAACAACTGGTCCTACACCTGGACCGCCACCACCGTGAGGGATGCAGAAGGTTTTGTGGAGGTTGAGGTGGCTTACGTCTCCACCAAATTCGCCGAACTTTGCATAGCCAACAACCGCGTTGGTATTTGCGCCATCGATGTAGACCTGACCACCGGCTGCGTGAACCAGGTCACAGATCTCAACTACTGCCTCTTCATAGACGCCGTGGGTGGATGGGTAGGTGATCATGAGAGCCGCAAGGGTGTCCTCGAACTCCGCAATCTTCTGCTTCAAATCAAGAACATCAACGTTTCCGTCGTTATCGCAACCAATGACAACGACCTCTAGTCCTGCAAGTACGGCGCTCGCGGCATTGGTGCCGTGGGCAGAGGATGGGATTAGGCAAATGTTTCTCTGGAAGTCTCCCCTTGAACGGTGGTAGCCGCGAATAGCCATCAGGCCAGCAAGCTCTCCCTGGCTGCCCGCGTTTGGCTGCAGCGAAACTGCTTCGTAGCCGGTGATGTCGCTTAGCCAGCCAGTGAGCTCTGCGATTAGTTCTAGATAGCCCTGGGTGTCTTCGGCTGGGGCAAAGGGGTGAAGTGAGGCAAACTCTGGCCAGGTAACAGCCTCCATCTCGGTTACCGAGTTGAGCTTCATGGTGCAGGAACCCAGCGGAATCATGCCTCGATCCAGCGCGTAGTCAAAGTCTGCGAGCTTCTTTAGATACCTCAGCATGGCGGTCTCGGAGTGGTGGGTGTTGAAAACCGGGTGCTCGAGGTAACCACTCTCGCGGTGGTTTCTGAGCCTCTCCTGGGCATCCTCTGGCTTTGGAGCTCTTGCGCCAAATGCGCTGGCAAGCTCCGCGAGGTGCTGCCAGGTGGTGCTCTCGTCTACTGAGATTCCAAGAGTCTCTGAGTCCACCTTCAAAACTGTTAGGTCCTTGGCTCTTGCTTCCTCGAAGAACTTCTCGGCATCAGTGTTTATGAGCCTGATGGTGTCAAAGAAGCTCTCGTGCTGGAGGGTAAAGCCAACCTCAGTTAGAACTTTTGCCAGGGCTGTTGCCTTGTCGTGAATCTCTTTGGCGATTGCCTTTAGGTCTTCTGGTCCGTGGTAGACGGCATACATACCTGCCATCACCGCGAGCAGTACCTGTGCGGTGCAGATGTTTGAGGTCGCGCGCTCGCGCCTGATGTGCTGCTCTCTGGTCTGCAGGGTAAGCCTGTAGGCGGGTGCTCCCTCGGCATCTACCGAGACCCCAACCAGTCTTCCCGGCATAGTTCGCTCGAGCTTGTCACGCACCGCCAGGTAGCCGGCGTGCGGGCCACCAAAGCCCATTGGAACCCCAAAGCGCTGAGTGGTGCCGCAGGCTACGTCTGCGCCCTTTTCGCCCGGAGGGGTGATCAGGGTCAGTGCCATGAGGTCCGCCGCTGCGATAGCAAGACCGCCAAACTCGTGGACCTTGGCAAATAGGTTGTCAAAGTCGATGATTCGTCCCGAGGCTCCTGGGTACTGAATGACCGCACCAAAGCACTCTTCGTCGAGCTCTTCTGGCTTTGCGGCATCGAAATACTTGATGACGATGCCCATGGGCTCCGCCCTGTGCTCAAGCAGCTGCTTTGTCTGGGGGAACATGTCGCTGTCAACAAAGAAGACATCGCTCTTGCTGTCGGCGCTGCGTCTTGCGACCAGCATCGCCTCTACAACGGCGGTGGACTCATCGAGCATTGAGGCGTTGGCAGTCTTCATTCCGGTCAGGTCGGTGACCATGGTCTGGAAGTTGATAATCGCCTCGAGCCGGCCCTGAGAGATCTCCGGCTGGTATGGGGTGTATGCGGTGTACCAGCTTGGATTCTCCAGAACATTGCGCTTGATGACTCCCGGGGTTCTGGTTCCGTAGTAGCCGAGGCCAATAAAGCTCTGTGTGATGCGGTTCTTGGAGCCTATTTCGCGCAGTCTCGCTAGTGCGTCATCCTCACTTATAGCATCAGGCAGCTTGCTGTCGCCCTCGAACTTGATGGCATCGGGCAGCGCCTTCTCCATGAGCTCGCTGAGGCTTGCAATCCCGAGGTAATCGAGCATGGCCTTCTGCTCAGTGGCATCGGGGCCGATGTGACGGAAACGAAACTGATGATGGTCAGCTAGCAATTACTCTCCAATGAAGGCGTCGTACTCGGAGCTAGAAAGAAGATCCGGTAGTTGGGTAAAACGAATTTTAACCAGCCAGCCTTCCCCAAATGGGTCATCATTTATCGTTTCGGGAGATCCGCTTAGCGAATCGTTAGCTTCGACTACCTCGCCGTCCATTGGCGCATAGAGTTCACCGACGCTCTTTGTCGACTCAATCTCGCCACAAATCTTCATGTGGGTGGTGGAGGAACCGACCTTTGGTAGGTCGACATAGACAATCTCACCAAGGGCATCCGCTGCGTACTTGGTGATGCCAATGGTCGCCACATCACCTTCGACCTTTACCCACTCGTGCTCTTTTGTGTAATGCAGCTCTGCTGGATTTGCCATCTCTATCTCCTATAAAACGGAAGCTCAACCACTTCGTAGTCGATCCTCGTGCCCCTCACATCTGCTTCTAGTTTGCTACCAATTTCAAGCTCTAGCGAACCATCGAGGAACGCCATTGCCACCGGGTAGCCAAGCGTTGGCGAAAGCGCACCCGAGGTGACCTGGCCAATGGGGTTCTCACCACCTGGCAGGTAGATCTCATACTCGGTCCTGGCGGCTCTCTTGCCTTCGCCTTTGATGCCGTATAGCTTCCAAGTCTTTTGGTTTTGTAGCTCTGTCAGTGCCACCTTGCCAACGAAGTCGTCCTTGTCTAGGGCCACGACCCTGCCAAGGTTTGCCTCAAACGGATTTACGTCAAGGGTTAGCTCGTGGCCATAGAGGGGCATGCCAGCCTCGAGTCTGAGGGTGTCTCTAGCTGCAAGGCCGCAGACCCTCACCTCGTCTCTCACGGCAATTGCCCTGAAGATCTTTAGCGCCTCGGTGTCGGGGATGAAGATTTCAAAGCCGTCTTCGCCG
>JAOHCW010000006.1 GCA_028095925.1 Aquiluna sp.
TGAGCTCGCCGGCCACGAGATCCACTACGTCGAGGCAGGAGACCCAAACTCCAACAGGCTGGTGGTGTTACTTCACGGTTTTGGCGCAAGCGCCTACTCCTACAAAAACAACCTTGAAATTCTCTCGGAGATTGGCCACGTTATTGCCTATGACCGGGCGGCCTTTGGCTTCACCGAAAGACCAACCGAATGGGAAATAAACCCGTATGGGACACCCGGTCAACTGCAAGTTCTTGATGAGTTGATTGAGCGCTTTGGTGAGGGTAAAGAAGTTTTTATCGTTGGCCACTCTGCAGGGGGTTCGATTGCTGCCAGCTACGCCGCTGAAAACCAAGACAAGCTCACAGGTCTAGTCCTGTTTGCCCCGGCGGTGCTGTCTGGGGGCGGTGGCCCAAGCTGGCTCAATTGGATCTTTGACATCCCCCAGCTCGATCACCTCGGTCCTCTGCTGGTCTCAACCATTGCAACGAGCGGTCTCGACATTCTGTATGCCAGCTATTTTGATGAGGCTCTGGTGACCGAGGAAACCCTCGTTGGCTACACCAAGCCGCTCGAGGTGATGGGATGGGAAGAGGCCTTTTGGCAGTTCAACAAGGCTCCTCGTGATCGCACAATTGGCGAGCGCCTCACCGAAATCACCATCCCGACCCTTGTGATAACGGGCGACGCAGATGAAATCGTGGCAACCGCAGACTCTAAGCAGGTCGCCCAGATAATGGGAGCCGACCTGGTTGTTATCCCTCAGACCGGTCACCTCCCGAACGAGGAGAAACCCATTGAGTTCGCCAATGCCGTGTCTGAGTTCATCTTGGGTATAGGTTCTTAGAATGCTTTATAAAGGCGCATTCGGAACCTTTCGCGTATTCCTTGGACTGGCCCTCTTGGGCAGCATCTTCTGGCAGGTAGCAGACCGCATTAGGGTCGACAGGTTCCGCCCCCTCGAATACTTCAGCTTCTTCTCAATTGACAGCTCGATATTTGCCGGGTTTGTCGTTCTCTTTAGCGGCCTGTGGCTTCTTCAGGGAAAGACGGAGACCGAGCGACAAAACGTGCTTCGCCTGGTTGCGACAGTCTCGATGATCATCGTTGGCGTTGTCTATCACGCGCTTCTTGGGGACTCCGCGGTTGCTCCCGAGGACATCGGTTACGAGTGGCCCAGAATCCCCAACCTCGTGATTCACACCTGGGCACCGATTGCGATCGCGATTGACTACCTGATCTCAATCAAGGGAGCCAAGCCGAAGCTCCGAAAGGCCCTCTGGGTCGTGGTCTACCCCCTCACCTGGCTTTTCCTATCGATTATTCGAGGTCTAGCCGATGGTTGGTGGCCCTACTGGTTTATCAACCCAGGCAGTGAGGGTGGTGTTGCGGGGATGATTACCTACATCCTGCTCATTGCCGCAGGCTTTATTTCCCTGGGCTTTATCCTGCTCGGGGTGCGGCTCACCGCAATAAAGCTTCTCGGCTCCAGCTAGCGGACGGTCACCCCCACCAAGAAGTGCCAGCCAATCCACCACCAGGTCATAAACAGCGCAATACGCGTAATGCGGTGCCTTAGGACAAACTGAAGCATTAGTCCGAGCGGAGCTATAAAGCTTGGGTTCAGTCTTCCAATGCCGCCCAGCGCGATGCCTACGGCAACAAAGCCTAGATAGCTAGCCACCAAGATCGCATCAAAGCTCATTTTGGCCTCCTGACACCAAAGAGGTAGACCCCGGAGACTAGCCACAGCGCGATGAAGACGGCCCTGCCGATAGGTTCGTCCAAGACGGGATCAAGCAGCACGGAAATAGTTGGGTAGCGCTCGAGGTCCCCTGAAAGCTTGCTGCCGAGGTATGCAACCAATTCGACCAGAGCAAAAAGCCCGGCCCAAAGGGTCCACACCCACCTCGAACGCAAAACCTGACGTTTCGGGACTGGATGCACCGCAGAATCTCGATAAAACAGCAGCACAAACCCGATGGGGATGAACACCACTAGAACCAGAAAGTTCACCACCCCGTGCCGTTCGCTCACATAGAGGGCTGCTGACGCGCCAAGCACAACTAAAGCAATAGGTAGTGGCTTGATTTGGGGCTGCTGAGCAAAGCCCCATGAGGTCTTTCCGAAGACTTGGGTCAAAATCAACAGGGCAGAACCTCCGAAGATGATGATGTCCTGGGGCGATTGACGCCAGAGGTGGAAAAAAGCAAGCCCGACAAAGATCAAAACCCACGGGTTGAGACCACGGACGAACACCGACATCTTTGAACTCTAGTGAAATTCTTTTACGAGCATGGGTGTTGCACTTCTCATGCTTGAAACAAACATTGAACTGACCATGCAGGATGGCTCCACTCGCTCAACCGCTGAGTTTGCTGGAAAGCTCGTGATGGTCGTTAACGTCGCATCTCGCTGCGGCCTGACCCCACAGTATGAGGCACTTGAGAATCTCCAAAAGAAGTACCAAGACCGCGGATTTACGGTTTTGGGAGTGCCATCGGGAAGCTTCAAGCAAGAGCTGAAAAGCGACGAGGCAATCAGCGAGTACTGCTCAACAACCTGGGGCATAACCTTCCCAATGACAGAGAAGTCTGAGGTCAATGGAAGAAAGCGCCATGACCTATACAAGCACCTCACCAAAGTCAAGGACTCTAAAGGTCTTGCAGGTCCGGTGATGTGGAACTTTGAGAAGTTCCTTATAACCCCGAATGGCAAAGTTCTACGTTTCAGGCCGAAGGTAAAGCCCGACGCTCCGGAAATCATCGAGGCAATCGAAGCAAACCTACCGAGCTAGTCTGGGCCCATGCCCACCGTCGTCGTAGCAGCAATCATTCAGGATGAGCTGAGTAACTTTCTCTGCTGCAAGCGGGCAGAGCACAAGCAGTCCGCTGGCAAATGGGAGTTTCCCGGGGGCAAACCTGAGGCGGGTGAGGCGCTCGAAGCTGCCCTTGTTCGCGAAATCAAAGAGGAATTGAACGTGGACGTCTCGGTCCTAAGGCAGTTTGATAGGACCACCACGGGAGAGATTGACCTAGTCTGCTTCGCCGCAGAACTGACTGGTGAAAAGCCAACCACTTCCACCGACCACAGCGAACTGAGGTGGGTTCCAGAGAGTGAGCTCAGCAAACTTGACTGGGCTAGGCCCGATCTACCAGCTCTGCAGAAGCTACTTATCCCCTACTGCTAGGCGAGCTTCATACCCTCTTTGTCGTCAAGCTTTTTGATGGCAATCAAGACAATGTCAATAATTGACCAGATGCCGAAGGCACCCAGTGTCAGAAGCTTGAGAATGCCGGTGCCGATCTTGCCCAGATAAAACCTGTCGATTCCAAAGGTTCCAACAAATATCGAAAGAATGAGGGCAACCAACCAGTCCCGCTTGGAGAAGACTCCAGGAATCTGCTTTGCGGTCCAGTGCTCACCACGAGAGTCGACAACGATTGTGTCGCCCTTTACCTTGCCGCCTTCGGCCCAGAGTTTGAGCTCCTCGGTAGTTAGTTTGTGCTCGTTGCCCGGTACTTTTACTGTCCATTCACTCATGGTTTCAGCCTAGCTCTTTTCCTCTTTCTTGCGATCGCCCATAACCCAGGCGGCCAACAAGGCAGTGAGGGCAGAGAAGAGCCCGATGCCAATAACCATCAAAAAGGTTGCGATTACCCGGCCATCGGCAGTGACCGGAAACTTATCGCCGTAGCCAACGGTGGTAACCGAAGCAATTGACCACCAGATCGCATCGCCAAAAGACTGGATGTTTGAACCGTCTGCGTAGCGCTCTGCTTCCAAGACGGAAAGGGCTGCAGTGAAGAGGATCAGAGGGAATGTGACGCCAACAATCATTCCAACTCGCGAGGAGCGAGTTTTCAGATAAGGCTCCAAACCCCTGAGGACAACAATCACCCTCAGTACCCTCAGGCTTCTAAAAGCGGGTAGCAAGAGGGCCAATAGTGCCAGCCAGTTCTCCTTAAGAAAGGACCCTGCGCCTTTCCAGGTGAGCAGGTCTCCGCCTGCGTGAATCAAACGCAAAACCACGTCAACCGCGAACACCCAGAAGATTACTTCGGACACTAGGTCGAGCGATGCGTAGATGTCGGCAGGTGGCTCGACTAGAACCTGAACTGCATAAATGCCTAAGTAGGCAAATCCCAGGACCATGTAGAGAAACTCGACCCGATGAAAGAGCTTGCCAAGGGCTTCACGAACTGAATTCAAATTGACTCCTATCCAACATTTCGAGTCTATTGAGACAGCCGCGGTCTCTAGCCGATTGCCCTGAGCGGAAATCTCAAATACTCAGCCTGCCAAGACAGGTTTGGAGCCTTCCATGCAAGATCATCTGCGAGCTCAGCGATTGCTGCCCAAAAGAAAACATTCACCAGATCGATGCTGAGATAGCTGATGGTGTCCCCCGGAAACGCTTTGCCTAGAAACCTTCTAAGCAGTGTTGGGAGGTCGCCAAGGCCATGCTCGTGAAGCTGGCTTCTAACGTCCATTTCCAGCTCTCGTGCACGCCTTGGATTCCAGGGCAGCATCGGGTTTGGGTGGTGAAGCATGTCGCTCAGTTGCAACGCCTCGCGGTAGCGAATGTCCTCCAGGCGATCAAATAGCGGGATGAACCTGTCCATCTCATATCCCGCCTTGCGCAAATCCAGGATGTCGGGATAGGCAACAAAGCGATAGAAAGGAACGTGGGGCCTGACCGGCTGATAGGGAAGAGAGGTGAAACTAGCTGCAAGAGGGTCAACACCGACCGTAGCAGCACCCCAGGTATTGAAGGCTTCATCCGGATAGGGGATGCCCTCAAGTTCTTCTGGCCTGGTGTCGCTCATCTGGTAAGTCTCCCTGACGAGAGTTAGACGATCGTGCTCTTAGAGCATCTCGTGTCGGACAAGGGTTGCATTTCTATCCGGTCCAACACCGATTGCGGAAATTCTCGTCCCGCTCATTTTTTCAAGCGCAAGAACATAGTCCTGGGCGTTCTGAGGCAGCTCCTCGAAGCTCTTTACCGAGGTAATGTCCTCCTCCCAACCCGGGAACATTTCATATATGGGCTTAGCGTGGTGGAAGTCAGTCTGTGATACCGGCACCTCATCAACCCGCTTGCCGTCAACCTCATAGGCAACACACACAGGAATCTCCTTGATGCCACTGAGAACATCCAACTTTGTGAGGAAGATATCCGTCAGGCCATTGATTCTTGTGGCATAGCGCGCAATCGGAGCATCGAACCACCCGCAGCGACGCTCGCGTCCGGTGGTGGTTCCGACCTCGCCACCCTGGTTGCGCAGATACTCGCCCCACTCATCGAAGAGCTCGGTTGGGAAGGGACCAGCACCAACCCTTGTGGTGTAGGCCTTAAGGATTCCAATAACGCCAGATATCTTGGTTGGCCCAATGCCACTTCCCGTGGTGGCTCCTCCGGAAATTGGGCTGGATGAGGTAACAAATGGGTAAGTGCCGTGATCAACATCCAAGAGAGTCCCCTGGCCGCCCTCGAGCAACACCGTCTTACCCTCATCCAGTGCCCTATTCAAAACCAACGAGGTGTCCGCAACCATTGGCCTTAGGCGCTCTGCGAAAGAAAGCAGGTGCTCAACGACATCAGAGGTTTTGACTGCCGCTCGGTTATAAACCTTCACAAGCAGCTCGTTCTTTTGGTGAAGAGCACCCTCAACCTTCTGGGTCAGGATGCTCTCGTCGAAGAGGTCTTGGACCCTAATTCCGAGTCGACCTATCTTGTCGCCGTAGGTGGGGCCAATGCCGCGACCAGTGGTGCCGATAGCTCGCTTACCCAAGAAGCGCTCTGAAACCTTGTCCACCGTCACGTGATACGGGGTGATGATATGGGCGTTTGCTGAGATTAGAAGCTTTGAGGTGTCGACACCTTTTTCGTTGAGTCCGTCAATCTCCCTAAAGAGCACCTCGAGGTCAACCACCACCCCGTTTCCGATA
The DNA here is from genome assembly GCA_028095925.1 of Aquiluna sp. GTDB lineage: Bacteria > Actinomycetota > Actinomycetes > Actinomycetales > Microbacteriaceae > Aquiluna. The sequence continues at coordinate 5,932 of JAOHCW010000006.1, forward strand.
ACGGGGATGCAGCCTGGGGTCAGGATGCCTGAGGGAAGAAGGTGGAGAGCAAACTTTTTGTCACCAATGACAACGGTGTGGCCTGCGTTGTTACCACCCTGATAGCGGACAACGTAGTCAACGCGATCGCCGAGTAGGTCTGTCGCCTTGCCCTTTCCCTCGTCGCCCCACTGGGCTCCGACTAGGACTACTGCTGGCATGGCTAAACCCCTTTCAAAAATGGGGGACTTGAGGCTTCAGCCCTAACAAAGTCTAACTAAAAACGTGCTGCATCACCCAAGTGTGCATGGTTATTGCGGCAGCCGCAGAGGCATTAATGGATCTTGTCGAGCCAAACTGGCTAATTTCCAGCACAACATCCGAGGCATCGAGAGCAGCCTGCGAGAGACCCGGACCCTCCTGCCCAAAAAGCAGCAAGCACTCCTTTGGAAGCTCATACTTCTCAAGGTGCTGACAGCCAGGCACGTTATCAATTGCAACTATCGGCAGCTTCCCGCCATTTGGCCCCGCGCTATTTGCCCACTCGATCAGCTCTTCGATGGTCGGGTGGTGGGTGACGTGCTGATAGCGGTCGGTGACCATCGCGCCTCTGCGGTTCCAGCGCTTGTTGCCGACAATGTGAACCTCTTTGGCCAAAAAAGCATTGGCATTTCTCACTATTGAGCCGATGTTTAGATCGTGCTGCCAGTTCTCGATTGCAACGTGGAAGGGGTGTCGTCTGCCATCGAGTTCTCTTACGATTTCTTCCATCTTCCAGTAGCGATAGCGATCTACGACGTTTCTTGTGTCGCCACTTGCCAAAAGCTCAGAATCAAACTTCTCAAAGTCGGGGTGTGAAGTGGGATCACCCTCGAATGGACCAACACCCCAGGTTGGAACGGCAATCGGTTCTTGGATCTCTTCGCTCATCCGCTCAAGCCTAGGCTTCTATGAGTGAAGTAGAAGGTTTGGCAGTGACCCAAAGTCTGCTCTTTGATCTATCGAGTAGAGCTTTGCTTTGTGCTCAATAGCCGTTGCGGCTACCCATAGATCGGCAGTGCCCCGAGGTTTTCCACTAGCCATGCTGAAGTGTTTTATCTCTGCATACCGGTCTGCCACCCGCTGATCGATGGGCGCAAACTCGGTTAGAGATTCAACCAGTGCAAAGAAATCGAGAGACTTCTGCATTTTGGACTCTGTCCTTGAGGAGGTGAAGAGAGCTTGCTTCAGTTCTCCGGCAACAATGGCCGGAAGAATCAGCTTCTTGTTACGACCAACGGCCTCGCCTATATCCAACCTGCCGCGCTCGATACCTACCCAAACGGAAGTGTCCAAAACCAGGCGCTCCACTAGTCACGCTCTTTCGGAGAAGGCTCATCCCAAAGCGCCTCTAGGAGCTCCCAGCGCTCTTGGTCACGAATTAGATCTTGATCGCGCATTTGCCTTATGTACTCGACTGCATCGAATGAGTCATCGACTGGAACATCTTTGTATTTCTCAAAGTGCTCCTTCAAGGCTGCCGCCAATAACACTGAGTTCGGGATCTCTTCTTTCACCCTTCCCATGACGGCAATCGGTTTGTTACCCCGGGTAATGGTGATTTCTTCACCATTTGCAACAGCATCCAAAACCTCACTGAAGTTGCGAGCAACTTCAGTGGCAGTCATGATCTTCTTCACAGAAATCAGATTATCTGATTCATTCTTTAGCATCAAGTTCATCGCTCGAGTATTACTGCAGTTCGCAGGGCCATCAACACCCTGGGCGTGGATTGTGGAGAACTAGGTGTTTAGCTGCTTGATGTAGCGGTTGAAAGAGACCAAGAGTGCGGCCGCAAATACCCCGGCAGCGAGGAATAGGTATGCCGGGCCAACACCTAGGGCATCAACCGCAGAGCCAACCGCATACATCGAAATAAGTGGCCCCGCATGCCAAATTGTCATCTCAAGCGCGAACACCCTGCCTCTTTTGTTTGCGGGGATCTTCTTTTGAATAACGGTGTTCAAAAGCGGTAGCAGCGGGCCCCAGGCAAGACCTAGGAAGAAAAAGAAAAACACCATCAGGGGAACCGGTGGCAAGAAACTCAGTGGGAACATCGAAATGCCAATGCCCAAAATTGCCATCCTCAAAATTGCGGCATAGCTAAAGCGCTTGTGCAGCTTCTCAAAGCCAAGGGCCCCGATGACAGATGCCCCGGCTCCCGCCGAGATAACTAGGCCCAGACCCTCAGGGTCACCCAGGGCGGTGAAGTGGGCAGGAAGCACCACCATCTCTGTTGGAAGGTAAATAACCGCAAGGGTCATAATTGCCGCCATCATCACAAACACGGCCGGATTAGAAAAGAGAATCTTGAAGCCCTGAAGCGCATAGATAAAGAACGGCTCCTTCTCGCTCTCATCATTTGCCTCGTGCTTCTCGGTGACAAAAATCAGCATTGCAAAAAGGGCCGAGAGAAAGCCCATCAAGGCCACGACATAAAACGTGTTGGTTGAGCCGATGAGCGCAATAAAGAATGTTGCGAGCGCCGGCCCAATTGCAAAACCTGCGGCGAAAATAGCCTCATGGATCGAGTTGGCTCTATCCAAGGTCATCTTGGCCGGCTCGGCTACGTCGGGAACCAGCGACTTCCTCGCTGTGCCGCCGCCTGGCGCAACTACTCCACGAGCAATTCCAATTGCAATCAAAAGTGGAATGGTTAGCCCGATGGCCCAGTCAACAAGGGGAATCAAGAGTGCTGTAAAGGCGGTGAGGAACTCTACCCAGACCGCGGTCCGCTTGCGACCAAAGCGGTCAATTACTGACCCCACCAGCGGGGCAAAGATTAGACCTGGAATTCCTGTGATTGCCACAACTAAACCCGCGGTTGCGGCCGAGCCCACAAGCTCAAGTGCTATCCAGGGTATGGCGATAAACACCATCGACCCAGAGATCACGCTAGTGATGGATGCGAACTGGGTGAGAATGAAAGGCGCGAAAGTTCGCTGCACCTAAACCCTCTTATCTAAAGACCTAAATCACTCAGCGAGAGTGCCGAGTAATACGCATAGCCAGCTGATTCTATAGCCGCCCGAGCACCCGTATCACGATCTACGACAGTGGCAACAGCAAGCACCTCGGCCCCGGCCTCCTCGGCAGCCTTTGCGGCTGTCAAAGGGGAGCCTCCGGTCGTGGAAGTGTCCTCAAGAATCACGACTTTACGGCCCTGAATCTCAGGCCCCTCGACCTGGCGAGCCATGCCGTGCTTCTTCGCTTCCTTTCGAACCACAAACGCGTCCAGCTGCAAGCCTCTGGCGCTGGCCTGATGAAGCATCGCACTCGCCACCGGGTCCGCGCCCATGGTCAAGCCACCAACTGCATCGGGCTTTAGGCCCGCCTCAGCCAAGAGATCGAGCATCACCTTGCCCACCAAAACCGCAGCCTCGTGATGCAGGGTGGCTCTTCGCAGGTCGACGTAGTAGTCAGCCTCAATGCCAGAGGAAAGGGTCACCTTTCCATGCACCACCGCCAACTTGGCAACCAATATGGCCAGCTGGGTCTTGTCTTGGGAGCTACCACTCATAGTTAGAGTTTAGGAGTGGAAATTGCTACCTGGAACGTCAACTCGGTCAGAGCTAGGGCTCAGCGAGTAACTCAGTTCTTGGAGCGCACCCATGTAGACGTGCTGGCAATGCAGGAAATCAAGTGCAAGCCCGAGCAGTTCCCCTACGCAGACTTTGAAGCCATTGGCTACGAGGTCATCGCCCACGGCCTAAACCAGTGGAACGGTGTCGCCTTTGCCTATAAAAAAGACCTAGAGCCAACAGACATCGAGACTTCCTTTCCGCAGCAGCCGCATTTCAAGGACTCTCTCGAGGCGAGGGCGCTGGGTGCGACATTTGGCGATATCAGGATCTGGAGCCTCTATGTCCCGCACGGCAGGGGTCTTGATGACCCGCACATGGACTACAAGCTTGAGTTTTTAGAGCGCCTCGGATCTCACGTTGCCGAGGAGCTGGAGGAAGACCCGAGCAGCCAGATTGCACTGGTGGGTGATTTCAACATCGCACCCCTTGATTCCGATGTCTTCAACGTCGGGTTCTTTGACACCCACGTCTCTCAACCGGAGCGCGATGTGTTCGATGTCTTTGAGCAGATTGGCTTCACCGACCTGCACCGCAAGTTTGTCCCCGAGGGCTATACCTATTGGGACTACAAAGACCTCAGGTTCCCAAGAAATGAAGGCATGCGAATCGACTTCATTCTCAGCTCCCCCGAGCTAACCGAAAGAATCACAGCCGGGAGTATCGAAAGAGACGAGCGCAAGGGCGAGGGGCCAAGCGATCACGTACCGGTTATAGCTTCGATTTCTAGCTGAGCCAGTGATCGCGCTCTTCCCTGCTCATCTTCTCAATCGAATACCTCAGCATTGTTCTGGGCATTGTTGCGGCGTGAGCATCCAGAAAGCGCCTGAGCGCAGCTAGGTCCTTCTTGCCGGCCTCTCTTAGCATCCAGCCGGAGGCCTTGTGAATCAGGTCATGCTCATGCCCCACTAGATGTTCAACAATCGCGAACGTCGGCTCGAGCTCGTAGTGCCGCTGGAGCGCGTAGTTGAACATGATGGCTACTCGCTGCTTCCAAAGGTCGCCGGTGTCAGCGAACGCAACTAAATAAGCGACTACATCCTCCTTGCCAACGAGGTGAGCCCCGAGGTAGGGCGCTGAGCAGTCAACCAGGTCCCAGTTATTTACCCTTCCCGCATCAAGTAGTTCAAGGTAGAAATCAAAGAGCTGGTCCTTTTCCTCCTCGGACCTAGCTGATTTGTATCTGCCAACAAGAATTGCCAGTGCGCAAAACCGTTCCTCATGGAAGCTGCCCATGGCAAGCTTTCTGATTTCCTCCAGCGGAAGTGCCTTGAACTGCTTTGCAACCGAGCGCGTCTGGGGGACTCTGAGCCCAAGAAACTCATCTCCCTCGCCATACTCTCCAGGACCGGTCTTGAAAAACCACTGCTGGGTGAGCACCATCTGAGGATCGCCGAGCTTTCTAAGCTCTTGCGAAACCTTAGACGCTTGCATCTTCTCTCACGCTTTCGACCAGCAATGCCTGGCCGTCCGCAGAGACATCAACCCGAACGAAACTGCCATCCTCAACTTCGCCAGCCAGCAGAAGATTCGCGAGTTTGTCGTCGATCTCTCTTTGCATCAGCCTTCTAAGTGGCCTTGCCCCATAGACGGGGTCATAGCCATGCTCCGCCAGCCACAACCTTGCTGCCGGCGTGACTCCGAGAGTTATCCTCTTGGCCTCAAGCCTCACCATCAATCTCTCAACCTGCAGATCGACAATCGAGCCAAGCTCTTCCTTGCTCAAGGCATCGAAGATCACAACATCGTCTAGTCGGTTAAGAAACTCTGGCTTGAATGAGGTGCGGACCATCTCCATCACAGCTTCACGTCGCTGTGAGTCGTTTAGGTCCTCTGCAATTAGGAACTGCGAACCGAGGTTCGAGGTCATAATCAGAATCACGTTTCTAAAGTCAACGGTTCGACCTTGGCCGTCAGTGAGCCTGCCGTCATCAAGAACCTGAAGCAGCACGTCGAAGACTTCGGGGTGGGCCTTTTCAATCTCATCCAGCAGCACCACCGAATACGGCCTGCGCCTAATAGCCTCGGTCAACTGACCGCCCTCGTCATAACCGACGTATCCCGGAGGGGCTCCAATAAGCCTGCTAACGCTGTGTTTCTCGCCGTATTCGCTCATGTCAATGCGAACCATGGACTTCTCGTCATCAAATAAAAACTCAGCGAGAGACTTGGCAAGCTCGGTCTTTCCAACACCAGTTGGACCAAGGAACATAAATGAGCCTGTTGGACGATCCGGATCTGAGATGCCAGCTTTTGATCGGCGGACGGCATCGCTAACAGCCTTGACCGCCTTCTTCTGACCAATCAGTCGCTTACCGAGCTCCGCCTCAAGCTGCAGCAGCTTCTGAGATTCGCCAGCGAGCAATCTTCCTGTTGGGATGCCAGTCCAGGCCGAAACCACTGCCGCAATCTCGTCCTCGGAGACCTGCTCACCGACCATGCGCTCACGAGGCTGAGAGTCTTGGCTCTCTGCGTCTTGGAGCTGCTTCTCAAGTTGTGGAATTTCGCCATAGAGCAGCTTGGATGCCTGCTCCAGGTTTGCCTCACGCTGAGCCTTCTCAGCAGCAACTCTGGCGGCATCTAGCTTGGTCTTGAGCTCACCAATTTTGTTAAGCTCGCTGCGCTCTGACTCCCAGCGTTGATTTAGACCATCGAGTCGCTCTTGCTTTTCAGCCAGGTCCTCCTGAAGTTTTTCAAGTCGCTGCTTAGAGGCCTCGTCCTTTTCCTTCTTGAGTGCAAGCTGCTCGAGCTTGAGCCTGTCCACCTGACGCCTAAGCTCATCTATCTCGACAGGTGCTGAGTCAATCTCCATGCGGAGTCTCGATGCGGCCTCATCGACCAGATCTATTGCCTTGTCTGGCAGCTGTCGGCCTGTGATGTAGCGGCTAGATAATGCGGCGGCTGCCACAAGCGCGCTGTCGGCAATGGTGACTTTGTGGTGGGCCTCATAGCGCTCTTTAAGCCCGCGCAAGATAGCAACGGTGTCCTCAACTGAGGGCTCACCCACATAGACCTGCTGGAACCTGCGCTCCAGAGCGCTGTCCTTCTCAATTCGTTCGCGGTACTCATCAAGTGTTGTTGCCCCAATGAGTCTTAGCTCACCGCGAGCAAGCATTGGCTTGAGCATGTTTGAGGCGTCCATCGAGCCATCGGCTGCGCCCGCGCCAACAAGAGTGTGAAGCTCATCAATGAAAGTAATGACGCCACCCTCAGCCTCTTGAATCTCCTTCAAGACGGCCTTCAGTCGCTCCTCGAATTCACCACGGAACTTTGAACCCGCGACCATCGCACTTAGGTCAAGGCTAATAAGGGTCTTGTCCTTCAAGCTCTCCGGGACATCTCCGGCAACAATGCGCTGGGCAAGGCCCTCTACAACTGCCGTCTTACCAACGCCAGGTTCACCAATGAGCACGGGGTTGTTCTTTGTCCTCCTGGAGAGCACCTGGCTCACTCGCCGAATTTCGCTATCTCTTCCGATAACGGGGTCGAGCTTGCCCGCCCTGGCCTGAGCCGTCAGGTCAATACCAAACGCCTCAAGGGCTTTTACCTGTTCTTGCGGCTGTTGCTGTTGCATTAGCGCCTCCTCCATAAAACTACTGAGCCCGACTTCTCGGGCCTCTGTCCCGGGTTCAGGCGAATAACACCCTGATCTCCGGCTGCGAATACCCGATTACCGGGTTGGCTCATGAGTTGGTCTGCGAGCTCTCGCTCGAGATCACGAACGCGAGACTTGAGGCTCACGTTCTCGTTTACTAGTTCGAGGACCCTGCGTATACCCTCGAGGGAAACTCCCTCGGCACTTAGCTTGGCGACCTCTCTCAGCTTCGCCACATCCTGCATGGTGTAGCGGCGGGAGCGTCCCTGGGTTCTCGTTGGAGAGACCAGGCCCATGCGGTCATACTGCCTGAGGGTCTGCGGGTGCATGCCGGAGAGCTCGGCCGCTACCGAGATCACAAACAGTGGTGTGTTCTCATCTAGCTCCATGGCTCCTCCTAAAGTGTTCCCGCCCTAGAAATCAAATCCTGACGAGGATTCTCGTCCGGTAGCTCCGCATCAAACTGCTCCAGAAGCTTCTTGGCCTTTGCAGGAAGGTGTCCTGGGACCATTACCTCCACCGTTGCCAGCAGGTCACCCTGCCGAGAGCCAAACTGGACTCCCTTGCCTTTAACTCTGAGAGTCCTGCCGTTGGGTGTTCCAGGGGCGACCTTCAGCTTCACTGGCTCTCCGCCGAGAACGGGGACCTCGATGGTTGCGCCAAGTGTTGCCTCGGCGTAGGTAACCGGAACCGAAACCCTGATGTTGTCGCCATCGCGAGTAAAGACCGCGTGCGGCTTCACCTTGATGGTCACAACAAGATCTCCAGCCGGTCCACCATTGGGCGAAGGTTGACCCTTGCCCTTGACCTTGAGCTTCTGGCCGTCCTGAATTCCTGCCGGCACTTTCACGCTCACCGACTCATTTCTGAGGTTGAGTTTGACTGTGGTGCCGTTGACGGAGTCGATGAAATTTATCGAAGCCGTGGTGCTCAAATCCTGACCCCGCTGGGGGCCAAAGCCTCCGAATCCACCAAAGCCTGGGAATCCTCCGCCCTGAAAACCGCCACCTCCAAAGAGGTTGCTGAAGACATCTTCAAAGCCGGCTCCCTGGCCTCCAGCCTGGAAGCGAGCGCCGCCACCCATGGCCCTGATTGCGTCATACTCCCTGCGCTGTTCAGCATCGGAGAGCACGTCATAGGCCTCGGAGATGTCCTTAAACCTGGCCTCCGCTGGCGCATCGCCTGGATGCAGATCGGGGTGGTTGTCCTTCGCAAGCTTGCGGTAGGCCTTCTTCAGATCTGCATCAGAGACGTCCTTGGAGACTCCAAGGATTTTGTAGAAGTCCTTTTCAATCCAGTCTTGTGACGCCATCTAACACACCTCCTAATTACTTATCCGCAGGAACCGAGACCGCAACCTTCGCAGGTCTAAGCAGCCTGTCCCCAACCATGTAGCCAAGCTCGATGACATCTGCAATCACCGGCTCTGTTACTTCCTCACTCGGATTCTGAACCAGAGCCTCGTGCTTCTCTGGGTCAAAGGCTTCGCCCTTCTCACCAAATGCACTCAGCCCAAACTTCTCACCCGCGGCCCTGAGCTTCTGCGCGATGGCGGCCATTGGCGTGCCATCCTGCAGATCTCCATGAGCCTCGGCCCTGGTCAGATCGTCCATGGCTGGGAGGAAAGCCCTGATTGCCTCAGCAACCGCGAGCTGCCTCTCAACGCCCCGATCTCTTTCAACCCTGGCTCTGTAGTTGACGAAGTCAGCCTGAAGTCGCTGCAGGTCCTGAAAGATCTCCAGCTCGCGATCGATGGCATCCTTATCGCCCTCGTCGCTGGCTTCCTCCGAGACCGCTTCGGTCTCTTCGAGAGCCTCTTCAGCCTCAGCGCTCTCCTGAGGCTCCTTGGCAGGCTCCTCTGGAAGGTTCTCCTCTGGCATTACTTCTTGTCCTCAGACTCTGAGTCATCCTTTGACTCTTCCTCGTCGACAACCTCGGCATCGACAACGTCCTCATCGGAGGCCTCTGCCTGCTCCCCTTCGGCTGGCTGAGCGGCATAGATTGCCTCTCCCAGCTTCTGGGAGCTGGTGGTCAGCTTCTCCTGAGCGCTCTTCACTGCCTCAATGTCCTCGCCAGCCAAAGCCGTCTTTAGCGCATCGACGTCTGCCTGAACCTCAGTCTTGATCTCCTCGGAGAGCTTGTCATCGTTGTCCTTGATGAGCTTCTCGGTTGAATAGGCCATCTGCTCGGCCTGGTTGCGAGTCTCTGCCTCTTCGCGACGGGTCTTGTCCTCCGCGGCGTGCTCCTCGGCGTCCTTGACCATGCGCTCGATGTCCTCTTCGCTCAGCGAAGAACCACCGGTGATAGTCATTGACTGCTCTTTGCCAGTGCCCTTGTCCTTTGCGGAAACGTGAACGATTCCATTGGCGTCGATGTCAAAGGTGACCTCAACCTGTGGGATGCCACGTGGTGCTGGGGCAATGCCGGTTAGCTCGAAGTTTCCAAGGCTCTTGTTGTCCCTAGTGAACTCACGCTCACCCTGAAAGACCTGAATCGAAACAGATGGCTGGTTGTCATCAGCAGTTGTGAAGGTCTCGCTTCGCTTAGTTGGAATCGCGGTGTTGCGCTCGATGAGCTTGGTCATGATGCCACCCTTGGTCTCAATACCCAGGGAAAGTGGTGTGACGTCAATAAGCAGCACGTCCTTACGCTCACCCTTGATGACACCTGCCTGCAGAGCCGCTCCAACAGAGACAACCTCGTCAGGGTTCACACCCTTGTTTGGCTCCTTGCCGCCAAGCAGCTTGGTAACTAGCTCGTTTACAGCTGGCATGCGGGTCGAACCACCCACCATGACAACGTGAGCGATATCGCCGACCTTTACACCGGCTTCCTTGATTACGTCCTCGAATGGCTTGCGGGTGCGCTCGAGTAGGTCTGAGGTCAGTGACTCAAACTGGGCACGAGTTATGGTTTCGTCGAGGTTTGCAGGTCCCGACTCGGTCAAAGACAGGTATGGAAGCTGAATCTGGGTCGAGGTCGACTGGCTTAGCTCCTTCTTTGCCTGCTCGGCAGCCTCCTTGAGGCGCTGCAGTGCGATCTTGTCCGAAGACACGTCTACACCCGAGGTCTCCTTGAACTGCTTCACCAGGTGGTCAACGACCCGCTGGTCCCAGTCATCTCCACCGAGACGGTTGTCACCGGAGGTTGAACGAACCTGAATGGTCGAGAACTCGTCGTCCTTGCCAACTTCCAATAGCGAAACGTCAAACGTTCCACCACCTAGGTCAAACACCAGAATGAGCTCGTCTTCCTTGCCCTTGTCTAGGCCATAGGCCAGAGCTGCAGCGGTTGGCTCGTTGATGATACGCAGCACGTTTAGGCCCGCAATCTCGCCGGCTTCCTTGGTTGCCTGACGCTCGGCGTCGTTGAAGTAGGCGGGGACGGTAATGACTGCGTCGGTGACGGACTCACCTAGGTAGGTCTCAGCGTCGCGCTTGAGCTTCATCAGGATGCGAGCGGAGATCTCCTGTGGGGTGTACTCCTTCTCGTCGACCTTGAACTTCCAGTCGGTTCCCATGTGGCGCTTCACCGAGCTAACGGTGCGGTCAACGTTGGTTACCGCCTGACGCTTTGCGGTTTCGCCAACCAGGATGTTGCCATCCTTTGTGAATGCAACCACCGAAGGGGTGGTCCTGAATCCTTCTGCGTTTGCAATGACCTTCGGCTCGCCAGCCTCCAGCACGGTTACCGCGCTGTTGGTGGTTCCTAGGTCGATACCTACTGCTCTACCCATTGTGGTTTCTCCTATTTGTTCAAACCTTTTGACTCAACTTGAGCCAACTGCACTCAAGTTTCAGTTATGTCAACACGATTGTCAAGTATTTATTCCAAAACTTGAGCGAAGTTCACTCATGTTTTAGATATTCACCGACTCGTCACCAATTCATTGGCCACCATGAGCTCTAAAAGGACTACTCTCAACCTCATGAGCAATGACGCTGTTGAAACTAAGAAGCCTCGTGGCACATTTGCCTGGGCACTATGGGACTGGGCAGAACAGCCTTTCCCCACTATCTTTTCCACCTTCATCTTCCCGATCTACATCACAAGCGCTGCGTTTGGTCCCGAGGAAGACACCTCCAGGGCACTGGGTCTAGCTGCCACCATCGCCGGTATTGCAGTTGCGATTGTCGCTCCGGTGTTCGGGCGAAGGAGCGACGAAGCCGGTCGGAGGAAGTTCTGGCTATTTATAAACACCTTGATCCTCTCGGGAGTAATGGCAAGCCTGTTCTTTATTGAGCCAAACCCGCAGATGCTCTGGATTGGTCTGATCATCTTCTCCTTCGGTGGTTTTGTTCAGGAGATAGCGTTCATCAACTACTACGCCATGCTCAAACAGGTTTCGAAACCGAGCAACATAGGCAAGGTCTCGGGCTTTGCCTGGGGGCTTGGCTATATCGGTGGCATCTTGCTGCTACTTGTCTCTCTGGTTGGGTTTGTGCAGACCGAGACTCCCTGGTTTGGCATCCCCCTAGATGACGCGTTGAATGTCAGGGCGGTATTCCTCTTCAGCGCAATCTGGTTCCTGGTCTTCTCAATTCCCCTTTTCCTCACGGTTCCAGAGGTAAAAGCAAAGCCGGACCGCGTCAAAGAAAACATCGTCGAGAGCTACTTCAAGCTCTGGGCCCAGCTCAAGTCCCTATACAGGCAGGCCCCTGAGACCCTTAAGTTCCTGATCGCGAGTGCGATTTATCGAGATGGTCTCTCTGGTGTGTTTGCATTTGGTGGAGCCCTCGGAGCTCTCGCCTTTGGCTTTGAGCTGGCAGAGGTGATTCTGTTTGGCATTGCAGCAAACATCACCGCCGGTGTCGGGGCGATGGTTGGTGGGTTCTTCGACGACAAGATTGGCGGCAAGCGCACCATCATGATCTCGCTGATTGGCCTCACGGTCGCGGGCTTTGGAGTCTTCCTGTTCGCATCACTTGGACCAATCACCTACTGGATAGGTGGACTAATCCTCACGCTCTTCGTTGGGCCTGCCCAGGCCGCCTCGAGGGCTTTCGTCGCTAAGTTCACCCCCGAGGGTCGCGATGGCGAGGTAATGGGCCTCTACATGACCACGGGTCGCGCGGTTAGCTTCCTAAGCCCAATGCTCTGGACTGCCTCAATCTCGTTAGCTCTCACCTTTGGCTACACAAACGCCGAGGCCACGGTCTGGGGAATTCTGGGTCTAATGGTTGTTCTAGTTGCCGGAATCCTGCTGCTTTGGAGAGTTAGCCCCAACCCGCAGGTTATTAGCGACTAATTTCTACAACCTGTAGAATTACTGCATGGCAATAAAGCGCAAGCAGGGTGAGCTCGAGTCAGAGGTGCTTGGCTGTCTCTGGGACAGGCCAGCGGGACTGACGAGCCAACAAATACTTGCGCTCTTGGGTGATGACAGCATCAAGATCACCACGGTACTAACTGTGCTGTCGCGTCTTGAGGACAAAAACCTGGTCACCAAGGCCGCAGGCCCTGGTAGGGGCTTTATCTTTCAGGCTGCAACCACACGCGAGCAGCACACCGCCAAGGCGCTTGTGGAGCTGGTGGGTCAAACGGGAAATCCTGCGTCAGTATTTAGCCATTTCGCCAGCGGGCTCTCGGCCAAACAGCTCAAAGAACTCAAGGAAGCGCTCGACAAGTAGTCTCTTTAGGTGGAGAACAACCTCTATCTCTTGATACTCCTGTTGGAGTGGGTGCTGCTGGTAACAATCGCAGCCCCGATGTTCTTCGCGGGCAGATTTCGCGGTGCTCCAACCCTAGGCATTTACCTCTGGCTGACCTCGCTGTTTAGCAGCATCTTGGCAACCGTTGGCGCTTTTTTGCTGGCCAGCTACTCGGTCTTCACCACCTACCAAAACCTTCAGGCGGAAGATGACCTCGGCTTTGTTCTCATCGCAAGCTTTGCTCCATGGGTGCTGTTGGGTCTAGCGGGGATATTGATAGCGGTCGGTAACCAGAGACTGGCGCCGCTGTTTGAGGTCTCCCCGGAGCTTGGGGACATGGAGAGCCTCGGTGGCCGCTACATCATGAACTACCGCAGGGCCAGAATCGTTGAGCTTGAGATCCCCGGCTATTTCGCGCTCACCAGAGAGAAGACCATTTACCTCTCCAAAGCGGTCTTCGAGCTCCCGAGCAAGCAGCTCGATGCCGTTCTTAGACACGAATACGGCCACATCAAACTCAGGCACGGTCTAATCAAGAAACTGGCCTATCTCATCTATCAGCTAATGCCCTGGGTGGTGGCATCGAGGGCACTCAAGCGTGAGGTGGATGTTCTTTGTGAGCTGGCTGCAGACAATTACGCGCTCAAGAAGGTCTACTCGAAAGACCTCAGCGAGGCCAGGAGACTATTTATCTAGCGGCTCGTTGCCCACGTCAGTGATGTGAAATCTGAGGTGGCTGCGAGATGCAGTTGGACCGCGCTGACCCTGATACCTCGAACCATACTTCTCGCTGCCGTAGGGGTTCTCACTTGCAGAGGAGAGCTGGAAGAAACAGAGCTGACCTATCTTCATACCCGGCCAGAGCTTGATGGGCAGAGTTGCCACGTTAGAAAGCTCAAGAGTCACGTGACCCTGGAAACCTGGGTCAACAAAGCCTGCGGTTGAGTGGGTCAGAAGGCCCAGTCTTCCAAGCGAGCTCTTGCCCTCTAGCCTTGCGGCTATATCGTCTGGAAGAGATACGTATTCAAAGGTTGAGCCGAGCACAAACTCTCCCGGGTGCAGGATAAAGGCCTCGTCTGAGTCGACCTCTACAAACCTCGTTAGGTCATCCTGCTGCTCGCGAGGATCGATGTAGGGGTACTTGTGATTATCAAAGAGCCGGAAAAATCGATCGAGACGAACATCGATGCTGCTGGGCTGCAAGAGCTCCATGTTCAGTGGCTCTAGGCCAATGCGACCGGCCTCTATTTGCCTTTTGATATCGCCATCTGAGAGCAGCATGGGTAGAGGTTATCAGTGAGAAAGCCCGGCCTTCTCATAGAGCCGCTTGAGCCACTTTGGTGCCCACCAGTTTGCGCCTCCCAAGAGCCTCATGATGGCCGGCACCAAGAAGCCTCTGATCAGGGTGGCGTCAAGCAAGATCGCCACCGCAATGCCCAGTCCAAGCATCTTCATGATCGAGACCCCGCTCGAGGCGAAGGCCCCGAAAGTTACCGCCAGAATCAGCGCGGCAGCAGTGATTATTCTCCCCGAGCGTTGTAGCCCGAGGGCTACCGAGTTCACGGTATTGAAGCCGGCATCGTGCTGCTCCTTGATGCGGCTCAGTAAAAACAGCTCGTAGTCCATTGATAAACCAAATGCCACCAGCGCAATCATCACCACAGATGAGGTGTCGATGGTGCCGGTGACGGAGTATTCGCCTATCAACCACTGCAGCTCGCCGTTTTGGAAGATCCAGCCGATAAGTCCAAAGACGGCACCCAGGGAGAGCACATTCAAAACAATCGCCTTCAGCGGCAGAACGAGGCTGCCGGTGAAGAGGAAGAGGAGTATGAAAGTCGAGATAAAGACCCAGAGCGCCGCAATTGGCAAGGCCTGTTCAATACCCTGCTGGCTGTCGGTGTAATACGCACCACCACCACCGATGAGGTACTCATCAACCTCAACATCCAAAGACCTCAGTGCCACAACCTGCTCCAGTCCCTCCGGACTTCTTGGCTCAAGATCGGTTATGGCATTGATTCTCACCCAATCCGACTCCTCCTGAGTTGGCACGATCGCAACCCGAACAATGTCTTCCTGGTCCGCGACAACGTCGATGAACTCATTAACCTGTTCGTCAGTGCCCTTCACCAATATCTCGATTGGGGAAGTCTCTCTGCCCTCAAAGCGCTCTCTCAACATATCGCTCGCGACCCTTGCCGGTGAGTCAGCAGGCAGCACCCGGTCATCAGACTGCCCAAACACCACTGAGCTGGAGAGAGAAAACAGAGACGCCAGGAACAAGAGACCAACGAACAAAACGGGCAGCGGCCGGCGCATCGTAAAACGCGCGATCTTTTCCCAAGCGCCGGTGTCTTTCGGAGCCAAATCCCGCTTTATCAGCCTGATGCTGTTAACCCTGTCACCCAAAAGGTTCAGCATTGCTGGGACCGCAACCGCAGCACCCAAAATTGCGAAAATAACCACCGCAACCCCAGCGAGCGCAAAAGACTGCAGGAAGTACTGCGGGAAGAACACCATTGAAACCAAGACCAGAGCCACCGTTAGGCCAGAGAACAACACCGTCTTGCCGGCTGAAGCGACCGTGTTTGAGACCGAAGTTGCAACATCGTTGCCTGCAGCCCGCTCCTCGCGGAAGCGGTTCACGACCAAGAGGCTGTAGTCAATACCCAGGCCAAGGCCAAGGCCGGTTACGAGGTTGAGGGCAAAGATGCTCACGTCGGTGAACTGGCTGCCAATCCAGATGATCAAAAACGATCCCACAATTGCAAGCCCACCAACAAAAAGCGGTAGACCTGCGGCAACAAGAGAGCCAAAAACAAAGATGAGCAGTAGCACCACGATTGGAACAGCCACTATTTCGGCCCTGATGATGTCTTCATAGATGGTTTCGTTAATGGCCTTGGTCACGGCCCCAAAACCTGAGACGTGCACCTGAGCACCCTGGTAGTCGCCGGTGTAGTCATCGACAATCTCAGCAACTACAGGCGTCTGGTCGGTGTCGTTGTCCAGGTCAACCAGTAGGTAGATGAGCTTGCCGTCTTCGCTCTTGAGGTTTGGCGGGGAACCAAGGGTGTAGTAGTTGAGAACCGAATCAACACCCTCGATATCAAGTAGGTCTGCGCTCAGCTCCTGCACGAGTTCAAAGTGAACCGGAAAACCGCTTGCATCAGTTTCATCGGCATCAGATGGGAGGTCGACAAGGACGAGCACCTCTGCAGGATCAACACCGAACTCACTCTGCAGCAGCTCTGTTACGAGAGTCGAATCGGAGTTTGGGTTGTCGTAGCCACCGCCCTTGAGAGCCCCAAAAGCCTGAAACCCCCAGAAAGAGGAGAGGACGACAAGGCTCACAAAACCAAACAAAATCAGCTTTGAGCGCCTCACCACAAGATTGCCGATGCGGCGCATGATGTTCCTTAGTGAGTCTGAAGTGAATACTTTCGCAGATTCCGTGAAAAGATTCCTGAATGTTCAGAAAACACTCAGTGAGAGCCGCCCTCTACCTCGCAACCTCAGCCATCGGACTGATCACCGCCTGGACGTTGAATGCGTTCGCAGTTTTCGAGGAGGCTGACTACCTAGCTGCCTGGTTCGGCTCGGTGGTTGACTGGGTGCTCTCCGTTGACCTGCTCGTGGTTGGGGTTGCGGTTGCGATCTTCATGATTAGCGAGGCCAGAAGGCTTGGCATGAAGCGGGTTTGGCTCTACTTCCTGCTCTCGGGTATTACTGCAATTGCTTTTACCTTTCCGCTCTTTATGTTTTTCCGAGAGCGCAAGCTACTTAGCATCAGGCTCGGAGACGGGAGACTACAGAAGTTTGAGTTTGACAATCATCGCGTGGATGTCTGGGTGCCAAAGACGCTAAACCCAAAGACACCAATTGTCTTCATGCATGACGGCAGAAACCTACTAGACGAGCTTGATAGTTTCACTGGAAAGACCTGGGAGGTAATACCTGCCATCCGTGACGAAGTGCGTGGTGAAAAGCCTTTGGTGGTAGGAGTCTGGGGGCTCAGCGACGAGACACGAATCAGGGAGCTCTCTCCACAAGAGATACTCGATCGCCATCCCGAGTTCTGGGATTCGCTCCCAGACGAATACAAAACAACGGGAACCGACAGCTTTGGAGATGCCTATGTTTCCTTGCTTGCAGATGCAGTTTTGCCATTTGTTCTTGATCGCTATGAGATCGAGCATGATCCAGACCGCACAGCAGTTATGGGGGCTTCGATGGGGGGCCTCATATCGCTATATGCCATGAGCAAGCGCCCTGAAATCTTTGGAGCAGCGATTTGCTTCTCGACCCACTGGCTCCTTGGTCGGTCGAGCATGGTCAACGAGCTCACCGGCATGCTGCCCACAGATGGCCGACACCGCATCTGGACAGACAGCGGGACCAAGGAACTAGACGAGCACTACCCACCGCTGCACCTGATGGCAGCTGAAGTCATGAGGTCCAAGGGATATACAGAACCAGACCTGCTGGTTGCAAACATCTATCCCTACACCGGGCACCACGAGAGCTACTGGTCTAGAAGGGTGGCAGATGCTCTGAATTGGTGGCTAAGGGCTCCTGGTCGAGATCAGGAGTAGGAATAGCGCCTGACATAAACCGAATGACGTCTTTATCAACCATTACGTCTCGCATACTGATTGGTCGATTTAGATACATGCCCTCCAGTGACCTGACCCTCGAGAGAGCAACGTAGGTCTGGCCCGGTGAAAAGGCTCCCCTACCCATGTCGATTTGAACCTCGTCATAGGTCTGACCCTGGGACTTGTGGATTGTGACAGCCCAGGCAAGACGAAGTGGAACCTGCTTAAACTCGGCCAGAGTTATTGGAACCAGGGTCTCTTTGACCCTGCCAGAAGCCTCATCAAACTCCTCCTCCACCTCGTAGCGGACCTTTTCCCAGGTCGATGGGCCAACCTCTATTTCCTCGCCATCAACCTCGACCACCACAAGTCCCGATGCCGGCAAGTCAATAACGTGACCGATGGTTCCGTTGACCCACCTCCGAACCCTTGCACCATCAGAACCTTTGGTCATTGAGGTGTCGTCGTTCTTGATGAACATCACCTGAGCCCCGACCCTTAGCTCGAGCTGGGTCTCAGCGGGAAGGGCCCTGCCAAAGATCTTCTCTGCACCCTCTGAGTAGCTAGCCAAGAAGGTCTTTGGCTTAGTTGTAATCAAATTCATGCGCTGACGATTAACCGCGTTCACGGTTTCGTTGATGGTTGCAAGCCTTATGACATCAGCATGGGGAGGCTGGCGATTGCCCGCCTGGTTGAGCTCTTCGAGCATTTCACCCGTTACCGAACCGTCACGGATGGAATTGAGGATTTCTTTGAATCTCTCGTCTGACTGCCTGAAGATCTCGCTTAGCTCAAAGCGTTCCAGTTCTGCCTCGCGCCACACATGGGAATCAAAAAACCACATTGAGCGGTAGTTCTCGGCCATGTAGGAGCGCTCGACTGGATCGGAAGGGGTTACTGGGGCAAGCTGATACGGGTCACCAAACATCACCACCTGCACCCCACCAAATGGCAGCTTGCGTTTAGAACGTGCAATGCGAAGCGCTCGATCAATTGCGTCCATGAGATCCGCCGAGACCATGGAGACCTCATCGATAACCAGCATGTCTATTGCCCTGAGCACCTCTCTGGTCCGTCGTGAGAGGTGGCGGCCGATGTCAACCTCGCCCAGGATGCCAAATGGGAAGGTGAAAAGAGAGTGAATAGTCACCCCGGCAACATTGAGTGCCGCTACGCCCGTCGGAGCACAAACTGCAAAGCTTTTTTCACTGTTTGCGGTCAGGTAGCTAAGAAGCGTTGACTTGCCGGTGCCAGCCCGGCCAGTGACAAAAACATGCGACTCAGATTGCTCGATGTAATCAAAGAGATTCCGCTGCTCGTCGCTCAGCTCAATGATCACCTGGAGTCCCTTGTCTTGCTCAAGCTCTCAAGCATGGCGTTGTAGTCCTCTAAGTCCTTGTTGCCACTTCGGTCAGAGGCCCGATCAAGCCTTTTGCGCTCTCTGTCGTCCGAGCGTGACCACTGCCAAACCACGATGGTCGTGATGACAATGGTTGGAATCTCGCCCACGCCCCAAGCAAAAGCCCCACCTACTGCCTGGTCAGTCAGGGGGTCATCGCCCCAGGCGCGGCCCATAGAGCCAAACCAATCCGCAAGCAGCAGGCTCTTTTCGTTCATCAGGCTCAGACCAAAGAAAGCGTGGAAGGCCATGGTTCCAATCAAGAGGATGAGCTTCAGTGGATAGCCAGGACGGTGTGGTTGGGGATCAACACCAATCAAAGCTTGCACAAACAAATAACCCGTAATCAGGAAGTGCACCAGCATCCACTGATGGCCCAGGTGCTCTTCCGTGGACCACCTAAACAGCGGGGTGTAGTAAAACATCACAAGAGACAGAGCAAAGTTCAAGCCCGCAAATAGCGGATGCGATATAAACCAGGCGTAAGGGGTGTGCACTGCCCACAGCACCCACTCTCGAAGCCCCCAAGAGCCGTCCTTGCGAGCTGTCTGCGCTCTTGATAGCAAAGTCACTGGAGCTCCCGGCACCAGAAACACCGGGACCATCATTGACAGAATCATGTGCCCAACCATGTGGGTGGAGAACAGAAACTCTTGATAGGCATTGGGAGCTCCGTTAGTCACATAAATCAGCACCAGCATTCCCGAAACCCAGGATAGGGTTCGCCCTATTGGCCAACTATCGCCGCGAGAGCGGAGTCTCAGCACGCCAAAGAGATAAAGGCCGATTGCACCCAACGCGATTGATAGCCACAGGATGTCGATATCCCAGACCGTGGCCCATGCGCTGGGTGTCAGCTCGGGAGGCAACGGGTCGCCGGTCAATAGCTCAGCGGGTGTAGGAGGTACAAACTCGTTGGGGTTCTCAGGCAGTGCGGTAGTGGCCAGGGCGGTTCCAAGGCCAATTGCTGAGCCCATTATGAACAGCTCCACACCCACGAGTCTCCAGAAGCCAGAGGCTGATGCAGAAATCTTCGAAATTGCTCCGAGCCGGTAGCGAGCGCCGAAGATACCCAAGAGCACAAGCAGCCCAGCTTTACCAATCAGCAGCAGTCCATAGGGGCTGAATATGTCCTCCGGCCCATAGAGCCTAATGAATCCCGAGGTGAGGCCTGAGACGCCGACCGCAATGAATGCCAATAGGGCAAGAGTTGAATACCTAGAAACCAATACCTGTGTGCGCTCGTTGCCAGCTCGGAACACGGCATAAAGCGCAATCAGTCCCCCAACCCAGACGCTGATGCCAATCAGGTGCATAAGCAGCGAGTTGACTGCAAGAGCGTGACCCGAATCCGAGGAGGCATGGCCCGACTCGGCAAGTGGGTAGAGCCCAGCGATCCCAATAGCTGCGTTAACCGCAGTCATTCTCCTGCCCCCAAAGGCGATGGTGCTGAGGCTCAAGAGAAATGCGAAGCCAAGATTGAAAGCAAGTAGTGTGCCGAGCTCGATCTGCGTTGCAAATAGCCACAGGCTTTCGCTGAACTGAGAGCCATAGGTAACCTCAGACCCCGATGCGGACAGATAGGTGAAGATGAAGTTTGCAGCTCCCGCAAATAGCCAAATCGAAGCGGACCAACTCGCCACCGGCTGAAGACGAGCTCGCTCATCATCATTGGCTGCAAAAGACGCCAGCACCAGTGAGCCCACGGCAGTAGCCATCGACAGATTGAGGATGAGTTTCGTGATGGGTTGTCCCAACCGGACCACTGGTCCGGGATCTGCCAGAGGAAGTGGCGCGGCAGCTCCGCCAATTACTAGCCCAAGCCCAAGGACTGCTAAAGCACCAATTGAGAGAAGAAGCAGGCCCCTAAGCGCGAGTGGGTAGGGCTCCGTCTTCACCTACCGAGCCTCGGAAAGAGCCTTGGGGTCTTGAGAGCATATTTGTCATAGGCGGGAAACTTCTTGCGCAGGAGCGTCTCCTCGAACTCCGCCTTGGTGTTGAGAAGCGCAAACAGCAGCATGTAGGCAATGACCTGCGGCCAGTAGCCGGCGTCAAGAAGAACGCCAAAGCCCATCACAAGTAGGGCAAAGTAAATGGGGTGTCTCACCCTTGAGTAAATTCCGGTGGTTACTAGCTGTCCCGTCTCTTTGGGAGAAGGATGGGCCGTCAAAGAGTTGCCGAGCCCTAAAAAGGAAAACAGCAGCAGCCCTGAACCCAGAGCGATGAAACCGAGTCCAATGGTGCCAACTATCTCGCTGGCGCCTCCGTAAGGGCTATCCATGCGGGGAGACAGCACCAGTAGGAAGATCAGCACAAACTGAAGTGCCACATAAAACCAGCCGCGAGATTTGTCAGTCATGAGATCAAGCCTATTCCAAAGCAAAGACGGCGCCCCAATGGGACGCCGTCTTGTTGGTTTGGGTTGTTACTTAACAGCAGCCTTTAGCTTGCTTCCAGCTGAAACCTTGACGGTGTTAGCTGCAGCAATCTGAATGGTCGCTCCGGTCTGTGGGTTACGTCCGGTGCGAGCCTTACGGTGGCCCTTGTCTACGCTTAGGTAACCAGGAATGGTGACCTTGTCACCCTTCTTGATTGAGCCTGCAATGGTTTCAAACATTGCGTCGATAACGCGGCCAACGGCGGCCTGCGACTCGCCAGTGTGCGATGCAACTGCTGCTACGAGTTCGCTCTTGTTCATAATGGTCCTCCTGGACTTGTTAGGGACATTAATGTCTCAATCAACTTATAACCACCGACAAATAGCAGGCACGTCTGCTCTCGGCGTGTTGCGGCGTGTTTTTCCCCGAGTTTTCGGGGAAGTCGGGGTATCGGTATCCAAAAAAGGACCCGCTTTCACGCGAGGGTTATTGGGTGAGTTCAAAGCCTCAATCACAAAGTGAAGAGAATGTGGTTAACGAAAAATCCGCCCCTGAGGGCGGATAGTTCTAAAAGCTAATTACCAGGATGACTTGGTGATGCCTGGAAGCTCGCCCTTGTGTGCCATCTGGCGGAAGCGAACACGGCTGACGCCGAACTTCGATAGCACACCGCGTGGACGGCCGTCGATCAGGTCACGGCTTCGAACGCGAACCGGGCTTGCATTGCGAGGAAGCTTCTGAAGTCCGAGGCGTGCCTCTTCCTTCTGCTCTGCGGTTGAGGTTGGGTCAACCAACTGCTTCTTGAGCTGAGCACGCTTCTCGGCGTAGCGCTCAACGATAACCTTGCGCTGCTCGTTACGAGCGATCTTGCTCTTCTTTGCCATTTAGCGCTCCTCGCGGAATTCAACGTGCTTACGCACTACTGGGTCGTACTTCTTCAAGCTGATGCGGTCTGGGTCGTTGCGACGGTTCTTCTTGGTTACATAGGTGAAGCCGGTGCCCGCAGTGGACTTCAGCTTGATGATTGGACGTACGTCCTTATCCTTGGCCATCTGTCTTCCTAGATCTTCTCGCCGCGAGCGACTAGCTCAGCGATAACGGAGTCAATCCCGCGAACGTCAATTACCTTGATGCCACGAGCTGAAAGGTTGAGAGTCACCTTGCGTCCAAGCGATGGAACAAAGTAGGTCTTCTTCTGGATGTTCGGGTCAAAACGACGCTTGGTCTTGTTCTGAGCGTGCGAAACCTTGTGACCGAACTGCGGTCCAGTCTGCGTCACCTGGCAGTAGGCTGCCATTTCTCCTCCTAAGGGCGCGTTTACCCGAAGCAAATTGTTTGGGATTGTTCGGACCAAGGCCCGTGCAACCCCCCAAGTTTAGGAGGAATCTCCTCCCAAAAGCAAGTCCTAATTAGCTGCAGCCAGCGCAAACTCCAAATAGTTCAATTTCGTGGGAAAGCTCGGTAAAGCCATTGGCCTTTGCAACCTCAAGAGCGAGCTCCTCAAAACCCGGCATATCGAACTCCACTGTCTTGCCACACACCCTGCAAATCAGGTGGTGGTGGTGCTCGGGTGTGCAGATTCGATAGCGCATCTCGCCATCTGAGATGCTCAGGGAGTCCGCCAGCCCCTGCTCGACCATCTCTGTCAGTGCCCGGTAGACGGTCGTAAGTCCTAGCTTCTTGCCAGACTGAGAAATCTTCTGGTGCAGCTCTTGGGCGGAGACAAACTCTGCCGTATTCGATAGCTGTTCAAGCACGGCGGTCTTTTGCCAGGTGTTTCTGCGTTCGCTCACCTAACCACCTCCGCCTTGTCTCGAGCCCAAGCTACTAGCCGGGCAATTAGATAGATCGTGAAGGAAATGGTAGTCACGTAAGGAGAGATAGGTAGCGTTCCGCCCAGGGCCAGAAGCGTTCCGCCCACCATTGCAACAAGTGCAAAGCTGACGCTCAGCACCGGAACCCACAATTGACTAGAGCTAAGTCTCAACGCAGCCGCGGCCGGGGTAACCAAGAGCGCAAGAACCAAGAGTGCTCCAACGATCTGCACCGCTGCCGCAACTGCCAGACCAAGCAGCATGACAAACACGATCCCCAAAAGAGTTGTCTTCACGCCTCTTGCCGCAGCTACCTCACCGTCTAGAGAGGCGAAGGTCAGCGGCCGCCACATAAGCGCAAGTGAGACCAGCACGATTGCGGAGATAACGGCCATCGCGCCGAGCTTCGGATCGTCAACCGCGACAATCTGGCCCGTTAGCAATCCGAACTTGTTTGCCGCCCTCCCCGGATAAAGAGCCAAGGCCAATATTCCGATGCCAAGGCCAAAAGGCATCAATACGGCCACGATTGAGTTTCTATCTCTGGCCCTATCTCCAAGGAAGGCGATTATTGCCGCTGCCGTCAGGGAGCCAAAAACCGAACCCAGCACCACATCCAGCCCCACGAGCAGAAAAACCGCGGCCCCTGCGAAGGAGAGCTCGGAAATGCCGTGAACGGCGAAGGAAAGCTCACGGTTCATCACGAACACCCCCACAAGCCCACCTATCAAAGCTAGGAGAGCTCCGGCTATCAGAGAGTTGGTGACAAGGGGCAAAAGCTTGTCGTAGTCAGAGAAGTTGATGATGTCTGAGAACTCCACTAGTGCCACCTCTCGTCTTCGTGATGCTCGTGATCGTGAGCTCCGAGCACGACTACTCGGCCCTGGTTCCTCACCACGTCGATATCTGCCCCATAGAGCTCGGAGAGCACTTCGGAGCGCATTACCTCGTCGGGAGTGCCGATGGTGTGGCGACCCTGGGCGATGTAGACCACCCGGTCAACAAAATCGATTATGGGGTTCAGATCGTGCGTAACAAATACCACCGCACTGCCAAGCTGCTTGCGTTGTTCGTTTATCAGCTCGCTAATGCGCATCTGGTGGTTTAGGTCAAGCGCGCTAAGCGGCTCATCTGCCAAAAGCAGCTTGGGTTTAGAAATAATCGCCTGTGCAACCCTGACCCGCTGCATCTCTCCCCCTGAGAGCGAACCCAGGGTTTCCTGCGCCAGCGGCGTTGCGTCAACCAGTTCCAAAGCCTGGGCAATCTTCTGCTTCCTCGCAGGTGTTGAGAAAGGCAAGCCGGGCAAATGACCGTCCAGGCCAAAGCCCACGCAGTCGCTGACCCTGAGAGGAAGCCCTGCATCTGTTGCTCTGTGTTGAGGGATGTAACCAAGCTGGGCGTTGTGCTTACCAGGCTCTTCTCCCAGGAAGGTGATCTTGCCGCCTGAGAGCTTCTGAGTCCCCACGATGCTCTTCAGAAGCATCGACTTGCCGGAGCCATTAGGACCAATCAGCGCAATTAACTCCCCCTCTTCAACTTCCAGGGAGAGCTCATGCCAAAGTCGCTTGGAGTCAAACTCCAGGCTTGCTGACTGAATGGAAAGAACACTCAAGCTAGTAGATGGCCTCTTGCAGGTGATCGAGAATGCTTGCCATCCAGTCCAGATAGTCCATCTCTGGTTCTGAAATCAGTTCACTGAGCTGAACAACCGGAACACCGGATGCGTTGGCGGATTCAACCAGGAGTTCACTCACCTGGTCCAGCTGCTGCTCGTTCACAACTACCAAGGAAACAACTTTTCCGGCGATTAGATCCTGTGCCTGCTTCAGCGCAGCTGCTGGAACCTCTCGCTCTTCCTCGATAGCGTCAGCAAGAGCATCGGGGGTTTGATTGAGGAACCCGGCTTCCTCCAGGAGCAGGTTCCCGACTCCCTCAGTTGCTATGAAGCCAAGGCCCAAAGCCTTCTCACGCAGTGCCTCAAGTCGAACCTCTACGTTCTCAAGCTCCGCCATAAAGAAGTCAAAGTTTCGATTCACCTGATCGAAGCTCTCTGGGCGAAGCTCCGTGATGGCCTCGACGATCATTTCTGAGGCCTCCTCGACGGCATGAATGTCATACCAGATGTGCTCATTGCCGTGATCGTGGTCATGAGACTCCTCGTCCTGAGAGTGCTCCTCCTCATCGTGGGAATCTTCCTCGCCGAGATGTGAATGCTCGCCCTCAACAAGCTCTAGGAATATTCGCTCGCCATCGAGTGCCGAGACCAGCTGGCCAACAAACTCGTCGTAGCCACCGCCGTTGGCGATTACCAGCTCAGCCTCGCTGAGGGTGAGCTGGTCCCTGGCGGATGCCTCATAAGAGTGTGGATCCTGCATGGGGTCGCTGATTATTGCTGTTACCTCAACCCACTCACCGCCAAGAATCTCTACCACCGAGGCCCAAACATTGGTTGAAGTGGCAACCTGAATAGCCCCGGTTTGTCCCTCGCGCGTAAGGGTGGGGGAAGGTGCATCAGAGGGGTTACCCTCGGGATCGCCGGTTGTGGTGAAGTTCACGAAGATTGTGTAGAGACCGGCAGCAACAAAGGCGACGGTGAGGGCAGAGCCAATAATTTTTATCCACGAGCGCATGGACGAATACTAACCACTATTGAAAATGATTGTCAATTGCAATTAGTCAAGGAGCAGCGCGGGTTCCTCAATAACGCTTGCGACATCCTGCACAAACCTAGATGCAACATCACCATCGACCACGCGGTGGTCAAAGGTCGCGCCGATAGTTGTAATTTGCCTGACCACAATCTCGTCATCAACAACCCAGGGCTTTTTTCGAATTGACCCGAGCGCAACAATCGAAACCTCGCCGGGATTCAGGATTGGCGTGCCGGTGTCTACTCCGAAAACACCGATGTTGGTAATCGTTATAGTTCCCTCGGCCATCTCCTCGGGAGTGGTCTTGCCGTCTCTGGCGGTGGCGGCGAGCTGCTCGATAGCTTGGGCCAGCTCGAGCATGTTCATTGAGTCCGCGTCCTTGATGTTTGGAACTATCAGGCCCCTGGGTGTCGCGGCTGCGATGCCGAGATTCACAAAGTTGTGAACGATGATCTCTTTGTCTGTCCAAGTCGAATTCACCATTGGGTTTCTGCGAATAGCCCAGATCATCGCCTTGGCCATAATCAAGAGCGGCGTGACCTTGATGCCAGCAAAGTCCACGGAGGACTTCAGGCGTTTCACGTACTCCATGGTTCTGGTGGCATCGACATCCACAAAGATGCTGACGTGTGGGGCGGTAAATGCGCTCTTGACCATTGCGGTGGCAATGGCCTTTCGTACACCCTTCACCGGTATGCGCTCCTCGCGCTTGCTCGGCTGCTGAGGGGTTGTCAGGTTCTTGAAGACCGAGGCCTGAGATGCAGACCCAACAACATCTTCGCGGGTGATCTCGCCGTGCATGCCGGTGCCGGTCACACTCGCCAGATCAACGCCCAAATCCTTGGCAAGCTTGCGAATCGGCGGCTTTGCCATAACAGCATCTGACGCCGCTGCCGCCTTGACCATTGATACCGGTATTGCGGTTGAAATCGGGGCGGTGTTGACCGCGCGCTTTCTCCGGGACTTTACGTCCCCGGAGTCTCCGTAGCCCACGAGGTTGGGAAGCTTGTATTCGGCTCCGGTGTCGCCCTCTGGCTCGTTGGCTGGAGAATCCGGCTCCGATAGCAGAGGCGCATTGCCCTGAACCACCACCGAGATTATTGGGGTTCCAACCTCCACCGTGTCGCCCTCTGCTACCAGCAGCTCCGAAACCTCACCCTCAAAAGGACATGGCAGCTCAACCACAGACTTAGCGGTCTCAAT
The DNA here is from genome assembly GCA_028095925.1 of Aquiluna sp. Lineage (GTDB taxonomy): Bacteria > Actinomycetota > Actinomycetes > Actinomycetales > Microbacteriaceae > Aquiluna. Next base: position 32,823 of record JAOHCW010000006.1, read on the forward strand.
TTCACAGATTGTTTGGTTGACTGCGACCTTGTCGCCGGGAGAAACGCGCCAGGAGACGATCTCGGCCTCGGTGAGGCCTTCCCCGACATCGGGAAGTGGGAACTTAGCAATGCTCATCGTGTCTCCCTAGTAAGCCAAAACCCTATCAACGGCCTCGAGGATGCGGTCCGCATCCGGGAGGTACTCCTCCTCGAGCTTGGCAGGTGGGTAGGGAGTATCAAAGCCGCCAACCCGAATTACCGGTGCCTCAAGGTAGTAGTACGCCTGCTCCGCGATGCGGGCGGCAATCTCAGAACCAAGGCTCACATTGTTAGGAGCCTCCTGGGCGATAACCACCCTCGATGTCTTCTGCACTGATGCCAAAAGCGTCGGATAATCCACGGGTGACAAGGACCTTAGGTCTATCACTTCAATGCTGATGCCCTCCTCGGCACCCAGCTCAGCTGCTTGAAGGGCGGTGGCAACCATGGGGCCGTGGGCAATAAGAGTGAGGTCGGTTCCCTCCCTCAGCATTCTGGCGGAGTGCAGAGGAAGAGGTGCAGTGTCGAGGTTAACTGGTCCCTTTTGCCAGTAGCGGCGCTTGGGTTCTAAGAAGATAACCGGATCCGGGGACTCAATCGCCTGCTGAATCATCCAGTACGCGTCGTTGGGGTTCGATGGTGACACCACCCGAAGTCCCGGGGTGTGGGCGAAGTAGGCCTCCGGACTCTCTGAGTGGTGCTCGACAGCGCCAATGCCACCACCGACCGGGATGCGAATAACCACCGGCATCTGCTGAAAGCCCTCTGAGCGATAGGTGAGTCGCGCGAGCTGTGTGGTTATCTGGTTGAAGGCGGGAAAGACAAAGCCGTCAAACTGAATCTCGGCAACTGAGCGATAGCCGCGCATTGCAAGACCAATGGCGGTTCCCACAATCCCCGACTCAGCGATGGGGGAATTGAAGATCCGGCTATCGCCAAACTCGTCCAGTAAACCCTCAGTAACCCTGAAGACTCCTCCCAGCCTCGCTACATCCTCGCCAAACACTAGGACTTTGTCATCTCGCTGCATGGCCTTCCTAAGGCCAGCATTGAGGGCCTTTGCGATGGCCATCTCCTGATAGTTACTCATGGCCACCCATCTGGTCCTCATAGGCGCGAAGCCAAGCTCTTTGGGCGTTTATCTCTGGGTGATCGTCTGAATAGACGTTGTCGAAGATGCTCTCGAGTGGCGGCTTTGGCAGGGCAAAGGTTTGCTCTCTGATGTCTTTGGCGAGCTCATCACCGGCAACCGCAACCTCTTCGAAGAAGTCCTCTTCGACACCCTGTCTCCTTAGAAATACCTCAAACCGTGCGATCGGGTCGCGCTGGCGCCAGTATTCGACCTCTTCCTCGTCCCGATACTTTGTTGGGTCGTCGCTGGTGGTGTGAGCGCCGATGCGATAGGTCAGGGCCTCAAGTAGGTAGGGGCCCTTGCCTTCCCTTGCCTCGTCCATATGAATCTTGGTTGCTGCGTAGCAGGCAAGCACATCATTGCCATCGACGCGAAGGCCCGGGACACCAAACCCCTCACCCCTTCGATACAACGGCACCTTGGTCTGGGAGGTGATATTGGACGAAATCGCCCACTGATTGTTTTGGATGAAAAAGACAATTGGAGCCTCGTTTACCGCTGCGAACAGTAGTGACTCCGAAACATCACCCTCGGCAGTTGCACCGTCTCCAAAGTAAGAGATGACGGCTAGGTCATTATCAAGATCTCCGGTGCCGACCTTGCCATCAAGCTTTACCCCCATCGCATAGCCAACGGCATGGAGGACTTGAGAGCCGAGCACGATTGCGTAAAGGTGGAAGCGAGTTTCTTCCGGGTTCCAACCTCCGTGGTTTACCCCTCGCATCATCTTGAGGATGGACATCAGCTCAACGCCATGGGTGATGGCAACGCCGTGCTCGCGATAGCTGGGGAAGATATGGTCGTTCTTGCCAACCGCATAACCCGAGCCAATCTGGGCGGCCTCTTGGCCAATGGCGGGAACCCAGAGCCCGAGCTGTCCCTGACGCTGGAGTGCGATTGCCTCCTGATCAAAGCGCCGAATCCGGGCCATGTCCCTATAGAAGGTTTTGAGCTGGTCTTCGCCGAGGGAATCAATTACCTCGCCGTAGCGGGAATATTCTTTCTCGACCCCATAGCTGCCATCAGGCGCCAAAAGCTGAAGCATTGGCTCGGTTGCGGGGGTCACGTGACCTAATTTAGCGACCCCGCTGAGAGAATGGCCCTATGTTGCGTTTTCTCGTCTCCACGATTGTCAATGCCGTAGGGCTCTTTGTTGCCACCTCGCTGGTGCCGCAGGTCAACATCACTCCCTATGGGGGAGATGGTGTTTGGGAGACCATCGCATCGTTTTTGCTAATTGGTGCAATGTTCGGAATCGTGAATGCGGTCATTGCGCCGGTCATTAAGGTTTTGGCCTTCCCTCTCTACATCATCACCTTCGGACTGATTGCCTTTGTTATTAATGGTGCGATGCTGCTGCTGGTGGCATGGCTGAGCGGCCTAATTGGCTCCGAGATCCTTACCATTGAGGGCTTCACATCCGAGGGGCTAACCATTGACAGCCTTGGCTGGGCAATACTGGCGGCCATCGTGATGAGTATCGCGAGCTTCCTTACCCGCTCCGTCCTGCGAATTCTCAAAATCAAGTAGCAGCGGGAAAAAGCCAACTCTTTACCCAGCAACGAGGCATCTAACTTCGGATAGTGCAAAATGGGCACGTGAGCAAACTCTCAAGCCAACCGCTAAGCCCCCTAGATGGTCGCTACCGCTCTCAGGTTGGAGACCTTGGCCTCTACCTCAGCGAGGCAGGTCTCAACCGCGCCAGAATTCACGTCGAGATTGAGTGGCTCATTTGGCTTGTCCAAAAGGATCTACTATCCAGTGGCGCAACGCTGAGCGAGAGGGAGCTTTCAGCACTCCGTGCTACTTACGAAGACTTCTCCGACTCAGACATCAAAGCGCTGGGCGAGATAGAGGCCACCACCCGGCACGATGTCAAAGCAGTTGAGTACTTCATTCGCAACAAGCTCGAGGCGATGGGTAGGGAGGACCTGAACGAGCTCGTTCACTTTGCCTGCACGTCCGAAGACATCAACAACCTTGCCTACGCGCTAACCATCCGAGACGCTCTGGAAGAGGTCTGGCTTCCTGCGCTGAGGGTGCTGCTCGAAAAATTGCGCGGACTTTCCCAAGAGACCGCAGATACGCCGATGCTCTCTCGCACCCACGGCCAGCCTGCAACCCCAACCACCCTGGGCAAAGAGCTAGCCGTCTTCGTCTCCAGGCTTCAACGCCAGCTCTCTCGCATTGACGGCCAGGCAATCCTCGGAAAGTTCTCCGGTGCCACCGGAACATACGCCGCGCACCTCGTTGCCGCACCAGATGTTGATTGGCCAGAGCAGTCAAAGGGTTTTATTGAATCTCTTGGGTTGACCCATAATCCCCTGACCACACAAATCGAATCCCACGACTGGCAGGCGGAGCTCTACCAAAAGATGGGACATGTCAATCGCATTCTCCACAACTTCGCAACTGACATCTGGACCTACATCTCAATCAATTACTTCAAGCAGATACCAGTTAAGGGCGCTACTGGGTCCTCAACCATGCCCCACAAGATCAACCCGATCAGGTTTGAAAATGCGGAGGCAAACCTGGAGATGTCTCTCGCGGTCTTGGACTCTCTTGCCGCAACGCTTGTGACATCGAGGTTGCAGCGCGACCTCACCGACTCGAGCGCTCAAAGAAACATCGGGGTCGGCTTCGGGCACTCATTGCTAGCAATCGACAACCTGACAAAGGGTCTCGATGAGCTCGCTGTCAATGAGGCCTCCTTGCTAACCGACCTACTAGAGAACTGGGAAGTCGTGGGAGAAGCAATTCAGAGCGCCATTAGAGCAGATGTCGCAAGGGGTGAAAGCGAAATCAAAGACCCCTACGCGCTTCTCAAGGAGCTGACCAGGGGTAAGCGGATTACCGACGAGGACCTGAAGACCTTTGTTAATGGGCTTGATATTTCCAATGCGACAAAAGAGCGTTTGTTGGTTCTAAAGCCCCAGACCTACCTTGGCCTCGCAGCAGAGCTTGCAAAGCTAGTAGCGAACTAGCGCAGCCTCGGGGTATTTGGATCCTGCTCGTCTTCTTTGAAGCTCAGATCGAGCGTCGCGATGATGACAATCGAAACGATAAATGTCGCCAAAACAGCGATGATCGTTGGGTCGGTCTGGCGCGTCCCAAAGGCCACAATGATGCCGACAAAAATTGAGGCTATGGTCGACAGACCCAGATAAGTCCTCAGGTTTGCAAATCGCCTCACGCTAAAAGCCTACTTGCTCGCAGGGGTCGCACTTGCAATGCCCCAATGGACCCCAAACAGAATTAGGTACGCCCCGAAGAAACCCACCGCGCTAACCGAATCGAGCGTCGCAATCAGGAACATCAGGCCGAGTGCGAGGGCGATCAGGGCGCTGATAAGCAGATCTCTGCCGTCCCTGGTCGATAGCCCTACGGCCTTTGCTCGATAGCCCTCAAAGGCTGCGGTCAGCGCGCCCAGCAGCGCAACCCCGGTTACGAACAGGGCAAGAAAGACCTCTTCTGGCTGGAAAAGTGCGAAGAGGCTGGTGAGCAACACCGGCAAGTAGGCCAAAGTGCTGGTTGCCTCTGCCATCGTCTGATGTTTCGACAGCAAGAAAGCGAGGTTTCCTAACGCCATAGCGCCACTAAACGCAGCAAGCATGATCAAGCCGACATCGGGACCATGGGCTTGGAAAAAGGTAATAAACAGCCCAAGGGGTAAAGAGACGATTGCCCGAAGGCCCAGGTGAAGACGCACCTGGTTAGCTTGGCATATTTGCAAAGCGCGAGTACTGACCCTGGAAGGCAACCGTCACGGTTCCCGTGGGTCCATTTCGCTGCTTGGCAAGAATTAGGTCTGCCTCTCCTGCCTTGGGATGGTCGCGCTCGAAGATTCCCTCGCGGTGAAGCAGGACGACGACGTCGGCATCCTGCTCCAGCGAACCGGACTCACGAAGGTGAGAGAGCTCGGGACGCTTGTCCTTTGACTGCTCCGCCTGACGGTTGAGCTGAGAAAGGGCAACCACGGGAATATTGAGCTCTTTGGCCAATAGCTTCAGCGCCCTGGAGAACTCGGACACCTCTTGCTGCCTCGACTCAACCTTCTTTCCGCTGGACATCAGCTGGATGTAGTCAATGACCACCATCTTGAGATCGACCTGCTGCGCCAAACGGCGGCACTTTGCACGAATCTCAACGAGGGACATATTTGGGCTATCGTCGATGAACAGCGGGGCATCGTTAATTTGCCCCCTGACACCGGCGAGCTTTGCCCAGTCGCCCTCGCTAAGGGTTCCCTTGCGCATGCTCTGCAGGTAGATGCCGCTCTGAGCGCTGAGCATTCTCATCGCTATTTCTGAGCGGCCCATTTCCAGTGAGAAGAAGATTGTGGGTTTGTTCTGCTTGATGGCAGCATTCCTGGCCATGTCCAGAGCAAACGTCGACTTACCAACCGAGGGCCTAGCGGCAACGATGACCAGCTGGCCAGGGTGGAGTCCGTGGGTGTAGGCGTCAAGGTTGCTAAATCCAGTGGAAATTCCGGTTAGCTCGCCGCCGCGGTTCTGAGCCATCTCGATATCGCGAATTGCGACATCTATGGACTCGCTCAGACCGACATAGTCCTCCTTTGTGGACTGAGTTGCGACCTGAAATATCTCGGACTGGGCCTGATTTACAAGGTCTTCAACTTCGCCCTGGCTCTCGTAGCCGGACTGGGCGATTCTGGTGCCGGCATCAATAAGCCTTCTCAGAATCGCCTTATCGGCGACGATCTTGCCGTAGTAGCTGGCGTTAGCAGCCGTGGGTACAAAGCTCGTAAGCGAGTGCAGGTAGTCCGCGCCACCTGCCTTGAGCAGGTTGCCTTCTTTGTTTAGGTAATCCGTCACCGCGATTACGTCGGTAGGTTCACCACGCCCAAACAGGGTAACCACGGCATTAAAAATCAGCTCGTGCTTCGGGGCATAGAAGTCAACACCCGACACCACCTCTAGAACGTCCGCGACGGCCTCTTGGCTAAGAAGCATTCCGCCCAGGGTGGACTGCTCAGCCTCCATGTTGTTGGGAGCGACCCTTGGATCACCGGAGGAAACCGGAGCCAACATCGACATAACTACCCCTTTGGATTTACTGAGTCCTGTATAGCTTCAGGGTAGGACAGTTAACTTTCAAATCGGCCTGTGGATAACTGTGGATAACCCTGTGGAAACACGCCGTGTTAACCTGTGGAAAGTCTGTGGATAACTTTTTCCAACTTGGTCACAGCCCAGTAAATTAGAGGTCTTCCACTGTGCATAACTAAAACCTTGAAAACTCTAAAGTTTCACCTGAGAGTTGTGGATAACCCCCCAAAAATAGACACGACCCGCGGCGTGGCGGGTCGTCTCTATTTAGCCTTTGTTTACTTTGCAGCAACCACCTGCAGGGCGAGTCTTGCGACTAGCTCTGCGCTGAGGCGAACAGTTGCCTCGTACTTACCGGTGGAGCGGATCGAGCTGGTCAGCTCAACCTTGCGCTTGTCAATCTCTCCAATGCCTTGAGCCTTTACGGCATCAGCTACATCGGCAGTCTTGACTGCGCCGAATAGTCGTCCATTTGGACCGGCCTTCATGCTCACCTTGATCGGTGCAGCCTCAAGCTTGTCCTTCAGGCTTCTTGCCTCCTCCTCGGTGGCAATTGCCCTGGCCTGCCTTGCGGCCTGAATAGAGGTGACCTGTTTCTCGCCACCCTTGGTCCATGCAACAGCGAGGCCCTGAGGAATCAGGTAGTTACGTGCGTAACCGTCCTTCACCTCAACAACATCGCCAGCACTTCCAAGGCCGGAGACCTCATTGGTCAGAATTAGCTTTGACATGTGAGTGCTCCCTAGCGTCCAGCACCGGAGTATGGCAATAGCGCCATCTCACGTGCATTCTTGATGGCCGTGGCAATCTTGCGCTGGTCCTGCACCGTAGCTCCGGTGATGCGACGAGCGCGGATCTTGCCGCGGTCAGAAACGAACTTACGCAGCGTTGCTACGTCCTTGTAATCGATGACCTCAATCTTGATGGTCTTGACCGGTGCAAGCTTTAGGTTTTTCGCCATTGTGCGCTTGCGGCGGTCTGCTGACTTTCCTGCCATTTTCTTTTCTTTCTCCTAAGACTTTCTAAAACGGTGCTTCGTCGGCTGGTGCTTCGGTCGCTGGGTTTGCCCAGGCGTCTGCTCCGCCGGTCATGCTCTGCTGCTGCTTCTCGCCGCCCCATGGGGACTCGACTGCGCCATCGCGCGGTCTGCGGGTAACGGCTGCGGTTGCGTAGCGCAGGCTTGGGCCGATCTCGTCGATCTCAAGCTCGAGTGAGGCCCTGGCCTCACCCTGTGCGGTCTGGTAAGCCGAAGGTGCCTTCAGGCGACCGGAGACAACCACGCGGGTTCCCTTGGTCAGGCTCTGTGCGACATTCTCGGCTGCCTCGCGCCATGCGGTGCAACGAACCCATACCGTCTCGCCGTCAACCCACTCGTTAGTGGAGCGGTTGAAGGTGCGCGGTGTGGAGCCGACTCGAACAGAAACAACCGCAACACCGCTCTGGGTGTAGCGCAGCTCTGGGTCGTCAGCCAGGTTGCCGATGATGGTTACGTTGACTTCGCCGGCCATTAGTCAGCCTTGGCGCGAGCCGGACGCTTTCCCCCACGAGGGCTTCTAGGCCCGCGCTCGGAGCGCTGCTCGGGTACAAACTCAATTGGGTTGATGCTGAAAACAGCGTCCTCCAGGCGCATCACCTTGGTGCGCAGGATGGTCTCAGAGAGCTTCAGTTGGCGGTCAAGCTCGTTGACTGCCTCTGAGGTGCTCGTTACGTTGATAACTGCGTAGATGCCCTCTTGGTGCTTCTTGATTTCGTAGGTCATCCGGCGGCGTCCCCAAATATCGATCTTGTCCACGGTGCCACCGGCTTCGGTGATCACCTTGAGGTACTTGTCGATTGTTGGGGCGACATCGCGGTCTTCTACTGAGGGGTCCATAATGACCATCAGCTCGTAGCTATGCATAGTTCACCCACCTCCTTCGGTCTAGAACGGTCATGGTCTTTCCATGACAGGAGGGTATTTAGCATTTGTTGCCCTAGGGCAACCGCACTAGCCTAGCGAGCCTGCCACCACTCAAGCAAGCGCTTCTTTGCCTCTTCCTCGCCAAGCTCGCCCTCATCTAGGCGAATTTCAAGCAGGAAGTTGTAGGCCTCCCCGACCTCACGCCCCGGGGGAATGCCGAGAGTCTGCATAATCTGCTCACCATTTAGGTCAGGTCGCATCGCATCCAGCTCTTCTTGCTCCCGCAGGATCGCGATTCGCTTTTCAAGGTCGTCATAGGCGTGGGCGAGGCGATCAGCCTTGCGCTGATTTCGGGTAGTGACGTCAGCCCTGGTGAGAATGTGCAACCTATCCAGCTGCTCTCCTGCGTCCCGAACATACCTGCGAACCGCAGAATCGCTCCACTGCTGGTCGGAATAGCCAAAGAATCGAAGATGCAGCTCCACTAGCCGCGATACCGCAGCAACAGTGTCATTATCGAACCTGAGAGCGGTCAACCGCTTCTTGGTTAGTTTCGCCCCGACGACATCATGGTGGTAAAAGGTGACGGTTCCTCCGGACTCCAGCTTCCTGGTCGCAGGCTTGCCGACATCGTGCATTAGAGCTGCCAGCCTCACCACAAGGTCTCCCTGCAGCCCGTACTCGCTCTCGTAGCCAATAGCCTGCGAAACGACGGTCAAGGTGTGCTGATAAACGTCCTTGTGGTGGTGGTGCTCGTCACTCTCAAGCTTCAGTGCCGGTAGCTCCGGAAGCACAATGCTCGCGATTTTCGAGTCAACGAGAATCTCAAGCCCAGGCTTTGGGTCATCGGAGCACATGAGTTTGCTCAGTTCGTCTCGGATTCGCTCCTGCGAAATGATTTCGATGCGCTCATGCATCTCCAGCATTGCGTCAAAAGCCTCTGGGTCCAGCTCAAAGCCGAGCTGGCTGGCAAATCTCGCAGCTCGCATCATGCGAAGTGGGTCGTCGGAGAAAGAAATCTCCGGCTTCGAGGGAGTCCTCAGGGTCTTGAGTCGAAGATCTTTGAGGCCCTCGTGAGGGTCAACGAAGGTCCGCTCGGGAAGCCTGAGCGCCATGGCGTTGACGGTGAAATCTCGCCGGACCAAATCGTCCTCAAGGTTGTCGCCGAACTCGACAGTTGGTTTCCTAGAGTCCTTGTCGTAGGAGTCAGCGCGATAGCTGGTTATTTCCACGCGCTGCCCAGAAATCTCAGCGGCAATGGTGCCAAACTCCCTGCCAACGTCCCAGGTCGCAGTTGCAAGTGGCTTGATGACCTTCAAAATCTCTTCGGCGCTGGCGCTGGTGGTGAAGTCAAGGTCTAGAGTCTGCCTGCCCAAAATTGCATCTCTTACCGGACCGCCAACCAGCGCTAGCTCATGTCCCGCCTTAGCGAAAGCTTCGCCGAGGGTGTCAAACAGGGGGTTTTGGGTGTTCTCGGCGAGGTTGGCTAGAGCGGTAGCGACCTCGTGCATGGGACATAGCTTGCCACAGCCCAAGGGCTGCGCCCAAGTAGAGTTGGCTTATGACACAGACGCGCCCCAGGACCGAAATCGAGGTCTCCGCGGGTGGTCTGGTTATCAGCTCCTCCGACCCTGGCAAAGTTGCCCTAATTAGCCATCGAAATCGCGGTGGTGGAGAGGACTGGGTTATCCCCAAGGGTCACCTGGAAGCTGGTGAGGACCTCCGGACCACTGCGGTTCGAGAGGTGGCAGAAGAGACCGGCATTGAGGCCGAAGTAATAAGGAAAATCGGCGAAATCACCTACAGCTTCCGCTTGGGTTCAAAGCGAATTCGCAAGACCGTTCATCACTACCTGCTTAGGCAGGTTGGGGGTTCACTGGTCTCTGACAACGACCCTGCCGGTGAGGTCTTAGCTGTTGGGTGGTTTCCGCTAGATCAGCTCGAGGCCGTTCTGGCTCACGAGAACGAGCGAAAGGTTGCCCTGCAGGCTCTGGAGATGCTTCGATGAAGCGCATCCTTGGGCTGATACTGGCGCTTGTGTTGCTGCCGCTTCCAGCGAGCGCCGATGTCGAGATTGTTCCAGGGTCGGATATCAATCTGGTGGCGCGGGATGCCAACATCCCAATCACCATCAGAAACACCACCGAGTCAGACATTGAGGTTCAGGTTGTTGGGGAAAGCACCTCGTTTCGACTTGAAATTCTCGAATCGACCAAGGTTGTGATACCCGCTTTGAGTAGCCAAATTGCGGAGCTTCCGGTCAGGGCTATAGCCAACGGTCCCGTGGAGATTAGGGTGTGGCTCGAAGTGGCGGACGAAAAGGTCACTGAAGACACCATCATTGCTGTCAACGTGAACTATGACGTAGAGCTGTTTCTGTTGGTTAGTTTCGCAGTTGCCATGTTCGCACTGATGATTGTCGGCATTATCCGCACCACTCTGCGACTCAGGAGACGCCAGAGTGAGTGAGCTAAACCCCTCTGTTACTCGCAGCTCGCTCATAATGGCCAGCGGGACCATCATCTCGCGCATTCTGGGGTTTGCCAGGGCTGTCCTACTCGCCGCCGCGATCGGTGTCACCACTGACGCAGCAGACGCCTTTGGGGTCGCAAATCAGCTTCCAAACAACGTCTATGCCATCATCGTCGGCGGTGTCCTAAACGCTGTTTTGGTTCCCCAGCTCGTGAAAGCAAGGGGTGGCCTTGATGGTGGTAAGGGCTACGTTGACCGCTTTGTAACCCTGGCAATCACAGTGTTCTTCTCGGTAACGCTGCTTTTCACCATCGCGGCCCCGCTATTGATTCGCCTCTACACAAGCGGTTGGAGCGATGACCAACTTGCCCTAGCTACCGCCTTTGCCTACTGGTGCCTGCCGCAGCTGTTTTTCTATGGGCTCTACTCGGTCTTCGGTGAGGTCCTGAATTCACGCAAGGCATTTGGGCCCTTCATGTGGGCTCCGGTCCTAAACAATGTGGTCTCGCTCGCAGGTCTTGTGGCATTCATTGCGATATTTGCCGCGGATCCAACTGGGGTTAGAAGTGTCAGCGAGTGGGGAGCGGATCGAATTGCCCTACTCGCAGGTAGCGCCACGCTAGGCGTCGCCGCTCAGGCCCTAATTCTGCTTGTTAGCTGGCGCAGAATCGGGCTCAAGCTAAATCTGAACTTCCACTGGAGGGGCTTTGGGCTTGGGCCCGCCCTTCGAGCCGCCTCATGGTCGCTGGGAATGGTGCTGGTGACCCAAATTGGAGGCCTCGTGCAGACCGCTGTGGCCTCTACTGCCGCGGCCCAGCGAGACTCCTCACCGGCTATTGCGTCGGTCGCGGCCGCGGCAATTGCATGGCTGATCTTTATGCTCCCGCACTCGGTTGTCACGGTCTCAATAGCGACCGCGTACTTCACCCGCATGGCCGAGCACAACCAAGCCGGTCGCGAGAAGGAGTTCAAAGTTGACCTGACCACAGGCCTCAGGGTTATCGCGCTGGTGAGTGTGATCTCGAGTGCTGTGTTGATAGTGCTCAGCTACCCCGTTGCGAGGGTTTTTGTCGGTGAATATCCATCCACAGCCGCATTGGGCAACGTCATAGCGGCATTCATGATTGGGCTTTTGCCGTTTAGCTTCGTCTACATGATGCAGCGTGCATTCTTCGCGCTCGAGGACACCAGAACGCCATTTATCTTTACCTCGATCCAAATTGCTATTCACATAACTGGCTCTATCACCGCAGGCTTCTTGGCGCCGAAGGAGATTCTCGTGGTGACCATCGCGCTCGTAACGGCATTGTCGATCAGCGTGCAGGGAATCATTGCCTACGCAATGCTCAAAAAGCGCATCGGGACACTCTCTGGGTTTGGGGTGAGTCGCTCGCTAGCCAAGTTCGTACTGGCCGCCATTCCGGCGACGGCGGCTGGAATTGGCGTTTTGTGGCTGATTGGTGGAATTGGCGAAGATTCTTTTGCCGTTGATACCGTGCTTAGCGCCGTACTCAGCTGCATTTTGGTTGGCACTGCAATGGCTGGTGTCTACCTCTTGACACTTGGGCTTTTGAAATCTCCCGAGCTGGGAGAAATCTTCGCCGGACTAAAGGGTAGGTTTGGTCAGGCCAAGAAGTAGGCTTGGAATAAATAGATAGTCATCTATGTTTGGACGCTCGAGGTAATAAATGCGCGAAGTAATCATCATCGGATCTGGCCCCGCCGGCTACACAGCCGCTATCTACGCGGCCAGGGCTCAGCTCAACCCTCTTCTTATTGCCAGCAGCGTCGAGCCCGGTGGTGAACTGATGAAAACCACCGAGGTGGAAAACTACCCGGGCTTTCCCGAGGGGCTAATGGGGCCTGACCTGATGGCTAACTTCCAGGCCCAGGCGGAGCGCTTTGGCACCGAGATTCTCTTTGATGACGTGGTAGAGGTTGACCTGAAGGGTGCGACCAAGGTTGTAAAGACCGGGGCTGGAGAGACATTCGAGGCCAAGTCTGTAATCATCTCAACCGGGGCCGCCTATCGCGAGCTGGGGCTGCCTAAGGAGAAGGAGCTCAGCGGACACGGGGTTAGCTGGTGCGCGACCTGCGACGGCTTCTTCTTCCGGGACAAGGTAATCGCCGTGGTTGGCGGTGGCGACTCAGCCATGGAGGAGGCCAATTTCCTAACAAAGTTTGCCTCAAAGGTTTACATAATCCACAGGCGCGACAGCCTAAAGGCTTCAAAAATCATGCAGCAGCGCTCCTTCGATAACCCAAAGATCGAATTCATCTGGAACTCAGCTGTTGCTGAGCTAAAAGGTGACGCGAAGCTAGAGGGAGTTGTGCTCGAGGACACCCAGACTGGTGAAAAAACCGACCTCGCGCTCGAAGGATTGTTCATCGCTATTGGAAATGACCCGAGGGTTGATCTGGTTGAGAATCAGGTAGAGCTAACTCCAGATCGTTTTATCAAGGTTGATGGTCGAACCTCAAAAACCTCACTGCCAGGCGTATTTGCCTCCGGTGATGTGATTGATCCGACCTACCGACAGGCGATTACGGCGGCTGGCTCTGGTTGTGTAGCGGCACTGGATGCCGAGCACTACCTAAGTTCCCTACAAGGAGAATAAATGCCAATCGACACAACGACACAAAAGTTCGAGGCCGATGTCCTAAAGGCTGACAAGCCGGTGGTGGTTGACTTCTGGGCGGAGTGGTGTGGCCCATGCCGCATGATTTCGCCAATCCTGGCCGAGCTTGCCGAGGAATACCGCGACAAGATCACCGTCGCGAAGGTAAACGTGGACCACGAGCCCGACCTCGCCATGCAGTTTGGCGTCACTGGAATACCTCTTTTGGGTGTCTTCCAGGGCGGCAAGATGGTTAAACAGCTGGTTGGTGCCAGGCCTAAGGCTGCGCTCGTAGAAGAGCTGGCTGAGTTCCTCAAGTAATTCGCCCTAGAGCGATAATGCCAATCTGGCTAGACTTTGCGCTAAACCCAACGGAGCGCAATGACTGAAACACGCCTTGGACAGGCAACGAACTTTGACTCTTGGAAGCATTCCTATGCCAAGAGAGCTGAGAACCTTGCCGTTTCTGAGGTTCGTGCGCTTTTTTCGGTAGTTTCAAGGCCTGAGGTTGTCTCACTTGCAGGCGGAATGCCGGATGTCAGCGCCATGGACAATGACGCCATCCGCTCCGCCTTTGACTCGCTTATGTCATCAAGACCTCAATACGCCCTTCAATACGGCGGCGGCCAGGGAGACCTGCGTCTCAGGGAGCAAATCTGCCAAATCATGGAGCTCGACGGAGTCCACGGCAGCGTCGAGGACCTAATGATCACGACCGGGTCCCAACACGCTCTCGAGCTGATTTCTGACCTGTTTCTAGATCAGGGTGACGTGGTTTTGGTCGAATCCCCCAGCTATGTCGGGGCAGTTGGTATTTTCCGCCACAAAGAGGCCCACATCGAACACGTCTTTACCGATCACGACGGCCTCAGCCCAGACGCCCTGGAAGAGGCGGTTGAACGCCTCAAGGCAGACGGCAAGAGGATCAAGCTTTTGTATGTGGTGCCGAACTTCGCGAACCCAAGTGGCGTAACGCTCTCCAAGGAGCGCAGGCAGAGGGTGCTGCAGATCTGCAGGGACCACGGAATCTTGATTGTCGAGGACAACCCATACGGCCTTCTCTACTTCGAGGACCAGCCACCCAAGGCCCTGAGGGCGTTTGACGGAGACGGGGTTGTCTACCTTGGCAGCTTCTCCAAGATCCTCTCTCCTGGTCTCAGGGTTGGCTACGTGCTCGCACCGCCCGCAATCAGGGAAAAGCTGGTTCTCGCCAACGAATCGGCCATTTTGTCTCCCGCGACCTTTGCGCAGATGCTGGTGAGCGAGTATCTAGCAACCTGTGACTGGCAAAAACAGGTCGCTGACTATCGAAACCTCTACCGGACCAAAAGGGACGCCGCTCTCGAGGCCGTCAGGCAGTATCTTCCAAGTCTCCACACCACAGAGCCATCCGGAGGGTTCTTCCTCTGGCTAACACTGCCGGAGGGCCTAAACAGCAAGGAATTGCTTCCGTTGGCTGTAACCGAGCTGGTTGCCTACACGCCAGGAACTGCCTTCTTCGGAGACGGCAGGGGCCATGAGAACATCAGGATCTGCTTCTCTCATCCAACCGCGGAGAATGTGAAGGTGGGTATTCACAGGCTTGCCAACGTGATCGACAGGCAGATCGAGCTTCTCGAGACCTTTGGTTCCTCGAAATGAGCCATCGGGTCCTGATCCTCGCCGGAGGCATCTCTCACGAGCGTGACGTTTCCCTCAAATCGGGTCGCCGGGTCGCCGATGCTCTGACTGATGCGGGTTGTGAGGTTGAAATTCGCGAGCCAGATGGCGAACTAATCGGCCACCTGATGGCCTCTAGGCCCGATGTCGTTTGGTCCACCCTGCATGGCGCCGTTGGCGAAGACGGTTCCATTCAGGACCTGCTGTCCCTGGCACAGATTCGCTACGTAGGGTCCCTGGCTGACGGAGCAAGGCTCGCCTGGGACAAGCCAACCGCGAAAATCATCATGGCTCGTCATGGAGTCCAGACCCCAACCTCGATAACGCTGCCGAGCTCTTCTTTTAGGGAGCTAAACGCCGAATCAGTGCTTGCAATGGTTGCAACCGAACTTTCCTACCCGCTAATCGTCAAGCCCACCCAGAGCGGCTCAGCGCAGGGAGTTAACCAGGTTAACAACGCTAAAGAGTTCTCAAAGGCGATGATCGAGGCCTTCGCCTATGGCGACGAGGTGATGGTCGAGAGGTTTGTTGAGGGAACAGAGCTTGCAATTAGCGTTATTGACCTAGGTGGCGGCCCAGTAGCACTTCCCGCGGTTGAAATAGTGCCTGAGAGTGGCAGTTTTGGCTATAACGAGCGCTACACCCCTGGCCAGACAGACTACTTCGTGCCAGCAAGGCTTCCTGCAACCGTGCTAGAGGCCGCTGCAGAAGTGGCAATTGCTGCCCACTCTGCCCTAAGGCTTCGTCACATGAGCAGAATCGATCTGATTGTGGACGAGGAGGGTACTCCGTGGTTCCTAGAGGCGAATGTGACCCCAGGAATGACAGAGACTTCGCTTTTGCCGCAGGCCGTTACAGCCTCTGGGCAATCGCTATCGGAGACCTATCTCTCCCTGGTTGAGGTTGCGCTGCGTTAGTGGCGCTTAATCTCGTCGATAATCCGCCTCAGATCTGCAACCGAGCCAAAATCGATGTGAATTTGACCTTTTTTGCGACTCAGGTTGATCTTGACGCCCGTGTTTAGGTAGTCAGCTAGCTCATCTGCAAGCTCGGAAAGCATGTCTGAGCGGCCTCCGGGGACAATCACTGGTCGCTTTGGCTTTACCTTGACCCCAGAAACGATTTCTTCCAGACTGCGGACAGAAAGCCCCTCGCGCACAACCCTGTTTGCTAGCTCACTCATGACTTCATCACTCGGCGCTCCAAGGAGGGCTCTCGCGTGCCCAGCGCTTAGCACCCCCGATGCGACCTTGCTCTGAACATCCATTGGCAGCCTGAGAAGGCGGAGGGTGTTTGTAATCTGGGGCCTCGAGCGGCCCAGTCTGTCTGCGAGCTGCTCTTGGGTAGTTCCAAAGTCCTCGAGAAGCTGCCTATAGGCACTTGCCTCTTCCAGAGGGTTTAGGTTCGCCCTGTGTAGGTTTTCAAGCAGGGCGTCCCGAAGCATGTTTTCGTCGGCGGTCTCGCGGATTATGGCCGGAATTGCCTCCAGTCCTGCCTCCTTGGAAGCCCTAAGGCGCCGCTCACCCATTATTAGCTCAAAGTCTGAGCCCTTGGGCCTAACAACGATTGGCTGCAGCACCCCAAACTCACGAACTGAGTGGACCAGCTCTGCAAAGGCCTCTGGCTCAAAGTTTGCCCTTGGCTGCTGTGGGTTCGGGGTGATTCGATTTGGGTCAAGGTAGGCAAGCTTGGCTCCGGGGACCGCTGTCAGGCCCTCGTTTTCAGAGCTAAAGAAGACGTCTACCGCTTCGCGTTCACCCGAGGGGATGAGTGAGCCTATGCCTCGTCCTAGGCCGCTGCGTCGTTTTTCCTCTGCCATTAGTGGGCTCCTTGTTGTGCCAGTTCGATCGCGGCCTCCTGGTAGGCAAGAGAGCCGGAATTCTTTGGGTCGTAGCTGATTGCCGTTTGGCCGAAGCTCGGAGCCTCTGAGAGCCTCACAGAGCGTGGAATGACGGTGCTCAAGGTTTGGCTGGGGAAATACTTCCTAACCTCTGCAGAGACATCGGCACTGAGATTGGTCCGGTTATCAAACATCGTCAGCAGAATGCTGCTGACAACAAGTGTTGGGTTTAGCGCCCGTTTGATGCGCTCAATGTTTGAAACCAACTGGGTTACCCCTTCGAGTGCGTAGTACTCACACTGAATTGGCACCAAAACCTCGGTGGCGGCCGTAAGTGCGTTCACCGTCAACAGCCCAAGGCTTGGTGGGGAGTCAATGAAGACGTAGTCGAGTCTTGTGCTTCTAGTGGCTGCGTAATCCCGCAGTGCATTAGCCAGAATCCGCTCCCGGCCCTCTCTGGCGACAAGGTCAATT
This sequence comes from Aquiluna sp., assembly GCA_028095925.1. GTDB lineage: Bacteria > Actinomycetota > Actinomycetes > Actinomycetales > Microbacteriaceae > Aquiluna. Next base: position 50,010 of record JAOHCW010000006.1, read on the forward strand.
TCTGCTCCAGCGAGGTCGATTGTCGCCGGAAGGCAAACAAGGTTTTGGTGCTCAGTGCTGGGCTTGACGGCCTCTAGCATCGTGGCCTCGCCCATCATGACCTCGTAGCTACTGAGAACTCCACTGTGGTGCTCTACCCCAAGGGCGGTAGAGGCGTTTCCCTGAGGATCTAGGTCAATTACCAACACCTGCATGCCCTTGCGGGCCAGTGAGGCAGCCAGGTTCACGGCCGTAGTGGTCTTCCCAACACCGCCTTTTTGGTTTGAAATGGTGATAACCCTGGTTTGCGCGGGTGGCTCAAGCTCAATCTGTGCTACTCGCTTTGCGCGCTCTAGGTTCTGGGTCATCTCCCGGAGGATGGGGGTGTTCTGATGATCAGTCAGCACTGCGTTCCTCCGATGTTTCACGTGAAACCTCTGTCAGACCATCAAGATTTAGACCCTGCCAGCCAATCGGCTCTGGAGATATCTCTACCCTGTGATTTGGGTAGCCCATACCAGGCGCAACAGATGTTTGCGTCTCGGCTGTTGAATCGGCTGGGTTTTCCATGGCTTCGTCAATCATTTCAGGGTTGTCCTGACAACCGTTGCAGTTTCGGGTGCTTTGTCTAAACCGAGTGTCAGCACCTCTGGCTGTGAATAACCGAGCAGTTCGAGTTTCTTGCTCGCTGCCACAATCTCCTCAGGGGCCTTGGAGCCCTTGAGCGCGATGATTGTTTTGTGCTTCGAGAACCTGATCAATGGGGTCAACAGCCTTAGAAGCTTGTCCAGCGCTGCTACTGCCCGAGCGGTAGCAAAATCAAAGTCAGTCTCGGTGACCTCTTCGGCTCTCGCTCTGAGGATCCTCACGTTGCTGATTCCAAGGTCATCAACAACGGACTGCATCCAGTTAGACCTGCGTTCCATTGGTTCAACAAGTGTGAACTGCGCATCCGGCTGTGCGATAGCCATTGGAATCCCTGGCAGGCCTGCCCCACTTCCCACATCGACCACCTTTGACCCCTTAGGGACCAGTTCGGCCAAGAGGGCGCTGTTTATAACGTGACGGGACCAGATCCTTGGCAGCTCTCTTGGTCCAAGCAGTCCGAAGGTCTCGGAGTCTGCTGCCAGGCGCTGTGTGTAGCCACGAGCTAAATCGATTCTTGAACCAAATAGTTTCGCGGCAAAGTCGGGTTCTTGCTCGATTTGCTCTGTCAAGTTAGCCCCCTAGTTTCACGTGAAACATTACGGCTTCCGGATGACAATGTGGCGGTCTCGCCCCTGTCCTTCCGATTCAGAAACCATTCCTGCCTCAGCAACCATGTCGTGAACCAGCTTGCGGTCGTAAGAGCTCATTGGCTTCAGGTGCTGCTCCTTGTCCGTCTCCTCGAGCTTTGCGAGGGTCTTCTCAACAAGATCCTTGAGCTGCTTTGCCTTGGCGTCCCTAGAGCCTGCGATATCCAGTATCAGCCTGCTCATTTCACCAGTCTTTGACTGAACGGCTAGCCGGGTGATCTCCTGGATGGCGTTCACGGTCTCGGGGTCGGAAACCTTGCCCAGATTTGACTCGCCCTCGCTGTCCACGGTCAAGTAGACGCGTTCTTGTTTGAACTCGATCTCCAGGTCCCCGTCTAGGTCGGCTAGGTCTAGGAATTCCTCGATGAAGTCTGCGGCGATTTCGCCTTCTTTTTCAAGCTCGTTTTCAGTGGTCATTTCTTCTTCTTTTTCTTTGCGCGATTCTTACTTACCGGCTGCTGGCGCTGGCGGGTCTCCGGTGTTTGGTCTTCAGGTGACTCGTCAGAGTCTTCACTTGAGGAAATCGAAGGCAATACGTCAATTGGCTTGCCCTTCTTGGCTAGACGCTCCTGGCGCTCTTTATAGGCCTGGGAACCTGGGGTTGGCATGTTGCGGATCACCACAAACTGCTGCCCCATGGTCCAGAAGTTTGAAACTAGCCAGTAGGTCATAACGCCCAGTGGGAAGGTGAGGCCGGAGACCAGGAAGACCAGGGGAAGCACATAGAGCAGGATCTTCTGAGTCTGCATGAACTGGCTGTTCTGAACATCCGGGTTCTGGTTCTTCGTCATGATCTGCCTCTGAGTGATGAACTGCGATGCAGACATCAAAACGATCATGATTCCGGCAATGATCTTGACGTTGATGGCGTCGCTACCGAAGAAGGTGTCTGAGAGCATGGCGCCAAAGATCTCGGCCTGCGAGAAGGAGAGCGCTAGATTCGCGTCCAAAAGGCCCACGCCCGCGTTGTTCCGCTGGGCGTCATTCAGCACGAAGAAGAGGCCCATAAAAATTGGCATCTGCAACAAAAGCGGAAGACAGGAGCTAAACGGGCTGGAGCCGGTGCGCTTATATAGGTCCATTTGCTCGCGAGCAAACTTCTCACGAGACTCACGGTCGTTTTTACCCTTGTATTTCTTCTGGAGCTTCATCAGCTCAGGCTGGACAAGCATCATGTTGCGCTGGCTCTTGATCTGCCTGACAAAGACAGGAATCAAGGCCGCCCTGACAACAAGCACTAGCCCAACGATCGACAACACCCAAGAGAGGCCGGAATCGAATCCGAGTCCGATAGCGCTGAACCCAGTGTGGAAAGACACCAGAATTAGCTCGATGAGCCACTTGATTGGCCACAGAAGATCCACTAGCTACCTCGATTGCTTGAGAGTTTGGGTCCTACAAATCCTAGTCTGCCAACGCTGATCCATTTTGGGCCCTCGGCTACATCGTCAACGCCACCTGAGGACCATGGGTTGCACCGCAGGATTCTCCATGCAGTCATCGGCACACCCCTGATAACCCCAAAGCGCTGTATTGCCGTGAGTCCATAGCTTGAGCAAGAGGGGTAGTAGCGGCAAACGTTGCCATAGAGCGGAGAGATCAGCTTGCGCCAGAGCAAGACAGGCGCAATCAGAAGATTTCTTGGAATAAGCACCAGCATCTGCAAATAGCTCATGAGGCTCGCTGTATGAGATCCGCTATATCTGCGGCAAGCACCTGGTAGCTGGCGGTTGCAGCTGCGGGCTTGACCCGCACCGCAGCCTTGATCTTGGATGGCCTAGCTTCCAGGCCGGAGAGAATTGACCTGATTCTTCGCTTGACTAAATTTCGTTCAACAGCCGAGCCGACAGCCTTGGAAACGATAATTGCGAACTGATTGGTTTCGCTGGGTAGGAAGTGAAGTGTCGCCGACGAATTTCCAACCCTTTTACCCGCAGAGACGACCTCTCGGATTTCTCGGCTTGAGCGCAAGCGATTCTCGCGCGGCAACAAGGGCTGCTTAGGCGCTGAGCTCTGTGCGTCCCTTACGACGGCGAGCGGCCATGATGGCACGTCCGGCGCGGGTGCGCATGCGGGCGCGGAAACCGTGGTTCTTTGCGCGACGACGGTTGTTAGGCTGAAATGTGCGCTTGCTCACTTAGATAACTCCTGAAAATTATGGGCACCTGGCCCTAGATAACCTCAATAATTTACGCTGAATTCTTGGCGGAGTCAAGAATTGATCCCGAATATCGAGGCTTATTTTTTCCCTATTACCTTTAGCCAGAAATATCGTTAGCGACACGCCGATTCGATTTGCTTAAATCAGAACTCTTCTGTTGAATGTTGCAATCGACTTTGTGGGGTTAGTTTCCACAAGTTTTCCACAGAGATATAAAGTTTTTCCACAACGTCGTGGACCTGTGTAAAACTCTGTGGATAACTTGTATTTGAGGGAGAAGAGATGGCAGATATTGCTCTGGCAAGTTCCTGGCAAAATCTCATCTCGAAAGTAGCCTCCCACCCCGACGTAACCCCGCATCTAAAGGGCCACCTAGATCTGGCAGTGCCCAAGGGTGTTCTAGATGACACCCTCTACATCGAAGTACCCAACGAGACCACCCGCTCCATGCTTCAGGTGCGGCTTCGCGAACAGATTCTTGGTGCGCTTTCCGAACTCGGCGACCTAGGTGGACCAACGAGCTTTGTCGCAATCACCAATGAAGAGCTTCAGGGGCCGGTTTCGGTAGAGGTAGCAATTGAGCCGGAGCCCGTCCCGTTCGAAGATCGCGATCCTGCAACCGGACCCGTTGTTACCAGCGGCGACTCAAGGCTGAACCCGAAGTACAGCTTCGACAGCTTCGTAACCGGCGGTTCGAATCGATTTGCCCACGCTGCGGCCTTTGCGGTTGCTGAGGCGCCGGCAGAGGCCTACAACCCGCTCTTTATCTATGGTTCCAGCGGGCTTGGAAAGACGCACCTCCTTCACGCAATCGGACACTACGCGATCCACCTAAAGCCGCGGATCAAGGTTCGTTATGTCTCCTCCGAAGAGTTCACTAATGACTTCATCAATGCGATCCAAAACAACAAGACGGCAGAGTTTCAGGCTCAATATCGTGATGTAGACATTTTGTTAGTGGACGACATTCAGTTCCTGCAGGGCAAAGACCAGACCCAGGAAGCCTTCTTCCACACTTTTAACACCCTGCACGACCATAACAAGCAGGTGGTTATTACCTCAGACCTCAGACCTAAGCAGTTGGAGGGATTCGAGGAGCGGATGCTCTCCCGTTTTGAGTGGGGCCTAATCACAGACATCCAAGCCCCTGAGTTTGAGACCCGTGTTGCGATTTTGCGTAAAAAGGCTGCTATCGAGCGAATTGAGGTCCCCGACGAGGTAATCGAATACATGGCAACTCGCATCTCCTCAAACATCCGGGAGCTGGAGGGAACACTGATTCGGGTGACAGCCTTTGCAAACCTCAATCGCTCACCGATTGACATGGATCTGGTCCAGGTGGTTCTAAAGGACACCATCGCAATCGCTGAGGGAGCAAACATATCGCCGCTCTCGATAATCTCCGCAACCGCTGAATACTACAAACTCAGCGCAGACGAGATAACCGGATCCGGGAGGCAGCAGGCCGTTGCCCTGGCGCGACAAATAGCAATGCACATTTGTAGAGAGCTAACGGATTTGTCGCTTCCAAAAATCGGAGCCCACTTTGGAAACCGCGATCACACAACGGTGATGTATGCGACGAAGAAAATAAGCGCTCAGATGCGTGAGAGACGCTATATCTACAACCAGGTGTCAGAAATCATCCAGAAGATTAAAGATTCTCACAAATAATCTGTGGATAACTTCCCTGTTTTTTGTGTAAAAAAGCCCTAAACACACCAAAAAGAAGGCTCAAGACTCTCAAAGAGTGGAAACTATCAACAGGTGACCAAGTTATCCACAGACTTATTCACAGCTGTGTAAACAACTTACATCGATGTAGTTTTCAGTATCTGCTTGGTGTTCAGGGAGTTATCCCATATTCCACAGCTGGTTATTGTTTTGAATAATTAGACATAGAAAATTGGGAAAACTGGGGATCCAAACAAAATGTGAAGATGTTGGCTCGCTGTGCCAAGATAAAACCCCTCAAACTTATTCGAAAGCTAAAGATGAAATTTCAAGCAGATCGCGAAGTTCTAAGTGATGCAGTCTCTTTTCTAGTAAGAATGCTTTCCCCCCGGCCTCAGCTGCCTCAGCTTTCAGGGGTGGTTGTAGATGCAACCGATGGTTCGATAACGCTTTCGATTTTTGATTACGAAGTAGTTGCAAGGGTTTCAATCGCAGGATCTGTAGAGAAGCCTGGGAAAACCCTTGTCCAGGCGAGGCTGTTAGCTGAAATTGTTTCTAAGCTCCCGAGTGATTCAGTCTCGGTTGAGCTAGTTGAATCCAGGGTTTCAATCAACTCAGGGAGCAGCAAGTTCTCACTTTCTGCAATGAGCATGGCTGAATACCCACAAACCCCAGAGGTACCAAGTGGATCAGGAACAGTAAAGGCCGAGGAATTCTCCGATGCAGTAGCGGAGGTTTCGATCGCAGCGAGCCGCGAAGAAGTCACCCCTGTTCTCACCGCGGTAATGGTTTCCAGTAAAGCCAAGGAGCTCTCTCTTGTGGCAACTGACAGGTTTAGGGTCGCGGTCAAAACCGTTCCATGGAACAGCAAGTCCTCCGAAACCGAAGTGCTAATTCCGGCCCGAGTGCTATCTGAAATTGCCAAGACCTTCTCTGGAAGTGGAGACGTTGAAATAGGAATTGGCTCCAGCGAAAAAGAGATGGTTGGTTTCACATCGGGAAACAAGATGGTCGCAACATCAACAATCAAAGGTAAATACCCCGCTGTCTTGCAGCTTTTCCCTTCCGACACCCCACACTTCGCCGTTCTAAACACAGGTGACCTGTCGGATGCAACCAAGCGCGTTAGCTTGGTTGTTGATAGGGATAAGCCGATCAGGTTTAGTTTCGGCAGCGCAGAACTAAACCTCGAATCTATTGGCTCCGATGTTGCCGATGCCTCGGAGCAGGTAAGTTGCTCCCTCACCGGAGAAGACACCGTCGTTTCTCTAAAGCCACAGTTTTTGATTGACGCACTGAGCTCTGTTGAGGCTGAAATGGTCCAGATCGGCTTCACTTCAAACCCAAACAACCCAAACAAGCCGGGGCCTGTCTTGATAACCCCCGTTGGATCCAACAACAGCTACAAGTACCTACTTCAGCCCAACCTGCTCGTTTCTTAGTCGGTAGGTAACTTTGTGGGTTTCTGAGCTACAACTAGCGAGCTTTAGGAATTACCAAAGCCTACAAACTAAGTTTTCCGAGGGCCGCAACCTTATTTATGGCCCAAATGGCGAGGGTAAAACCAATCTTGTTGAGGCAATTGGATATCTTTCGAGCCTCTCCTCCCACCGGCTCGGGAGCCAAAAGTCTCTTGTAAGAGAGGGAGACCCATCAGCGCAGCTATCGGCCACCGTCAAAAGTGGAGATAGAGAACTGGCGGTTGGTGTCGAGATAAATACCAGCTCGGCCAACAAGTTCTTTATCAATGGTTCCCCCAGGCAACGAGCGTCCGAGATTCTTGGGAACCTCGCGGCCGTTGTCTTTGCGCCGGAGGATCTCGATGTTGTTAGGCGCGACCCAGCGGACCGCAGGGGTTTTCTAGACCAGACGGCAGCGCTGCTGAAGCCTCGAATTGGGCAGCTGAGGCTTGATTATGACCGGGTTCTAAAACAGCGCAACGCTTTGCTGAAAAGCTCCAGAGGGGTGAAGAATCCAGATCTGAGCACCCTTGACATTTGGGACGACCAGCTTGTGGAGCTGGGTAGTCAGATAACCCAGGCTCGCTTCGAGCTGTTGGGGCTTCTTGGACCAACACTGCAGTCTTTTTACTCAGAGCTATCTGGTTCAACCGAAACAATTGAGCTGCAACTCGTTTCCCTTTCAGCCCAGGACGATCTAGCCGAAATAGACAAAGACCACATAGCATCTCAGCTTCGTGAAAACCTGCAGCGCAACAGGGCACAAGAGCTTGAGCGAGGCATCACCCTCTTTGGCCCCCACCGTGACGAGCTTCTCATTACGAAGGCAGGCCTGTTGGCTAGGTCTCATGCATCTCAGGGCGAGGCGTGGTCGTTGGCGCTGGGTTTGAAGCTGGCGGTCGCAGCCGAACTGAAAGACCGCCCGGGCGGTGACCCTGTGGTAATTCTTGACGATGTGTTTGCCGTGCTGGACCCCGGTAGGCGAGCGAGACTGGTGGAGTTTGTGAAGGGGTTCCAACAGGTGCTCGTGACCGCCGCCGATCCGGCTGCGACCCCGGAGCTGAGCTGGGACGCCAAGTTTTCGGTAAGCCGAGGCGAGGTGACGCGTGATTAACTTCGAATCGGCTGACCGCTTCTACAAAGATTTTGTGTCGGGTTTAGGTAGAAAGACCCGTGATCAAAAAAGACGCGAGGGTAAATCTCGCGGCTCACAGCCTTTTGAAAAAGGGCGGGAACCAGTCAGGGCCTCTTCCTCCATCGAAGAGTTGATGACCGAGCATGACTGGTTGGGCAGGGTTGAAAAGGAAGCGCTTTTTCTTGACTGGGAGCGTCTCGTCGGTAGCGACAACGCGGCCGCATCACAGCCGGTATCCCTCGAGGGCTCGCTAATGACTA
>JAOHCW010000007.1 GCA_028095925.1 Aquiluna sp.
AGGGTCCTTACGACTTCTCTGCCACTTGAAATGAGGTGCTTTTCAAGCATGTCGAGCTGAGTTGACTTGCCAACCCCGTCTATGCCCTCGAAGGTGATGAACATCTCAGCGCTTTTTCCTCTTTGTGGTCTTCGGAGCCTCTCCCGGCTCTACCCCTAGCTTCTCACGCCGGATTGCCAAAAGCTCAAAGGCGCGGTCTGCTGCCAGTTCGTCTAGTGGCTCATCCTTAGGAATAGTTGCATTTACCACTCCGTCGGTCACGTAATCACCGAACTGCCCGGTCTTTGCAAAAACATTGAGCTTCGATGCCGGATCCTCGCCAAACTCCTTGAGCGGGGTGGCGGCTGTTCGGCGGCCGCCATATTTTGGCTGCTTGTAGATTTCCACGGCCTCATCGAGTGTCAGCGTAAAGATCTGCTCCTCGCCTGCCAGTGACCTGGAGTCGGTTCCCTTTTTGAGATACGGCCCATACTTGCCGTTTTGTGCCGTGATGACATTGCCGCTCTCCGGATCAACGCCCACCTCTCTCGGAAGAGACAGCAGCTGGAGGGCCTCTTCATAGGTCACCTCAGCTGGGGACATTGACTTGAACAGCGAGGCTGTCTTCGGCTTGGGGTTTCCCTCGTCCACCAGGGTCACATAGGGGCCATAACGTCCGTCCTTGACGATGATGTCCAGGCCACTTTCCGGATCCTTACCTAAAACCCTGTTTTCTACCGGCGGGGCGCTTGCCAGTTCAACTGCCTTTTCGTGGGTGAGCTGATCGGGAGTTAGCCCCTCGGGAATGTTTACTATTCGTCGCTCTTCGTCCTCCATGAGCTCAAGGTATGGGCCGTACTTACCCGTCCTCAAAGTTATGCCGCCGCCGATGTCAAAGCTGTTGATTGATCTTGGGTCGCTATCACCTAGACCCTCAACTGTTGCCTTGAGTCCGTCGTCACCAAAATAGAAGCTCTTGAGCCAGCTTGAGCGGTCGAGCTCACCAAGGGCAATTTTGTCTAGGTCGCCCTCCATCTTGGCCGTGAATTCGTAGTCCACCAGATGATCAAAGTTTTGCTCCAAAAACCTTGTGACTGTAAAGGCAATCCACTCCGGCACCAGAGCTGAACCCTGCTTGATGACATATCCCTTGGAGATGATGGTTGAGATTATCGCCGCGTAGGTAGAGGGCCTTCCGATGCCCCTTTCCTCGAGAGCCTTTACCAATGACGCCTCTGTGTAGCGGGCAGGCGGCTGGGTCTGGTGAGACTTTGCAATAACTTCCTCCGCAGTTATTGCCTGACCCTCAGTGAGCGTGGGGAGCTTAGCCTGCTCTTCATCGTCGTCTTCCTTGATGACCTCGTAGACAGCCATGAACCCCTTGTAGCTGACCACGGTTCCGCTCGCACTGAACTCGAGAGCCTTGCCCTGGGCGCTGGCAGCAAACTTCACCGTCGTTGTAGAGAGCTTGGCATCTGCCATCTGAGAAGCCAGGGTCCTTCGCCAAATCAGGTCATAGAGAGCGAGCGCCTTAGCACCGAGTGAGCCCGAGAGTTCTTTGGGCTCCCTGAAGGAGTCTCCCGATGGGCGGATTGCCTCGTGGGCCTCTTGGGCATTCTTGCTCTTTGCCCCATACGCCCTCGGTGCATCAGGAACCATCTCCTGGCCGTATAGCTGTGCGGCCTGGGTTCGAGCGGCGTTGATGGCCTGCTGAGATAGCGAGGGAGAGTCGGTACGCATATATGTAATGTGACCCTCTTGATAAAGCTGCTGGGCAAGGTCCATCGTCTGCTTGGCGCTTAGCGAGAGCTTTTTTGAAGCCTCCTGTTGCAATGTTGAGGTGGTGAAAGGTGCGTAGGGCTTTCTTGTTGAGGGCTTGGCCTCGATGCTCGTCACCTTGAGAGTTTCACCCGTTAGATCTTTTGCGAGCTGCTCGGCCGCATCTGGGGCAAGAACTAAAACGTCGGCTGTCAGCACGCCGTCCTCGCTAAAGCTCTTTGAGCCTGCGAGCCGCTTGCCATCAATGCTCAGAAGCTTTGCCTCGAAGCTGATGGAGGACTCTTCCAAGTTTGCGGTCACGGAACTGTAGCCTGCGGAAACGAAGGCCATGCGCTCGCGCTCGCGCTCCACAATCATTCGCATCGCGGGAGACTGCACCCGGCCAGCCGAAAGCCCTCGGTTTATCTTGCGCCACAAAATTGGAGAAATCTCATAGCCCACCAGCCGGTCGACGACCCTCCTGGTCTCCTGGGCCTCAACGAGGTTGTCGTTTATCTCCCTGGTGTTTCGGCTTGCCTCTTGAATCGCGTCCTTGGTGATCTCGTTGAAGACCATCCTGCGAACTGGCACCTTGGGCTTGAGTACCTCTAGGAGGTGCCAGGCGATTGCCTCTCCCTCTCGGTCTTCATCGGTTGCGAGGTAGAGCTCATCGCAACCCTTGAGAGCGCTCTTGAGCTCGGAAACTGTTTTGGACTTTCCTGGGGAGATCGAGTAGTAGGGCTCGAAGTCGTTGTCGACATCAATCGAAAACTTCGCCAGGGATGGGTGTTCCTTTTTCTTTTCGGCCGCAATCTCTTTGGGCTCGGCTAGGTCTCGGATATGTCCGACTGAGGCCAAGACCTCGTAGTCATCGCCCAGATACTTGGAGATGGTCTTCGCCTTAGCAGGCGACTCAACTATCACCAGTTTCTTTGCCAAATCCACTCCTACATAGCACCCATTGCCACCGCTTCCGCGCTGGCGAAGACCTCAAAAAGTAGGTCTTGTTTGCCAACCCTAATGCTGACAACTTCACTGACAATACGACAAGAATCCAAACTTGCGCCATTACCGGCGGCAATTTCTCTTGCATTTTCACAAGGTATCCCGGCAATGATGCCCGTCATAGTGTCGGCTGCTGCAATGGCTGCAAGGTCGGCGACAAGCTGTGCCCTCACCTCCAGCAGCAGCCAAGAGTGGGCCATGCCTAACCCGGTCAGGTAGAGGGAGATGGTCGCAATTAGCCCTGCGAGAACCAGGCCAACCGAGCCTTGGTCTGGGTCTAGGTCTAAGTGCCGATCTTGTGAAGGCAATACTCACTCCTAAAACTAAACGGTGAATTTGACCTAACCTCGACGCAGCTCAGGTTGCCCTTACTGCGCTCCAAGAAGTCATGACCTTCGGTGGGCAGCCCGTAGAGAAAGCTCCGCGCAAACTGAAAGGCTTCGAACTCGAACTTCACTCGCTCTAGGGCAAGAGTGAACGATCCCAAAAGGAGCGTCACCAACTGGTTTTGAAATATCGCATCTGACCCCAGCCTCGAAGGCCAGCTGTCTGAGTTCTCCCTCGAGTTCTGTCTCCGTGAAGGGGCTATTGGCCTCTTCCAGACCGCGTCCCCTATCGATTGCGCAGAAGTCGCCTGAGACCACAACGTCGCGCACTTCGGGGTCTTTTACTAGCTCTAGAAGCTTCGCGGGTAATTCCATTGCCACATCATGCAAACCCAAGCGACAAAGAAGCTGTTTGAAATAAAAAGCTGTGGAAAAGAAAGGGGCGGCAGCTTTGGGGGAAAGCTGCCGCCAGTTGCCGGGAGCTATGGGGGGATGCCCCCGACAAAAACCAACCGAAGTCAGTACAGAGAGTCTAAAAGTATTTTGCGGAAATTTGTTCCCCATTTGGGGGACTTTTCAAACGCCACATTTTTGAGTTTTAGGAGTCCAAACCCAATCTCTGGCATTATGAAGGGGCAACTCTGGAGGACAAAGATGTCAAGCGAGAATGAAATTGCGAACCTGCTGCACGAGAGCCGCAGGTTCCCCCCTAGCGCTGAATTTAGTAAGCAGGCTGTGGCTCAGCCTGAGCTCTACGAAAAGGCGAAATCAGACCGCTTAGCATTCTGGGCCGCGCAGGCAAATAACCTTCATTGGCACAAGCCCTTCACAAAAACTCTCGATTGGTCCGAGGCTCCCTTTGCAAAGTGGTTTGAAGATGGCGAGCTAAACGTTAGCTACAACTGCCTGGACCGACACGTCGAGTCTGGAGCCGGCGATCGCGTAGCCCTATTTTTCGAGGGTGAGCCTGGTGACACAAAGGCTTTCACCTATAAAGAGCTGCTGCAAGAAGTGAAGAAAGCCGCGAACGTGCTTGCAAATCTCGGGATCCAGTCTGGTGATCGAGTGGCTATTTATATGCCTCTTATCCCCGAGGCCATTATTGCCATGCATGCCGTAGTGCGGCTCGGGGCTGTGCACTCGGTGGTCTTTGGTGGCTTTTCCGCAGACTCACTAGCCGCGAGGATTCAAGACGCAGGAGCGAAGCTTGTCATTACGGCCGATGGTGGTTTTAGAAAGGGCAAGGCCAGTGCTCTAAAGCCGGCAGTAGATTCGGCACTCAGCGATGAAAAGTGCCCCAGCGTTGAACACGTGCTGGTGGTTAAGCGTTGCGGCAATGAAATTGACTGGGACGATAACCGAGATCTCTGGTGGCACGAGCAGCTAGATTCTGCATCCTCTGAGCACCAGTCGCAGGGTTTCAATGCCGAGCATCCGCTGTTTATTCTCTACACCTCCGGTACTACAGGAAAACCCAAGGGCATCCTCCACACCACTGGCGGCTACCTAACCCAAGCTGCCTATACCCACAAAAATGTCTTCGATCTCCACGAGACAAAAGACGTTTACTGGTGCACCGCAGATATCGGCTGGATCACCGGTCACTCTTATGTTGCCTACGGGCCGATGGCCAATGGCGCAACCCAGGTGATCTACGAGGGAACCCCAGACACTCCTGACTGGGGCAGATGGTGGAGCATCATCGAAAAATACAAGGTGAGCATCTTCTATACCGCTCCAACTGCGATCAGGTCTTTCATGAAGCTTGGCCGGGAGATGATCAACAAGTTTGACCTGAGCTCTCTGAGGCTCTTGGGGAGTGTTGGAGAGCCAATTAACCCCGAGGCTTGGATGTGGTATCGAGAGGTCATTGGCTCTGGCACCACCCCAATCGTCGACACCTGGTGGCAAACCGAAACGGGCGCAATCATGATCTCGCCACTGCCGGGAGTAACCGCCGCCAAGCCCGGCAGTGCGATGCTGCCCCTGCCTGGAGTTTCGATGGAGGTAGTTGATGACGAGGGTAATGCGGTTGGAAATGGCCATGGCGGTCTGCTGACTATCACCGAACCCTGGCCCTCAATGCTCAGGGGCATCTGGGGCGACCCGGAGCGTTTCAAGGAAACCTACTGGTCGCGTTTCCCAGGCCGCTACTTTGCAGGCGACGGAGCAAAACTCGATGAAGATGGAGACCTTTGGCTTCTGGGCCGCGTCGATGACGTCATGAACGTCTCAGGTCACAGGCTCTCAACCACCGAAATTGAGTCGGCCTTGGTTTCTCACCCATATGTTGCAGAAGCAGCGGTGGTTGGCGCCAAGGACGAGACCACCGGTCAGGCCGTGGTCGCCTTCGTAATCTTGCGAGCAAGCCAGGTCTCCCAGACCGGTGATGAGGAGAAAGTTTCCAAGGAGCTGCGCGACCATGTCGCAAAAGAGATTGGACCAATCGCCAAACCAAGGACAATATTTGTGGTGGCCGAGCTTCCCAAGACTCGCTCCGGAAAAATCATGCGTCGTCTGCTTAGGGACGTGGCGGAGGACAGGCCGGTGGGAGACGTCACTACCCTTGCCGACACAACCGTGATGGACACCATTTCGTCTCGAGTCGCCTCAGGAGCAAGTGACTGATGGCAAGTGTGCGCAGGGCCATAGCAAGTGACCAGGACGCAGTTCTCGGACTCATGCGTGGCTACTGCGATGAGGTCGACACCCCGCTCAGCGATGAACACCTACTGGAAGCACTAGGTCCGCTAATTGCAAACGAGCAGCTAGGAGATCTTCTAATTGCAGAGCAGGGCGAAGAGCTTGCTGGCTATCTAGTAATCACCTGGGGCTGGGGCATCGAGTCAGGTGGTGCAGAGGCGCTAATCGATGAGATGTTCGTCGCCAACGAATACCGACACCAGGGGGTCGGCACGCTGCTAATGACCGAAGCCCAGTCACGAGCCAGCGCTAGAGATGTGAAGGTTATCTTCCTAGAGACCGAGCAGAACAACCCTGAATCCAGGGAGCTCTACGATCGCCTTGGGTTCGAGATCGAAAGCTCGATCTGGATGTCGAAGCGTATCTAGCTACTCGAACTCGACAATAAGCTCAACCTCAACCGGGCTATTTAGAGGAAGTACCGCGACCCCTACAGCGCTTCTGGCGTGGATCCCCACATCACCAAAGGCTGCCTGCAATAGCTCGCTGGCACCGTTCACAACTCCTGGTTGAGCGGTGAACTCTGGGGTCGATGCGACAAAGCCAACCACCTTGACGACTTTTTTCACTCTCTCAAGATCACCCAGGACGCTCTTGACCGCGGCAATGGCATTGAGTGCGCAGCGCTGCGCAATTTCTTTGCCCTGCTCGGCAGTAATCTCGGCACCGAGGCGTCCCTCAGCCATTAGCTTTCCGTCAATAAGTGGGATCTGACCGGCGGTGAATACTAGGTTTCCGCTAATTACCGCTGGCACATAAGCACCTGCGGGTGTTGCCACCTCGGGAAGCTCAAGGCCAAGGGCTGCAAGGTTGGTCTCTACGCTCACTCGGCAGCTCGCTTTAGGAAGGCAATGAGGCCTCCTTGAGGCCCGGTGGTCACCTGGACAAGCTCCCAGCCCTTGCTACCCCAGGTATTAAGAATTTCAGTCTCTTTGTGCAGCAAAAGGGGGGTTGTTACATACTCCCACTTGGTCATTTCACAGCTCCGTTTCAGGTATCGAGAGGTAACCTAGAGTCTATGTCGGGTAAGTCAGTTCTCTCGACGCTAGGAAACCTACTCAAGTTTGGTGTGCTTAGCGCGGTTGCGGGTCTTTTGGCCGTCGCGCTCCTAGCACCCGCTGTGGCAGTTGCTGGCGTCGCAGCCTCAACAGGCGTTGCCATGTTTGAGGGGCTACCTGTCTACGTGAGGCCGATTAACGCCTCTCAGGCATCGAACGTTTACGGCCTGAGAGATGGAAAACCAGAACTGATAGCGACGTTCTATCACGAGAACAGGGTTGAGGTTCCCTTCGAGGAAATGTCCCCCAACCTCATTGATGCGGTGGTTGCGGTAGAGGACCCAAGATTCTACGAGCACGGTGGCATGGATGTCATCTCACTTATAAGGGCAACGCTGACAAACCTTGCAACCTTTGGTGAGGGGCCGGGAGCCTCGACAATCACCATGCAGTATGTGCGGCAGTCTCTAGTAGAAGCGGCAAACCTCTCCGGCGACGAGGATGCGATTCGCGATGCTACAGAGGTGACGGTAGACAGAAAGCTTCGCGAGATCAGGCTTGCAATAGCTCTTGAAAAAGAGGTCTCCAAGAAAGACATCCTTGCTGGGTATCTAAACCTGGTGTTCCTGGGAAACCAGATCAACGGAGTTGAAACCGCAAGCCAGTACTACTTTGGTATCCCAGCGAGCAGGCTCAACATCCCTCAGGCTGCATACCTTGCCGGAATGCTCAAGAGCCCAAATGACTACAAGCCAGACGAGTCCGACAACCTAGACCGCGGGCTTGGAAGACGTAACTACGTTCTGCAGCGCATGGCAGACGAGGGATACCTGACCCAAGAACAGGCCGACAACTACAAAGCCTCCCCAATTCAGACAAGAATCACGCCGGTGCAATCCGGTTGCGAAGTAAACCAGACCACCGCTTTCTTCTGCGACTACACCGTATGGACCATTAGAAACTCACCTGAGTTCGGGGTCACCTCTGAAGAGCGCGAGATGCTGCTTCGACGCGGTGGCATGGAGATCTACACCACACTGGACCTGGACATCCAAGAGGTTGCATGGGATGCGGTCATGACTAATCTGCCACAGGATAACGAGTGGGGTTTTGGTACGGCTTCCGTTTCGGTTGAGACTGGCACCGGCCGGATTGTCGCAATGGCTCAGAACCGCACCTTCGATCAGAGTGAAAACCCACCTCCTGGCTCGACCAGCGTCAACTACAACACCGATCGCGATTACGGCGGCTCCTCGGGCTTTCAGCCAGGATCGACCTATAAGGTCTTCACCCTCGCCGAGTGGTTGGAGCAGGGTTACAGCCTCGGAGATCACGTTGATGGCCGCGTTTATACCGGTGAAGACATCGATCTTGACGGTGAACCGGATGAGGTCAAGATTTGGAACGTTGCCGAGGACTTCCAGGCAACCTGTGGTGGAGTCGTTGGTCTCTGGGAGGTAAAGAACTCGGGTACCGACCAAGAGAATACGATCGATGACATCAGCGTTCAGCAGGCTGTCATCACCTCCCAGAACACCGCGTTCGCTGCCATGGCATCACAGCTCGACCTTTGTGGCATCCGAGATGTGGCCGAAGACTTTGGTGTTCACCGCGCAGATGGCGAAGAGCTTTTGTTTGTTCCCTCCTCGATCCTTGGCACCAACGAAATTGCCCCACTTACGATGGCCGCAGCCTACGCAGGAATTGCAAACGGTGGTGTCTACTGCTCCCCAATCGCAATCGATCGCGTACTTCTAAGAAAGACCAACGAAGAACTAACGGTGCCAGAGAGCCTTTGCTCCCAGGCGGTAGCCCCAGAGATTGCCAACGCCATGGTCCACGCCATGAAAGGCGTGGTTGCCTATGGCACCGGAGCGGCGGCAAACCCGAACGATGGCACTCCACTTGCAGGAAAAACCGGAACCACCGACCAGCAGCTTCACACTTGGATGACGGGATTCTCCTCTGAGGTTGCCACAGCCACCTGGGTTGGAAACGTTGTCGGACTCACCCCTCAGAAGGGAAAGAGCGTAAACGGCAGGGCAGTGTCGACCATCCGGCACGCGGTTTGGCGTCAAGTCATGACCGAGGTGAATAAGCACTATGAGGGTCAGGACTTTGCCAAGGCAGAGCCTCGCTACATAGAGCCGGCCATGGTTTTGGTGCCAAACGTTCGGGGATTTGACCCAGAGACCGCAAAGGTGCAGCTAATTTCCTCGGATCTCAACATTCAGATTGTTGAGGAGGAAGTCCCCTCGACCATGCCACTTGGCATGATTGCCTACTCGGAGCCAGAGTTTGGTAACTCAGTCCCGAGAGGATCCCTCATTAAGGTTTACGTCTCCGGAGGTGGCCAGCTGGTGGTCCCGGATGTTACTGGCTTCACGCTGGAGGAGGCCTTCTCAGCTCTTGAAGGCGCGGGACTGTTCCCAAGCTTCCCGCAGCCATCACAGGGATTCTTGCTGGATGAGTGCGAGCCAACCCTAGAAAACGAATTGGTTCACTCCACCATCCCCGCAGCTGGAGAGGCAGTGATTGAGGCTTCGGCGGTCATCGTGCTGCCCAACAGATGTCGCTAGCGACAAACGCCGGACCCTTCAAGCTCATTGAAGTGGAGCTGACTGGACTCGGGATAGAACCGACCCGCTTCCTTCACATCTCAGACGTCCACTTTGCCCCCGGACAAAGAAATAAGGCTGCTTTTCTGAAGGAGCTCGCTGCACTCAAGCCAGACATTGTCGTGAACACGGGCGACAACCTTGGTCACAAAGACTCGGTGAGCCCATTCCTTGTGGCAATTGAACCCCTGCTCGATTTTCCTGGGGTGTTTGTCAACGGCAGCAACGATTACCACTCACCTAAACCAAAGAACCCTCTCAGCTACCTAAGCGGTCCCTCTAAGGTCACCTCCGAGCGCAATGACCTCGATACCGAACGAATGACGGGAGAGTTTGAGGGTGCGGGATGGCTGAACCTAAATAACCAATCCGGTTCTCTAGACGTAGCTGGCAACAAGCTGAACTTTCTTGGGGTGGACGATCCGCATGAGAACCTAGACGATTTAGCTGCCCTAGAGAAGCTGCCGGGATTCACAATTGGTGTGGCCCACGCCCCTTACCGCAGGGTAATTGACGGCTTTTTAGAACTTGGGGCCGACCTGATGTTTGCCGGTCACACTCATGGCGGTCAGGTATGCCTGCCAGGATCCAAAGCGATAATCACCAATTGCGATCTTCCGAGAGAGCATGCTCAGGGCGTCTCCGCATGGACGCTTGGCTCACAGAACGCCTACCTGCACGTCTCCGGCGGCATTGGAGCCAGCATTTACTCGCCCATTAGGGTCTTTTGCCCACCTAGCGCGACCCTGCTAACAATAAGTTAGGCAAGCTCCTGGGCTACCAGCTCGGCAATCTCATAAGTATTGAGCGCAGCACCCTTGCGTAGGTTGTCGCCAACCACAAAGAGCTCCAAGGTATTTGGAAAGTCCAGTGACTGTCGAAGCCTGCCCACAAAGGTCGGGTCCTGGCCCGCCACAAAGGCAGGGGTTGGGAAGACATTGTTCTCAGGGTCATCCATCATCACAACCGTTGGCTGCTTCTCTAGCTCAGCCCTGACGTCTGATACGGCGATGTCGCTAGCGAAGGTTGCGTGCACGGCAAGCGAGTGGCTCACCTGAACCGGCACCCTCACGCAGGTTGCCGAGACCTTGAGATCCTTGATGCCAAGAATCTTCCGAGACTCATTTCGCACCTTGAGCTCCTCAGAAGAGTGCCCACCTTCTTTCACGGAACCTGCAAGTGGAATGACGTTTAGCGCAATTGGCACCGGCCACACCGAATTCGACTGCTCAAGGCCCTGAGAGCTAAGAGTCTTAGAGACGCTGTCGGAGGTTAATCCAGCCTCGGGGTTTTGGGCGACTGCTGCAGTCTCCGCAGTTAGCTGGTCAATTCCTGCTGCACCGGCACCAGAAACGGCTTGGTAGCTTGCGACCACGAGCTCGGTGAGCTGCCACTTACGATGCAGCGCACCAAGAGCTGCCATCATGGTCAGCGTTGTGCAGTTGGGGTTAGCAATTATGCCCAGCGGCCTGCTCTTAGCCATCTCGGGATTTACCTCAGGCACCACCAGTGGAACCTCGGGGTTCATTCTGAATGCGGCTGAGTTATCAACCACTACTACACCTTGAGCCGCAGCGATCGGTCCCCAGTGCTCGGAAACCTCGTCTGGGACATCAAAAAGGGCAATGTCTATGCCTTTGAAAGCTTCCTCTGAAAGTTCGACAACGGTCACCATCTCACCGTGAATCTCAATCTGCTTACCTGCAGAGCGAGCCGAGGCAATGAGCCTGATCTCACCCCAGATGTTCTCTCTGGAGTTGATGATGTCGACCATGACGGTGCCGACGGCACCGGTCGCACCAACCAGCGCCAGGTTTGGTCCCGCCATATCTAGCGTCCCGATCCTGCGTAGATGACGGCAGTCTCGGCAGCGTCTAGCTCGAAGGCTGTGTGAACGATGCGGGTAGCCTCCTTGAGCTGGTCTGCCCTTGTGACAACAGAGATCCTGATCTCAGAGGTCGAGATCATCTCGATGTTGATACCCGCCTTTGCAAGTGAGCCAAAGAGCTTTGCAGAGACTCCTGAGGAGGTCTTCATTCCAGCTCCGACAATTGAGAGCTTTCCGATCTCATCGTCATAGCTAATAGATTCAAAACCAACCTCGGACTGCTTCGCCTTGAGTGCCTCAACAACCTTGTGACGGTCATTGTGTGGAAGGGTGAAGGAGATGTCGCTGAGGTGGTTCTCGGTTGTCGAGACGTTCTGAACGATCATGTCGATGTTGGCACCAGCCTCGGCCACGATCTGAAAGACCTCTGCCGCTTTACCTGGCCTGTCAGGCAGACCAATAACGGTGATTTTTGACTGGGTGTTATCGGTTGCAACACCGGAGACTACTGGCTCTTCCATTTCTTCTCCATCCTTACTGCTATAAACCAAGGTGCCCGGGTCGGCACTAAATGTTGATCTGACTCTGAGCGGAACCCGATGCCTTCTTGCAAACTCCACGGCCCGAATAAAGAGAATCTTTGCTCCCGAGGATGAAAGCTCGAGCATTGAGTCCAGATCTATCTGAGCAAGCTTGTGCGCTCTGGGAACGATTCTTGGGTCGGCGGTGTAAACACCGTCTACATCTGAGTAAATCTCACAAACCTCAGCCTTGAGGGCAGCGGCCAGCGCGACGGCAGTGGTGTCGCTGCCGCCTCTTCCCAAGGTGGTGGTGTCACCGTTTTCAAAGCTGAAGCCTTGGAACCCAGCCACAACGACAATGTTGCCCTCCTTGAGGGCTTCCTGGATTCTGCTGGGGTCAATCTTCCAGATGCGAGCACTGCCATGCTCGGAGTCCGTCGAGATGCCGGCCTGATAGCCGGTGAAGCTCATTGCCTTGCCGCCCTGCTCCTTTATGGCCATTGCCAGAAGTGACATTGAGATTCGCTCGCCAGCGGTGAGCAGAATGTCTAGCTCGCGATTGCCTTGGGTTTCGGTGGTGACGCTGCTAGCCAGATCGAGAAGCTCGTCGGTAGTGTCGCCCATTGCTGACACCACGACCAAAACCTCATTGCCTGCAGCTTGAGATTCCAGAGCACGCGCAGCTACATGCTTGATCTTGTCGGCATCAGAAACCGAGGATCCGCCATACTTCTGGACGATAAGCGGCAACTAGTTCTCCTTGTTGGGGAAAGGGCGACAGCGCTAACGAAGAAGTCTAGTTCACTCGCCTACGGCCCTCAAAGGCTCTGCCAAGCGTCATATCGTCCGCATATTCCAAATCGCCACCCACGGGAAGGCCACTTGCTAGCTTGCTGACCGCAATTTCCAGTGAGCTCAAGAGGCGAATTAGATATGTTGCCGTGGCCTCGCCTTCTAGATTCGGGTTTGTCGCAATGATTACCTCGCGAATATCTGGATTGGCGAGTCTCTTCATGAGGTCCTGGATACGAAGCTGATCCGGTCCGATGCCGGCAATAGGAGAAATTGCACCGCCTAGGACGTGGTAGAGGCCGCGGAACTCTCTGGTTCGCTCAATCGCACCGATGTCCTTGGAATCCTCAACGACACAGATGATTCCCTGATCACGCTTGGCATCGCTGCAAATCGCGCACTGCTCGCTCTCGCAGACATTGCCACAGGTGATGCAGAAGCGAACCTTTTCCTTCACCTCGCGCAGCACATCGGCGAGCTTGTGGGCGACCTCAGGGTCGGCATCGATTAGGTGAAAGGCGATGCGCTGTGCACTCTTTGGCCCAACACCGGGCAGCCTGCCGAGCTCGTCAATTAGCTCCTGAACTACGCCGTCATACATCTATTTCTCACCCTTGAGCTTTTGTGCTCCGAGCACCTCACGAAGCATAAACTCCCCCGTTGGTGTGCTGTCCGCCTCAGTGCTGTCGGTCTGTGGAAGCTGGATTGTCTGAGGCTCTTCCTCGTGCTCCTCAGGGTCGGTGAATTCATCAGGATCATTGGGTTCAATCTTTGGAGCACTCGGAGGAACGTTTTCACTCTCGGCGATCTTGGCCCGATACTTCACCGTCACCTGCGTCATTTCTCTAATCACCTGACGCAACACCTCTGCCGCACCACCAGAATTCTTAAAGGCCTCGACATCGTTCTGAGACGGGAAGAGCAGGGTCAAAACCTCATTGTCGTAATCAACAACTTTTGAGGTGAAGGCAACCGCCCAAGCAGATCTGGACTGCGTCGCAAGATTGTCGAGGATTAACTGCCAGTTGCTTCTAAAGAATGAGGCTGTGACTTCTGCCGGAGCGGCAACTGGCTCTGGTTTGCTCTGCTTGGTTGCCTTGGGCTTCTCAGTCGACTTTGGTGCTGCTTCGGCAGGTTTCTGTGGCTCAGGCTTGCCGGCACTAGCTGCTGGGTTTGCCGCAGGCTCTTTTGGCTCGACGAGCTGAGGCTTGTTGGAAGTTACCGGCGCCAGAATTCTTGCGCACAACAACTCAAGCTGAAGCCTGGGATTAGAAGCTGCTGAGGTGTCGCTGAGAGTCTTTGCGGTTGCCTCCGCACTCGCCGTCAGTTGACTAAGACCGAACCTTGCAGCCTGAATCTCGAGCTGCTCAAACTGCTCTGGGCCAATGCCGCGCAGTATTGCTTGAGCATCCTTACCCAACGAACTCACCAGCATCAAATCACGGATTCGCTCTAGAAGGTCCTCTAGGAACCTGCGGGCATCCTGTCCTGACTGGACAACCTTGTCAACAGCAGCGAATGCCTTCGCGGCATCAAGCTCTGCAAAGGCGTCAATCACCTCGGCCATCAGATTGTCATGGGTGAAACCAAGCAGATTTACTGAGCGCTCATACTCAATCTTTTCGCCGTCACTGCCTGCGATCAGTTGATCGAGAAGCGAAAGTGCGTCTCTAACTGAACCGCCCGATGCCCTAACAACAAGTGGCATCACACCCTCGGCAGCTTCAAACCCCTCAGAAGAGAGCACCTGATCTAGGTAGCTAAGCAGCTCGGCAGGGGGCACCAACCGGAAGGGATAGTGGTGAGTCCTTGAGCGAATCGTGCCGATGACCTTGTCGGGCTCTGTCGTGGCAAAGATGAACTTGATGTGCTCTGGCGGCTCCTCAACAATCTTTAGCAGGGCATTGAATCCCTGAGGGGTAACCATGTGAGCCTCGTCAAGGATGAATATTTTGTAGCGGTCCCTCGATGGAGCAAAGATTGCCCGCTCCCTGAGGTCCCTGGCATCGTCAACTCCGTTGTGACTGGCGGCATCAATCTCGACCACATCGAGCGAACCTGGACCACCTGTTGCAAGCTCTATGCAGCTTGGACACTTGCCACAAGGATTGTCGGTCGGACCTTTTTCACAGTTCAGGCAGCGGGCAAGAATCCTGGCGCTCGTTGTCTTGCCACAACCCCTAGGGCCGGAAAACAAATAAGCATGGTGAACTCGATCGGAATTTAGCGCCGCCTTGAGAGGCTCGGTGACCTGAGTCTGCCCAATCAGATCAGCGAAGCTGTCTGGTCGATATCTGCGATAGAGGGCGTAGGTCACCTTGCAAGCTTAAACCCGCGCGGGATATTTTCCCTTTGACTTCGCCCGAGAGCGAGAAAGGGCGCTACCGGTCTCCATAATCGTCATCTTCGTCTTTGTCGTAGTCGTCATAGTCATCCTCGTAGATGAACAGCTCCGACTTACCGCCCCAGGTGGCCTCTCCTCCAGAGTGGCCAACCACGAAGGTCATTGCGCTCGCTCCAATGGCCGCGCTAACCATAAGAAAGCCGAGGCTACTGGCAATCAGCTTTGGCCAGCTGTACTTGATTGCTAGCCACACCGCCACAGCAACCGCCAGGGTTCCAAGAGCGATTGGCATCATCATTTCGCCATACTCTGAGTGTGGCTCAGGCTCGTAGTAGACCTCCTCTAAGGCCTCCCCTGACTGCACGGCAGCAAAAACAAAAGGAATGGTTAGCGCTAGCGCGTTAACTCCTGCTCCGAGGAATCGAGTGCGCAGTTTTGGTATCGCAACTATTGCTGCAACCCCAAGGGCAACAACCGGAAACAGCACAACTGCAAAGTGAACAAGCAGTGGATGCGCTGGAAGACCCAGCAACATCAAGAAAAGCTCCTCCAATTACTTATCCATCTTGTAGCTGGGGAACTTCTCAGTGATCTTTTCTTCCTTGTACTCAGGGAAGAGCATCCCCGTGGGGCAGTAGCCCATCGCAGCCGTAAAGATCATAAAGACTCCAAATGGGGCTAACAGCCAGTACCACTCACCCATGGTGGCAGCACTAACAACGAGCGCAACACCCAAAAGACCGCGAACAAACCTGCCTAGATTGCTGGACATAAACTCAATGAATTTTCGATTTGCTGGGGTTAGCTTCATCATTGCCTCCAGCTACAAAATAACAGGCGTTTCCTGCATCGGATGCCTTAAGTCCCTGAGGGTTAGCTGAAAATAAGGGACCCCCCGCGCACCCGTCAGAGCTTCGCTACCCTTGCTATCTTTCGATCCTGGGGGATTTACCAAGGTGACGCCACGCGAGGAGTCACCTCGATTCTATTGCCCGCTAGTTCTGAGGGAAACCCAGGTTCAATCCTCCGTGGGAGGGGTCTAGCCAACGCGAGGTAACTACCTTGGTCTGGGTGAAGAACCTAAAGCCCTCTTCGCCGTGAGCCCTTGAGTCGCCAAACAAAGAATGCTTCCAACCGCCAAAGGAGAAGTAGGCAACAGGCACTGGGATAGGAACATTGATGCCAATCATCCCAACCTCAACCTCGTGCTGGAAGCGCCTTGCGGCACCTCCATCATTGGTGAAAATCGCGGTGCCGTTGCCAAAGGCACCCGAGTTGATTAGCTGCAAGCCCTCTTGGTAACTTGCAACTCTGACCACCGACAACACCGGTCCAAAAATCTCTTCCTCATAGACCTTGGAGCTCAAAGGAACCCTGTCAATCAGAGTTGGTCCGAGCCAATAGCCAGCTGCATCGCCATCTGGATTGACATCTCTACCATCCACAACAACCTCTGCACCATCACTAGCAGCGATGTCTATGTAGCTGGCGACCTTGTCTCGGTGTTGCTTAGTTACAAGCGGCCCCATGTCGCAAGAGCGGCGACCATCCCCAACCTTGATCTGCTGCATTCGCTCCGTAATCTTTGGAATCAGCACATCCGCAACAGGTTCAACCGCAACCACAACCGAGATTGCCATGCAGCGCTCACCGGCTGAACCGAATCCTGCGTTGACCGCAGAGTCAGCCACCAGATCAAGATCGGCATCTGGCAGGACAAGCATGTGGTTCTTTGCGCCGCCGAGAGCCTGGACGCGCTTTCCATGTTTTGCCGAGGTTTCATAAATGTACTGAGCAATTGGGGTTGAGCCAACAAAGGAGATTGACCTGACCTCTGGGTGTTCGAGCAAACCGTCGACTGCAACCTTGTCGCCGTGAAGAACATTGAAGACTCCATCCGGAAGCCCGGCCTCTTTCAGAAGTGCTGCGATCCACATCGCACTTGATGGGTCTTTCTCGCTTGGCTTCAATACGACAGTGTTACCTGCGGCAATTGCCACCGGGAAAAACCACATCGGAACCATCGCTGGGAAATTAAACGGAGAGATAATCCCCACCACCCCAAGCGGCTGCTTTATTGAGTAGACATCTATCGAGGTGGAGGCGTTCTCTGAGTACTCACCTTTCAAAAGATGCGGCAATCCACACGCAAAGTCGACCACCTCAAGGCCGCGATTGATCTCTCCCATCGCATCAGACACAACCTTGCCGTGCTCCTCGGTGATGATTTCTGCAAGCTCGCCTTTTTTCGCATCGAGTAGCTCGCGAAAGCGGAACATTATGGCGCTGCGCTTGGCCAGTGAGGTATCTCTCCAGGACGGGAAAGCATCACTGGCTGCAGAAACCGCGGCGGCTATGTCTGACTGCTCGGCGAATACAACCTCTTTGGTTTGAAGGCCTTTGGCTGGGTCATGTACCTCGCCTCTGCGAGAACCGCTTCCTGCAAATTCTTTGCCTGCAACCCAGTGAGAAACCAGCTTCATTTTCTACCTCGCTTTACCAAAGAAGACTACCTTTATCCATGGTGTTCAGACTGGAGAGACTGTGGCGGAGATCAGCGAGAGAATCACGGCAATGATTGCCCTGCATCCTCCCAAACAGGCTGATGTGCTGACAAAGCTAAGAGGTCTAATTCAAGAGCTCGTTCCAGCTGCAACCGAACGGATCTCCTATGGGATGCCGACGTTTGAAATCTCAGGCCAGATACTGATTCATTGCCAGGGCTTCAAGGACCACAACAGCCTCTTCTTGGGCCCCGAGGTTGGCATCCGATTAGCCACAGAGCTTGGAGACATGGTTGCCTCGAAGGGGACCATCAAGTTTGAAAAAGAAAAGCTACTTTCAAAATCGCTGTTTAAGCAGATTCTGAAAACGAGAATTGCCATTATCAACGAGGGTTTCCCCAAGAACAATGGGGACTATCTCTCTTTCTATGACAACGGACACCTAAAGTCCAAGGGCAAATATAAAGATGGCCAGATGCATGGCTACTGGTACTTCTATCGTAAAGACGGCAGTTTGATGCGAGAGGGAAAGCTCAACATGGGAGAGCCAGAGGGTGAGTGGATCACCCACACAAGACCCTAAGGTTGGTCGTTACCTACTGTTGCAACTAAACTCTTGCGGGTACCAAGGAGAATTCGCCTAGTGGCCTATGGCGCACGCTTGGAAAGCGTGTTGGGTGCAAGCCCTCGGGGGTTCGAATCCCCCATTCTCCGCCAGCAACTACCTTGATCTAGAGCCTCAGTAGGGGCGTTTATTGAGGGAGTTTTTGCTGCTTGTGCAGTTTCATGTGCTTTGACAGCAATTAGAAAATCAAAACACTTAAGTAACTTCCTCTACCTCTGCCCCGTCTTTGTCGCGAGAAACTCTTCAACTCGACGTAAAGTCTCGAGCTGATACTCGGGCAGCATTTCACGATGCTCGGGATTCTGAGTCTCGTGAATGTAGTTGAGCAAGTGAATCCTTCGTTGAAGCAGTAATGCTTTCATTTGATATTCACTACAAATTGGCAATTCTCGAACTGATGAATAGCCGTCTCTTAGTGCCTGCTCCTGCTCCTCGGTGTCTAAGTAGTAAATGGTCGTGGCTAAATCTTGAATCGGTAAGCCGATACCAGAATCATCGAAGTCGAACACAGAAAGCGAATCGTTGTGAAACTTTAGATTCCACCCGTGAAGATCCGCGTGAATTGGCTGTTTCGGGGTTGCCTTGAAGAGTAGAGCAAGCTCTTGTTCAATCGCATTTTTACAGGATTGAATTTTGTGCTGCTCTTCAGGCGTCAAAGTCGATTTGGGTCCTAAGAGCAAGTCCTCCTCGTGCCACATAAAGTCATCCAAGATGGGGAGCTCTTCACCGACAGGTAAAACCATTTCCTTAGTTGCCTCGTGAAGCTGAGCCATAAGTGCTCCCATCTTGAAGACCACTTCCAAGGTGGGCTCATCACCAACGTCTTCACCCTCGAGCCAGGTAAAGAGTACGCACATCAGGTCCCTACCAGTTTCCTCGTGTGCGACCTCGCTAACAAAGTCTCCAGAAAGATTTCGCAGTGGAGTGGCAAGCCCGAATGTTCCAAGCTCAGCCAAGGTGTTTACAAACGACATCTCAGCGGCAACGTTCTCTTTTGTTCGAGTTGAATTTACGTTAATTCGAAGGGCAAACCTGCTCCCATCAGCCGCAGTTACCGAAAACGTTGAGTTGTATTCGTGGTTGATACTTTCGAGTCCAACAGGAATGATTCCGTAATCAAGCAGTACAGAGTTGGCTGGAGCAAGCAAGCTTTGAATTTGTTGTTCAGTGGTTAGGTCTGAGAAAGCCAAGACGCAACCCCTTTCTCGACACTTAGGTAAAAATTTCAAGAAATTTCGATCTTAGTCAACTTTACTTTGAGAGCCACTGTCACGAGTTATCGGCTAGATGCTGCACAGATGGCGTAGATAGATGGCGTAGAAAGCAATTACTTAATCCCCAACCCCCAGTATTTAGGCGGGCAAGAGGGTGCTGTTCGAATCCCCCATTCTCCGCTTTCGAAGTAGCTCCTCAAACGTTGCTGGGTGTTGCACTTTTCTAAGAGTGCTACACTTCTGCCATGCCAACAACCCGACCACGACACATGATCACAGAGAGTGATCGTATTGCTGAGGCGCTAGAACTAGCTGCTCGCAAGTGGCCAGAGCACTCTGAGGATAGAGGCGCCTTGCTTCGCAAGATTCTTGAGATTGGTCTGGACTCGCTATCTCAGTCCGCAAGTCAGGAGACAAGCGCCCGGCTTCAGCAAATAGCTAAGGCTGCTGGCTCGATGGATGGGGTTTGGCCAAAGAATTGGCGGGAAGAGCTGAGTCAAGATTGGCCAGCATAGTAATCCTGGACGCAAGCGCTTTGATTGCGCTTTATTCTTCTGCTGACGCACACCATAGCTGGGCATTGAACATGTTTCGGGACACGGCTGCATCAACGCTTGAGATGCCGGTTCTTAGTTTTGCCGAGGTTTTGGTTCATCCCACCCGCCAGGGTAAGCGAGAGAAGTTTCTTTCCAGCATCTCCGGTCTTGGTCTCGAGGTTACTGAGTTGCCCGCAAAGGCGGCTCTTGAATTAGCAAACCTGAGAAACCAAACGAATCTAAAAATGCCCGATGTTGTTGTGCTGCAGCGCGCTCTAGAGGTTGGCGGAACTCTCGCAACTACGGATAGAAAACTGGCCGAGACTGCGTCTGACCTGGGACTTGCTGTTAGCTCACCGCTCGCCTGAGAGAGGTAAGCAAACCCTCAACATCCTCTTCTGTGGTGTCCCAAGCACACATCCAGCGCACCTGGCCAGTGGTCTGGTCCCAGATGTAGAAACGGAAATCTTCCTGCACCTTCGCAGTTACGTGCCCGGGGAGTATGGGGAAAACAGCATTTGCCTGGGCCGGGTTTGGCATACTCACCTCCGGATGAGTCTTCGCAATCTCCAAGATTCCCTCATACAACCTTGCCGCCATTGAGTTAGCCCGCTTTGCGTTCTCAAGAGCAACTTTGGCCCCGTCAGCGAATAGCGCATTTAGCTGAGCCGAGACAAAACGCATCTTGGAGGGAAGTTGCATAGACGTCTTGCGCAAAAAAGGCATTGAGCTTGCAAGTTCGGCACCTCGCGGGCTGCTGATATCTGTGACGATTACCGCCTCTGCCGCCAGCGCACCGATCTTCGTGGCACCGAGCGAAACTAGGTCCACCCCAACATCGGTCGTGAACTCTTTGAAGCTTTTGCCAAGCGCAGCGGCAGCATTCGAAAGCCGCGCGCCGTCCATGTGGAGGAGCAGCCCGTGTTCGTGAGCTACGTCTGCGAGCGCCGCTACTTCTGCGGGTTGGTAGACCGTGCCCATCTCGGTTGTCTGAGTGATGCTCACAACCGCCGGCTGGGCTCTGTGAACAAAACCAAAATCAAAGAGCTGTGACTTAAGACCTTCGACAGAAAGCTTCCCGTCTGGTGATGGCACGGTCCAGAGTTTCAGGCCGCCCATCTTCTCGGGCGCGCCTCCCTCATCAAGATTTATGTGAGCGGTCTCGACACAGACGACTGCCTCCCACCTCTTTACAGCTGCCTGCAACGCAATGACATTGGCTCCGGTGCCATTGAAAACTGGGAACCCGAAGGCATTTTTGCCAAAGAGTTCCTTGACTACCTCTTGGAACCGTGCTGTCTCGGTGTCATCGCCATAGGCAACCTGGTGTCCCTCATTGACCTGTGCCATTCGGGCCATAACCTCGGGGTGCACGCCAGCGTAGTTGTCACTGGCAAAACCTCGCTGATTAGCCATGGGACTCCGTTCTTCAGCGCCTGAAAAGGATAACGCTAGAAACTAGAGCGCCTTGAGAATATCTCCGACCTTGTCCTTGGCATCGCCAAAGAGCATCTTGGCGTTTGGCTTATAGAACAGCGGGTTGGCAACACCTGCATAGCCAGAGGCCATTGAGCGCTTGAAGACAATTACGTTCTCTGCCTCCCAGACTCTAAGCACCGGCATGCCCGCAATTGGGCTGCCGGGGTTCTCAGTTGCCGCAGGATTCACGGTGTCATTAGCTCCAATTACCAACACCACGTTTGTTCCCGCAAGGTCATCGTTAATCTCGTCCATTTCCAGAACGATGTCGTATGGCACCTTCGCTTCCGCGAGCAACACGTTCATGTGGCCAGGGAGTCTTCCCGCAACCGGGTGAATACCGAAGCGAACCTCGACACCCTTCTCTTTCAGGCGCTTGGCAAGCTCGGCCACCGGATACTGAGCCTGAGCCACTGCCATGCCGTAGCCGGGTGTGATTAC
This sequence comes from Aquiluna sp., assembly GCA_028095925.1. Taxonomy (GTDB): domain Bacteria; phylum Actinomycetota; class Actinomycetes; order Actinomycetales; family Microbacteriaceae; genus Aquiluna. The sequence goes on from JAOHCW010000007.1 coordinate 21,672, forward strand.
CACGGTCTTCGCTGCCGAGAGCATCTCGGCAACCTGCGCGGCGTCAATCTCGGTGTGCTCACCGGTTTCCTCATCGCTCTCGGTTGGCGCCTCGATGCCGTAGCCACCGAAGATAACCGAGATAAACGAGCGGTTCATCGCGCGGCACATGATGTAGGAAAGGTATGCACCGGATGATCCAACAAGGGCTCCAGTGACAATCAAGAGGTCATTGCTCAGCAGGAATCCTGTGGCTGCCGCGGCCCAACCCGAGTAGCTGTTGAGCATTGAGACCACCACAGGCATATCTCCACCACCAATTGATGCCACCAGGTGCCAACCAAGTGCCAACGCAAGTATGGTTACTGCGATCAGGAAGCCCATCTGAGGTGTAAGTACGTATGCGACAGTCAGCCCAATAAACCCAATCAATGCGGAGAGGTTTAGCAGGTTCCTGCCCGGCAAGATCAATGGCTTCGATGACATCTTGGCCGAGAGCTTGAGATAGGCAACTATCGAGCCGGTGAAGGTCACCGCACCAATAAAGATGCCGATGAAGACCTCGGCCCTGTGGACGCCAACTAACTCAGGCGAAAGATCACCCGAGTGCAGGGCGCCATTCCAGCCAACCAAAACTGCCGTAAGCCCAACAAAGCTGTGGAAGAGGGCGATGAGTTCCGGCATGCCGGTCATCGCAACTACCTTGGCTCGCCAGAGACCAATAACTGCACCGGCGCCAAGTGCTACCAGCAGCAGTACGAAGCCGGTAGAAGTGCTTTCATTCCACTCTCCCGAGAAGGTGAGCCAGATGGTTGCCGACATCGCGATTGTCATTCCGGCGATGCCGTAGCGGATACCGGTCCTACCGGTCTCGTGCTTGCTGAGACCTGCGAGGCTCATGATGAATAGCAGGGCAGCAGCAACGTAGGCTGCGTTGGCAATGGCTAGAGCAGTCATTACTGGTCTCCCTTCGTGAACATCTTGAGCATTCGACGGGTGACCGCGAAGCCACCAAAGACGTTGATGCTGGCAATCAGCACCCCAATAAAGGCAAGGATCTGCACCAGCAGGATCGAATCAGTCACCTGCAAGATTGCCGCCACCACCACGATGCCGGAGATGGCGTTGGTGACGCTCATCAGCGGGGTGTGGAGGGCGTGGTGGACCTTACCAATTACATAGAAGCCAACAACCACCGACAGCGTCAGCACCAAGAAGTGTTGCGGTAGCGGTGGTGGTGCTAATGAAACAACTCCGAACAGTGCAGCCAGTCCTGCGGTAATCAACAAGCCCCTGGTGCGGCCTGACATTTTCTTTTTCTCTGGCATCTCAGCCGGCACTTCAGGTTTCGCAACTGGAGCGGCCGAGACCTGCACTGGTGGTGGTGGCCAGGTTATCTCTCCGCTCTTCACGACCGTCACCGAGCGCTGTACGACATCCTCAAAATCAAGCTCCAGCTTGCCCTTCTTCTTGGGCGTTAGAAGCTTCAAAAGGTTCACAAGGTTCGTGCCGTAGAGCTGGGATGACTGCGCTGGCAGTCTTGATGGCAGGTCGGTGTAGCCAAGAATGATTACGCCGTTCTTGGTGACTATGCGCTTTCCAGCTAACGAACCGGCGACGTTTCCACCCTGGGCTGCAGCCATGTCCACAATCACGCTTCCGGGCTTCATCTTCGCTACGTCTTTTGCGGTGATGAGCTTGGGTGCTGGCCTGCCCGGGATCAGGGCGGTCGTGATGATGATGTCTACATCCTGGGCCTGCTCGGTGTAAATCTCAGCTGCCCTCTTGTCATAGGCCTTGCTGGTCGCCTTGGCGTAGCCATCCGACGACTGCATCTGCTCTTCAATTTCAACAGCTAGGTACTCGCCACCAATCGACTTGACCTGGTCAGCAACCTCAGGCCTTGGGTCGGTTGCGCGAACGATTGCGCCGAGGCTGGATGCAGCTCCAATGGCAGCAAGACCGGCAACTCCGGCTCCAGCCACCAGGACCTTGGCCGGGGCAACCTTGCCTGCAGCTGTTACCTGGCCGGTAAAGAAGCGGCCAAATTCGTGTGCCGCCTCGACGACCGCACGATAGCCAGCAATATTGGCCATTGAGCTCAGCACGTCCATCGACTGTGCCCTAGAAATTCTTGGTACCGCGTCCATGGCAAGCGCAGTTACGCCCTGCTTGGCAAGAGCCTTCAAAAGGTTGGGGTTTAGAGCCGGGCTGAGAATGCCGACGAGGATTGCACCCTTCTTGAGCCTCTTGATCTCGGTTGGGGTGGGGGCATTGACCTTTAGGACAATGTCTGCCTTCCATGCCACCGCAGCAGTAGCGGTCTTGGCTCCGGCTGCCACATAAGCACTGTCGGGAAAAGCGGCCTTTGCGCCGGCTCCCTTTTCAACTAAGACTTGATAACCGAGTGCGCGGATGGCTTTCACAGTTTCCGGGGTAGCGGCAACCCTGGACTCCGCCTGCGACTCTAAAACAACACCGATAGACGACACGATTCTCCTTAGGCAATCTCAGTTATCAACTGGATTTCTAGCTTGAGGCTTCCAAGAAAAGGTATCGCTATTTACCCGTTAGTTTTTCTCGTCCTTATTTTTCCTATTGAAGATCGACTTCAGCTTCGCGACAATTCGCTCCAAACCCTGCATGCCCTGCTGGTTGAGCTCCCTTGCCCACTTGATCTCAAGGGCAAGGATTGAGAGGCCAAAGAAGATAAATAGAAGTCCAGGTCCTGGAGTGACCATCATGACAAGCCCCATGCCCAAAAGGACAAAACCCAAAACCATGACCACTGCCCAGCGCACCGGGTGAGGCAGGTTTGAAAGGATTTTCTTAAGCTTTTCCATCTTCGCTCTTAGGACCGTTGAAGCTAAATTATGGCAGTCCTAGCTGATACCAAGCTGAAAAGTCACAACTTCCCAGTTCAACCCAAGGTGACGCCTAGACCGCCTTTGGTTTCAAACTTCGGTAGGCGGTGTGGATACCAGCAATCAAGGTAATTAGAGCTCCCAGCTCGTAGACAGCAATCATCACCATCAAATAAAACGGCAGTCCTTCTGCCTGTGAGGTTTCTGCAACCATGACTGCTACCGCAATCGTCACAAGCGCAAAGCCAAATGTCGCGGCCAACGGAATCCAAAGAGTCTTTGGCGGCTTGGAGCGAATCAACCAATAGGCAATCCCGTAGATTGCGATTGCTAAGAGTAGACCCATACCCCCTTCGAGTGGATCAAAGAGCCCGAGTACAAGTGCCGGTAATGCGACAAAAAGTAAAGCCCGAGAGATTGAACCTTTCGAAATGGCCAAACTCTAAGTGCTTGCAATCGCTGGGATTATCGCGCCTGAGAAAACCTGCCATGCCAGCACGGACTTAGCGACCAAGCTGAGCGTGATGTAGGTTGCCTCGCCATAGAGGTAGTTCTTCCAGGGACCGATCTTCTTGTACTGGAAGGCCTGGTTGAAGGCGAAGGTATTGAAGAACAAGAACAGTGCCACGATGATGCCGTAGACAAAGCCTGGAATCTCAGCGGCGTTCTCGCTACCTGGCTGGATTGTGTAGACGATCAAGATAAGCCAAGGCACGATACCCGTGATCGAACCCATGATGAAAGGAAGGCCCTGGCCGTTGCCTGGCTCCTCATACTTCTCCTGCAAAGCTCCAAAGAAGATCATCGAAGCGTTTACCGCAAAGATTCCGGTGAGGGCTGCGAAGCCCGATACACCCGTCAGCTGCGCAATCAACCAGATCATCACCGAGGAGGAGAGCGAATACTCAACCCATCGGAAGTAGTTGCGATTTTGCTTCAACCCGCCCTTGTAGCGGGAGAAGAACCAAGGAGATGAGATCAGGAAGTGGAAGAACGCCGATAGCAACAAAAAGCCGATAACTCCGGCACCAATGTTGATGTCAAACAGCTCCACGCGCTCTGGAGGTAGTGGAACTCCAGGAGGGCCAGTCGGGTACTCAATGGTTACCGGGAAGAGAATCTGGTTGTCCAGTAGCGTCAGGACAAAGCTGAGACCAGCCGCCTGAGCGAGGTGCAGGAATCCAGCTACAACGTTGTAGGACCTGAGCCTTGCGATGTATTCGTCTTGTGTTCTTTGCTTCTTGGCCATGAGCCACCAATCTGTGTTTTTCTCAGGCTACGCCTGATTCGCAAAATTTGTCACTGATTTTTGGCGCGAGCCGTTTCGTCAGCTGCGGTCGAGCCACCTCGAAGCCTGATACTCCGCAAACACCTTGCGCACCGTGCCGCTCCTGCCTCGCACCACGATGGACTCCGCAAAAATGATTCCGCCGCGCTTTCGAACCCCGGAGACAAGTGGGCCATCCGTAACCCCCGTCGCCACAAAGAAGGTGTTGTCGGAGTTCACCATGTCATTCATCTGATAAACGTGATCAAACTTTAGGTCTGCTTCTTTACCCCGCTGCAATTCTTCATCGCTAAGAGGATGCAAAATCCCCTGCATTTGTCCGCCGAGGGCCCTGACACCAGCCGCAGTGATAACACCCTCAGGTGATCCACCAATGCCGAGTGCGATGTCGATGCGCGACTCCGACCGCGCGGCCTGAATCCCGGCTGCCACATCGCCGTCGCGAAGAAGCCTGGTTGCAGCTCCCGCACTGCGAACCTCATCTACAACCGCTGCGTTGTATTCGCGATCAAGTACCGCAACCAAAACCTCATCCACGGACTTCTCCGCGCTTTTGGCGTATTCCCGGATGTTCTCGGCGATTGACATGGATATGTCACAGACCCCAACCCCTGGCTTACCTACGACTAACTTGTCCATTTTGAAAACCGATGAGGCGTCAAGCATGGTGTCTCGATCTGAGACTGCAATTACGGAGATGGCGTTCATCCTGCCGGCAGCTGTCAGCGATGTCCCGTCAATCGGGTCAACGGCAATGTCTACCTTTGGGCCATTGCCGGTCCCAAGGATCTCGCCATTGAAGAGCATCGGGGCGTTGTCTTTCTCGCCCTCCCCAATTACAACTTTGCCTTCGAAGTTAACGGTTCCCAGGAATGCGCGCATGGCATCCACGGCTGCACCGTCGGCACCATTTTTGTCGCCCCTACCAATAAACGGAAACGACCTGATTGCTGCTGCCTCGGTTGCCCGAACCAGCTCCATCGCGAGGTTTCTGTCGGGCTGAAATTCGAGGCTCATAGACCCAAGACTACTGTTTCCGAATAGCCACAAAAAAGGCGTAGTGTGGCACTGACGGAATCAGAGGATTTCAATGCGCACAGAACACGACTTAATTGGCGACTACGAACTTCCCGCATCCTCGCTCTGGGGCGTTCACACTGCCAGAGCAGTTGACAACTTTCCCATCTCAAGCGTCTCCATTGGCCACTACCGAAACCTGATCCGTGCTCTTGGTCTCACCAAGGCCGCTGCGGCAAGAGTAAATGCAGCTATCGGGGGCCTTGAGGCCGAGAAGGCTCGCCACATCGAACTGTCCTGTCTCGAGGTTGCCGAAGGCAAGTTAGATGAGCACTTCGTTGTGGATGCCATTCAAGGCGGTGCCGGTACCAGCACCAATATGAATGCCAATGAGGTAATCGCCAACAGGGCTCTTGAGCTCATGGGCAAGTCGCCCGGCGATTACGACATAATCCACCCTCTAAACGATGTAAATCGCTCACAGTCCACCAACGACGTTTACCCAACCGCTCTCAGGCTGGCCCTCATCTTTGAGATAGGCCTCCTGGATCAATCACTTACGGACCTTAAAAACTCCTACGAAGCCAAAGCCAGGGAGTTTGCCGACATTCTGAAAATGGCCCGCACTCAGTTGCAGGATGCTGTCCCAATCACCCTTGGTCAAGAGTTTCAGGCGTTCGCAGTGTCAACCTCTAAGGACATTGACCGACTGCATGAGCTAATTCCTTTGTTGTCTGAGATAAATCTTGGTGGCACTGCAGTTGGGACCGAGCTCAATACACCCAAGGGCTATACAAAAAAGGTAGTGGCTGAACTTAGCAAGCTGTCTGGGGTGAAACTCACCTCGGCAAAGGATTTGGTGGAAGCAACCCAGTCCTCCGGGGTGCTGGTGACCTTCAGCTCCGTGCTGAAGCGTATTGCTGTAAAGCAGTCCAAGATTGCGAGCGACCTCAGACTTTTAAGCTCAGGCCCGAGGGCTGGTTTCAATGAGATCAACCTGCCGGAAAAGCAAGCGGGATCCTCGATCATGCCAGGCAAGGTAAACCCAGTGATTCCGGAGGTGATTAACCAAATCGCCTTCACGGTGATCGGCAACGATCTCACCGTCACCATGGCAGCAGAGAGCGGTCAGCTTCAGCTAAACGCCTTTGAACCGATCATGGCTAGGTCAATCCTGATGAGCATCACCTACCTCAGAAACGGATTTGCCACTTTCACAAAGAACTGCGTTGATGGGATAACCGCCAATACAGAGATTCTCCAGCAAACCGTTGAAAACTCAATCGGCCTAGTTACCGTTCTCAGCCCACAGCTTGGCTATGAGAACGCCACCAAAGTTGCCAAACATGCCCGCACGAAAGATTGCTCAGTTCGTCAAGCGGTCTTGGATCTCGGGCTCCTGACCGACTCAGAATTCGATGCCGCATTGGGAGATCTGATCTCCCTTGCTCGCAGGAGATAGGACTAGACGGTATTCGGCAAGCGGTAGCCGATACCCCGAACCGTTTGAATCGCGTCACTGCCTAGTTTCTGCCGAAGGTATCGCACATAAACATCGACCACGTTGCTTTGGGGGTCGTGGTCGTAGCTCCAAACGCGCGATAGAAGCTGTTCGCGGGAAATTACCTGGCCGGGGTGAGTCATGAGGAACTCCAAAATGCCAAATTCTCGAGTAGTGAGCTCATACTCGCTAGCACCTCTTGTCACCTTGCGCCCCATTAGGTCAAGACTGATGCTGCCAACCCGTAATGTGTCGGATGAAGCAGTGGCGACGGTTAGCTTCTTGATGCGAGTTTTTACCCTGGCTAGAAGTTCATCGAATGAAAAGGGCTTGCCCATGTAATCATCAGCTCCGCCCTCAAAGCTGGCCACGGTGTTGTCTACGGAATCTCGGGCTGTAAGGACAATGACGGGAACATCGAAGCCCTGACCGCGCATAGTGCTCAGCACCTGAAAACCATCCATTCCCGGCAGCCCAATATCCAAAATTACAAGGTCGAACTCCACAGCCGGGAGAAGCTTCAGCGCCTCTTCACCGGAGGAGACTCGGTTGCAGTCGTAGCCATGAGCCTGGAGTCCCTTGACCACGAAGGACGCAATTCTGTCTGCGTCCTCAACCAGCAAAATTGCACTCATCTATTTCCTTGGAATTCTCAATGTGAACCTAGCACCACCTAAAGAGCTGTCCGACACCACAGCCTCGCCACCGTGCGCCATGGCAATTGCTCTTACGAGCGAAAGTCCCAGGCCCGAGCCCTCTACATTTTGGTTACCTTTACCCCTGATGAATGGTTCCCAAACTTGGCTTTTGAGGTCGTCGTCGATGCCCGGGCCCGAGTCGTCAACCGAAATCTCTAAATTGCTGCCAATGACTCCGATGCTGATGTTGATGTTCGACCTGGTTGGGGTGTACTTGGCTGCATTCTCGACAAGCTGTAAGACAGCCTGAGATAGACGTTGGTCATCAAAGCGCCACTTTCCAGCCGATGAAACAAGTTGAATTTTCCTTTTTGTCAGTGTCTTGAGCTTCGACTTCAGATCGTTGGCAAAAGTCTCTATTTCCTGGGTGTCTGGCCTGAGAAACTCAGGTGCGCTGGACTTAGTAAGTGTTTGCAAGTCAGAAACTAGCCGAGCCATGCGATCTAGCTCTTCTTGAATCACGGGCATCGCGTTCGCCGTTTCACTAGGGTCAGATTTCATCAGATCAAAGTGGCCTCGAATTATTGTCAGGGGTGTTCTCAATTCGTGTCCCGCGACATCCACGAACTCTCTTTGAGACTTGAATGCTTCCTCGAGACGATCCAGCATCGTGTTGAATTCGGTGGCGAGCTGGTCAAGCTCGTTCCGAACCTCGCCAACCTGGATTCTCCTGCTCAGCGCGTCTCCCTCTAGCTCACTCGCAAACTCCGTAAGCCCCTGAATCGGCCTAAAGATCCGGTTGGCGGCCAGATAGCCAATTGCCGCCATTGCTGACAGTGAAAAAAGGGCAATGAGGCCAAACCGAATTAAGAGCTCTCGAATTGGCGCAGATTCAAGGTCGCTGAAAATAACTGCGACGAGTGCCCCAGACTTACTGCCAGAGGTGACTGGTACAACCACGAAACGAGCATTTCCAACTTCTGTCTCCCAGTCTCCAAACTCAACCGTATTGGCGCTATTGACAGAAGCCAGAAAATTAAGGTCCTGATCAAGCCTCACAGGCGGGGTATCAGTGGTTCGCGCAAAGACCAGACCGTCTTCGATGACAAACATGGTCTCGTTTGGGTCTGGAATCGTTCTGGTTATATAGAGCTCAAGTAGCTCCCGCGGATCTGTGAGAGCCTGCCCCGTGTCCGGGTCAGTCGCGCGCTCTGCTAGGAGGCTTAGCTCTCTAGCCTCCCTTGCGAGGTGGTCATCGACTTCGGCAGCGCTCTCTGCTAGCACAAGAGTGGAAATAGCGGTCCCCATTACCGCGAGCAGTATCAATACGGGCACCATGATGGAACCCAGAATTGTCCAGCGCATGCTGTATCGAGGCCGGCTAGTCATTGACATTCACCCGGTAATAGAAGTCCTCGTGCACTAGTTCACGCTCATCGTCATAGATAGGAATGTCGTCGTTAATGCTCAGCTTTCCATCGCCATCATCTAGATACAAAGCTGCCTCGAGCTCCTGTGAGGTTTCAATGGGCAGGTCTAACCTAAGCTGAACTGGTTGAGACTGCGGGGTCACAAGCGTGCTGCCAAGCACCATTCCTGAAGAGTCGTATATCACCAAGAACGTGTTGCCGGCAGAGATCTGAATCTCATCAATCAACACCGAAATGCCATCTCCGGATTGGTCCTCTATCTCAATCTCAGCAAACCTGTCGAGCGCACTCTCTGGGCGCACCTCTTCATCCGCTGGCTCTGACTGAACGGGCTCATAAGCCTGCTCATTTTGAGAACCTTCGCTTGCGGCATCGGTTGCTGCAAGGAGATCAACGGATTCGAAATCAAGCGTTGGTCCCGATGGACTTGCAGCGCAACCGGAGAGCATCAGTGCGGCCAATAACAGCGCGGTTTTTCTCATGCTCACAGTTCACAAGTCTTCTGTGAAACAGCCATGAGAGGCAAATTAGAAAACTTTCATAGTGGCTTTGTTTTTGCACTTCGAGTCGTGAAATTAGCAATAGTTATTTTCATGACATCACCAAAGACCGAGGTAATTTATCTTGGCCGTCGCAAGCTTGTGTCACTCCAGCGCAAACAAGATGCGGTGCAGGTTCTTGGGCTAATCCTCCTGTGGGTTCCGGTGCTGGCTTTTGCAGCGGACGGCGGATTCGCTTCCCTAGAAAGCGCCGAGAGCATTTGGTCTGCAATCAACCGCCTATCCGCTCTTCTGGCAACGGCGATGCTGGTAATTCACATTGCCCTTGTGGCACGGATCCCATGGATCGAAGGTGTCATTGGTCTAGATAAACTGACGCATTCTCACAAGCGCCTTGGCAAGCCAATTCTTTATCTGCTTGCAGTGCACTTTTTTGCATCCGTTATTAGCTACTCGCTTATCGACGGCTCTGCCCTGATAAACGCATTCTTTTATCTGACTCAAAATTTTCTATCGGTCACTCTTGCGAGTCTTGCTCTGACGCTCATGGTTGTGGTTGTGGTTAGTTCAATCCGAATCGCACGTCGCAAACTGAGCTATGAAGCGTGGTACCTGGTCCACTTAGTTTCATACCTAGCGATTTTCCTGAGTATCCCCCATCAGTATGAGCTCGGCTCAGACTTCCTTACTCAGCCCTTATTGCAGAGCTACTTCACACTGCTTTATGTGTTTGTTGGAGGAAACCTGGTCTGGTTCAGGATTCTGCAGCCCGTAGCTCTTTCATTTGCCTCATCGCTCAAGGTCGGTTCGGTCAAGCGGGAGGCAAATAGGACAACGTCAATCTCAATCTCGGGAAAGCGGATCTCTCGCTTGGGAGCTGAAGCTGGACAATTTTTCCTGCTGCGCGTTCTTACAAAGAAGCAGTGGTGGAGACCACACCCCTTCTCTGTCTCTAAGGCACCTTACGACGAGATCCGTTTCACAATAGGCAACCGCGGTGACGACACCGCCCTGCTCCAAGACATACGCCCCGGAACAAGAGTGATCCTTGAGGGACCCTTTGGAGTCTTCTCAGAATCAAAACGAACAAAGCAGCATGTCACTCTTCTAGCCGCCGGAATTGGAATCGCCCCAATCCGGGCTTTGGCGGAGTCGCTAGCATCCGAGCCTGGTGACATCACCGTCGTCTATCGCGTGACAGATGATTCCGACGCAGCTCTATTGTCAGAGGTACAGCGAATCTGCCGTGAGCGGGGTCATTATTTGGAGCTGATCAAAGGCCCGAGGTCTCAGAGTGGCTCTTTCCTGCCGGATCAAGAGCCGGGTGAAAGGCCGAAGCCTGATTACGCGAGGCTTCTTGATATAGCTCCAACCTTGGTCGACTCGGATGTCTACATTTGCGGGCCCAGCCGCTGGTCCAAGTCTGCTAAAAACGCAATTGAAAAGGTGGGGGTTCGAAAGGAACAAATCCATCTGGAGGAGTTTGCCTGGTGAGAATTTCAACTTCGATAGTTTCAGTCATGGTTGCTGGAGGGTCAATGAGCTTCGCCTTGCAACATGCCGCGAATCAACAAAGCGACTGGGTGCCCATCGAACTCTCTCTTGCGGAGTCTGCTGTCACTTCAAAACCCGGCTCTGAGCCGTCTCCATCAAAGAGCGCAACTACCAAGCCTGCTCCAGACAGCGGGGCGCCACAAAATAGTTCAGTTCCGACCCAGGTTTCAACGCAAGATACCTCGGCTCCAGGTGCCAATAGGGCGACGCAATCTGATAGCAATCCGCCTGCGGATCCCACTCCAGCGGCTGCAGCTCAGCCCACGGCAGAACCAGCACCTCAGCCAGTTAGCAAGACAGTTGTATCGGATGTCATTTCCTATAAGTACGGCAAAATACAGATATCGCTCACTGCAACATCCCAAGACATCACTGGCATTGAGCTGCTCTTGGGAGATGCAAGCTACGGTAGGGACGTTGCCTATGCGGCCTTGATTGACGCAACGGTTCAATTGGATGGCACGGGCTATGGAAATGTTTCAGGCGCCACCTTCACAACAGAAGCCTTCAAAAAGGCAGTAAGCAATGCCCTGTCTAAGCTCTAATGCTTTGCGAGCAGCCTTGTAAAACCTCTAGATGAAAAGATCTCGCCGTCTCGAGTTGTCACTAGTGCTGACAGTTCATCCGAAGCTGTTTCTTTGAAGGCCTCCCAGGCTCTAGGACCGCCAGACACCAAAGCGGTTGCCCAAATGTCAGCATCAATTATTGATTTGCCAATTACGGACACCTGGACGAACTCATTGTTCTTGTCTTCACGCCAAATGTGCTCGCCGCGCTCGGCAACGCCACTGGTTGCCACGGCTCTAAAAGGCGTGCTGGCCAGATCTAGAATGAGGTTTGCACCGGCATTAGCATCAGCAACGGGCCGCAGATTTGACAGCCCAACTCTATTGAGCCTCCCTGAGCGCAGATCATCGCTGAGAACTATGTCGCCACCGGCATTGATTGTGAAGCCGCGGACACCATTGGCTAGCAGGTAGTCGGCAGCATTTTGGGTGGCCCAGGCTTTCACTAGCCCAGAGGGGTCGTAGTCCTCTGTGCCCTCTCTCGCGTCAAAAAAACCTGAGGTCTTATCTTTCCACGCCTTGACCTCCTCAAGGATGTTCTTCTGTTGGAACGAGGCCTTGTCCCAGCTTGCTTCTCCGTGGTTTAGGCGTGAGACCTCTGAGTCAGGCTTGTAGAGGCTGAATCTTTGGTCTGCATCTTCCAAGACCTCCATGGCCGATTGACAGTGACCCCTGAGCTGCGCCTCGGCACTTTCGTCTTCAATTTGAAAAGTGAAGCCGGTGCCCATGCAGTCAGATTGAAAAACAAACATTTCTAGTCGTCGTCATCATCATCGTCGTCGTCATCATCATCGTCGTCGTCATCATCATCGTCGTCGTCATCATCGTGGTCATCGTCATCGTGGTCATAGTCGTAGTGATCATCGTCGTCGTCATCGTCGTCGTAACGATCGTCGTCGTAATGCTCCTCATCCTCGTCATCCTCAAAATAGGAGCCACCGCCCGGAGTTGGACTCGAGATATTGCCGGTTGTTGTGCCGGCGGTTGCACCGGCTCCCCAGTTGGTATTGCTGTCGCCAGCTACTGGAGTGGGGGACGAGGTATTTCCTGGTGCTGGAATCGAAGGGAGTTCAACTGCTTGTGCACTTTGTTCAGTTGGTGCCGGTTCTGACACTGCCGGTTCCTGTATATCGGTCTCCATAGGAGCAGGAGCACTACTCGCCTGTTGAACTTCCTGAGTGGTCTGAGTCGATGGGGTTGCAAGTGAGGGAGCAGGTTCGTTTGTCAGCGTGGCTGATTCTGCAAATTGTTGAGTGTATTGGCCATCGCCTTCACCCTCAACGCCCTGCTGGGTGCTCGGCAAGGTTGGTGCGTCGGATGGCGCCATGCTCGCGTTTGCCGTTGCCGGAGCTGCTGCTGCTTCGAGTTGATTACCAAACGCATCTGTTTGGTCAGTGGCCTCCTGGCTTAGCGGCAGTAGGCCAGGCGCAGCTATGGCCGCTACCGAAGCCATTGAACCAATTGCAATTACAGCAGAACCGATTTTCGGTAACAGCGATGGCCTGCGGTCATCGATCACATACTTCTTTTTAGACATGATGCCTCCTACAAGGAACAGGCAACTACGCCAGCGTTAGACAGCGGTTAAACGAGTATTAGTAATTCTTAATCTCGCTCGCTAAGACCTCAGAGCTATTGCCAGCTCACGGAAGGATTCAACAAGCTTGTCCATATCGCTCTGCTTGTGAGCGAGCGACACTAGCCACTGCTCGTCAAGTCCCGGGGGGGTCAGCACACCGCGGTTCACACCCCAGAGCCAAGAGAGCTCTGCTACTTCAAAGTCAGTTGCCTTGAAATCTCGGTAGTTGCGAACCGGAGTCTCTGACCAAATCACTGCACCTTTGACTCCAAAGCCGATGGTGTGGGCGGGGAGCTCATATTTGGCAATAACAGCATCGAGCTTCTTTAGAGTCTCTATGTTTATCGCCTCTGCCTTTGAAACAGCAGCCTCGCTGGCAACCTCATCAACTGCGATGGCCGCTGCCATCACAAGTGGGTTTCCGTTGTAGGTGCCGAAGTGTGCCATGCGGCCATCAACGACGGCGTCCATGTATTTCTGCTTGCCACCAAACGCCGCCAGCGGGAAGCCGCCACCAATGCTCTTGGCAAGACAAATAATGTCTGGCTCAACACCGAGCTTCTTAGCAGCTCCAGCAACCCCAGCGGTTAAGCCGGTCTTAACCTCATCAAAAATCAGAGCAATGCCGTACTTGTCGCAAAGCTCGCGAACACCCTTGAGATAACCCGCATCGGGCATGATGATCGAAAGGTTCTCGACCACAGGCTCAACCACGAAGCAGGCAATGCGGTCGCCGTGCTCAATGAAGATCTCCTGCAGTCTCTCGAGGTTGTTATAGGGAACCGTGAAGACCTCACCAGGCTCAACATCAAATGGCACCTGAGGTGTCGGAGCATGGGCATCGCCAATCTCATCGAGAGCCGGCTTTACAGAAACCTGCAGCGGGTCGTAACCACCGTGGTAGCCGCCCTCGACCTTAACGATTGCCTTTTTGCCGGTAACTGCCCTGGCGGTTCTGATTGCATACATGGTCGATTCGGTACCGGAGTTAGTAAACCTGATCATGTCTAGGCCAAAGCGCTTTTTGAACCTCTCGGCAGCCTCGGTCGCGATAGGGGCAGGGGTTACAAACAGGGTTCCAACGCTCTTCATGGCTTTCTTGGCAGCACGAATTACCTTGGGGTGTAGGTGACCTACGAGCATCGCCCCAAAACCCATGGAGAGATCTAGGAGCTTCCTGCCATCGACATCTTGCACATAAGCGCCCTTAGCGGAGACGATGGAGATGGGATAGGGGTCCCAGTGCTGGAAGCTTGATGTCACACCAAGTGGCAGTACCTTCTTTGCCTGTGCATTGTGACTGCCCGAACCTGAAGTTGTGCTTTCGAATCTCTCCCATTCGCTGGCCAGTAATTTCTCTACCTTGGCTCTGTCGATTGGCTTTGAGGACGCTGGGACATTTCTCCAGCCCGCAGGATCATGTTGCAGATTAATCTCTGTTTTCACTTTGTACTCCTTTGTCCTGCCATTGTCACCTAAGCGGAGCTTTATAGCGAACTTAGAAGCCTATTTAGACTAAATCAGTTGCAAAACTACGGCTTTTCTTCGAAATCAATGGTTTTTAGTCAAACCACTCGGTCGGAGGTCCAAGGAAAAGTAGGAACACAAAGATAGCCGGCAATGCAACGGCGATGACCAAAACCAGCACCACCGGCCGTGCGATAAACCACCTAAAAAGCCGGTCAATAAAGCCCTGATCTCTTGGATCATCGCTGGTCTCAGTTCTCCAGCCTCCCTCGAGAGCGTTTTGCTTGCCTAGCCTGCGATCAAAGGGGACGGTTGCGAAGGGAACTATTGCAAGGGCGACTGCACCGGCGATTCTGCCTATGGCCCAACGCTGGTTCAGCCCCACCAACACCGCAACAACGCAGTAGCTGAGGAACGTTGCTCCGTGGATACTTCCTGCCACAGTGACTGCATGGGGAACTAGATCCCCTAGTGCTCTGGAGATTAGTGCTGAGATCAAAAGGCCCCAGGTTATAGCCTCACCGGTAGCAAAGAATTTGTAGATAGATTTTGGGCTGTTTTTCAATGTGGCTCCTATCAAGCCAAGCCTAAGTCACTGGCCTAGGCTCCTTGATGTGAGTAACGCTTCAAGCAAGGCAATTGCTATCGCAATCTCGGTCATTGCTGGCGGTTTCATGGCCGTTCAGGCCAGGGTCAATTCGGGTCTTGGAGTCGCGCTCGAAAATGGCATTCTTGCTGCTCTAATTTCGTTTTCTTCAGGGCTAGTGATCATTGGGGTAATCGTCGCCATATCAAAGCGTGACCGAGCCAAGCTCCGGGCTTTCACTCGCCGTATCGGCAGGGACTTTCCGCTTTGGGGGCTCGCTGGTGGACTGCTTGGTGGTCTGTTTGTCATCACCCAGGGCACTGTGGCCGGGGTCATAGGCATCTCGCTTTTCGCGGTATCAGTAGTCACAGGCCAGGCGCTTGCAGCTCTCACAATTGACGGTCGGGGTCTTCTTGGAATGACAAGGCGTCCCCTTGGTCTCCTAAGGATTCTTGGGACGGCGCTGGCAATCGCCGGGCTGATTGTCACCGGGGACTTTGCCAACTACAGCTTTCAAACAATCTCTCTGCTGCCCTTTTTGGCCGGTATCGGTATTGGCTTCCAGCAGGCATTAAATGGCAGCCTGGGCAGGCAGACCGAATCAGCGGTGGTGGCGACGCTAATCAACTTCGTCTTAGGTACTTCCCTGATTGCAATCGCGCTCCTGGTCACCAACGGTGGCTTCCAATTCTCCGGAGAGCTTCCCACCGAGCCGGTTCTCTATATCGGAGGACTTGTGGGGGTCGTGTTTATCTTTGTTCAGGTCGTCCTGGTGCCAAAGATCGGCACCCTGGCCATGGGAGTGTCTCTCCTGGTGGGTCAGCTAATTAGCTCACTGCTCTTGGACCTAGTCGCACCAATCTCATCAAGAGAAGTCACTGGCTACACCCTCGCAGGAGTGCTGCTCGCTCTTGTGGGTGCAACCCTGGTGGCACAAAGACGCTAGAGCTTCTCAATCAAGACATCAGGGTGGGCATCAAAGCGGTAGCCCTGTCCACGAGCGGTCCTGACGATGTCCTCATAGAGCCCAAGCTTCGAGCGCAGCCTGCGAACGTGAACGTCGATGGTCCTGAAGTTTGGGGTTGCCTCTCCGCAGCGCTCGGAGATTGAGGCGATGGTCTCCCTCGTCACAGTTTGACCCTCGTTCTCGATCAGCAGTGCCAAAAGTTCATACTCCTTGCAGGTGAGTGGTGCGTGGCTGCCGTCAACGAAGACCTTCTTGCGGCCCAGGTCCACAACTACTCCCTTTGCTGCCTCAACTTCGTCGGGCTGTGGCTTAGCCGCACGAACCGCTCTTGGCTCCCCCAGCGCTAGCCGAGTGATGTCCAGGGGCCTACCGGATGATTCCTCTGGGGCGATCGCGAGCGCCGCATAGGTTTCATTGGCCGATGTTGGAACTAGCTCGGAGAGCTTGGCTTTCAAAGCCGATGCAATCTCGGCGAGGCTATGGCCTGCGGCCTCTGCCTGCTGCTCTGTGATGCCTACGTATAGAGCGAAGCCCTTGGCCTCGGTCTGCTTCTTTAGTGCTGTTGTCATTTTTATGAGTCCTTTGTGAGTGCATGAAATTAGGTGCACGAATCACGTGCGTTTGTTGGGGTGCTGGTGCCTAATTGCTAATCAGTAAGCAAGGTTGATTAGCGGCACATGCGCATGCACATGCACATTGCCATCGAGCAGGAGAAGCTAGCGCCAGTGGCGCCTGTCTCAACCGATCGACTACTCATTGGGATAAATAATGGGCCAGATAGGCCGCCTGTGTCAAGTTCTTACGCTTTGTTACGGCAGGTCTTAGACCCTAGCGAGAAGCCACTCAAAGATGTCCTCTTCGACCTCGCTCTTGCACAGGTCGTTGAGAAGCTCGTGGTGGCCACCCGGGTAGATCTTGAGCTCTTTGTCAGGACTTGCGATCGCCTGGTGCAGCCCCATGGAATTTAGGTGTGAGGTGGAGGTGTCCTTGTTGCCGTGGATGATTAGCGTTGGCGCCTTCCAGTTCGCAGCGGCTGCCCAGACCTGATCCGAAACCTCAAGGACAGTCTTCGCAACTAGGTTCTTAGCCTTGCCCTCAAAGAAAAGCTCGTCTTTCTGCACCGCTGCCAAAAAGGCCTTGTCTCGCGATAGTGCCTCGATACCTGGCCGAGGAAGAGGCATGGGAGCCGAGGGGGCCAATCGAGTTGAAACCATGGCGAGTAGTCGCTCCCAACGTTTTGATGGCGTCTGCATTGCTGCCGAACTAATTACAGCAGCCGAAATGTTGCCTCGTTCTCTAACAATGCTGGCTGCGGTTATCAAACCACCAAGAGAGTGTCCGTAAAGAACTGTTGGTAGCCCGACCGGAAGCCTAGAACGCGCTTGCAGGTGCAGGGCAACGCCCTGATTGACGTCAACGAGTCCGCGCTCACCGGCAGTCCTGCCGTGCCCTGGAAGATCAAAGGCGTATACATCTATGCCCTGTTGGTTGAGCTTGGGGATTAGTTCGCTGTAGTAGGTGAGATAACGCTCGGAGTATTCGCCAAGACCGTGCATCAAAAGAAGTTGTGCTCTCGGGCTAGCCGACTTCCAGGTGAAAGCCGCTACCGGAGCACCAATGTCCCATGTAGCCATGGGATAAGGCTAGAGGAGCAAAAGTGATTAGGTCAGCAGAGCTCGCGGAGAGGCCTAAGTCTGCCTTGTTTCAAAGTCAAGCAGAGCTTAGGTGGGCTAACCTAGTAACTACTCCAACGCCCGGCGAAGCGCGCGTCACATCTTTACCTAAGGAACAAGCCAATGACTGAAAAGGCAAATATCGGTGTCGTCGGGCTCGCGGTAATGGGTTCTAACCTGGCTCGCAACCTAGCCTCGCGTGAGGGTAACCGTGTCGCTATCTACAACCGCAGTGTTGAGAAGACTAACCAGCTGACCGCTGATCACCCGGAAGCAAACTTCATCGCCAGCGAAAGCATCGACGACTTCGTTGCTTCGCTCTCAAAGCCAAGAACGGCAATCATCATGGTCCAGGCGGGTACCGGCACCGACGCCGTCATTAGCCAGCTGACCGAGCGCTTTGAAAAGGGCGACATCATTGTTGATGGTGGTAACGCCCTCTACACCGACACAATCCGCAGGGAAAAAGAAGTTTCCGCGAAGGGCATCCACTTCGTTGGTGCCGGGATCTCAGGTGGTGAGGAGGGTGCTCTCAAAGGCCCTTCGATCATGCCTGGTGGCACAAAAGCGGCATATGCGAGCCTCGGCCCAATTTTGGAGACCATCGCAGCTGTCGCTGAGGGCGAGCCTTGCGTAACTCACATCGGCTCCGATGGAGCTGGGCACTTTGTGAAGATGATTCACAACGGCATCGAGTATGCCGACATGCAGCTAATCGCCGAGGCCTACGACATGCTGCGCCAGGCCGGAGGCTTCAGTCCAGATGAAATCGCTGACATCTTCAGCGAGTGGAACAAGGGCGAACTTGAAAGCTACCTAATCGAGATCACCGCAGAGGTTCTAAGGCAAAAAGACTCAAAGACCGGTGAGCCGCTTGTGGATGTCATCCTTGATGCCGCGGGCAGCAAGGGCACAGGGGTCTGGACAGTTCAAACTGCACTTGACCTAGGAGCCCCGGTCTCCGGTATTGCTGAGGCTGTGTTCGCTCGCTCACTCTCCGCTCAGCACGCCCAGCGCGCAGGTAAGCCAGAGCTTCCAGCCGCTAACCAGGTTTGGGCGGTCGAAGACAAGCCGGCTTTTGTTGAGGCTGTCCGCAGAGCTCTCTATGCCTCCAAGATCATTGCCTACGCCCAGGGCTTCGATGCCATTAGGGCGGGCGCAAAGGAATTCAACTGGGAGATTAATCTCGGCGAGGTTGCCAAGATTTGGCGTGGCGGTTGCATAATCCGTGCTCAGTTCCTGAACCGAATCACCGATGCCTATCGCAAGGACGAAAAACTACTTTCCCTGCTTTTCGATGATTACTTTGTTGCCGCCATTGCCGGAACCATAGCTTCTTGGCGCGAGATCGTGGCGATGGCTGCACTGACAGGTGTGCCCTCCCCCGCATTTGCCTCATCGTTGAGCTACTACGACGGCCTGCGTGCAAAACGCCTACCGGCTGCTCTGGTCCAGGGCCAAAGAGACTTCTTCGGTGCTCACACCTACAAGCGCATCGACGCGGAGGGCAGCTACCACACCCTTTGGTCCGGGGACCGTTCTGAGATAAAGACCGACTAACTTGCTGAGCCACTGGGTATTCAAGTTCATCCCGATGGCCCTGATATGGGGCTCGAGCTTTTTCTTCATCGAGCTCTCGCTCGAGCTAACAACTGCCCTTGGCGTTGCCTTTTGGAGAACCGCGCTAGGCGCTGCCGCAATGCTGGCAATCGGCTTCGCCCTAAAGATTTCGCTGCCTTCGAAGCTGAAGCAGTGGGGTCACTTGTGGGTGGCTGGTTTTTTGATGTCGGCATTTCCCTTCACGATGTATGCATTTGCCCAGCAATTCACCACAAGCATCCTGGCCGCGATTCTCAATGCCACTACCCCCATATTCACGCTGCTTGCGATACTCACGCTCTTTAGGGGCCAGAGGCAATCCTCAACCGCAATCGTTGGTCTCCTGGTCGGCCTGGTTGGGGTTGGCATAACGCTGGGTGTCTGGCAGGGCTTTGGTGAAAATGACCAGCTGGCAATTCTGGCTCTAGTGATGGCAAGTATCTCCTACGGAATCGGAACTCCATACATCAGGCGGCACATCACCCCCATGGAATTGCCGCCAACCTCTACCGCCGCAGTACAGGTTTTGACCAGCGCCATCACGCTGCTGCCTTTTTACGTTCTCACCGGACCGCTATTTGTCGCCCAACCTAAGGTGGAAACGGTTGGGGCTCTTTTGCTGCTGGGAGTATTCGGTAGCGGCGTCGCCTACTGGCTCTTTCACCAGATTGTGGCTCAGGCTGGAAGTGCGGTGGCTGCCACCGTCACCTACACGAACCCCGTGATTGCAACCTTCTGGGGGGTTCTCCTGCTAGGAGAGACTCTTCATTGGTATGAGCCGGTTGGCGCCATTCTGGTTATTACCGGCGCCTACCTGGCTCAGGGCAGAAGGCTAAAGCTCTTCCGAATCAGAGAAGGCTAGCCAAATATTCATCGGCCTGAAGCCGGCTTTCTCATACAGCGCCACCGCGCCGGTGGAGTTTCCCGTATCAACCGCGAGCGCTACATCTTTGAAACCTCTTGCCACCGAGTAGGCACAGCCCCAGAGCAATAAGATCTCGCCATAGCCCTTGCCGCGGTGAGAGGCGAGAACGCCAATCTTGTCGATAAAGCCCCCGGAGTTTTCGGCTCTGTGGTTTGTGCAGACCAGCAAGCCGACGGCAACGCCTTCCTCCTCAAGGAAAAACACACCCTCTGGGTCCTGCAAGACCTGCTCGCGCTGCTTCTTCTCCCACACTTCGAAGTCTTTTGGCTTGAAGCCGTAGTGACCAGAAAAAGAGTCCATAAGAAGCCGGTGCCATATCGCGCGCTCGCTATCAAAATCAGCCTGTCTAATCTCAACGCCCTTTGGGAGCTTGGGAAATGACTTATTTGGTTCGTGATTGCGCATGGTCCAGTATCTTCTGACCAGCAAAAACCCAAGTGCCTCAATAGCGCTGCGTAGCTCTGTGTCTCTCGAATTACACATCGCCCGCTTTTCAAACTTGGCGTAGTGCTCATTGGCCCAGCTCATAGCAAGATCAAAAGACCTGGCATAGTCGTGCTTCTCTGGAAGACCAAAGACGTCTATTTCGACGCGCTCGCGTTTTTTGTCCACTTGTGCCGTCACAAGATCTGTGATTAGACCTTCTTCTTCATAGACCTGGGCCATGACCTCGTCATAGAAGCCATTGAGCTCTTCCCTTATCTCCTCAGCACTAGAGTCCTCAAACTCCGGATCTATGGCGCTGTCGTGGGCGTTACAGAGCGCAATGAGCTGCTCCAGGTCATCTTCGCGCCAGGGTCTAAACATCTGCTTTTCTCATGTCGGGGAGCAGCCATAGTCTAGAGATAAAGATGAGCGCTAGGAATGAGCCTGCATAAAGAAGCCCGATGAGCACTCCTAGATCGGCGGTGACTGTGCTTCTTAGCAGAAAGTATGTTGCGGAGATCATGCTTGCGAAGGTGAAGTTGAAAACGCCCAGTAGCGAAGAGGCTGTGCCGGCCTCGGATCCATGGTTATAAAGGGCGATGGTAGGCAGGACAGTTAGGCTGGCGCCAAAAATAAAGAGCTGTACAAAAAAGAAGACTTCCGCCCACAAGAAGCTCGTTCCTGAGGTTAGAAAAAGCCCAACGCCAAGAAGGGAGCCGATAACGCTATAGGCGGCAAGGAGCCAGTGGCCCTGGATAAACCTTGCAAGGTAGGCCCCAAGCTGCACCCCAATGTAGGAGGCAGCTCCGTTTACCGCCATCCAGACACCAAAGTCTGTCGGACTAACCCCAAAGCCGTCCTGGAAGATAAAGGGGACAAAGTTCAAATAGCTGAACAGGGCACTGAGCTGCAGCGCAGCATAAAACATCAGTCCAATGAAGACTCGATCTCGAAGTACGTTTACGTAACCCCGGGCAAGCCCCAGCGGCGAACTGCTTCTTCTGGCCGAAACCGGCAAGGTCTCAATCAAAAACACGTTTGCAAAAAGCAACAGCACCAGTGTGACGATTGCAAAGAAAAGGAACACGCCCTGCCATGCAATCAGCTCGGTGAGCTGCGAGCCCAGGATTGGGCCAAGTATTGGAGCTAGCGACTGGACCAGGAAGACCCTTGCGAGCATCTGGCGCATGGGCTGACCCCGGAACAGATCTCGAATCACGGCCCTAGCAACAACATCTCCGCCAGCTGCGAAGAAGCCCATAAAGAATCTCAGCATGATAAAGACTTCGACGTTGGGAGCGAAGAAAGCGAATATCGTGGCCAGCAAATAACCGGTCATTGTCATTAGGAGTAGTGGCCTGCGACCAAAGGCGTCGGAGAGCGGACCGATTAGTAACTGTCCGGCCGCGATACCCACGGTTACACCCGTGAAGGATGCCTGCACGACACCATTGGCGACCCCGAAGAATTGCCCGATGGCCGGGAAGGCCGGAAGATAGGGGTCAATTGTGAAGGGAATCAGGCTCATGGCGAGCGCCAGGATGAAGATGTAGACCATCAGCATCTTCTTGCTGAGTTGGTCTCCAGAATCTATGACCCTGCCCTTGACCAGAGGTAATTTGGGTAGGGGCACCCTAAGAGAATAGTGCTTCGGCGAGTAGCTCAGACCCCTGAACCCCGCCGGGAACTGCAAAGACAGCAGACCCGATCGGAACAGTCCACTGATTAAGCAGGTCAAGCTGCTCGAGGCGCCTTTGAATTGGCAAGTACTGCTTAGAAATATCTCTCTGATAAGCCGTCCATAACAGCCCAACATCCATGCTGCCGCGCTCGTTCATGCCATTGTCATAGCTGAAGGGCCTGCGGAATATCCGCTCGCCGCTTTCTTGAGGAGCGGCTCTTCTGATGTGAGCAAACTCGGGAATAACGAGTAGCCCATTGGGGTGCCTGGCACCCAGGTCTGGAACATCGGTCTCTTGTTCCCCGGTAAGTGGTGCCCCGTTTGAGAGCTTGCGTCCAATGACCTCTTCCTTGGAGGGAATCCCAAGCTGATCCCAGGTATCAAGCTGCATCGCAATCCTTCGAAAAACCAGCAGCGTTCCGCCCTTGATCCACTGAGGTCCGTCGTTAATCCAGACCACCGAATCAAAATCGCTCGAACCAAGCTCTGGATTGGCGGTACCGTCAACCTGTCCCATCAGGTTTCGGTGCGTGAGGCCCGCTGGAATCATGCCAGGAGAATGGGCAAAACCCGGTTGCACCCATCGAACCGAGGCAAAGGGCATAGAGTCCCGAACTAGGCCTCTGGTGCCGTGCGCGAGGACCACAGGATCATCAGCGGCGATATGAATAAGCACATCTCCACCCGAATAACGCTCCTGAAGCTGATCCACACCAAAAGCCGGCAATTCAGCAAACCCCTCGGGCATCTGGGACTCAAGCCCCAGCTTTGAAAACAAGCTCGGGCCGAAGCCAACGTAGGCGGTAAACCTGGCCGCGCCAATTGCGAGCTCTGGTGCCGGGTCGGCAAGCACCGGCTCACCTGCGGTCAACCTGGCTATGTCGTCGGTGAGCAGCCGCATCCATCGCAGCATGTCAGCCTTGGTGACGCTCTCCTTGATATCAAAGGCCACCATGTTTGTAACGGCTTGAATATCTAGCTCAATACCGCTCTGGTGGGGTCCATAAAATTCAGCCTGACGCGAAGCAGCAAAGGTTTCTAGGTCAGCCTCAGCGGCCAAGGAGGCACCAGCAGCACCTGCGGCAATACCTACCGCTCCCGATGCTGCCGCGGCTGCGCCGCCTGCGAGAAATCCCCTGCGTGAAACCAACTAGTTGTCCATCTCCATTTCGCCGCTGTGGTAATCCTCATCGCCGCCCTCTGCAGGCTTTGCGACAATCCCGTCAACGGTTATGTCTTCTGCACCATCAAAATCAAAAGTTACCGAGATTTCTTCCCCAGCCTCGAGATCGTCTGTGAGCATCATGAGCATCAGGTGATTGCCGCCTGGCTCAAGCACGATTGACATGCCCGCTGGGATAGTTAGCCCGCCGTCAATCTCTTGCATCTTCATTTCTCCGCCGATCATGGTCATTTCATGAACCTCAACCACACCCGCTATTTCGGTGTCGCCACCCACCAATACAACATCCTGCTGGGTGTTATTGGTGAGGGTTCCATAAACGGCAGTCATGCCGCCCTGCATGCTCATTTCTGAGGATTTGACCCAAAGATCCTCCGCTACAACCCCTCCCGGTGAGGTGCAACCAGTCACAAGCAGGGGAATTAGGAGAAAAAGTAAGGAGATCTTCCGCATTTCTTTCCTTAGATGTCGGTATAGAGGCGCATACTTTCTGAGCCTCGAACACTAATTCTACAAGATGTAGAACAAAGAATTTAGGAAATCGGGTAAACAAGTCCCGACACGCGGGAGTTATTACCGCCTTAAAGTTCAAGTTGTGGGTTAATGTTCGAGAAAATAACTAAATAAGTGAACTTTTTCGCATTTCACTACTAGATGTAGTGGTTTGGTGCTATTGTTTGGAGTCTGAAATTTGCGAGAAATTTCACAAGAATTTGCCGAAAATGAGCTCGAAAGAGCCATAGAAATGGGGAGGGAACCAATGGCGGTGACCGTTTACACATTGCCAGCCTGCGTTCAGTGCGACAGCACCAAGCGCATGCTGCAGCGCAACCAGGTTGATTACAACGAGGTAGACATGAGTCAGGACCCGGTTGCTCTCGAGATGGTAAAGACCATGGGGTATACAGCCGCACCGGTAGTCGTCGCAGACGAAGAGCACTGGTCGGGCTTCCGCATGGACAAGATCCAGGCCCTTTCGGCCTAGCTGAGGTATGAGATGTTCGACGTGGTTTACTTCTCGAGCGTCTCGGAAAACACAAAGCGCTTCGTAGACAAGCTCGAGGCCCAGACGGTAAGAATCCCGATTCGAACCGAGGAGGCAGCAGAGTTTGTGCACGATCGGGACAGCGTCCTTGTCCTCCCCACCTACGGTGGCGGAAACGACAACTCAACTGTCCCAAAACAGGTAATCAAGTTTTTGAACAATCCTGAAAACCGGAAACACATCAAAGCGGTAATTGCCGGAGGGAACACCAATTTTGGTTCTCACTTCGGCAAGGCCGGCGACATAGTCGCCGACAAGCTGGGAGTGCCAGTGCTATACCGCTTTGAAATAACTGGCACACCAGAGGACGTACTAGAGGTCAAGGAAAGGCTGGCACAGTTTTGGCAAATTCAGTCGTAGAGGTTGCAGACGACAACGGAAACGTCGTTAGCACCAAGGGAGTAGAAAGCGCGCTTAGCTATCAAGACCTAAACGCCATGATCAACCTGTGGGGTAATGATCAGAAGCTGCAGCTAGAGAAGGACAAGCTAGCTGTCAGAAAGTACTTCCTCGAGCACGTCAACCAAAACACAGTCTTCTTCCACAGCCTCAAAGAACGCCTCGATTACCTCGTGGAGAACGAGTACTACGAGAAAGAAATCCTGGATAAGTACTCCTTCGAGTTCATCACCAAGCTCAACGACCTTGCCTACTCCAAAAAGTTCCGCTTCGAGGCCTTTATGGGTGCGTTCAAGTTCTACACCGGCTATGCCCTAAAGACCTTCGACGGCGAGCGC
This sequence comes from Aquiluna sp., assembly GCA_028095925.1. Classification (GTDB taxonomy): domain Bacteria; phylum Actinomycetota; class Actinomycetes; order Actinomycetales; family Microbacteriaceae; genus Aquiluna. The sequence goes on from JAOHCW010000007.1 coordinate 46,877, forward strand.
TACCTAGAGCGCTTCGAGGACCGCGTGGTCATGGTCGCCCTCACTCTCGCAGAGGGTGTCGAGGAGACCGCCATTAGCCTGGTCGAGGAGATCATCTCCGGTCGCTTCCAACCTGCAACCCCAACCTTCTTAAACTGCGGTAAGAAGCAGCGCGGTGAGTTTGTCTCCTGCTTCCTGCTCCGCATCGAAGACAACATGGAGTCAATCTCCCGCGGCATCAACTCAGCTCTGCAGCTTTCAAAGCGCGGTGGCGGTGTTGCACTTAGCCTTTCCAACATTCGTGAGTATGGCGCTCCAATCAAGAAGATTGAGGGCCAGTCTTCAGGCATCATCCCTGTGATGAAGCTCTTGGAGGACAGCTTCTCCTATGCAAACCAGCTAGGAGCTCGTCAGGGAGCTGGAGCCGTCTACCTAAACGCTCACCACCCAGACATCATGCGATTCCTAGACACCAAGCGCGAGAACGCAGACGAGAAGATCAGAATCAAGACCCTCTCCATCGGGGTAGTGCTGCCGGACATCACCATGATGCTCGCCAAGGACAACGAGGACATGTACCTGTTCTCCCCATACGACGTTGAGAAGGTCTACGGCGTGCCATTCGGCGACATCTCGGTAACCGAGAAGTACTACGAGATGGTGGATGAGCCAAGAATCCGCAAGTCCAAGATCAAGGCTCGTGATTTGCTTCAGAAGATCGCGGAGCTGCAGTTTGAGTCCGGCTACCCATACGTGATGTATGAGGACACGGTCAACAATGCAAACCCGATCCAGGGCCGCATCAACATGTCGAACCTCTGCTCCGAGATTCTGCAGGTGAACACCCCCACCACTTACAACGCAGACCTCAGCTATGACCAGATTGGTAAGGACATCTCCTGCAACCTCGGCTCCCTAAACATCGCCAAGGCTATGGACGGTCCAGACTTCGGTAAGACCATCGAGGCCTCCATCAGGGCCCTCACTGCAGTCAGTGACCAGTCCAACATCGAAAGCGTTCGCTCAATTTCGGACGGTAACCACAAGAGCCACGCTATTGGCCTAGGCCAGATGAACCTCCACGGCTACCTCGCCAGGGAGCAAATCCACTACGGCTCCGACGAAGGACTGGACTTCACGAACATGTACTTCTACACCGTGAACTACCACGCCATCTCGGCATCAAACAAGATCGCCAAAGAGCGTAAGCAGACCTTCGATAACTTCGAGAACTCCAAGTACGCAACCGGTGAGTACTTCGACAAGTACACCGAGCAGACCTGGGCACCAGCAACACCTAAGGTCAAGGAGCTATTCAAGAAGGCCGGAGTGAGCATTCCAACCCAGGAGGACTGGGCGGAGCTAAAGAAGTCTGTAATGAAGCACGGGATCTACAACCAGAACCTCCAGGCTGTGCCACCAACAGGATCAATCTCCTACATCAACAACTCCACGAGCTCGATTCACCCAATCGCATCTCGCATCGAGGTTCGCAAGGAAGGCAAGCTGGGACGTGTTTACTACCCAGCCCCATACCTCAGCGAGGAGACCTGGGAGTACTACGAGGATGCCTACGAGATCGGGCCAGACAAGATTATTGACACCTACGCTGCTGCAACCCAGCACGTAGACCAGGGTCTATCACTAACCCTGTTCTTCAAGGACACCGCAACAACCCGTGATGTCAACCGCGCTCAGATCAATTCTTGGCGTAAGGGCATCAAGACCATTTACTACATCAGAATTCGCCAGGCAGCCCTCGAGGGCACCGAGGTCGAAAACTGCGTCAGCTGCATGCTCTAGGCAAAAGGGAAGACACTATGGAAAAGACAAAGCTAATAAGCCGTCCGGTCAACTGGAACAAGATTGAGGACTCTGTAGACCTCGACGTCTGGAACCGTCTAACCCAGAACTTCTGGCTGCCGGAGAAGGTGCCACTATCGAACGATGTGCAGTCATGGGGAACCCTACGTCCTCACGAGCAGAAGCTCACGATGCACGTATTCACCGGACTAACCATGCTCGACACCATTCAGGGCACCATTGGAGCCATGAGCCTCATGCCCGATGCAAGGACTCAGCACGAAGAGGCTGTAATCACCAACATCGCCTTCATGGAGTCCGTCCACGCCAAGAGCTACTCCAGCGTCTTTTCAACCCTCTGCTCGACCACTGAGATTGAGGAAGCCTTCCGCTGGTCAGAGGACAACCCCTACCTGCAGAAGAAGGCAGAGATTGTTCTTGGCTACTACAACGGAGATGACCCACTGAAGCGTAAGGTAGCCTCGACGCTGCTGGAGTCCTTCCTCTTCTACAGCGGCTTTTACCTACCGATGTATTGGTCCTCAAGGGCAAAGCTGACCAACACTGCTGACCTTATTCGTCTAATCATTCGCGATGAGGCTATCCACGGCTACTACATCGGCTATAAGTTCCAGCTCGGTTACAACGAGGCAAGCAAGGAGCGCCAGGAGGAGCTGAGAAGCTACACCTACGACCTGCTTCTGGAGCTCTACGAGAACGAGGTCAAGTACACAGCCGACCTTTATGACGAGATTGGGCTGACTCACGATGTGAAGCAGTTCCTCCACTACAACGGCAACAAGGCGCTCATGAACCTTGGATTTGACCCGCTGTTCCCGAAGGATGACGCAGAGGTCTCTCCCGCAATCCTGAGCGCCCTAAGCCCAGCCAGCGATGAGAACCACGACTTCTTCTCTGGCTCCGGATCGTCTTATGTAATTGGTAAGCACGAGGCCACAACCGATGATGACTGGGACTTCTAAGGAGGGACTCATGGACTGCAACTGCGGCAAGGATTCTTGCAACTGCGGCAAGCACTAAGTACTAACTGAGTTGCCGGGTGACCAATTGGTTACCCGGCTTCTTTGTCTCTAGAGTGAAGGAATGAACATGGACAGCGCACTGATTCTTGCATTCGCTGTCACGTTGGGTGCTGGGCTCGCAACGGGCATTGGTTCCACCATTGCGTTCTTTGCAAAGACCACCAACAAGGGTTTCTTCGCCACATCCATGGGCTTCTCAGCCGGCGTCATGATCTACCTGAGCTTTGTTGAGATCATGCCCAAGTCCACCGGCTACCTCGGTGAATACATGCCAGAGGTTGAAGCTGCAGCTGTCGCCGCAGGAGCCCTAGTCGGGGGACTTGTTCTCATGGCCGTCATCGATGCCCTGGTGCCATCAGGGGCCAACCCCCACGAAAACACCCAAGTTGAACTGCTGGGTGAGTCTCAGACTCCACTACCGGAGCTCCAGGACGCCAAGGACAAGGCGCTATTGCGCATGGGCGTATTCGTGGCGCTAGCAATCGCTATCCACAACTTCCCTGAAGGTCTTGCCACATTCCTGCTAGTGCTTGATGATCCGGAGATCGGCATTGCCCTTGCTATCGCAGTTGCCATGCACAACATCCCAGAGGGGATCGCGGTTTCTGTCCCGGTTTACTACGCGACCAAGAGCCGCCTAAAGGCCTTCAGGCTAAGCTTCCTCTCTGGGCTTGCCGAACCTGCGGGAGCAGTAATCGGCTATCTGATTCTTGCCCAGTTCCTAAATCACTTCGTTTTGGGGGTCATCTTTGCCATGGTTGCTGGCGTCATGGTTTTTCTAGCCATAGACACTCTGCTGCCAACCGCTAGAAACTCAGCCAGAGGTCACCTGACTGTCTATGGAGTGATTGCGGGTATGGCGGTGATGGCTGCGAGCCTCGTACTGCTGAGGCTTTAAATAGCAAACCCCTCCCGAGGGAGGGGTTTGCCTTATGAAGTAATTACTTCAGGGTAACCTTGCCGCCTGCAGCCTCAATCTTGGCCTTGGCGTCCTCAGCTGCCTCCTTCTTGGCACCCTCCAAAAGGGTTGAAGGAGCGGCGTCAACGAGTGCCTTTGCCTCACCCAGTCCTAGACCGGTGATGCCACGCACCTCCTTGATGACCTGAATCTTCTGGTCTCCGGCTGCCTCGAGAACAACGTCAAACTCGTCCTTCTCCTCGGCTGCCTCAGCAGCGCCGCCCGCGGCACCGCCTGCTGCTGCAACAGCTACTGGAGCTGCTGCGGTTACTTCAAACTCCTCCTCGAACTTCTTAACGAAGTCAGAAAGCTCGATCAGGGTTAGCTCCTTGAAAGCCTCAATGAGCTGGTCGGCAGTCATCTTTGCCATTTTGTTCTCCTAGTTGTTTATACGTTTAGTTGGACTCTTGCTTTTGACGCAGCGCGTCGACAACGCGAACCGCCTTGGAAGGCAGTGCGTTGAAGGTGTAGGCAGCCTTGAATAGAGATGCCTTGAAGGCGCCTGCGGCCTTGCCGAGCAGCACCTCCCTGGTTTCTAGCTCAGCTAGCTTCTTGACCTCTGCATCGGATAGTGCAGCGCCGTCCAAAAGGCCGGACTTGACTACTAGCAGTGGCTGTGCCTTTGCGAACTCCTTCAGAGCCTTTGCTGCGTTTACTGGGTCGCCGTGAACAAATGTCATGGCGGTTGGTCCAGCAAGCTGACCATCGAAGGCGGTTACCCCGGCCTCTTTGGCTGCAATGGTT
>JAOHCW010000008.1 GCA_028095925.1 Aquiluna sp.
GAAACGCTCACGATTACTAGACTACGAGGCTAGAGGGGTGCCTTATGCCACTGTACTGCGAACGGTTGAACGCCTGGACATCGCTCACTGACACCTTCGTTTCCTTTTTCGGTCATCTTCCAGGCGCATTTTGGCTCGATAGACAGCACCACCCGACCGCTCGCTATTCGGTTATTGGGGCTGGTGTGCCTGCCACTGACTTCAAGGTTTTGACCACGAGCGAACACCTGGACGTGCCGTTTGCCTTTCGTCCCGGTTACGTGGGAGTGATTCACTACTCAAACTTGCCTCAAGACATCAGTCAGTTTGAACTTTTGAGCGTAGACCGAGCTTTTGTCTACGATCACGACGCCAAAGGGATGTATTTCATTGGTGACTTTCCAGATCGGTCCGAGTTTGACTCTTGGCACCATGCAGCCCTGCTAAGACTTGCGCTTGTAGGTGGTGAGGCCTCTAGCTATGAGCTAACCAACCCTGCCGCTACCTCCGCAGAGCTTTCTGCCATTGACAGTAGGGAGGTTTACAGGGAAAAAATCGAGAGAGTAAGAGAGCACATCGCAGCGGGCGATGTTTATCAGCTTTGCCTGACCACCAAGCTTCGCGGTGATTACTCCGGCGATCCACTGAGCTACTTCCTAAGGCTTCGCAAAGAACACCCAGCACCATATTCAAGTTTCATAAGACTTGAGGATCGCAGCTATGTCTCGATCACACCGGAGCTATTTGTCTCTAGTCACGGAACCAGGGTGCTCTCCTCGCCTATCAAGGGAACCCGCAGCCGGTCAGAGGATGCCAAGAGAGATGCGGAACTGATGAACCAGCTCGGTAGTGATCCAAAGGAGCGGGCCGAGAATCTGATGATTGTGGATCTAATTCGCAACGACATGTCAATAGCCTGTGACCCCGAGAGCATTCAAGTTGAGAATCTTCTCGCAATCAGGAGCTATTCAACGGTTCATCAGCTGGTCAGCGATGTTTCTGGACAGCTCTCCGAGGGGAAGAATTCTCTTGATGCCCTGCGAGCGCTATTTCCTGGCGGGTCAATGACCGGCGCTCCAAAAATCAAGGCGATGGAGCTAATTGGCACTCTGGAGAGCGAAGACAGGCAGGGTTACTCGGGAGCAATCGGCTGGATTTCTCAAAGTGGCGACATGGAGCTTGCAATGGTCATCCGCACAGCAATTTTTGAAAAAGACTCAGTCTCGATAGGTATTGGTGGCGGAATCACCTCGGATTCCGAAGCCAATGCCGAGCACGAGGAAATCCAATTGAAAGCCACCGCACTTGTGGGCGCCCTGGGTGCGAGTGTGCGTTGGTAACCTTTTATCTTCCACTCAGCTAAGGAAACCAGTTTGCAAGAGGAATACAACGTCTCGGCACTTCAGGAGAAGTGGTTGCCGGTTTGGGATCAAATCAAACCGTTCGACTCATCCAACCCAGAAGATTCAAGGCCCAAGAAGTATGTCCTCGACATGTTCCCCTACCCCTCTGGGGACCTGCACATGGGCCACGCCGAGGCCTACGCGCTCGGAGACGTCATTGCCCGCTACTGGATCCAGCGCGGCTACAACGTCATGCACCCAATTGGCTGGGATGCCTTCGGACTTCCCGCTGAGAATGCAGCAATCAAGCGGGGGCTAGATCCTCGCAATTGGACTTACGAAAATATTGACCAGCAGAAGAGCTCAATGCGCCGCTATGCCTGCAGCTTTGACTGGGACAGAGTTCTGCAGACCTGCGATCCGATCTACTACAGCTGGAATCAGTGGCTGTTTCTGCAGTTTTATCGGCGAGGTCTCGCCTACCGCAAAAACAGCAACGTTAACTGGTGTCCAAGCTGCCAGACCGTGCTCGCTAACGAGCAGGTTGTAAACGGCCTCTGTGAGCGCTGTGACACTCAGGTCACCAAGAAGGCCCTGACTCAGTGGTATTTCAAGGTCACTGACTACGCGGACAGGCTGCTGGATGACCTAAAGACTCTAGAAGGTAATTGGCCCTCCAAGGTCTTGACCATGCAGCGCAACTGGATCGGCAGATCCTATGGAGCAAACCTGACCTTTGAGATCGAGGGGAGAGCCGAGCCGATCGAGGTTTACTCAACGCGCCCAGACACGCTCTTTGGCGCGACCTTCATGGTCGTGGCAGCCGACTCAGACCTGGCCAGTGAGCTTGCCGCAGGTTCGTCCGCTGAGGTGCGAACGCAGTTCCACAGCTACCTAGAGAAGACCAAGAAGGCAAACGACATTGAGCGACTTTCGACAGATCGCGAGAAGACCGGTGTATTCCTTGAACGGTATGCAATCAATCCACTAAACGGAGAGCGACTGCCAATCTGGGTATCCGACTACGTGCTCGCTGACTACGGAACCGGCGCCATCATGGGCGTGCCCGCACATGATGAGCGAGACATTGAGTTTGCCAAGGCGATGGGTATCGAGATTCGAATGGTGGTTGATACCGGCGAGGAAGACCCTGCCAAGAGTTTTGTCGCGACCGTCGGCGATGGCGTCATGGTTAACTCCGGAGAGCTGGATGGACTCACCAAGGCTGACGCCATCGAAAAAGCAATTGAGCTCCTGCAGGAAAAGGGCTCGGGCAAGAAGGCAAAGAACTACAGGCTGCGTGATTGGCTGATCTCTAGGCAACGCTACTGGGGCACTCCGATTCCCATCATTCACTGCGATAAGTGCGGTGAGGTTGAGGTGCCCGAAGATCAACTGCCTGTGGAGTTGCCACCAACCGAGGGTCTGGATCTGCAGCCCAAGGGCACCTCACCGCTGGGTGCCGCCAGCGACTGGGTCAATGTTGATTGCCCGAAGTGCGGCGCAGCCGCTAAGCGCGACAGCGACACCATGGACACCTTCGTTGATAGCTCCTGGTACTTCCTTCGCTACCTAAACCCAGGAAGCGAAGAGGTTGCCTTTGACCCTGAAATGGCAAAAGAGTGGGCTCCGGTTGATCAGTACGTCGGTGGTGTGACTCACGCCATCCTGCATCTTCTCTACTCCAGGTTTTTCACCAAGGTTCTATTCGACATGAAGCTTGTCGATTTCGAAGAGCCCTTCACACGCCTTTTGAACCAGGGCATGGTGCTAATGAATGGCCAGGCCATGAGCAAGTCGCGCGGCAATCTCGTAAGACTTAGTGAGCAGCTGGATGAGCACGGCGTGGATGCCGTAAGGCTAACGATGGCGTTTGCTGGGCCTCCCGAGGATGACATTGACTGGGCGGATGTTTCACCAGCGGCCTCCTCCAAGTTTCTAGCTCGTGCCTGGAGGGTCGCACAGGACGTCACCAGTGAGGTTGGCAGTGATGACAAGGCCGGCGACAAGGCAGTTCGAAGCGCAACCCACGCATTTCTCAAGTCTTTTGAGGAGTCAATTGAGGGCTTCAAGTTCAATGTGGGTGTTGCGAAGTGCATGGAGCTCACAAATACCCTGCGAAAGGCCATCGACTCAGGTTGTGGGCCACAAGATCAAGCCGTGCGCGAGGGTGCAGAAGAGCTGGCTAAGGCGCTAAGCCTCTTTGCTCCCTACACAGCGGAAGACATGTGGAGCCTTCTTGGCCACGAGCCATCAGTAGCCAAGGCAAAGTTGCGCTCAGTAGATGAATCATTGTTGGTGCGTCAGACCCTGACGGCGGTTGCTCAGGTGGATGGAAAGCTCCGAGACAAGTTTGAGGTCTCAACGACCATTACCGAGGATGAGCTTCGCGAACTTGTTATGAATTCCGATGCCGTGAAGCGTGCCCTGGAGGGCAAAGAGGCAAAGAACATCATCGTTCGTGCCCCGAAGCTTGTGAACATCTCGACCAAGTAGCCACTTCTTCACAACCTCACACGGGCTGCCCAAGGCAGCTAGCTTTGGTTGCAAGATGCTCCCATGCGAGCGAGGCTTCTGACAGCAACGATGCATCCCTGGTCCTCTTGCTGGAAAGCACCGATTTTTCGGTCTTGTTCCTAGGGGATTTGGGAGAGGCTGGACAAGAGCGGTTGCTTGCGCGAAACCTAAGGGTATTTGCGTTGCTTGCATCCAAGGCCCTTGTAACAAAGGTTGCTCACCACGGTTCGGCTGACCAGTCACGCACCTTTTACGGAGCTCTAGATTCTGAATATCTGGTTTTTTCAGTCGGCAAGAATGACTATGGACACCCCGCCCGCTCGGCTCTATCACTTGCCTGGCAAAGTGGTGCTGAGATTCTTAGGACCGACAAGCTTGGACACATAGCTCTGGGGCACGATCATCAGCTCCGCTATCGCTACAGCGGTAAACTGACCGCGTGAGCGGCACGGTGCACTGGTTTGATGCGAGGCCCGCTCCGCTCGTGCTGGTGGTTGGACCAGAAAACTACCTGGCCTCAAAGGCCATTTGGCTAATAAGAGAAGCCCTTCGTGGTGAGTTTGCCGAACTTGAAGTTTCCGAGATCCCAGAGGGTGGTTATTCAGTCGGGAGCCTGTTCGACTATGCCTCGCCGTCTTTGTTTGCAGAGCCACGACTTGTGATCATTCAGGGTGCGGGAGAGGGGCTTCTAGAAGACCTCAAGCAGTTAGTAGATAACCCAGTAGACAGCTGTACCGTCATTGTCAGGCTCCCAAACATGGTTGGCCACAGCGGCAAGATACGCAAGGAGCTCGCTAAGCAGGCCCTGAGCGTGAGCTGTGAGGAACTCAAAAAAGATGCCGAGCGAATCGATTTTGTGAAGCGCGAGTTTTCTGCGCGTGGCGTGCCGATTGAGCAGCCAGCCATTAGGGCACTGGTGGGAGCCTTTGCCTCTGACCTGGGAGAGCTTGGGGCTGCCTGCTCACAGTTGAGCTCCACCCACGCCAAAGTCAGCTTGCAGGATGTCGAGCTTGCTTTTGGAGGTCGGGTCGAGACAAATGCCTTCAAAATCGCTGACGCGGCCCTCTCGGGAAATGCTGCCGAGGCCATTCGCCTGTTCAGGCACGGATTTGCAACCGGTATTGACTCAGTCGCTCTAGTTGCCGCTTTGAGCATGAGAATTCGTCAACTTGCAAGGCTTTTCAACGACAGAAATGCAGCTCCTGCAACTCTTGGCATGCAACCTTGGCAGATTGACAAGGCCAGAAAAGAGCTGAGCGGGTGGCAAGAGGAGGATCTGGCTGGTCTTGTTCGCCTGGCGGCCCAGACCGATGCCGAGGTCAAGGGTGCTTCCCGTGACCCGGAGTATTCAGTCGAGAAGCTTCTTCTTGCAATGGCCAGGGCAAACTAAAAGGGCCAAGACTTTCGTCTTAGCCCTACTAGTAAAAAACTTTGTCTTAGAGGCTTGCTACCTTCTTGGCGATTGCGCTCTTGCGGTTAGCTGCCTGGTTCTTGTGGACAACACCCTTGCTTACCGCCTTGTCTAGCTTGCGTGTGGCGTTCTGAAGAGCCGCCTCTGCAGCCTTCTTGTCGCCTGAGTTTGCGGCCTCGCGGGCGGCGCGAACTGCGCTCTTGACCTCGGTGCGGACTGCCTTGTTGCGCTCTTCAGCCTTACGGTTGGTGCCGATCCGCTTGATCTTGGACTTTATGTTGGCCATGTTTCACTTTCTAAAAAGAAAATCCTGTTTTCTTGGGAGATACCTCAGAACAAGCTAAAACTCTACCAGTGTGATTATTTATGGGCAAGCATCTGAGAGAATTGGGGCTCATTCGCTTTTTCCACAATTGAGGTCAGTTTGTCGCCACGTGCAGCCAAGGCTCTAGAGCCCAGTCAGACGCCTGCTGACCTGATCAGAAATTTCTGCATCATTGCTCACATCGATCACGGTAAATCGACACTTGCTGATCGAATGCTGCAACTAACTGGCATTGTCTCCGACCGTGAAATGCGCGCCCAATACCTCGACCGCATGGACATTGAGCGGGAGCGCGGTATCACCATCAAAAGCCAGGCTGTGAGGCTGCCTTGGGAGCTTGAGGGTCAGGCATTCGCCCTAAACATGATTGACACTCCCGGGCACGTGGACTTTACGTATGAGGTGTCGCGCTCATTGGCTGCTTGCGAGGGCGCAGTACTACTGGTAGATGCCGCTCAGGGCATTGAGGCACAGACACTGGCCAACCTCTACCTTGCGCTGGAGAACGACCTTGAAATCATCCCGGTGCTTAACAAGATCGATCTTCCTGCCGCACAGCCCGAGAAGTACGCTGAAGAGCTCGCGAACCTCATTGGCGGGGACCCCGATGACTGCCTGAGAGTTTCCGGTAAAACGGGCGCTGGCGTTGCCGAGCTTATGGACCTAATCGTCAAGCGAGTGCCGGCACCAACCGGAGACTCTGATGCACCGGCAAGGGCAATGATCTTTGATTCCGTCTATGACTCCTATCGCGGGGTCGTTACCTACGTCAGGATGATTGACGGGTCTCTCAAGCCTCGCGAAAACATTCAGATGATGTCCACCAGGGCTGTCCACGAGCTTCTAGAAATCGGTGTTATATCTCCAGAGCCAATTGCGACAAAGGGTCTTGGAGTAGGTGAGGTGGGTTACCTAATAACCGGTGTGAAGGATGTTAGGCAGTCAAAGGTTGGTGACACAGTCACTACAAAAACCAAGCCCGCAAGTGCTCCACTGAAGGGTTACGCAGAGCCAAAACCAATGGTCTTTTCTGGAATCTATCCAATTGATGGCAGCGACTACCCAGACCTGCGAGAGGCACTAGACAAGCTGAGACTCAGCGATGCATCTCTGGTCTATGAACCCGAGACTTCAGCGGCATTGGGCTTTGGATTTAGGTGTGGGTTCCTTGGCCTTTTGCACCTCGAGATCATCACCGAGAGGCTCGAGCGGGAGTTTGGGCTTGCACTAATCGCCACCAGCCCCTCTGTGGTTTATCACGTTCGTAAGGATGATGGCACTGAGTTAGTCGTCACTAACCCCTCTGAATACCCTGACGGCAAGATTGCCGAGGTCGAGGAACCCATGGTGAAGGCGACCATTCTGGCGCCCAAAGACTATGTCGGAACCATCATGGAGCTTTGCCAAACCAAGCGCGGAACCATGATGGACATGCAGTACCTAGGTGAAGACAGGGTTCAGATTCGCTACCGCCTGCCACTGGCAGAGATAGTTTTTGACTTCTTCGATCAGCTCAAGAGCAAGACTCAAGGCTATGCGTCACTGGACTACGAGGACGACGGCTTCACTGTTGGAGACCTGGTCCGGGTTGATTTGCTATTACAGGGTGAGCGCGTGGATGCCTTTTCGGCCATAGTCCACAAGGACAAGGCCTACGCCCATGGGGTAAGGATTGCGGGCAAGCTCAGAGAGCTAATCCCAAGGCAGCAGTTTGAGGTCCCGATTCAAGCCGCTGTCGGAGCCCGGGTTATTGCGAGGGAGACCATCCGTGCCATCCGTAAGGACGTTCTTGCAAAGTGCTACGGCGGAGACATCACAAGAAAGCGCAAGCTGCTCGAGAAGCAAAAAGAGGGTAAGAAGCGCATGAAGATGGTCGGTCGTGTCGAGGTGCCGCAGGAGGCCTTTATTGCCGCGCTGAGCTCGGATGACAGCAAGGCGGCGAAGAAATAGGTGCCCGGTGCACTTCCTGTTGGAGCCCCTTGGCCAAAGGACAACCAGCTAAATAGAGCCCCAGGCACCAGAAGCTTTCATGCCTATGTTCACGTTCCGTTTTGCGAGGTGCGCTGCGGCTACTGCGACTTCAACACCTACACCGCAAAGGAATTGGGCGGTGTCAGCCAGGCGACCTTTCACCAGCACCTGATAAGCGAGATTGCATTTTCCAAGAAGGTCCTTGGAGAAATGCCGGCGCTCTCGTCCGTCTTTATCGGCGGTGGCACACCATCGCTGTTTACAGCTGAGCAAATAGGAGCTGTATTGGAAAGCCTTGGTGAAAGCTTTGGGCTGGCATCAGATTGCGAGGTGACCCTCGAGGCAAACCCTGAGTCAACAACCGAGGAATACCTAGGCGAGATTGTCGAGGTAGGGATCACGAGAGTTTCGATGGGCGTGCAGAGCTTTGATAGCCAGGTGCTCCAGACTCTGGACCGCCAGCACGACCCAGAACGGGTTGCTCCATTGATTACTGAAGCCAAGGAGCTTGGGTTGGTGACGAGCGTAGACCTCATCTATGGCGCTCCGGGCGAGACCTTGAATTCTTGGTCGAAAACGCTGAGCGAGGCCTTGGCGCTGGGTACCGATCATGTCTCTGCATACTCCCTAATTGTTGAGCCGGGCACGAAGCTAGCCAGGCAGATCGCAACGGGTGAGATTGGACCCACTAGCGAAGACCTAAATGCTGAGATGTATGAACATGCGACCCAGAGGCTTGAGGGCGCCAGTCTTGAGTGGTACGAGGTCTCCAATTGGGGCAAACCGTCTGAGCACAACAGTGCCTATTGGAAGTCTCAGAACTGGTGGGGGTATGGGCCCGGTGCTCACTCCCACATCGATGGCAATCGGTTCTGGAACCACAAGCACCCAACCAGCTATCAAAAGGCGCTCTCCGATGGCGCTCCTGCTGCAGGAATTGAACGACTAACAGACCGGCAGATGCTGGAGGAGCAGCTGCTGCTAATGCTTCGCACCGAGTGGGGGGTGGAGAGAGAACTATTTGCAAAGCTCGAGGTCCCACCCGAACTGGTTGCGCAGGAGATTGCTGCGGGAAATCTTGAACTCAGCGGAGCCGATTGCATCAGGGTCTCAAGAAAAGGCAGGCTAATAGTTGACGGTCTTGTGGTGAAATTTCTGAGCCATTGAGTGTTGAATGTTTAGAATTGGCACTCAGGTTAGGTGAGTGCCAATGATTCCAGATAGATCACTTGATGTCCTCAGGGCGATAGTCCAGGACTTCATTTCGTCTAACCAGCCAGTTGGGTCGAAGTCACTGCTTGACCGGCACCCACTTGGAGTCTCGGCAGCGACGGTGAGAAATGATATGGCACTTCTCGAAGAGGAAGAGCTGATCACCGGCCTTCACACTTCTTCGGGGCTTATCCCCACCGAAAAGGGCTACCGACTCTTTGTTGACCACCTCGGCGAGATCAAGCCACTTTCCTCACCTGAGAGAAATGCAATTGAAAGTTTTTTGGACGAGGCGAGCGATCTCGACGATGTGGTTGAGCGGACAGCTAGAAGCCTGGCGCAGCTCACAAACGCTCTTGCTCTGGTTCAATACCCATCTCTTGGTAGGTCATCTGTGCGCCACATCGAGCTAATTCCCCTTAGCGAAAAACGCGTCCTGCTCATGCTGATTGTCGACTCTGGTCGCATTCAGCAGCTTCAGATAGAGAGCCCGGACGCGATAGATGAAGAGCTCATTCACCAACTCAGGGGCCGGCTTAACGGAATGCTGGCCGGCGGTCAGCTTGCTGGTGTTGAGGAAAAGCTCAAGGGGCTTACCGAGGAGTTTTCTGCCGAGCGGCGCGGCACCGTAAACAAGATTCTGGACTCTCTCAAGTCACTGGTCGAAGCAAACAGGCAGGAGAAGCTGGTGGTTTCGGGAGCTGCGAACCTCGTGAAGCAGGACCAGGATTTCTCGGGGGAACTATCGAAGGTTTTAGAGGCGATTGAGGAGCAGGTTGTCCTTCTTAAGCTGTTAGACGAACTTCACTCCGACCAGTTCGGTGTGGGGCTGCGGATTGGCTCTGAGCTTGGTCTAGGAAATCTGACGCACACTTCACTGGTGGTCAGTGGCTACGAGAAAAGCGGGACCGAGGTGGCGAAGCTTGGAGTGTTGGGCCCGACCCGCATGGACTACTCGGGGAACATTGCGTCAGTTAGGGCTGTTGCTAGGTACCTAACCAAGCTCCTGGAGGGTAATTCTTGAGCGACCACTATCAGGTCCTGGGGGTCTCTCCGGACGCAAGCGCGGATGAGATAAAGAAGGCCTATCGCAAGCTCGCGCGGGAACTGCATCCAGACATCAACCCTGCAGAAGATGCTCAAGAGCGCTTCAAGCTCGTGACTCACGCCTTTGAGGTTCTCTCGGACCCCAGCACCCGCGCGCAATACGACCGCGGGGGAGAGCAGGGCTTTGGGCTCGGTGACATCTTTGACAGCTTTTTTGGTGCTCCACAAAGATCAAGGCGCTCCCGTTCGGAGCGTGGCCAGGACGCTCTTCTGAGAATGGACCTAGACCTGGACGAAGCAATCTTTGGGGCCAACAAAACCTTGACGATCGATACGGCCATAGGTTGCGAAACCTGTTCCCAGACTGGGGCTAAACCTGGAACATCGGTGAAGACCTGTGATGTCTGTGGCGGTAGCGGTCAGATTCAAAGGCAGGTTCAGTCCTTTATGGGAATGATGGTCACAACCGCACCCTGCAACGTTTGCCGCGGAGCAGGTGAGGTAGTTCCCTCGCCATGCCCAGACTGTCGTGGTCAGGGGCGAATCCGCGCCAAGCGTGATCTAGATGTAGAAATACCTGCCGGGGTTAGCGACGGACTTCGTCTTCACCTACCCGGACAGGGTGAGGTTGGCTTTGCTGGCGGGTCGACCGGGGACATTTACCTTGAGGTCTCGGTAAGGCCGCATCCGGTTTTTGCCAGGGACGGAGACGACCTCGTTGCAATTCTGGAAGTTCCAATTGCCGATGCAGCGCTTGGTTTCACCACAGAAATTGAGACATTTGATGGTTCGAGCAAGGTGGAGGTAAAGGCCGGTGCTCAGCACGGAGACATTGTGACTTTGAAGGGTCTTGGGGCAAACAGGCTTAGAGGCAGAGGTAGGGGAGACCTTCACCTGCAGGTGAGTGTGCTCACACCGTCAAGGCTCGATTCAAAGTCAAAGGACATCTTCAAGAAACTCCGCGAACTCCACAAAGAAGATGGCCCAAGACTGGGTAGTCGACGAGCCAAGGGTCGCTTTTAGTGCACTGGTTTTATGACCCGACCTTCACCAGGGATTCGACGAAAATTCGCGGCGACGAGATCCAGCACTTCAAGTCGCTGAGAATCCGAGTCGGCGAGGAGCTTGTTGTCACCGACGGTTTAGGAAACTCTCACAGCTGCAAGGCCATAGCTCCAGCAAAGGGTGAGGTGCAGGTTGAGAGCAGCAGGCAACACGATCGGCCAGCGGTCCAGATTCAACTCATCCAGGCGATCGCCAAGGGAGACCGGGACGAAATGGCACTGCAGGCCTCTGTCGAGCTCGGCTGCAGTTCGGTTGTCGCCTGGCAGGCTGATCACTCTATTTCGAGGTGGGATGGCAAGGAGCAAAAGAGTCTTGAGCGCTGGCGGCAAATAGCCGTAGCGGCCATGAAGCAAAGTCAGCAGGCCTTCCTTCCTGACATTCAAGGTCCACTCAGTACCTCCGACCTTAAGCCAGCTGGCCACGGCATCCTTTTGCTTCCGGAGGCGGAACTCCCTCTAAGCGAGGCTGACCCTGGAACGACCGCGTATTCACTGGTCGTTGGTCCTGAAGGTGGAATAGCTCAGCCCGAAATCGAGCAGCTCACCGCTTCGGGGTTTGTTGCCTACCGGTTGGGGGAGTCGGTCATGAGGACCAGCACTGCGGGACCGGCGGCAATTGCCGCGATAAAGACGCTGCGCGAGCTTTGGTGAAGTTGCGTAGTATGAAATTGGAGGACTAATTGGACTGCATTTTTTGCAAAATTGTGGATGGGCAGCTCGGCACCGAACTCATTGCTGAAAATGAGCATGCCGTAGCATTTTGGGACATAAAACCCCTCGCTAAGACCCACATTCTTGTTGTGCCAAGAGCTCACACGAAAAACATTGCGGAGATTACCGGCGCCGAAGAGCTAGCCGGCCTGCACTCACTAATTCGTGAGGTTGCGGCAAAGTTCACCGACGGCCAGTTCCGCTTGCAGTTCAATAGCGGCGAGCTGGAGGGGCAGACCGTATTTCACACCCATGCTCACGTCCTCTCCGGACGGACGGTTTAGTGCCAAAGCTAAGTTTTGAAGCACCTCCGGTAGCACTGCTTGACCTACTAGGCAGCGAAGACAGCCTGATCAGGCAGCTGGAGAAGGAGATTCCCGGCCTGAAGGTGCAAAACCGCGGCCACGACTTCTCTCTTGAGGGTGAGCAAGACGCAATTGAGACTGGGCAAAGGGTAGTCCTGGAGCTGGCAGAGCTAATTAGTCAGGGGATAAGCCCGGACCGCAAGATGGTTACCGAGAGCATCAAGATGCTGGCGGCAAATGAGGTGCCATCAAGGGTGTTGGGTGCTGGGGCAATCCAGACTCCTGCAAAGACTGTCAGAGCAAAAACCATGGGACAGAAGCAATACCTGCAAGCAATCGATGACCACACCATCACCTTTGGAATCGGCCCTGCGGGAACCGGGAAGACCTACTTGGCGGTTGCAAAAGCGGTTGCTGCGCTCTACCGCAAGCAGGTCAGCAGAATCATTCTCACGCGTCCTGCGGTGGAGGCGGGGGAGCGTCTTGGCTACCTTCCGGGAACCTTGAGCGAAAAGATTGATCCCTACCTACGGCCACTATTCGACGCCCTGCAGGAGATGCTCGAGCGCGATGCGACTGCAAAGCTGATGGAGTCAGGGGTGATTGAGGTGGCGCCACTTGCCTACATGCGAGGCAGGACGCTAAATGACAGTTTCATTATCCTCGATGAGGCGCAAAACACCACTGCTGAGCAGATGAAGATGTTCCTTACTCGTCTGGGATTTGGCTCCAAGATGGTCGTGACAGGGGACATCACGCAGGTTGACCTGCCAACTGGCAAGTCCGGGCTAGATGTTGCAACCGCAATCCTTGCCGATGTCAACGACCTCCATATCGCAAGGCTCTCGAGTAAGGATGTGGTTCGTCACGAGCTGGTGACCCGAATAGTTGACGCCTACGAACGGGCCGGCAAAAAGTGACGATTGAGATTACAAACGAGTCAGAGCTTGAGGTTGACCTAACCCGGGTTCAAAGTCTTGCTGAGCACGTTCGAGAGGCACTCAGACTTCACCCGCTAGTTGATGTCGGCGTGATCTTTGTCGATGAAGCACCTATGACCGACCTTCATGTTCGCTGGATGGATGAACCCGGTCCCACCGACGTGCTCAGTTTTCCGATGGACGAGCTCAGACCTGGTTCCGAAGAGATCTTGTCCGCAGAGGGCGTGCTGGGGGATGTTGTTATTTGCCCCCAGGTTGCAAGAAGGCAGGCCGAGGTGGCAGGTCACGAAGAGATCAACGAGATTCTTCTGCTGCTAACCCATGGCATGCTGCACCTGGTGGGTTTTGACCATGCCGAGCCGGAAGAAGAGAAAGAAATGTTTGCTCTGCAAAAGGAGCTTTTGGATTCGTTCTATGAGGTCGAATCAAATGCTTGAGATTGCAATCGGCCTGGGGTTCCTTCTGATTCTGATTCCATTGGCTGCCGTTCAGACCCATTTGGAAATTGAAGAAGATCCAAGAGCAGGCTCACTCTCGATTGCTAGAGCGTTCCTGATTTCGCTTCTAGCCGCGATTTGGATTGCCCTCTCAGATTCGCTTACGGTGCTGAGCATCACGCTTGCCGGTGTTCTGATGCTGATTTGGTTTGCGCAGCAGTTTGTGGGCAGAAGACTTGGGCAGCTATCGATCGCCGCCAAGTGGTCCCAAAAGGTCGACGCAGCGGTGAGTCGTTGGGCAAACATGGTGAAGCCGTTACGGCTCAAGACCCCTGAACAGCTTGAAAGCTATGAGCAGGAGCTAATCGAATCCGTAGAGGACTTCTCTGAGACTGTCGTGAGAGAGGTCATGGTCCCAAGAGTTGACATTGAGGTTCTGGACAGCGACACAACACTTGAGAAGGCACTATCGGCCTTCATCAGTACGGGCTACTCCCGACTACCAGTGATTGGCGATGATGTGGACGATGTCGTGGGGATTCTCTATCTCAAGGATGTCACCAAGGTCATCCACCAAAACCCTCAGCACCTCTCAACAAAGACTGCCTTAGAGCTCAGTCGGAAACCTATTTTCGTTCCAGAGACCAAGGTGGTATCGGAACTACTGAGAGAGATGCAGTCCTCGAGGACTCAGATCGCAATGGTGGCCGACGAATACGGCGGCGTGGCTGGCCTGGTATCAATCGAGGACCTGATCGAAGAGTTGGTGGGGGAGATCAGCGACGAGTATGACCGCGAGGACAGCGGAATCGAGGACCTGGGCGAGCTCAGATACCGGGTGAGCCCAAGAGTCACTCTCGACGAAATATCTGAGCACTGCGACATGGAGGTTGAAGACGAGGATGTTGACACCGTCGGTGGCCTACTCACCAAAGCCGTTGGCCATCTGCCAAGCGGCGGCGAAGTAGTCGAGATTGCGGGACTGGAACTGACAGCGGAACGAGTCGACGCTCGAAGGGGACGCATTCTTTCGGTGCTGGTTAGAAAGCTACCTGTTTCGTGAGCGAGTTTCGCTCAGGCTTCGCAACCTTCGTGGGTAGGCCAAATGTTGGTAAGTCAACGCTCACCAATGCAATCGTTGGTAGCAAGGTGGCCATCACCAGCTCTAAGCCTCAGACCACGCGCAAGGCAATCAGAGGCATCCACACCACCGAAACCGGCCAGTTGGTATTGGTTGACACCCCCGGGATTCACAAGCCAAGAACCCTTTTGGGTCAGCGTCTGAACGCGGTGGTGGATGAGACCCTTGGGTCAGTTGACGTCATAGCGTTTTGCTCTCCGGCGAATGAGGCAATAGGACCGGGCGACCGGAGAATCGTTGAAGAGATCCAGAAGTTTCCAAAGGCCAAGAAGATTGCGATTGCAACCAAGATTGACGCAGCCGGCAGAGATCAAACCGCCAAGCACCTTATGGAGCTTTCCGAGCTAGGCGAGTGGGCTGAGATCGTCCCCGTTTCCGCGATTACGGGTAAGCAGATTGACCTCCTCGTAGAGCTATTGATTGGGCTTATGCCGACAGGACCAATGCTCTATCCAAGTGAGCAGTCGACGGAGGAAGAGCACGAGGACATCATCTGTGAACTGGTCCGCGAGGCCGCACTAGAGCGTCTTGAGGACGAGCTTCCACACTCGCTGGCCGTGACCCTCGACGAGATAGTCATGGAGGACAAAAAGAAGTTCTTCCTAAGCGTCTGGGTCGAGCGCGACAGCCAAAAAGGAATCATCATCGGTAAGGGTGGTAGCAACCTCAAGGACATCGGCACCAAGGCCAGAAAGTCCGTAGAAGCTCTTCTTGGAGAGCCCGTACACCTTGCCATCCAGGTGAAGGTTGCGAGCAATTGGCAGCAGGACCCCAAGCAGCTTGGGAAATTGGGTTTCTAGCCAAGCACTATTTCTGGTGCTAGCCTAAGCTTCATGCGTTTCGCTCTCCTGCTTAGCGGCCGCGACGGGGCTTAGTCCAGGGCCACCACTCGTCGCGGAGCTAACCAACGGCCAAATCCGTGATCCCCAGGAGAGAAATGAAAGACGCACAGCGACCCTCAAAAATGCCCTTTGGGCGATATTTGCCATTCCACGAGCAAATCAAGGCTGAGCTTCCGGACAGGACTTGGCCAACAAAGCGAATTGATGCGGCACCCAGGTGGTGCGCAGTTGACCTGCGCGATGGCAACCAGGCGCTAATTGACCCAATGAGCCCGGAGCGGAAGCTCGAGATGTTCAAGCTTCTTGTCCGCATGGGCTATAAGGAGATTGAGGTTGGTTTCCCCTCCGCCTCGCAGACGGACTTTGACTTCGTAAGGCTATTGATTGAACAGGATCTGATTCCTGAAGATGTCACCATCCAGGTGCTGACCCAGTCGAGGGATCACCTGATTGAGCGGACCTATGAGTCAATCGCCGGCGCCAAGCAAGCAATCGTTCATTTCTATAACTCAACCAGCGTTTTGCAACGCCGGGTGGTATTTGGGCAGGAGAAGGACGGCATCAAGAAAATTGCAACCGATGCGGCTCTGAAGTGCTTGGAGCTAGAGAAGACAATTCCGGAGACTCAGGTTTTCTATGAGTACTCTCCTGAGTCCTACACAGGAACTGAGTTGGAGTTCGCGGTTGAGGTCTGCAACGCGGTCGCGTCAATCATTGGGCCCACCCCAGAGCGCAAGATGATCGTGAATCTTCCCGCAACAGTTGAAATGATCACCCCAAATGTCTATGCGGACTCGATTGAGTGGATGTCACGCCATCTAAGCCCAAGAGACTCCATAATTCTTTCGCTTCACCCACACAATGATCGCGGCACAGCTGTTGCGGCGGCCGAACTTGGTTACATGGCTGGGGCTGACCGAATTGAGGGCTGCCTGTTTGGCAACGGTGAGCGAACCGGAAACGTTGACCTGATCACCCTTGGGCTAAACCTGTTTTCCCAGGGCATTGATCCGATGATCGACTTCAGCGACATTGACGAAATCAAGCGAACCGTCGAATACTGCAACCAGCTGCCGGTGCCTGAGCGGTCTCCCTACGGCGGTGATCTTGTCTACACAGCGTTCTCGGGTAGCCACCAGGACGCGATCAAGAAGGGCTTGGAGCACCTCGAGCGAGATGCTAAAGCCGCTGGCAACGCCGTTGACGATCACACCTGGGCCGTTCCCTATCTTCCAATTGACCCTAAGGATGTTGGACGAAGCTATGAGGCCGTGATCAGGGTCAATTCGCAGTCCGGTAAGGGCGGGGTCGCCTACCTGATGAAGACCGACCACGCGCTAGATCTTCCGCGAATGCTGCAGATTGAGTTTTCAAGAGTTGTTCAGGGACATACCGATTCTCTCGGCGGTGAGGTTTCTAGCTCACGGCTCTGGGAAATTTTCCAGGACGAGTATCTACCTGCGTCGGTGGACGAGCTCAAGTGGGGACGCTTTGAGCTTCGCAGAATGCGCTCCGAGAGCGAGATGGACGGAATTGTTAACCTAGACGTCGTTCTGCGAGATGGAGAGGGAGAGCTGGCTGCCCAGGGCACTGGCAATGGTCCCATTTCCGCCTTCTCGGACATTCTCAGCCAGCAGGGAGTTGCGGTGAGGGTGCTCGACTACGTGGAACACACGATGAGCACTGGGGGCGACGCTAACGCAGCCGCCTACATCGAGATGGACGTTGAGGGCAAGACACTTTGGGGTGTTGGCATCGATGGAGACATCGCGGTGGCTTCGCTCAAGGCGCTGATTAGCGGAGTGAACCGAGCACTAAGGCTCGCCGTTACAAGCTAATTAGCCAATCGGCTGAAATACTTGGCTGGTGCCGCACTACCGTGACGAAGCAATAGTCCTTAGAACCCACAAGCTGGGTGAGGTTGATCGCATCCTGACGCTTCTGACCAGAAACCACGGGCAGGTTCGTGCAGTGGCAAAAGGCGTTAGGAAGACGAGCAGTCGCTTTGGCGCGCGACTAGAGCCCTTTATGGCCTGTGATTTGCAGCTTTATGAGGGCAAGACCCTCGATACCGTCTCTCAGGCTGAGCAGATTGCAAACTATGGAGCTGGGATAGTAAACGACTACTCCCGCTACACCGTCGCATCCACCATTGTTGAGGCCGCCGAGAAACTAACTCGGGAACTCTCAAACGAGCGACACTACCTCTTGGTAATCGGTGCCCTGAGAACTCTTTCGCAGTCAGAGGTGGAGCCCTCGCAGGTTCTAGATTCATATCTGCTTCGAGCGCTATCGCTTTCTGGCTGGGTGCCGCTTCTTGAAAGCTGCAGCCAGTGCGGCAGCGAGCCGAGCAGCTTCTCAATGCACACCGGTTCGGTTACCTGCTCGCAATGCATCGCCGCGGGATCGGTCAAGATTGGCCGGGACGGACTCGAGCATATGCAGTCGCTCATGGCTGGAGAGTGGGAGAAGGTCGCGCAGCAGGCCCCGAAGATTAAGCAGGCTGTCAGTTCTGTGGTTGCCGGCTACATGCAGTGGCAGTTGGAGCGCGGCCTCAGATCTTTGAGCTTTGTGGAGCGAGCATGATTCTTTTTGATCCTGAGCGCAAAGCGCCGAGGTTTGAGAGCGTCCCAAAACACATTGCAGTTGTTATGGACGGAAACGGCAGGTGGGCCAATAAGCGAGGGCTAACCCGCACCGAGGGACACAGAGCCGGTGAGGCAGCACTGCTTGAGGTCATAGCGGGGGCAATTGAGGCTGGCGTTTCAAACCTGACTGCATATGCGTTTTCCACTGAGAATTGGAAGCGCTCGCCCGAAGAGGTTCGTTTTCTCATGGGCTACAACAAAGAGGTGCTTCGCAGAAGGCGGGATCTTCTGAATCAGTGGGACGTTCGCATTCGATGGTCCGGTAGGGAGTCGAAGCTTTGGCCCTCTGTGGTGAAAGAGCTTCAAGAGGCCGAGAAGCTGACAGCCAAAAACAAGGGTCTAACGCTCACCATGGCTGTCAATTATGGGGGACGGCAAGAGATTCTCGATGCTGCCCAGGCTCTGGTCGATAAGGCAGCCAAAAATAAGAGTTCGCAGCGGGTGACCCAAGCCAGGTTCGAAAAAGAGCTTTACCTTCCCGACATGCCCGATGTTGATCTGTTCATTCGCTCTAGCGGGGAGATCAGGACCAGTAATTTCCTGCTTTGGCAGGCAAGCTATGCGGAGTATGTGTTCATGGAGGAGCTGTGGCCCGATTTCTCGAGGGAAACCCTCTGGAAGGCCATAGCTGATTACTCTGGCCGGCAAAGACGCTTCGGGGCTGCGGTGGACAGCCCGCTAAACTAGGCACTTACCCAATCTGGCCTGTGGAGACTAATGGCATCCCAAAAACTTGACTCAGTAATCTCGCTAGCGAAGCGTCGTGGCTTTGTGTTTCAAGCGGGAGAAATATACGGAGGCTCGCGTTCGGCCTGGGACTATGGTCCACTCGGTGTCGAGCTCAAAGAAAACATCAAGCGCCAGTGGTGGCACTCGATGGTTTCCTCACGTGAGGATGTCGTTGGTCTGGATAGCTCAATCATTCTCCCCAAGAAGGTCTGGGAAGCATCCGGTCACGTTGAGGCCTTTGTTGATCCGCTCATCGAGTGCACCAGCTGCCATAAGCGATTCCGTGCCGACCACCTTGAGGAAGCCTTTGAGGAGAAAAAGGGAAGAGCACCATCTTCGCTTGCCGAGATTGCATGCCCGAACTGTGGCGGAAAAGAGACTTGGACCGAACCCAAGAACTTCAATGGGCTTCTAAAGACAACGCTGGGTCCGGTCGAAGACGAGTCTGGGCTTCACTACCTGCGTCCCGAGACTGCCCAGGGCATCTTTGTAAATTTCAACAATGTGCTTAACTCAGCTCGTATGAAGCCGCCATTTGGTATTGGCCAGATGGGCAAGAGCTTTAGAAACGAGATAACACCTGGAAACTTCATCTTCCGCACTCGTGAGTTCGAGCAGATGGAGATGGAGTTTTTCGTCAAGCCCGGCGAGGACGAGAGTTGGCACGAGTACTGGATTCAGGAGCGTTACAACTGGTACGTGAATCTCGGCATAAACCCTGAAAACCTGAGGCTTTTCGAGCATCCAAAAGAGAAGCTCTCGCACTACTCAAAGCGCACCGTTGACATCGAATACCGATTCGGTTTCCAAGGTGGCGAATTTGGTGAACTCGAGGGTGTGGCTAATCGCACCGACTATGACCTAAGGACTCACTCCGAGCACTCGGGAGTTGACCTGAGCTTCTTCGATCCGGTTGAAGAAAAGCGTTGGACCCCATTTGTTATCGAGCCCGCTGCCGGACTCACTCGGTCGCTGATGGCGTTCTTAGTAGATGCTTACGCAGAGGACGAGGCTCCAAACTCAAAGGGTGGCGTGGACAAGCGCACGGTATTGCGATTGGACTACCGCCTCGCTCCCGTGAAGGCCGCTGTCCTGCCACTTAGCCGAAATGATGAGCTAAACCCAATTGCCAAGGAGCTTGCTGCAACTCTTCGCAAGACCTGGAATGTTGACTACGACGATTCCGGAGCAATCGGAAGGCGCTACCGCCGTCAGGATGAGATCGGCACTCCGTTCTGCATCACGGTGGACTTTGACTCGCTTGAGGACAAGGCTGTCACCATTCGAGAGCGCGACAGCATGGCCCAGGAGAGAATTCCTCTGGCGAACGTCGCAAGTTACCTATTCGAAAGGCTGCAAGGCTAGCTTGGCCCTTCGCTACGGAAAGCACGCCATTGAGGTGCCGGTCGTACTGGCGCCAATGGCAGGAATCACCAACACCGCTTTTCGAAGGCTTTGTCGTGAGCACGGTGGAGGTCTATTCGTATCGGAGATGATCACGTCCCGGGCACTGGTCGAAAGAACTCCAGAGTCAATGCGGCTGATTCGGCACCACCCCTCAGAAGAGATTCGTTCCATTCAGCTCTACGGAGTTGACCCAAAGACTATTTCTGATGCGGTATCGATGCTTGTGGATGAGGACAGGGCGGATCACATTGATTTGAATTTTGGCTGCCCAGTCCCAAAGGTCACCCGAAAGGGCGGGGGAGCGGCTCTTCCCTGGAAGAAGGACCTGTTCTCGGCCATTGTCAACGCTGCAGTTCGCGCGGCAGGAGAGATACCGGTCACCATCAAGATGCGCAAGGGCATTGATGATGAGCACCTAACCTTCATCGATGCCGGCAAAGCCGCAAGGGACGCAGGTGTTGCTGCGGTAGCACTTCACGGAAGAACCGCCGAGCAGTACTACTCAGGCCAGGCTGACTGGGAGGCGATATCACAGCTGAGAGCTGCACTGCATGACTGTCAGGTGCTGGGAAACGGTGACATCTGGAGCGGCGAGGATGCTGTTGAAATGATGCGCCAGACGGGCGTCGATGGAGTAGTGGTTGGCAGGGGATGCCTCGGAAGACCTTGGTTGTTCGGCGATCTTGAGCGCTCCATAAGCGCTTACCTAAACGGCGAGAGCGCTCCAACCCAGAGTTCCATGCCATCGCTTGGTGAGGTTGCTGATGCCTTCTATCGGCACGCCCAGCTGCTTACAGAGTTCTTTGAAGAAGAGAACAGAGCCTGCCGCGACATAAGAAAGCACGTGGCTTGGTATTTCAAGGGCTATCCGGTTGGCGGCGAGTTGCGAGCTCAACTTGCCATGGCCAGCTCGCTCGCTGAGATCGCAGAGCTGTTAGGCCAGCTAGACCGCACATCGCCCTATCCGGGCGAGGAGGCTGAGGGGCCCAGAGGTAGGCTCGGGGGCGTGAAGAGTTGCTCACTGCCGGAGAACTGGTTGGATTCGCAAGAGCTTAGCGAGAGCCACCGTTCCCAGCTTGAACTGGCTGAGCTTTCGGTCTCGGGGGGATGATGGAACAGCCAATCGAGACTGGCTACAGCGACTTCGACCGGGAGAGATTCGTTCCCCAGCCCAAGTCGTCAATGGTGAGGCGTGGGGAGTTTGCCCGGGATCGGGCAAGGGTTTTACACGCTGCCGCTTTTAGACGACTGAGCTCAAAGACCCAGGTGCTGTCACCATCCTCAGGAGACTTTGCAAGAACGCGCCTCACACACTCGCTCGAGGTTGCTCAGGTTGGCAGAGAGCTGGCTAACGCACTCGGAGTCGATCCAGACCTCGTTGACATGGCCTGTCTGGCACACGATCTTGGGCATCCGCCATTTGGCCATAATGGTGAATCCGCGCTGAACCTTTGGGCCGCTGACATAGGAGGTTTTGAGGGAAATGCCCAGACTTTTAGAATCCTCACACGACTTGAAACAAAGATTTACGATGACTCAGGCGTATCTCGAGGGCTAAATCTGACCCGGGCATCTCTCGACGCCGCCACTAAGTACCCCTGGCAACTCCACCAGGCAAGCGAATACGGCAACCAGGTCAAGTTCGGTGTCTATGACGACGATCTTGAGGTCTTTGATTGGATGCGCCAAGAGGCGCCGGATGGAGCAAAGTGTGTCGAGGCCCAGATTATGGATTTCGCCGACGATGTTGCTTACTCCGTGCACGACTTCGAGGACGCCGTTGTTGAGGGCTTTATCGACCCGGCCGTTATGTCTGATCCGGCCTCTGCGGAGGCCCTGATTGAAGAGGTTGGCAAGTGGTCAGGCGGCATGCTCGCCAAGGTCCAACTAGAGGAGGCCTTTGATCTTCTTCAGCAGTCAAGCTTTTGGCTCACACAGTTTGATGGATCCCCGCGCTCACTGGCACAACTAAAGAACCTAACCAGCGACTTGATTGGCTCGTTCGTGTCAAGAACCTGTGAGTCAATCCTCCAAAATGCTTCCCGCTCATCGTTGACTCGCTACCGGGCTGGGGTGATCATTCCTTCCAAGGTTCGCAGTGAGATAGCAGTATTGAAGGGCATCGTGGCATCTCAGGTAATGACCAGCGATGATCGCCAGGGCTACTACGAGGATCAGCGCAACTTGCTTATGGAGCTTGCCGATGTCCTCTACGAATCAGGCAGTGAGCACCTCGACTCTGTTTCATTGGAAGCCTGGAACAAGGCTGAGTCTGATCAGGGGCGTAAGAGAGTGATTGTCGATCAGGTCGCATCCCTTACCGATCCGATTGCGGTTGCCATGCACCAGCGCTTGCGCTCGTAAGATTCAACTATGGCTTCCCGGGTAAAGTCCTCCGACATTGAAGAGCTCAAGGAGCGCGCCGACATTGTTGAGGTAATTGGCGGCTATGTATCGCTAAAGCCCGCAAGCTCTGGAAGTTTCAAAGGGCTTTGCCCCTTTCATGGCGAGAAAACTCCAAGCTTTAATGTCAGAGCTAACCCCGCGTTCTACCACTGCTTTGGCTGCGGAGTTGGTGGCGATGTTTATAAGTTCCTGCAGGAGATTGAAAGCATCAGTTTCACGGACGCGGTAGAGCGTCTCGCACAAAAAGTTGGTTACGAGCTCACCTATGAAGAGGGCGCGCCAGAGAGCTCTAACCGCTCGAAGCTTCTCGAACTAAACAAGCTGGCAGCCTCTTTCTATCAGGAGCAACTGGCCTCAGAAGAGGCGCTTAAGGCGCGGGAGTTTCTGGTGTCCCGCGGCTTTGATGCGAGTTCTGCCGCAACCTTTGGAATTGGCTATGCGCCAAAGGGGTGGCGAAATCTGATTGACCACCTAACCTCCAAGGGCCACAAGCTTGAGGATTTGATCACGGTGGGCCTTGCAATGCAGAGCGACAAAGGTGGTTACGACAGATTCCGCGGCCGGGTGCTTTGGCCCATCAAGGACGCGAACGAGCAGGTATTGGGCTTTGGTGCTCGAAAGCTTTATGACGACGATGAGGGTCCCAAATACCTCAATACTCCGGAGACTCCCGTCTACCACAAGTCAGGCGTCCTCTATGGTCTGGACCTGGCTCGCAAGGAGATAGTAAAGAAGCGCGAGGTCATAGTTGTCGAGGGCTACACCGATGTCATGGCTTGTCATCTTGCCGGTCATCAAACAGCTGTCGCTACCTGTGGCACGGCATTTGGTGAGGACCACATCAGACTCATAAATCGCCTTCTTGGGCAGTCAAGCGACCCAGCCAGCGTCATCTTCACCTTTGACCCAGATGCTGCAGGGCAGAAAGCAGCCCTGCGGGTCTATGGCGACAGCAGCAAGTTCAATGCCCTGACCTTCGTTGCTGCAGGTCCCGAAGGCTTAGATCCTGCCGATCTTCGCAAAGAGCGTGGGGATAAGGCCATAACCGAGATGCTTGGCGGCAAGAAGCCGCTATTTGAGTTTGTAATTCGTCACCGGATTAGCCAGTTCCCTATGACAGACCTTGACTCGAGGGTTGCAGCGGCAAGAGCCGCCGCTCCGGTTGTGGCAGACATCGTTGACCCAGCTTTGCGCGGCGGCTACACCAGGCAGCTTGCGGACTGGGTTTCTCTTGACGTTGCCGATGTCTCTGCCCTTGTAAACGGAAACAAGCAGGCAGGGGTTAGGGAGCGCGTTGAGCCCATGCGAACCAGTGAACCTGCAAAACAGCCGGCCTCTCCGCAACAAAAGCATGAGGAGCAGATCCTTCAGGTCCTGGTCCAGCACCCTGCCGCTTTTTCAATTGAGCAGCTCAGGAGAATGCAGGCTGCAGGATTCAGCGAGAAAGAACATAGGGAGCTCGTTGATGTCATCCTGCAAAATCCGCAGTCGCTCAGCGAGGCGAATTTCGCAAATGCACTGGCACATACCGTTGGTGAGGAACTCTTGCCTTTGGTGAGGAGCTTGGCTCTCGCACCACTTCCTGTCGCAAACGAATCGGAGCTTCAGCGGTACTCGGCAGGCATAGTTAGCGGGGCGATGTTGCAGACACTGAACCGAGAGAAAACCGATCTTCTGGCAGCTCTAAAGAGGCTCGAAGGCTCATCCAGCAGTGATCAAATTGAGCAGATCCAGCGGCAGCTGATGAGCCTTGAGGCTGAGCGCCGAGCACTTATGCGCTAGAGAAGTTTTCTGCTAATGTTTCTAAGGCCCCTAGGGGCTTATTCCTCGGTAGCTCAATTGGCAGAGCATTCGGCTGTTAACCGAAGGGTTCCTGGTTCGAGTCCAGGCCGGGGAGCAAACTCTCAGAGGTGACAATGAATCGAGCGGTTCTCTCCACCTCAATCTCGGTTGGACTCGCAACCGGTCTCTATGGAATCTCCTTTGGCGCCATTGGCGTTGCCGCAGGACTCGATGTCTTGTCAGTGATGCTGCTAAGTCTGCTTATGTTCTCTGGTGCCTCGCAGTTTGCATTTGTCGGTGTTGTGGCAGCTGGTGGAGCTCCAATAACCGCAATTACTAGCGCCTGGCTCATGGGTATCAGGAATTCCTTCTACGCTCTGAGACTCACGACTGTTCTCGGCCCCAGGGGGCTATTCAAAGTCCTAACCGCGCAACTCACCATCGACGAGTCGAACGCTGTCTCTGCGGCTCAGATTGAGCCCAAGGATCAGAAGTTTGGTTACTGGGCAACAGGCGTAGCGGTGTTTGTGTTCTGGAACTCGGCCACTCTGATTGGTGCTCTGGCAGGGAATCTAATCGGTTCGGTTGAGGAATTTGGATTGGATGCCGCGGCAGCCGCAGCTTTCTTGGGGTTGTTGTGGCCAAGGCTTAGAAACCAGTGGCAGCTGGCCGCCCTTGGCGCCGCCGTTGCCATCATCACGACCCCCGTCTTACCATCTGGCGTGCCAATTTTGCTGGCAGCCGCTGTGGCACTTATTCCGTTTGGAGGTAAGCGATGATTTTGACGGTCATCCTGGCCTCCCTCGCCGTTTATAGCTGGAAGCTGCTCGGTTACCTTGTGCCTGAGAGGTTCATTACCGAGCGCTTCAGAGGCTTTGCCGACAGGGTGACTGTCGCGCTGCTAGCTGCTTTGGTGGCCATCCAGGGATTCAGCACAGAGGGCGAAATTGTGATTGATGCAAGGCTTGGTGCGCTGGCAGTTGCCGCTGTTCTGCTAGCTATTCGAGCGCCCTACATCTTGGTGGTATTGGCCGGTGCACTGGTCGCGGCTGGATTGCGCGCTCTAGGGCTCTAAGTAGTCAATCCCGGGCATCCAGCTGTTGCCCGAAAGTCCCCAATCATTTTCTTCGATGACCTCCAGAGCTTCTGAATGGTAGGGCTCAATGAGCCTGTCCGCGTAGAGGGTTCCATTTAGGTGGTCAAACTCATGTTGGAAGATTCTCGCCAGCCAGCCCTCAGCAGCGATCTCGTAGTGCCCCCCAGATTCATCCGTGGCTTTGAGGACGACTCTTTCTGAGCGCTTTAGAGGGAATCTCTCGCCGGGGATTGAAAGACAGCCCTCAACCTCCAGATCCTCGTCTGGGTCAGCCTCGTCGTAGGGCTCAATCTCTAGCACAGGGTTTATTGCCACTTCGCGAAACCGCGTGTCTTCAACCTCGTAGTCAAAAACAAATATCCGCAACCCAACACCAACCTGGGGGGCAGCCAGACCCACGCCCGGAGCTTTGTCCATGGTGTCAAACATGTCTGAGATTAGCTCTCTAATCTCAGAGGTGATTTCTTGCACCTCCAAGGCTCTGTCGTGAAGCACAGGCTCTCCGGTTATCCGGATTGGCAGGACGGTCATGGCTCAAATCTACAATCAAAAACTGCGGTGGTTTAGGCTTGTAGGGCTGCTCTGCAGACGGGAGTGTCAGTTTGTCTTCACCTGAGTTGCTAAGAGCACTCGCCATTCTCCTCGCTATCTGTGGGGCTGCTTTCTTGTCTCTGGGAGCTCAGTTTCAAAACGATGCGGTAACCAAGCACCACGCCCCTGATCAGCCCAAAATTGGCTCGCTTCATATTCGTCAGATCATTGATCTGATCAAGCGGCCTAGGTGGCTAACGGGAACCACTTTCTTGGTGCTGGCAGTTCTTTTTCAGCTCGGCGCCCTAGCCCTAGCCCCCCTCATCGTCGTGCAGCCCATTGGTGCCATTGCACTGATCCTTACCTCTGTACTAAATGCTCGGATTTACGGCATCAAGCTTGACGTGAAGACCATCTCCGCGATTGCGCTGACGATGTTGGGTGTTGGTTCCTTCGTTACCTTTGCAGCCTCCTCGGCAATCAACGTTGAGATGAGCAATGAAAAGCTGCTTCAGGTAGTCGGCATTCTCTTTTTACTGCTGCTTCTTTTCGGGTTTGGCTTTGCCTTCACAAGGGGGCAGGTTGGTGCCCTTACCTACATCTCGGGAGCAGGCGTGCTTTACGGGTTTGTTGCGTCACTTGCCAAGGTTGTTATTCAAAGGCTCTACCAGGCAGATTTTGATCTCTTAACGCTCCTAGCCGCAGCCTCCTTGGTTGGCGCTACCTTCCTGGGTGGTTGGTTCGTGCAAAATGCCTACGCTTCGGGGCCCCCGGACTTGGTTATTGCGGGTCTCACCGTGATCGACCCCGCAATTGCTGTGGGGATAGCCATCATCATCCTGGGAGAGGCCTCTCAAGCTCAATTTGCTGACATCATCGGGTTTATCATTGCGGGGTTCGTTGCTTTAGCAGGCGTCCTCCTGCTTTCAAAGGTTCACCCGCAACTGTCGGGGGATAGGTAGTAGATGGCCAGCTCACTTCGGATCGTTATTCCGTGTGACACCTTCGCACCCGATATAAACGGGGCCGCAAGGTTTGCCGAACGTCTCGCGGGTGGCCTAGTTCGCAAGGGGCACGAGGTGCACATCATTGCTCCCGCCTTTGACACTTCCGAGGGGCCACGGATTGAAAACCATGATGGAGTGGACATGATTGTTCACAGGCTCCGCTCTCACAAGGTCCCGCAGCACAAAACCCTGCGCTGGCCTGAACCTTGGGGCATGACTGGGAAGATTGCCAAGGTCCTAGAAGAGGTTCGACCCCATGCGGTCCATATTCAGTCTCACTTGATGGTTGGCAGGTTTGCCCTGCAGGCCGCGCGGAGGCAGCGACTAAGGGTAATAGCAACGAATCACGTTATGCCTGAAAACCTGATGCGCTATTCCTTACTGCCTAGGTTTCTGCACCCGCTGGCAATGAAAATTATTTGGGCTGATGCAGGTCGAATCCTAAGAAAGATGGACGCGCTAACAACGCCCACGAAGCGCGCAGCTGAACTTCTGGAGGACGCAGCAAAGGTGAGCGGGGTCCTAGCCATCAGCTGTGGTATCGACGCTTCGAGATTTGCTAACAACACACCGACCGACAACTCAAACCCGGTGGCCCTGTTCCTGGGTCGTCTAGATGACGAGAAGAAGATCGACGTCCTTCTAAGAGCGGTTGCGAAGCTAACCGAACATCCGAAGCTCCAGGTGGAGCTGGTGGGAGATGGGGGAGAGCGTCAGCGTCTTGGTGCGCTCGCACGTGAGCTTGGGATAGAAGACCGAGTTCACTTCCTAGGTCACGTGAGTGATCAGGAGCTTCCGGGAATCTACGAGCGCTGCACGGTCTTTGTGATGCCTTCTATCGCCGAACTTCAGTCAATAGCGACCATGGAGGCGATGGCTAGCGGTCGTCCGGTGATTGGTGCTGATGCCATGGCTCTTCCTCACCTGGTTCACGATGGGGACAACGGCTACCTTTTTCCTCCAGGAGATGTGGACCGACTTGCAGACAGGCTCAGAAGGGTTCTCACTGCAGATGAGGCGGAACTTGCCAGGCTAAGTGAAAATTCGCTGCACCTAATTCGTTCACACGACATTGAGCGCACGCTCAAGATCTTCGAAGACCTCTACCAGGGGGTTGGAGAGGCCGTGCCAACGACAGACGACAACCGCCCCTCATACATGTTGCCAATTGGACGCCTAAACGACTCCGTTCGTGCTCGTTTGCAGGACTGGAGAGAGGATGCCGTTGGCCTTCGCCGACGCGCAGAGGACCTCGGGCAAGAGGCTCGAGAGCGGCTCTCTGACGTCCGAGAGGGCGTTATGGGCCAGATCGGTGAGCTGCGCGCTGAGGTAAGGAGACAGGCAAAGAAATTTAGAAAGCGGCGGGACCGCTAGTTACCGCCAGCTCAAGGCTAGGGAAAAACTAACTTTCTCTAATGCGCAATGTGTTTTCTGCCTATTATCTTCATAGAAGACTCCAACGCCGGCGCTTCGTCGGTGGTATCGAGTCGACGAAGGAGAGTCCATGACCGATGCAATCTGGCTTGACCACTACCCACAAGAGGTGGCAAAGGAACTACCCGAGATTCCTCACCACCACCTGCCCTCACTTATGGGCGAGGCATCGAAAAAGTACTCCGGTCAAAAAGCGTTTACCCAGGTAATGCCCAACGGTATGAATGGCACTTTGACCTACGAAAAGGTTGATGAGCTCTCCAACCATTTCGCCGCTTACCTACGTGAAGAGCTTGGTCTCGAGCAGGGTGACAGGGTCGCCGTTCAAATGCCCAACTGTCTGAGTTATCCGGTTGTGGCTTTCGGAATTCTCAAAGCCGGTTGCGTGATTGTAAACACCAACCCCCTCTACACGGCACCCGAGATGGTCCACCAGTTCCGTGACTCGGGCGCCAAGGCACTGGTTGTCATAGACATGTTTGCTGACAGGCTTCCAGAGGTAATTGGCAAGACCAACATCGAGACCGTGGTTACGGTAAAGATCTCAGAATTCTTCCCAGTGGTTGTAGGGAAGGTCATCAGGGGGGTTCAGCGCTATTGGAGTCGGTCGCTGCCACCAGTAGAGGTCTCTCACACGCTTTTCAAAGACGCACTAGCTAAGGGCAAGGCCCAGGCTTCAGGCAAGGATTATCTAGAAGGGATTGGACGGGACTCTCTTGCAGCTTTGCAGTACACGGGAGGAACGACAGGAGTCTCAAAGGGTGCGATGTTGACCCACGGCAACCTGGTTTCTAACACGATTCAGATGCTTCAGATGAATGGCAAGTACATCCAGGAGGGTAAGGAGATCGTCCTGACCGCCCTGCCGCTGTACCACATCTTCGCCTTCACCGTAAACCTGCTGGGTTTCTACTACGTCGGCGCGAGAAACATTCTTGTCCCATCTCCAAGGCCACCATCAAACCTCAAGAGAGCATTCGAGAACTACAAGGTGACATGGCTGAGCGGAGTGAACACCTTGTTCAACGCGCTACTAAACGAACGTTGGTTCACAGATCGGCCACCCAAGCATCTTGTGGCCTCGGCCGCAGGCGGCATGGCGCTGCACGAATCGGTAGCCACGAAGTGGCAAGAGGTAACCGGAACTCCAATTGTTGAGGGTTACGGTCTTACCGAATCTTCGCCAGTTATTTCCTTTAACCCACTAGGTGGAAAGGTGAAAATTGGCTCTATTGGCATCCCGGTTCCATCGACACTCATGCGCTGTGTTGATGAAAACGGAAAGCCAGTGAAGCAGGGCGAAGCCGGAGAACTTGTGGCCAAGGGCCCTCAGATCATGAAGGGCTACTGGCAAAGAGAAGACGAGACCAAGTCCACTGTTGTCGACGGTTGGCTCCACACCGGAGACATCGGAGAGATGGACGAGGACGGATACTTCACCATCGTCGACCGCAAGAAGGACATGATTTTGGTCAGCGGTTTCAACGTTTATCCAAACCAAATCGAAGAGACCATTGCGGCCATGGATGGTGTTACCGAAGTGGGTGTCATTGGAATACCTGACGAGAAGAGCGGTGAGAAGGTTGCGGCCTTCGTCGTTTCGTCTCTCCAAGAGCCTTCGAGGGAAGAGATTATTGCCTACTGCAGGGAGCACATGGCTGCCTACAAGGTGCCATCAATGGTTACTTTTGTTGACGAGCTACCCAAGAGCCCAATCGGCAAGATTCTCCGCAGAGAACTAAGGGACGGGGCACTCGCCACCGCATCCTCATCCAGCGACACAAGCAAGGGAGCATAGCCATGAGAGAACTGATGATCCTGGCGGCCGAAGAGGCAAATGCGGCAACCGTTGTCAACGAATTTGAGGAGCTGCTACTTCGCATCTTCGTCGTAACAATCATGTTTGGCCTAGGTGCAGGACTTACTCCGAAGGACTTTGGGTTGGCTCTGAGGCGCCCGTGGGGCTTGATCATTGGCTGGGTAACTCAGTTTGGCATCATGCCGCTGGTGACCTACCTACTAATCATCTCGGTGCTGCTGCCGTTCTCTTCTGTCGAGGGCATCATGCTCGTTGCACTCGGGGCTTTGATCATGGGTAGCGTACCGGCGGGTACCACCTCAAACCTCTTTACCTACTTCTCGAAGGGTAACCTGGCACTCAGCGTCACCATGACGGTGAATTCGACCCTCTGGGCATTCATCATGACTCCAGCAGCACTGTTCATCTACTCAAACTTCCTAGGGCTCGACGAGTCACTAAGTATTGAGTTCAGCGAGCTGGCACTGGTTATCTTTGGTCTTATCGTGCCGGTTGCCCTAGGAATGTTCCTTCGCAGGCTCAGTGCAAACATCGGAGCTGTTCTAGAGCTAATTGGTGGTGCGCTTGGACTGCTGTTCATTCCGTTCCTAATCATCGTTTGGGTTCCACGTAACTGGCAGCTGCTCATGACTACCGAGTGGCCAACGTACGCGGTTGCTATCGGCATGGGCCTGGTTGGCATCACTGCCGCTTACTACCTAACGAAGCTATTCAAGATGCATCCAATGAATGCTCGAACAGTCGCCCTTGAGACTGGCATTAACAATGGTCCGCTGGCGATTGCCGTAATCATTGCCGTTTACATCGATAACCCAGGTATTGACCAGATCCTTTTGGTTCCTGCGCTTTACTCGCTGTTCATCGTCTTGATTTCGACGGCTGTGACTCTTGTATTCCGAAGGGCCAACCTCGCAGCGGAGCAGAAGATACCTAACCTTCTCTAGGGGTTCCAAGAAACGCCTCTGGAGGCGGGTAAACTCGAGTGCAGGCTGGGGGCGTTAGCTCAGCTGGTTAGAGCAGCGGACTCATAATCCGTCGGTCGCGGGTTCAAGTCCCGCACGCCCCACGTTCACTTGGAGAGTCTCAAAGGGGAGAGGCATGCTTAGAACACTTAGGTCTATCGGGTTTGTTGGATTAGTTCTGGTCTTATTGACTGCCTGCGCCTCACCGACACCGGTCACCTCTGCAACACCTACTCCGACTCAGTCCAGTGACACAACGACCGAGCTCACACAAGACAAGACGCTCGTTGTTCATTATCTCCGCTACGACGGTGAGTATGACCCCTGGAACCTTTGGCTTTGGCCTGAGGGAGCTGAGGGAGCCGTCTATGAGTTCACCGAGGAAGACGAATTCGGTGTCGTCGCAAGGGCAACAGTTCCAGGAACCGCCGATGTCGGCACGGTTGGAATTATTGTCCGCACCAACGATTGGGCAAAGGATGTCCCTGAGGATCGTTTTGTAACTGAGTTTGACGCTGATGGTGTTGCCGAAATTTGGCTGATTCAGGGGGAGTCGGAAATTTACTATCAGGAGCCGGAAACCGGCCCTAAGTTCCTGGGTGCAAGCATTGACTCGCTGCGTGAAATAAGCATCACGACCAATGAGAAGGTTGACACTGCTTCGGTAGCTGAGGGCTATATCTATGTAGTTTCGCAAGAGGGGGCTGTCCTACCGGGAACCCTGAGCTCCAAGTTTGTGAACCCTGTTTCCTCCGAACTGGTGATTACCCTCGAGGAGGACCTTGATCTGGGGCAAAGCTACCAACTTGCGAGCGAGTACTTTGGCTTAAGGGCGCTGGTTCCGGGAAGAGTTTTTGGTTCAGAGGCATTTGCTGAGCTCTATCACTTCGACGGCGAGCTAGGCCCCATCTACTCCCGGACGGAAACGACCCTTAGGGTTTGGGCTCCCACGGCATCTGATGTCAACCTGCTTATCTACAAGTCCACTGAGGGTGGCCTTGACATGCGAATCCCTATGACTCGTGGTCGCAATGGCACCTGGGAGCACAGACTATCGGGGGATCAGCATCTAACTGTTTACAACTACGAGGTCTTCTTTGGAACCAAAAAGACGGAGGCAGTCGACCCTTATGTTTATGCGGCTGCAATAAATGGCCAGCGCGGTGTGATTGTTGACCTTGCCCGCACTAACCCAGTTGGTTGGAGGGCCCAACGGGCTCCGTTTAGTGGCAATCCCACCGACGCCGTGATTTATGAGCTTCATGTCCGTGACCTCGGCATGAATGAGGCCAGCGGCATTAGTAACCCTGGAAAGTTTGTGTCCCTGACCGAGGAGGGCACGGGCACAGCCCAAAACCCGACCGGAATCGATGCCATTGCGGAGATGGGGATCACCCACCTACAGCTAATTCCGATTTATGACTATGCCTCTATTGACGAGACCAGAAATGATCAGTTCAACTGGGGCTACGATCCGCTCAATTACAACGTTCCAGAAGGAAGCTACTCAACTGACCCCTACGATCCGGTGAACAGGATTCTGGAGCTGAAGACGGCCATCAAATACCTCAACGAGCGGGGCATAAGAGTAATCATGGACGTCGTCTATAACCACGTCTATGACGTCACCACGCACAGCTTCCAGAAGATTGTTCCCGGCTACTACTTCCGCACCAACCCAGACGGCAGCTGGGCCAATGGCACCGGAGTTGGCAGTGAAGTCGCCTCTGAGCGGTCAATGGTTCAAAAGTTCATTGTTGAAAGTGCAACCTATTGGGCAAAGGAGTATGGACTGGGCGGGTTCCGCTTTGACCTCATGGGTATTCATGATGTTGAGACCATGAATCAAATACGCGCAGAAATGACCAAGATTGATCCCACCTTCATCATCATTGGTGAGGGCTGGAACATGGGTAACATTCTTGACTCTGAGCTAAAGGCCAACCAGCTCAACGCCTACCAGATGCCTGGAATCTCTCACTTCAACGACGGAATCAGAGATGGCATCAAGGGCTCCGTCTTCAACTCGAGCGATAACGGCTGGGCGACCGGCAAAACTTCGGCTCGGACCCAAGTTATGGAAGGCATCGTCGGGCAGATCAACTACGGGGGAGGCATCGGTGGTCAATGGGGTGAGACAGCACCCTCTCAGTCCGTTAGTTACGTTGAGGCCCATGACAATCTGACTCTGCACGACAAGCTCACGGCGAGCGTTCCAGGGGCTTCCGAGGAAGATCTGAGCCGGATTCACCGATTCGCAAGTTCCATTGCGCTATTGGCTCAGGGGGTTGCCTTCATTCACGCCGGACAGGAGTTTGAGCGGAGTAAGGATGGCGATGAGAATAGCTACAAGTCTCCAGACTCCACTAATGCCTTGCGGTGGGCAGAGCGGGCAAAGCACCAGGTCTCGGTTGACTACTTCAAGGGATTGATTGAGCTGCGGAAGGAGCATCCTGCCTTCCGCATGCGCACATCCAGTGCGGTCAAACGCAATCTTGAATTCTTTGGCCCTACCAGCGTCATCGCATATGAACTAGATGGCAAGGCCGCGGGAGACTCTTGGTCCAAGATAGTAGTCATTCACAATCCAGGCGAGGCCGCAGTCTCGGTGAACCTACCTACAGGTGAATGGAACGTAGCTGTCCAGGTCGACAAGGCTGGGACTAAGACTCTTGGCAAGGCAACAGGCACTGCAAGTGTTGGAAATCAGTCAACAATGGTGCTATTCCAGGACTAGAGAATCTGGGCTAGGAACTTTTGGGTTCTTTCCTCTTTTGGATTGTCGAATATCTCTGATGGTGTGCCAACCTCGACTATTTCGCCATCTGCCATAAACACAACGCGGTCGGCAACCTCTTTGGCAAAGCCCATCTCGTGGGTTACGACAACCATTGTCATGCCCTCTTGAGCAAGTTGCTTTATGGCGTCTAAAACCTCGTTGATCATCTCTGGATCAAGAGCGGAAGTTGGCTCATCGAACAGCATTACCTTGGGCTTCATGGCAAGTGAACGGGCGATAGCAACACGCTGTTGCTGGCCTCCCGAGAGTTGCGCGGGGAACTTGTCAGCCTGCTCTGGAATCTTCACTCTCTCTAGGAGCTCTCTTGCAAGAGCCTCGGCTTCAGATTTGGGCATGCCCCTGACCTGCCTTGGCGCAAGTGCGATGTTGGCAAGGACGGTGAGGTGGGGGAAGAGATTGAAGCTCTGGAAAACCATGCCGGTCTCTTTTCGAATCTCCTGAATGTTGCGGACATCTGTGGTGAGCTCTGTCCCGTCAACAATGATCCGACCATCGTCATGCTCCTCGAGGCGATTAATGCAGCGGATCAGAGTCGACTTACCGGAACCTGAGGGCCCGATGACAACCACAACCTCCTGCTTACCGACCTGGAAGTTGATGTTCTTTAGCGCCTCAAATTCCTTGAAGCGCTTGTAGACGCCTTCCATAGCGACAATGGCCTCATCGCTAGCTCGACCACCCGACATCCTGGTTGCGTCCTTGAATACCTCGCTGCTCATCGCACACCTACTCCCAGTCTTTTTTCTAGTCTTTGACTCTCTCGGCTCATGACGTAGGAGCCAACCCAGAACAACAGGGCCACGAAAGCCAGCGCCTCATAGATGAGGCCCTGTCCCAAAAAGTCCTGTTGTTTGGTGATTGCTGTTCCAACATTTAGAACATCAAGAATGTTTAGTGCCGCACCAGCCAATGTGGTGTCTTTGAATAGCGAAATGAACTGTCCAATCTGGGCAGGAATCACGTTCCTTAGAGCCTGCGGCATGGTGATCAGATAGGTGATCTTTGTGGTGCTGAGACCAAGCGCCTTACCGGCCTCAGTCTGCCCCTTAGGAATTGACTGGAGGCCACCACGCACAATCTCTGCCAGGTAAGCGGCAGTGAAGAGGGTGAACACCGTTACGCCTCTGAAAATGGCGTCAGGAGCAATGGAAGGCGGGATGAAGAATTCCAGGGCAACACCTGCCAGCAAGAGAAGCACGAATAGCGGAGCTCCTCGAATTAGTTCTATGTAGGTAGTTGTTACAAGTCGAATAATGGGGAACGAGGACCGGCGACCCAGTGCCAAGAGGACTCCGAGCGGGAAGCACAGAACAATGCTGATGATTGCCATGTAGAAATTGATTAGGAAACCGCCCCACTCTTCGAGGGTGGACTCCATCAGGGTCACAAGCACTAGAGCAATAGCGGGAGAGCCCAACATGGGGTGCCAGATAATGCTTGGGATTGCCCCGAGCACACTCACCTTGCGACGAGCTAGGCCAACTAGTCTTCCAACGACTACTGCGCCAAGTACCTGGAATGCCAGTAGAAGAGCAGCGATGTCAGCAGCCAGAAAAATTAGCAGTGCGGCAAGTGCCACAATCAGGCCAAACCGCCTGGTGTAGTCAAAGAGCCGCTGCGGGATGGTCTGCACATTGTTTAGGTCAATCTTCGAGCCACCGGCGACAGCGGCAACCCAGAAAGCGAGGGCTGTAAGTGAGGCCCCAACTAGCCACATCAATTCATCCGGGAACCTTCCCACCAAAAGTAGCTTTAGGTTCACCTGGATGATTTCCCAGCGGCCAGTTACAAAAACAAACTCGATAACCGTCCAGATCACCCAGAGCCCGACATAGCCGAAGACTACTGTCATGATGGAGTCCCACCAGGTCCTAAATAGGTTTCGCCTTAGCCAGGTAATCATCGCTCCACCAAAGCCAATCTGCGGTTGAAGTAGTTCACAAACAGCGATGTGAAGAGCGAAATTGCGAGGTAAACGAGCAAAGTTAGAGTGAATGCGGGCACAGCGGGAGAGCCATTACCTACCGTGATTTGGGCGATCTGCGTCAGCTCAAAGTAGCTGATGGTTGCGCCCAGCGATGAGTTTTTGATCAGGTTGAGGTATTGGTTTCCCAGAGCTGGCATGGCGACCCTGAAAGCCTGAGGCAAGATGATGATGCGCATCTTTTGGGAGTTGCTTAGTGCCAAGGCATCTGCGGCCTCGCCCTGACCCCGGGGGACAGCAAGGATAGAGCCTCTGACTATCTCGGCAATGTGGCTACTGGTGTAAACAACCAAGGCAACGATTAGCGCGAAGAATGACGGGTCAAGCCTGAGACCCCCTGAGGTTCCTCTTCCATCAACAAAAGGAAGAGTCCAGGTATAGCCGAGAGTTATCCATCCGACTACGGGCACGATCGCCAGCGCCAGGGTGCCAAGCAATAGAGCGCGAGAAGGTCTACCAACCTTGTCTGCTCTTGCTCTTTCGAGCCGGACGACAATAACCGCGAGGACGATGCCGGCCAATACCAGAAGTGAAAGCTGGCCCGCACTTCCTTCAAACCAAGGAATTGCGAGGCCTCTATTAGAGATGACGAAAAGATCTAGTGGTTTCCACGCATCTTCGATCCGAGGAAACGTCTGCAGGACAACCGCGAGGTTCATGAAGGTTAGAAGCAGAAGCAGCGGCAAGTTTCTGATGACCTCGACGTATGCGGCTGCGATGGTCTTTACAACAAGATTTTTGGAGAGTCTCGCGATGCCGACAATGGTTCCCAGAATTGTGGCAAAGAAGATGCCAACCAGGGCAACCTGGATGGTGTTTAGAAACCCCTGAACGAATGCGGCTCTGACGGGAGAGCTCTGGTCAAAGTCATTGCCGGGAATGGTGAAGCTTGCGGGGTTATCTAAAAAGCGCAGGTCCGTCTGGACGCTGCTTCTTTCGATGTTGGTCTGGTAGTTGCCCCAAATCCAATAAATGATGAGGCCTACTACTGCTAGGACTGCGATCTGGAAGAGCCATCTAAGGACTCTCACGTCCCTCCAGATTGGGACTTTAGCGGGTGCACTTGGGAGAGAGCTCAATTAAGTCTCCCTCCCAAGTGAACCGCTATGTTCTGCTAATTGACCTTAGCGAATTAACGGTAAGGAGGTGCGTACATCAGACCGCCATCGGTCCAAAGTGAGTTCACACCGCGCTCGAGACCAAGCGGCGACAAGTGACGCGCGAAGATCTCACCGTAGTTTCCAACCTGCTTGACTACCTGGTAGGCGAAGTCGGTTGGCAGGCCTAGGCCTGGGTCAAGAACGGCAGAGCCGTCACTGGTTGGCACATCTGCACCAAGGAACCTAAGGATTCCAACATCGGTTGTGCTGCTGCGGATGCTGTCCACGTTTGCACTTGTGATGCCAAACTCCTCGGCCTGGATGGTTGCAAGGATTGCCCAGTTGACAACCTGTGCCCAGTGGGTGTCGCCATCTAGAACGGCAGG
The DNA here is from genome assembly GCA_028095925.1 of Aquiluna sp. Taxonomy (GTDB): domain Bacteria; phylum Actinomycetota; class Actinomycetes; order Actinomycetales; family Microbacteriaceae; genus Aquiluna. The sequence goes on from JAOHCW010000008.1 coordinate 37,338, forward strand.
TCCTAGAGGCTCCTTGGAGAAGACCTCAGGAAGGATTGTCAGCGCTGCTGCACCATCTGGGTATGCACTGCGCAGACCGGTGAGCTGGCTTACGTCCGAGGACCAACCATCACACTGTCCGGCGAGGAAGGCCTCAAGAATCAGGTCAACCTCATCGAATGCACGTACTTCCCAACCGAGGCCCAGTCTGGAGGACTCGAGGGCTGCGTTGCCCTCTGTGGTGGTTCCCTTAGCTACACAGACAACCGCACCATTCATCTGGTTGATTGAGCTGTAACCGCTGTCGGATGCCACCATCATGCCCTGGCCGTCGTAGAACGTTGGCTGCAGGAAGGTAGCTGCTTCGCTACCATCACGAGTTGCTGTCCAGGTGGTGTTTCGAACTAGGACATCGATGGAACCGTTCTGCAGCGCTGTGAAGCGGTCTGCTGTCTCGAGGTCAACCATGTCTACTGCCGAAGCGTCACCCAGGACTGCTGCTGCAATTACGCGGCAGAAATCAGAGTCGAAACCTACGTGCTCTCCGCTCTCATCGAGTACGGCGAATCCAGGCAGTGCGTCGCGAGTACCACAACGAACTGTGCCAGCGGCCTGAACAGCCTCCAGCATTGAGACGGTCTCAACGGCGGTTTCGGTTGTGCTGCTTGAGTTGTTGTTTGTGGTCGTAGTAGCAGTTGACTCGCTTGAGTCATCCGCCGCACAACCACTAAGTACCAATGCTCCAACAGCTAGAGCAGATACAAATAGTGTTGCTTTCTTCATCAATTCCCCTTTCAAGAAACTGAGCGCTCTTTCCCTTCGGTCTGAAGTGATTAGACGCTTTAGTCAAAGTTAGACCTCTCGCAGTTGGCTGGGTGGGAGGTAACGGTATCGTTACTTTAACTTCACATAGCGGTAAACAGCGAAGATCTAGGAACTCTTAAGTTTCTCCAGATAGCAAGTCGCACAAAGGGACTCGTAGGTGACTTTATCCCCGTCAATTGCCACCTGTTCACCATCGAAAGTGAACTGTCCGTTGAGCTTCCGTCCATTGAACATTGCCTTTCTACCGCAGCGGCAAATGGTCTTGAGCTCTTCAAGGCTGTGGGCAATCTCAAGTAGCCTGCGCGAGCCTGGGAAAGACTTGGTCTGAAAGTCAGTTCTGATGCCGTAGGCCAGGACCGGCACTGAATCAAGCACCGCAATCTCAAGGGCTTGATCAACCTGATCCGGAGTTAGAAATTGTGCTTCGTCTAAGAGCAGACAGGCGATTGGTTGGGAGTTTCGCGACTCAAAATCAGCTGCGTGCTGCTGGAACAGCTCCCTCAGGTCGTCATTTGGCTCCACGAGGAAGTCAACTTCCCGTGTTACCCCAAGGCGGCTAACAACATTACGGTCGCCTTTTGAGTCAACTGCTGGCTTGGCAAGCAGTACATACTGAGAGCGCTCCTCGTAGTTGTAGGCGGCCTGCAGTAAGGCGGTGCTCTTGCCTGAGTTCATCGCCCCGTAGCGGAAGTAAAGCTTGCTCATGATGGTTGTCTGAAGTGTATAGGTGGTGGCCCATTGCAGCTGTTATTTCCAGACCAACTCGGGTCACATTTTGACCTCGGCGGTGAGATCTTGCTCCCAGAGGTACTGTCTCAGTTCCAGAAGCGTCCCTATCATCGCCAAAAGGCGCATCTGATTCTCTATGCTTTGCGAAGCAGAGCCAAGGACGACCGAGTGACGCTTTTGAGCCTGGACAACTACAGAGACCTAGCCAAAGTCGCCGGTCTCTCCCGTGCCATCAAACCCTCGACGAGGCCAATGCTGAGTCTGGCTCAGTCTCTTGGTCTTGAACTGTCGCAAACAAGGGGGTTTTGCTCAAGCGAAGCCGACTGGGAAAGCTACTCGGCGGGGAAGAAGCTAAAGCTTGAAGACTTTTATCGTCAATCGCGCAAGAGACTCAACTTGTTGATGGACGGAGAACACCCCTCAGGCGGCTCGTGGAATTTTGATGCAGAGAACCGCTTGCCCCCTCCAAAAGAGAAACTTGGAGTCAAGGGACACTGGGTACCACAAGAAGATGATCTCGATGAGGAGGTCAGAGAGACCTTGGAGGCCTTAGAGCGCTCAGGCGTTAGGTTCTTAGGCATTGACGGCCCCAGACAGTTTGCGGCCTCTGAGAAAGAGGCTCAGGAAGCCCTTGATCACTTCATCGAGCACCGGCTCGATCTCTTCGGGCCTTATGAGGACGCAATGGATCAAAGAGACTGGACGATGGCCCATTCGCTTCTGTCGGTGCCCATGAACATAGGACTACTAGACCCAATTGATGTGGTTGGAAGGGCGGAGAGGGCCTACCAAGAAGGTAAGGCGCGGCTTTCTAGCGTTGAAGGCTTCATAAGACAGATTGTTGGCTGGAGGGACTATGTCTTTCACCTCTACTGGCAGTTTGGTGAGGAGTACGAACGCCAGAACCACCTAAATGCGGACCAGGCGCTTCCCGAGTGGCTCTCAGGCTTGCAGCCAGAGAAGCTCAGCGCAAAGTGCTTAAGTGACGCAGTAGCTAACGTTCGCAACTACGGTTGGGCACACCACATCCAGAGGCTAATGGTGCTTGGGAATCACTCGCTGCAGCGTGGCTACGATCCAAAGCAGACCAACGACTGGTTCATCGATGCGTTCGTCGACGGAACTCCCTGGGTAATGCCAGCAAACGTAATTGGCATGACTCTCTACGCGGATGGGGGAGCGATGTCTACAAAGCCCTATGCGGCAGGCGGCGCCTACATCAACAGGATGAGTAACTACTGTGGCGATTGCCCATTTGACCCCAAGAAGAGACTCGGCGAGGACGCTTGCCCCTTTACTGCCGGGTATTGGAGCTTCATGGATAAAAACCAGGAGAAATTAAAAGGCAACTTCAGAATGTCAAATCCCCTCTCTAGTCTTAGGCGGCTTAGCGACGTTCGTGAAGTTTCAGCTCAGGAGCGAGCACGAGATAGCTTTTGACAACAGGCTTTGAACTGAACTAGCCTCATCTCACCGATTCAGAACGTAGGGGAAGACGACTCTGGATCGGAGGTAGTGATGTCTGTAACTGACATCTGGTTGCTTTGCGCACCTAAGAGCGCAACCTTTGACGTCCAAAACTTCCTCTCCCAGCATCAGCTAAGCCCCAATTGGAAGCCGCAGCCCCATACCCCTGGCACCCTTCAAGCCAGGTTCCAGGCCTCGCTGTCTGACGGCCAAGTTGCTCACCTGTGCTCGCTACTTAGAAAACTCGGCGTTGTTTTCGAGATTTACCAGAGTTCCAAAGAGCCCTGCCTAATCCTTGGGCATCCAGGCCTTGGGCTAAAGCGACTTGCAATTGACTCAAGCGGAGAGATTGTGATCCGAATCGGACAGCTTGAGAGGCTTATTCGTGAGTCAGAAGGCAACCACAAAGAGCTTGAGAGGCTTTTGAGGGTTGCAACCGGGACCGCATGGCTTGACTTGCTAGAGCCTTATCGCATGGCCAGCGCTAGGGTCAGGCAGCTTCCTAGAGCGGTTTAAACGTTTCTAAAGGCGAGGACGGCGTTGTGTCCGCCGAAGCCGAAGCTATTACTGATCGCAACCGCGTCTCTTCTCGATAGCGAGTGGGGTTTTCTTGGAACATTCAGCGGGATAGCTGGATCTTGATCATCTAGATTCAGAGTTCCCGGAGAGGTCTGCTCCCGAAGCGCAAGAATTGTGAAGACAGCCTCAACAGCGCCAGCACCTCCGAGAAGGTGTCCTGTCGAGCTCTTAGTAGCCGTGACAATCAAGTTTTGGGCGTGAGATCCAAAAACTCTCTCAAGAGCTGTGTATTCAGCAATGTCTCCCACAGGCGTTGAGGTTGCGTGGGCGTTGACATGCTCCACGTCCTCGGGCTTGGCATCTGCCTGTTCCAAGGCGGCAAGCATTGCCCTTGCGGCTCCTGACCCTTCTGGGTCGGGGGCGGTGATGTGATAGGAGTCGGACGTAACAGAGCCGCCCACTATTTCGCAGTAGATCTTGGCACCACGTGCTTTAGCGCTCTCGTATTCCTCAAGAACTAGTGCTCCTGCACCTTCTCCCATCACGAAGCCGTCGCGTCCAACGTCATAGGGCCGAGAGGCTGCTTGTGGGTCGTCGTTGCGCTTACTGAGCGCCTGCATTGCAGCGAATGCTGCAATTGGTAGTGGATGAATAGCAGCCTCAGCACCACCAGCTACCACGACATCGGCTTCACCGAGTTGGATTCGGTGGAAGGCATTTGCAATCGACTCGTTTCCAGACGCACAGGCCGAGACGGCTGTCCTAACGCCAGCGCGAGCACCAAGTGCCATACCTACCGCTGCGGCTGGTCCATTCGGCATAAGCATGGGTACGGTCATTGGAAGCACTCGCCTCGGTCCGCGCTCGTTTAGAGCGTCGTAGGCATCAAGTAGCGTCCAGACTCCACCAATCCCGGTAGCAAAGTCGACAGCCAGTCGCTCCGGCTCTACCGCTGGCTCACCGGCATCGGCCCAGGCTTCGCGGGCAGAGATTAGAGCGAACTGAGATGAGGGGTCTAGGCGTTTGGCCTCCTGCGGAGTCAGAACTTCTGAGGCCGCTACTTTGGCTTGGGCTGCAAATGTCACAGGTAGCTCGTGTCTTGCGACCCACTCCTGCTCCAGGGTGGAGATGCCCGATTTGCCCTCGAGCAGGGATTTCCAGCTTTCAGTGGCGTTGCCGGCTAGGGGAGTGGTTGCCCCAATCCCTGTAACGACAACTCTGCGCAAGGTTATCCCTGGTTTGAGGTAATGAAGTTGACCGCGTCAGCAACGGTGATGAGGTTTTTGACTTCCTCGTCTGGAATCTTTACGCCGAACTTGTCCTCGGCATTGACAACGATCGTCATCATTGAGATTGAGTCGATGTCCAAATCATCGGTGAAGGACTTCTCCATCTGAACTGCATCTGCTGCCATGCCAGTCTCATCGTTCACCAGCTCTGCAAGTCCTGCAAGTACATCCTGTTCAGATAGAGCCATGATTTTCTCCTAATTGTGTCGTTGATTATCGCTTTATTTTATGGGAGTTCTACAACTTGAGCCGCATAGGCAAGCCCTGCGCCAAAACCAATTTCTAGGGCATATCCGCCTGATTTGACCTTGCCTTCTGCCAGTAGTCGGTGCATGGCAAGCGGTATTGATGCAGCGGAGGTATTGCCAGTTTCGACGATGTCCTTCGCAACAACAACTGATTCTGGGAGCTCGAGCTGCTTTGCAAATTCATCGATGATCCGCATGTTTGCCTGGTGGGTCACCAGAGCGGAGAGATCCTCTGGTGCAAGTCCGGAGGCTTCCAGGGCCTCCTTCGCGACCTTCACCATCTCCCAGACCGCCCAGCGAAAAACGGGTTGACCCTCTTGGACCAGGGTTGGCCACTCTGTCTTACCATCGCGGAAGTCGAGGATGGATCCTGTCATTCCAACCTTGTCCCAGTTAGCACCATCTGATCCCCAGACCGTCTTGGAGATACCGGGGTGGTCACTAGGGCCGACGATTGCGGCGCCCGCTCCATCTCCCAGGAGGAAGCTAATAGAGCGGTCGGTCGGCGAAATGAAGTCTGAAAGCTTTTCCCCACCAACAACTAGAACGTATTTTGAGTTGCCCGAGCGAATTAGGGCATCTGCCTGGGCAATTCCATAGCAGTACCCAGCACATGCCGCACTGATGTCATAGGCCGCAGCATCTCCAGCTCCCACCTCAGCGGCAAGCATGGTTGCCCCCGATGGGGTTGCATAGGGAAAGCTGATTGTCGCGAGTATGACAGCGTCAATCTCACTTGGGTCGATGCCTGATTTTTCGATGGCCTCCTTGGAAGCCTCAACGGCCATGTCCATGAGGCTCTGACCCTCAGGTGCTCGAACGCGAGTAACAATGCCAGTGCGTTGCCTGATCCACTCATCGGAAGATTCGATTGGGCCAGCAATCTCGTCGTTGGTAACCGCCGAGCTTCCTCTAGAAGCACCAAGGGAGTAAATCCTCGAGTACTGAACTGGATCGTTTTGCTTCAGGCTCTTCAAGAGTTAGGCACCTTCTCAACATCAGCTGGAGTTTTCAAGGCTATCGCAGTCGCATCTAAAACCCCTCGTTTTATAAGTCCCGTGAGGGCTCCAGCTGGCGGAAGCTCAACCACTGTGGCGCTAAGGCCGCTAAGTGATGCCATGCACTTATCCCAGCGCACAGGGCTTGCAATCTGGCTCACAAGAGAGGAAAGAAACGCAGTTCCATCCTGCACCTGTGCTCCGTCAACATTTGACCAAAGCTTGATTTCTGGGTCCTTTGCGGAAAAACCCTCGGCTACCTCAGCTACAGGCTCCTTCGCCGACTCCATGAAGCTGGTGTGGAACGCGCCGGCAACCTTCAGCTCAATTACTCTGGCTTTTTCCGGAGGGTTCTCTACTAGCCTCTGGATAGCGGCTTTAGCTCCGGCTGCCACAATCTGACCCGAACCATTGAAGTTTGCTGGCTCGAGTTCAAGCTGCCGTATTGCTGTGAGGACATCAGCCTCTTCACCGCCTAATACAGCAGCCATTGAATTTGGTGTCTTGGCGGCGGCCTCGGCCATCGCATCTGCGCGCCTGGCAACAAGCTGCATCGCATCGTTGTCGCCAATTACTCCAGCTATCGCAGCTGCCGCATACTCACCAACAGAGTGGCCGAGTACGCCGTCAACCTTCTTCCCAGCAAAAACTGCTCTGTAGACAGCAAGAGCACTCCCGACTATCAGCCTTTGCGCGTTAGCTGTGTCCTTGATCTCCTCTTCCTCTGCAGTGGTGCCGAGACGAACGAGATCAGCACCACAAGCTTCTCCCAAGGAGGTGAGGGTGGCCTCGAGTTGCGCATAGGCCTCAAGCCAGGGTGAGAGAAAGCCAGGGGTCTGTGAGCCCTGACCCGGGCAGGCAATAATGAGCATCAATCCCTCCTTATTCCGTTTTCAGCGTCGCTTATCAAGCCCAGTGAGAGTGCTACTTGAGCTACGAAACTGGTGCGAGGGTCCGTCATATCTTCACCCAGGAGTTCCTGAATTCTCTTGAGACGGTATCTAACGGTGTTGGCATGAACGTAAAGGGCCTTTGAGGTTGCTTCCAGCGATCCGCCCTGCTCGAAGTAGTTTCTTAGGGTGTGCAATAGCTCTCTCGAGTTCTCGGCCAGAGGAAGGTAATAATTCGCAATCAGTGTTTGCTTTGCCAACAGATCGCCTGCCAACGCTCGCTCTGGCAGAAGGTCATCCGCCTGCATCGGTCTTGAGGAGACCTCCCGACTCGCTGCAACGGAGTTGGCGGATAGTGCCGCCCTCGCTGACCTTGGTGCGTCGGAGACAGTGTTGACCACCGGGCCGAGAATGAGCGGACCAAGACCGAAGCTCTCGCTCAGCGACTGAGCGACCTTGGTGATAGCTGTTGCGGGTTTGCTAACAATTTCAGGTAGGCCAATTACCGCTACTTGTCTGCGGCCTTGGATCCCGAGCAGGACGTCGGCCTGGGATTTGCGCGCTATCTTGCGCATGTTGTCAGGATCTGGTGTCTCGGGGGTGGTACCTAACAAAACCGCGACCTGTCCATCAGCTCGCCAGCCAAGTGCGGCGACACGGGAGTTGATTTCCTGTGAAGTCTCTCCGCTGATGATGCTGTCCACCACCAGTGCTTCTAGCCGTGCATCCCACAGGCCCCTTGCCTCTGCCGCGCGGGCATAGACATCGGCTGCACTAAAGGCAATGTCCCTCGAGTAGCGAAGCACGGCCTCTCGCAAATCTGGGTGCTCCGAGACAACTCTCTCCTCAACCATTTCTACAACCACGTGGATTAGTTGCAGCGTCTCTTGGAGGGAGATAGACCTAAGTAGCTCTCTGGGGGCACCGGCGAAAACATCTGCCGCCACCCAAGGCTGAGAGCCTGGGTCTTCATACCACTGGATGAAGCTGGTGATTCCGCTCTGTGCTACGGACCCAACCGCTGCCCTGCGTGCCGGAGGCATCTGCGAATACCAGGGGAGTGTTTCCTCGAGACGAGAGAGTGTCGCCGTTGCCAGGTCACCAGCAATGGATCTAAGCCATGGAAGGTGCTTAGGCGTCACCACCGGCCGATCCGCTGGTGCCCGCTGAGACATCGTGAAGCTTGAATTTGTCGATCGCTTGCTGCGGGATGCTGGCATCCAACTTGCCTTGCGCCACCAATTGCTCGAGTGCCCTTACGGCGATAGAAGGTCCATCGATCTTGAAGAAGCGTCTTGCGGCAGGCCTGGTATCTGAGAAGCCAAAGCCATCGGCACCTAGGGTTGCAAAGTTTCCGGGAACCCAAGGTCGAATCATGTCTGGGAGCGAGTGGGTGTAGTCGCTCACGCCCAGGAATGGCCCATCGGCGTCTGCGAGCTTTTGAGTCAGGTATGGCATCGGAGCATCCTGATCTGGATACAAGAAGCGCTGCTCATCGGCTCTCAAGCCATCCTTGCGAAGTTCGCCCCAGCTTGTGACCGACCAGATGTCGGCGGCAACCCCGTACTCGGCGAGCAGCTGCTGAGCCTCGATTGCCCAGGGGACAGCTACGCCGGAAGCCAACAGTTGAACCTTGTGTCCCGCTGCATTTGAGCTACTGAGCTTGTAGATACCCCTGAGCACACCATCTACGTCGAGGTTCTCTGGCTCGGCAGGCTGCAGCATGGGCTCGTTGTAAACGGTGAGGTAATACATGACGTTCGGATCCTCATGCTTGCCTCCATACATCCGCTCAAAACCTGCCTTGACGATGTGGGCAATCTCATAGCCGTATGCGGCGTCGTAGCTAATAACTGCGGGGTTCGTGTAGGCGATGATGGGCGAGTGACCGTCAGCGTGCTGGAGTCCCTCACCGGTTAGGGTCGTTCTACCGGCTGTGGCACCAATCAAGAATCCACGAACCATCTGGTCTCCCGCCAGCCACAACGAGTCCGCCGTGCGCTGGAAACCAAACATCGAGTAGAAAACGTAGATCGGGATAATTGGCTGGCCATGAGTTGAATACGAGGAGCCTGACGCGGTGAACGCTGCCACCGAGCCCGCTTCGTTAATGCCGGTGTGAAGGATCTGTCCGGCCTCGCTCTCCTTGTAGTTCAGTAGTAGCTCTCTATCCACCGAGATGTACTTCATGCCATTGGGGTTGTAGATCTTGGAGGTTGGGAAGAAGGCGTCCATTCCAAAGGTCCTCGCCTCATCCGGGATGATTAGCTGGATGCGCTCGCCCGTTCCCTCTGAGCGAAGTAGGTCCTTGAGCATCCTGACAAAGGCCATCGTGGTGGCAACTTCCTGGTTGCCCGATCCCTTTCGCGGGACGTCGTAAGCGCTGTCCTCCGGGAGCTTGAAGTCAACGTACTTGCTCCTTCGCTCTGGAAGATAGCCACCAAGCTGCTTTCTGCGCTCGTGCATGTACTGAAGCTCCGGGGAGGAACTTTCGGGCATGAAGTATGGAGGCATGTAGGGATCTGCCTCAAGTTGGGCATCGGAGATTGGAACTCTCATCTCGTCCCTGAACTGCTTTAGGTCAGCAAGCTTTAGCTTCTTCATTTGGTGGGTAGCGTTGCGACCCTCGAAGCTCTTGCCCAGGCCGTAGCCCTTGATGGTCTTGGCAATGATTACCGTCGGCTGCCCCTTGTGGCTGGTTGCGGCTTTGTATGCGGCGTAGATCTTGTTGTAGTCGTGTCCTCCGCGCTTGAGAGACCAGATCTGGTCGTCACTCATGTCAGCAACCAGTTGCTCGGTCCTTGGGTCGCGTGCGAAGAAGTTCTCGCGAACAAAAGCCCCGTCTTCAGTCTTGTAGGTCTGGTAGTCGCCATCGGGAGTCTTGTTCATCAGATCTACAAGAGCTCCGTCGTGATCCTTGGAAAGCAGGGCGTCCCACTCTCTACCCCAGATGACCTTGATGACGTTCCAGCCAGCTCCGCGGAAGAAGCTCTCAAGCTCTTGAATGATCTTGCCATTTCCACGAACCGGGCCGTCTAGGCGCTGGAGGTTTGCGTTGACAACAAAGGTGAGGTTGTCTAGTCCGTCATTAGCGGCTAGCTGAAGCGCTCCACGACTCTCTACCTCATCTAGCTCACCGTCTCCGAGGAAGGCCCAGACGTGCTGGTTGGAGGTGTCCTTGAAACCTCGTGCCATGAGGTAGCGGTTGAACTGTGCTTGGTAGATCGCACTTATCGGCCCGAGACCCATGGATACCGTTGGGAACTGCCAAAAGTCCGGCATGAGACGAGGGTGCGGATAGGAAGGAAGGCCTCGACCCGCTCTCGACTTTTCCTGACGGAAGGAGTCCATCTCCGCCTCGGACAGCCTGCCCTCTAGAAAGGCCCTGGCGTAGGGACCGGGAGAGGCGTGACCCTGGATGTAGATCTGGTCTGAGCCATCTGGGTGATCGTGTCCCTTGAAAAAGTGATTGAAGCCAACCTCATAGAGCGACGCACTTGAGGCGAAGGATGAGATGTGCCCACCAACAGCGATGCCCGGACGCTGCGCCCTGTGCACCATGATGGCCGCGTTCCAGCGCATCCACGCGCGGTAGGTTCTCTCAATCTGCTCATCGCCAGGAAACTGCGGCTCGTCCTCAGGACTGATGGTGTTTATGTAGTCAGTGGTTGGCACCAGAGGAACATTTAGCTGCAGCTCATGTGAACGCCTCAGTAGGTTCAGCATGATTTCTCGGGCGCGACCGCGACCGTGGGTCTTGGCTAGGGCATCAAGTGATTCAAGCCACTCGGCTGTCTCCTGGGGGTCCCTGTCAGGATTGTTGACAGCGAAAGCATCTTGGTTATTTATTGACACCGCTAAAGCCTCTTTTCGTGGCTGTTTACCAAAAAGTTCCCATTTTGTGGGCGACTAAAGTCTATTCAGGTATTCGTTTATTTGTTTAGCTATAGTCCTAAGTCCCGACATAAGGAGCTCACATGGCCGTATCAGTAGGAGACATCGCCCCAGATTTCGCACTTTCGAACCAGCAAGGCGAAGAGTTCAAGCTCAGTGAGTACAAAGGCAAGCCAGTAGTCCTAGTGTTCTACCCACTTTCATTCAGTGGAACCTGCACGGGTGAGATGTGCGAACTTAGAGACAACCTTGACGTATTCAAAGACGCCAAGGTGGAGCTAGTCGCAATCAGCGTGGACAGTAAATTCACCCAGGCAGCCTT
>JAOHCW010000009.1 GCA_028095925.1 Aquiluna sp.
TTCTTGGAATTGACGAGATTTATTCAATTGGTGGTGCGAGCGCTATTGCCGCTCTGGCTTTTGGGGTTGTCGAGATCGGCATGGAGCCGGTTCGGATGGTTACCGGTCCTGGAAACATCTATGTAGCTGCCGCTAAACGCCAACTCCGCAGCCAAATTGCAATTGACTCGGAGGCCGGCCCGACAGAAATCCTGATAATTGCCGATGAGAGCGCGAACCCGGCGTTTGTTGCCGCCGATCTGATTTCCCAGGCTGAGCATGACGAAAATGCCGCAGGCGTGCTTTTGACTAACTCACAGTCGCTGATTGACGAAGTTCTTGCCGAACTTGATCGGCAGGGATCAAAAACTGCAAACAGAGATCGGGTGGCAAGTGCACTTAGTGGTAACCAGTCTGCCGCGGTCCTAGTGGAGAGCATCGATCAGGCCATCGACATTGCAAACGAGTACGCGACCGAGCACCTAGAGATCCAAACCGCTGATCCAGTAGCGGTATCCAAGAGAATCACCAATGCGGGAGCAATATTTCTTGGAAACCACACCCCGGTCAGCCTTGGCGACTACCTCGCTGGTTCCAATCACGTCCTGCCGACAGGAGAACAGGCAAAGTTTGCATCTGGATTGTCTGTTATCAGCTTCCTCAGAAGCCAGCAGGTCGTGAACTACAGCGAGGCAGCGCTTAAAGAGGTGGCTAGCAAGCTCCAGGTGTTTGCCGAGGCAGAGGGGCTGCCAGCCCACTCTGATGCAGTTCAGAATAGATTTGAGGACTGATGTATTGCCCATTTTGTCGCCACGCAGATTCTCGAGTCATCGACTCCAGAACCTCGGATGACGGCTCCGCAATCAGGCGCAGAAGGCAGTGTCCGCAGTGCCAAAAGCGCTTCACAACCATAGAGACCGCGAGCCTCATGGTGACAAAGCGCTCTGGAGTGACCGAGCCTTTCTCAAGAGACAAGATCATTTCCGGCGTCCGGAAAGCCTGCCAGGGACGCCCAGTTACCGATGCTGACCTGGCGCTCTTGGCTCAACAGGTGGAGGAGACCCTCAGGGCTACCGGTGCTGCAAGCATTGAGGCCCAGGACATTGGGCTTGCAATCCTTGACCCACTTCGAAATCTTGACCATGTTGCCTACATGAGGTTTGCCAGTGTCTATCAAGCCTGGGACTCTCTTGATGACTTCCAGGCTGCTATCGAAGATCTCAACAGCTGATGTATCGGTTTCTTTTCAATGTTTTCCTGAGGCGACTGGACCCTGAATTTGCCCACCACCTAGGTGCTTGGACGCTCAAAGCAATGTTTGCGCTTCGGCTCATTCGCCCCTCAAGCGGCCAAGAGGTTGTTGTGGCAGGCATCAGCTTTCCAAATCGCATCGGCATGGCTGCAGGCTTCGACAAGGATGCCAAGCTGGTGCGTCAACTGCATGCGCTGGGATTTGGCCACGTCGAGATCGGCACTGTGACCGCGCAGGCCCAGCCAGGCAATACAAGACCAAGACTCTTTCGAATCCCTGAGCAAAGAGCACTCATTAATCGCATGGGCTTTAACAACGAGGGTGCTGACGCCGTGGCCGCAAGGCTTGCTGCCTTGCGCGCTTCGGGAGCGAAGCTGCCCGTGATCGGCGTCAACATAGGTAAGACAAAGGTTGTGGAGCTAAAGGATGCAGCTGGTGACTACCGCTACAGTGCCGAGAAGTTAGCTCCCTATGCGGACTACCTAGCAGTGAATGTTTCTAGCCCGAATACGCCTGGTCTCCGCGAGCTGCAGCAGATCGCCTCTCTAAGACCGATCTTGGAGGCTGTGGTTGAGAAAAGCGGCGGAAAACCGGTGTTTGTAAAGATTGCACCAGACGTAACCAACGAAGAGGCGATTGAGATTGCTCAGCTCTCAGAGGAACTCGGGCTTGCGGGGATAATCGCGACAAACACCACAATCTCTAGAGACGGCATTGATTCCGAAATAGCCAAGGAGTCAGGTGGTTTGAGTGGACCGGTCTTGGCTGAGCGCTCAAAGGAACTACTGATGATGCTAAGAGGCAAGCTCCCCAAAGAGATGGCCATCATTTCAGTGGGCGGAATAGAGACTGCCGCAGACGTTATTGAGCGTCTGGAGCTTGGTGCTGACCTAGTTCAGGGCTACACCGGTTTTGTCTATTTCGGACCCTTCTGGGCCAAGTCCCTTACGCGGGCCTAGTCTCTGGACTCAGAGTTAGCTCTGGGTCAGTGACTATTGAGTCGCCGAGGATTTCATCAACCTTTTTCATGATTTCCTTAGGAATCTCGACCCCTGCGGCAGCGACGTTGCTCGCGATCTGCTCAGGCTTGGAGGCTCCCACTATTGCGGCAGAGACGTTCGGGTTCTGAAGCACCCAAGCGATCGCAAATTGAGCCATGTCAAGCCCGACCTCTTTTGCAAGAGGAGCAAGCTTCTGGACCTTGGTCAGAATTTCGTCCGTCATCCACTTCTGAATGAACTGCCCCACCTCTGCGTTAGCTGCTCGAGAGTCAGCCGGAGCCGGTTGACCAGGTAGGTATTTTCCGCTCAGCACACCCTGGGCCATCGGTGACCAGACAATCTGGCCAAGCCCAAGTTTTTCAGAGGTGGGAACGACCTTCTTTTCGATTACCCGCCAGAGCATCGAATACTGAGGCTGGTTGGAAATCAGGCGGATGCCCAGATCGCTCGCGAGTTTGTGTCCCTCGCGAATCTGGTCTGCATTCCACTCCGAGACTCCGATGTACATAACCTTGCCCTGGTGCACCAGGTCAGCAAAGGCCTGCATGGTCTCTTCTAGCGGGGTCTCGTAGTCGAAACGGTGAGCCTGGTAGAGCTCGATGTAGTCGGTCTGGAGCCTCCTGAGAGAGCCGTGGAGGGACTCAAAAATGTGTTTGCGAGAAAGCCCGACATCGTTTGGACCTTTGTCAGCAACTGGCCAATAGACCTTTGTGAAGATCTCGATTCCCTCGCGCCTCTGGCCCTTCAGGGCGTCTCCCAGTACAACCTCAGCGGCTTGGTTGGCGTAGGCATCGGCAGTGTCATAGGTGGTGATGCCGGCATCCAGTGCTGCATGAACAGTCTTGATTGCCTGGTCGTCTTTGACCTGTGAGGCGTGAGTAAGCCAGTTGCCGTAGATGATCTCCGAGACCTTGAGTCCGGAGTTGCCTAAATACCTAAATTCCATTTCAGCTTTCCTTTTCTAAACGTCGAGTTTTTGAAATCTTGCGACCTGAGGTTTGGGGATTCTCAGCGCACGCATCTGGATCGAGCGCATAGCTGCGTACCAAGCGATGCCACCCTCGAGCCTGTCCTCGCCAAACTTCTTAGCCACCTTCTTCTTTGCCGCTCTTCCAACAAAGGTTGCATCGATGGCAACAATGCCGAATAGTCCCCACATTCCAAACAGAGCAATTACCTGCAGGACAAAGGAGTCGATGAAAGTCAGGAGAACCACTGCAAAGAGCATTGGCAGGACTAGTTCGCCGGCTGTGAAGCGGGTGTCCACGACGTCTCTGGCAAACCTACGCTGCGGGCCCTTGTCACGGGCGGTGAGGTAGCGCTCATCGCCGGCCATCATTCCCTCGCGGGCTCTTTGGCGCTCAACCCTGAGTTTTTCCTTGTCAGCCTGTCTTGCTTCCTTGCTGCGGTCGCCTACCAGAGGCTTCTTACGCATCTGCTCCTGCTGCTTGCGAGCAGGTGTTGGCCGACCCTTGCCTTTTTTCTCACTGGCTTCTTCAGACATCTGCACCTTTCAAAGTGTGCCACTAGATTACTGGCATGTCATTTGCTGAGATTTCTAAAGACAAGTCAATCATCGATAACGCATCCAAGTTCGTGGATTCCTCATTTGATGAGGCGGTTGAGAAACTCAAAGGACTGGTGAAGATTCCGGGCATCGCCTGGCCTTCATTTGACCCGGGGGAGCTTCAAAGGTCCGCTGAGGCGGTCAAGAGTGAATTTGAGCAGCTAGGTTTCTTTGACTTTGTAGAGATCCGAAGTGCACCCAGGACAGATGGCACTCAAGGCGCGCCTGCAGTATTGGCTAGGCGGGCGGGTAGCTCGGATGCGCCACATGTTCTGCTTTATGCCCACCACGACGTTCAACCTCCTGGCGACAGAGAGCTCTGGAAAACCGAGCCCTTTGAGGCTACAAGGGTGGGGGAGAGGCTCTTTGGAAGGGGAGCATCTGATGACAAGGCGGGGATTATCACGCACATCTATGCCCTAAAGGCACTCTCTGAACTTTCTGAGGACCTCCGCCTCGGTGTCACCGTTTTTATTGAGGGCGAAGAGGAGGCAGGCTCAGAGTCCTTCCTCAATTTTCTGAAGGAGAACCAAAAAGACCTTGAAGCGGATCTAATCATCGTTGCAGACAGCGGCAATTGGAGTACCGAGGTTCCTTCCTTGACTGCGAGCCTCAGGGGAGTGGTTTCGCAAACCTTCACCGTGAAGACCTTGGATCATGCTCTTCACTCTGGAATGTATGGCGGCCCCCTACCTGATGCCATGACGGCGATGATTAAGCTGCTTGCGTCATTGACCGATGTTGCTGGAGATGTGGCAATCAGCGGCCTGGTTTCCGACGAGACAAATGGCCCCGAGGTTTCACTCGAGCAACTTCGAGAAGAGTCGGGACTGCTGACAGGAGTCGACAGGATGGGAACCAAGCCGATAACCCGGCAGATCTGGGGTGAACCTGCGGTAACAGTCATTGGCTTTGATGCCCCAAGCGTTGCGGTTTCCTCCAACACCGCACTACCCGAGATCACAGCGAGAGTTTCACTAAGGCTCGCACCAAGCGAAGACCCTGAGCGCGGCCTAGAGCTTTTGAAGGAGCATCTAACAAACCACGCACCGTTTGGAGCCGAGGTTTCATTTGGAGCCCACGAGATGGGTCCTGGGTACTTCGCCAGCAAGGGCTGGGCCTCAAAGCTTGGACATGAGATTTTGAGTGAGGTATGGCCAAAGCCAAGCGTTGACATTGGGGTCGGGGGCTCAATTCCTTTTATTTCCCACTTCGCAGCCTTGTTTCCAGAGGCGGAAATCCTGGTAACCGGAGTCGAGGAGCCAGATTCCAGGGCTCACAGTCCTAATGAGTCTCAGCACCTACCCACCCTGAAGCGAGCAATGACAGCCGAGGCGGCACTGCTGATGCATGGGAACAAGATGTCGAGAAAGTAGTTAAACTTGAGTAACGGAGGAAATCAATGACAGACGTTATGACTCATGGAGTAAAGCTCACAGAGACTGCTGTAGGCAAGGTGAAGGCCCTGCTCGAGTCCGAGGGACGCGATGATCTGAGACTCCGAGTATCAGTGCAGCCGGGCGGATGTTCGGGCCTGATTTATCAGCTTTTCTTCGACGAGCAGCTCGAGGAAGAGGATGCGGTCGTTGACTTCGCAGGTGTTGAGGTGGTTGTCGACATGATGAGCGTGCCTTATTTAGACGGTGCTGAGATCGATTTTGAGGACACAATTCAGAAGCAGGGATTCACAATTGACAACCCAAATGCCTCAGGATCCTGCGCCTGTGGAGATTCCTTCTCCTAAACCCTTCAAATGGCCAACTTGGCCGGCGGATTCTGGGTAAACTTAGAGTCATCCGCAGCGATTTGAAGGGTATTTCTGTGACTAAGAAGCTTGGACGCCTAGCCTTTGCAGGAATCAGTGCCTCTTTGCTTCTTGCCCTCAGTGGCTGCTCTCCAGAGCTCGAGCGCGGATTTCTGCCAGATGCAGCTGGTGTAACGAACCACACTGACCGCATCATCAGCCTCTGGACCACCTCTTGGATTGTCCTCTTGGGAGTGGGAGCTGTGGCCTGGGGCCTTCTGGCTTGGGCACTTCTTGCTTACCGAAGAAAAAAGGGCGAGACGGGCATCCCCGCACAGCTTCGCTACAACATGCCAATTGAAGCCTTATTCACCGCCGTTCCACTGATCTTGGTTCTGGGATTCTTTGCTTTCACGGCTCGTGACACCGCTGCAATTGAGGCAAAGACAGAGAATCCAGATGTGCACATCCACGTCATTGCAAAGCAGTGGAGCTGGGACTTTAACTACGTGGATGAGAATGTTTATGAGTCGGGTATTCAGGCTCAGTTCACGGGCGCCGAGGAAAACGTCATGGAGACTCTCCCAACCCTCTACTTGCCTGTAGGCAAGACGGTTCAGATTGATCTTTCATCAAGAGACGTAATTCACAGCTTTTGGGTAGTCGAGTTCCTTTACAAAAAGGATATGTTCCCTGGTCAACAGAACGAGATGTACTTCACGCCGCTGAAGGAGGGCACCTACGTCGGCAAGTGCGCTGAGCTGTGCGGCGAGTACCACTCAATGATGCTCTTCAACGTAAAGGTTGTTTCTCAGGCTGAGTACGACAGGCAGATGGGAGCTTTGGCTGCCAAGGGCAACGTAGGACAGCTGTCAACCGATTACGACAGAAATCAGAATCTTCCCGGCGGCAATCCGGAGATTAGGGGCTAAGAATGGCGACGTTTACCGAACCAAGAACTACTAACCCTTCGTCTTTCACTCCAAAGCGGTCCAAGGGGCAGGTAATTGTCGACTGGATGACCACCACCGATCACAAAAAGATCGGCTATCTGTATCTAGTAACCAGCTTTATTTACTTCCTAATTGCTGGAGTCATGGCACTCGTTATCCGCGCACAGTTGGCACTACCTGGCCTAGACATTGTGGCCACCAAGGAGCAGTACAACCAGCTTTTCACCATGCACGGCACCATCATGCTTCTCATGTTCGCGACTCCACTTTTTGCTGGCTTCGCTAACGTCCTAATGCCTGTTCAAATTGGTGCGCCTGACGTTGCATTTCCAAGGCTAAATGCGATTGCTTATTGGTTCTTTAGTTTCGGATCATTCATCGCAGTTGCCGGATTCTTTACTCCCCAGGGTGCTGCATCGTTCGGATGGTTTGCCTATGCTCCGCTGTCGAGCACGACCTTCTCTCCTGGTATCGGAGGAGACTTGTGGGTCTTTGGACTTGCCCTCAGCGGTTTTGGAACAATCCTGGGTGGAGTGAACTTCATCACCACAATCATCACCATGAGGGCCCCTGGAATGACGATGTGGCGGATGCCAATTTTCACCTGGAACACCATGGTTACCTCGATTCTGATCATCATGTGCTTCCCACCACTCGCTTCTGCTTTGTTTGCACTTGGAGCCGACCGAAGGTTCGGAGCTCACATCTTCGACCCAGAAAATGGGGGAGCGATGCTCTGGCAGCACCTCTTCTGGTTCTTCGGACACCCCGAGGTTTACATCATCGCGCTGCCCTTCTTCGGAATTGTTTCGGAGATTTTCCCGGTATTCAGCCGTAAGCCAATCTTTGGCTACAAGACGCTCGTGTATGCAACTATTGCAATCGCTGCTCTGTCAATGACAGTTTGGGCTCACCACATGTATGTGACCGGCCAGGTGCTACTGCCATTCTTCGCCTTCACAACGATGCTTATTGCTGTGCCGACAGGCGTGAAGATATTTAACTGGATCGGAACAATGTGGCGAGGTTCGGTCACGTTCGAAACACCAATGTTGTGGAGCCTCGGCTTCCTGGTCAGTTTCGTCTTCGGTGGACTCACCGGCGTAATCCTGGCTTCGCCAGCACTCGACTTCCACCTATCTGACTCCTACTTCGTGGTAGCCCACTTCCACTACGTGGTCTTTGGCACAGTGGTGTTTGCGATGTTTGCTGGTTTCTATTTCTGGTGGCCAAAATTCACCGGAAAAATGCTCAATGAGCGACTTGGCAAGATTCACTTCTGGATTCTCTTCGTTGGCTTCCACACGACCTTCCTAGTCCAGCATTGGCTTGGAGTTGTTGGTATGCCTCGCCGTTACGCGACATACCTCCCCGAGGATGGCTTTACCGAGATGAACTTGCTCTCCAGTGCTGGTGCTGCGATCTTGGCTCTATCTATGGTTCCGTTCCTGTGGAATGTCTGGATCACCTATCGCAATGGCGTAAAGGTCGAGCTCAAGGACCCATGGGGCTATGGACGCTCACTCGAATGGGCAACCGAGTCGCCAATCCCGAGACACAACTTCCACTCCATCCCAAGGATCCGCTCAGAGTCGCCTGCTTTCGACATGAATTACCCAGAGTACGCAGCACCTGAGGCGAAGGAAGCCTATGCCAAGGAGGGACGCATCTAATGCGTTCCAACATTGTCATCCTTCTGGTGATGGCGGCCTACTTTACAGTTGCTGACATTGCCTACGCGATTTGGACCTACATCGACACTGGTGCCGTGGAGCCGATTGGCACTGCGGCGATAGGCCTACTGGTTGTCCTCTCGATCTTTATTGCCTTCTATCTCTTTAGCGGTATGCGCCGGAGCGCAACGCTTCCTGAAGACAACCTGGATGGAGAGATTGAAGAAGGAGCCGGTGAGGTTGGCTTCTTCTCACCATGGAGCTGGTGGCCTCTATTCTTAGGTGCGTCCAGCGGGCTAGCATTTGCTGCATTGGCCGTGGGTTGGTGGCTCTTCTTCATCGCCGTCCCATTTGCGGTGGTAGCGGTGGTTGGATTCGTATTCGAATACGACCGCTTCGCACACGCTCACTAGCAATTGTCAGCAAGATGACACCATTGGGTGTTATCCTTTGCTGCTGCCCGCAAGGGCTTGTAGCTAAAAAACTAAACATGGGGATGATCGGTTTCGACACTGTAATGATGAGTGAAAGAAGCGGGTCGAGGATGCACAGTTATCTCGTAAACGCTCTGTGCAAAACTATAGGTGCCAATACAAAGCGCGCCGACTTCGCCCTAGCTGCTTAAGCTAGCCCCGAAGTCCGTTTGCCTAGGTTTGATTTCGACCTAGTTCCAAACGTCATTTAGAAATCTCGCTGATTGGGTGCGTCAAAGGCCTAATCGGGACTTTTTACTTTGACTGGGCTGGTCGGCGTAGTTGCCTCCGACAAATTCCGCAGCCGAGTAGAACGCCTTTGGGGGCTACACCCGTAGAAGAGTCATGAACGCTGCAGTGGACCCGGGTTCGATTCCCGGCATCTCCACCAATCGCAAAGCCAGCCCACCAGGGTTGACTTTGCTGTTTAAGCTAGCCTGATTAGGTGCTTGAAATCAGACGACTCAGCCCTCGAGAGACCAACGCTTTTCTAGAATTCATGGACGGTCCAGCCTTTTCTTCCCAGCCTCAGTGGCACGGTTGCTATTGCCAGGAATACCTAAACTCTGCTTCCGAAAACAAAGAGGCAACCGCAGAATCCAACAGGGTGTTGGCCTGCGACCGCATCGCCGCTGGAGTCATGCAGGGCTACTTAGCCTTTGAGCAGTCACCTGAAGGTGAGAAGGTAAGCGGGTGGATGGCCGCGAACAGCCACAACAACTTTCGCCTGCTTCCAAAAGGCGAGGAGGGTGTCGCAACAATTATTTGCTTTTCCGTAGAAGCAGAGAAGCAGTCTCAGGGCGTCGCAAGCGCGCTGCTTGAATTTGCCTTGGAGGATCTGCCGGCCCAAGGCTTCAAGAGAGTGCAGGCAGCACCGCTTGCAGGCGGACAGTTCGAAACTTGGGGCTATAGAGGCCCGCTCTCGCTCTATAAGAAGTTCGGCTTCAATGAGGGGCCAATGCGTGACGAGCAGCACGTCCTTGTCATGAGGGAGCTTTAGAAAAACCCCCACAGATTATTCTGCGGGGGTTTTCCTGGTATCTAATTAGTTAGAGCTTCTTCTTGAGCTGCTTTGGCTTGCGCTTTGCACTTTCCTCAATAGCGGGGGAGTGGTCAGCGTGAGCAAGCTCGTATTCCGCCTTGGAAACAGGAGCAATGCGGTCTTCGAAGTAGATCTTTGAGATCGCAGAGCGGAGCTTTGTTCCGACGGTGATCTTGCCCTTCTTGTTGGGCCTAGGCATGATCGGCTCGTAGTCCTTGAAGTCAACGAGCTTCCAGAGCTCATACTTGTCGACGGGCTCGTGAACCTCGATGTATTCGCCGTGGGGGAGTCGAACAACTCTTCCAGTCTCGCGTCCGTGAAGCGCGATCTCGCGGTCCTTGCGCTGAAGCGCTAGGCAGGCTCGTTTGGTCACCCAGTATGCAATTACCGGTCCGATAACCAGTAGCACCTGCATCGCGGTTAGAACGTGGTTGAGCGACATCTGGAAGAAGATCGCAATTAGGTCGGTGGAGGCACCTGCCCAGAGGACTGCGTAGAAAGTTACTCCGGCTGCACCAATTGCGGTCCTGGTTGGGGCGTTGCGTGGCCTGTCTAGGACGTGGTGGTCGCGCTTGTCGCCAGTGACCCAAGCCTCGATGAATGGGTAAACGGCAACCAGCACCAGGAACACTAGCGAAACAATGATTGGCAGCATGACGCCCATTGGGATCACGTAGCCAAAGATTGCAACATCTAGGCCACCTGGGGCCAGACGCAATGCGCCATCGAGCCAACCGATGTACCAGTCAGGCTGGGTACCCGCGGAAACAGGCGATGGGTCATAAGGACCGTAGTTCCAAATTGGGTTGATGGTGAACAGGGCTGAAATTGCGGCAATCACACCGAAGACTAGGAAGAAGAATCCACCCGCCTTTGCCACGTAAACCGGCATCAGTGGATAGCCAACAACATTGTCGTCACGACGTCCAGGTCCGGGGTAGTGGGTGTGCATGTGAATTACTAAAAGCAAGAGGTGGGCGGCCAACAGCGCGATGATAAGCGCAGGCAAGATCATGATGTGTAGCGAGTAGAGCCTCGGAATTACCTCAGTGCCCGGGAACTCGCCTCCAAAGAAGCCCGAGGAGACCGCAGGCCCGATTACTGGGATTCCCTTGATCATGCCGTCGATGATTCTCAGACCGTTACCGGAGAGCAAGTCATCAGGTAGTGAGTAGCCGGTGAAGCCGGCGCCCATTCCCATGAGGAAGAGCAGGAATCCGATAACCCAGTTGAGCTCGCGTGGCTTGCGGAATGCACCGGTGAAGAAAACACGGAGCATGTGAAGCCCGGAGGCGGCCACAAAAATTAGTGCACCCCAGTGGTGAATCTGACGCATGATCAAACCACCGCGGATGTCAAAGCTGATGTCTAGCGAGGAGGCGTAGGCAACTGTCATTTCCGCACCCTTGAGCGGGGCGTAGCTGCCGTCGTAGTAGGTGTGGGCCATGGATGGCTCGTAGAAGAAAGTCAGGAATGTTCCAGAGAGCACAACGACCACAAAGGACCAGAGCGCGACCTCACCGAGCATGAAGCTCCAGTGGTCGGGGAACACCTTGCGACCAAATTGCTTGATGACCGTTCCCAGCGACAGCCGGTCGTCTAGATAATCGGCAGTCTTACCTACTGCCGTTGTCGGTTCGGTTACTGAACTCATGTGCTTACTTCCTTATGTCCCAGAATGATGGGCCAATTGGCTCGAGGAAGTCGCTTTGTGCGACCAGGTAGCCCTCGTCGTCCACAGCAATTGGTAGCTGGGGGAGAGGACGGGCTGCAGGCCCAAAGACCACTTTGCAGTGGTCAGCCAGATCAAATGTTGATTGGTGGCAAGGGCATAGTAGGTGGTGTGTGTGCTGCTCATATAGAGCCACAGGGCAGCCCACGTGGGTGCAGATTTTGGAGTAGGCGACGATTCCGTCATAACTCCAGTTGGCCTTGTCTGGGTCTTCTTTTAGGTCGCCTGGATTGACGCGCACCAAAAGAACCGCAGCCTTGGCTTTTTCCTCCAGTTTGTGCTCTTCCAAGTCCTTGAGCCCCTCGGGGATGACGTGGAAGACAGATCCGATTGTTACCTCGGAAGCCTTGATTGGGATGCCGGTTGGGTCTTTGGTGAGCCTCGTGCCAGCGCGCCACATGGTGTGCTTGAGAGTGTCACCGACCTGCGGGCCTAGATCGCCAAAGATCACTACAGCTGGGATTGGGAAGAATGCCAACGCACCGTAGAGCGTCCTTCGAATCAGCTTTCTTCTAGTAAAGCCAGACTCTCCGTCGGCGAGTTTTACAATTTCGATGGCCTTGGCGCGCGCTTCGTCGGAGCTGCGAGCGGGGTGGCGGGACTCCGAAACTTCATTGTCAGGCATCAGCGTCTTAGCCCAGTGAACCGCACCAAAACCGATTCCAAGCAGCGACAGCGCCATACCAATGCCCATCCAGAAAGCATTGTTGCGAGTTGCAGACAGGTCACCACCGACAATTGGGAAAGCTACGAAACCCCAGACGGCAATGATTGCGCCCACGATGGAGACAAGGAACATGAATGAGATTTGACGCTCGGCGGTCTTCGCGTGCTTTTCGCTCTTGTCCGTCATTCGGACGCGATGGGGCTCAATTCCGGGGTCAGAAATCGGGCGCTCGATATTGGTGGCGCTGCCTGAGTCGTACTTCTGCACTTCACTCATTAGTTAGCCTTCGCTCCCAACCAAACCGTAATTGCGATTATGAACCCTAACCCGAAGATCCAGGTAAACAATCCCTCGGCCACAGGACCAATCGAACCAAGCTCGAAGCCACCGACAGAGCGGTTTTCTTCAACGTACTTGAGGTACGTGATGATGTCCTTCTTGTCCTCAGGTGTCAGGTTTGCATCGTTGAATACCGGCATGTTCTGTGGACCGGTAACCATTGCCTCATAAATGTGCTTTTCGGTCACGCCATCCAGGGCAGGTGCGAACTTACCCTCGGTTAGCGCACCACCGGCGCCAACCGCGTTGTGGCACATCGCGCAGTTGATGCGGAAGAGCTCGCCACCGTGGGTTGGGTCACCGTCGGTCCTTAGGTACTCCTCAGGAGGAATGGCGGGTCCTGGGGCAAGAGAGGCAACGTAGGCAGCCATGGCTGCAATCTGCTCCTCGGTGAACTGGACAGGTTTCTTATAAAGCTGTGGACCAGAAGCCTGACCTGGCATGCGGCCAGTTCCGACCTGGAAGTCAACCGAGGCTGCGCCAACACCAATCAGGCTTGGCCCTCCAATTGCGCCCTCACCGTTTGTGCCGTGGCAGGATGCGCAGTTGGCCAAAAAGAGCTTCCGACCCTCTTCAACCTGCTCAGGTGAGCCAAACTCTGCTTCGAAAGTCTGGGTCGCAGCTGCGTAACCTCCACCGGACAAGATCAGTCCGAGGAAGATCACGACGCCAAGAGCCCAGGGGCGACGACGCATTGGCTTCTGAGGGTTCAAATTGTTCTCCATCTTCGATTACTTCAGCACGTAGACAACTAGGAAAAGGCCAATCCAGACGACATCCACAAAGTGCCAGTAGTAGGAAGTAACGATCGCACTGGTTGCTTCGCGGTGTCCGAAATTCTTAGCGGCATAGGCCCTACCGATAACGAGTAGGAAGGCGATTAGGCCTCCTGTTACGTGCAGCGCGTGGAAGCCGGTGGTTATGTAAAAAGCAGAGCCGTAGGAGTTGCTGCTCAGGGTGACACCCTCGGCAACAAGCTGCGCATACTCCCAAACCTGGCCGGCAACAAACACTGAACCCATCAAATAGGTGAGGAAGAACCACTCGACCATTCCCCACTTGGCGGGGGAGAGGCCTGTCCTGCGGGCTTGCATGCGCTCCGCCGCAAAGACTCCGAACTGTGCCGTAAACGAGCTAGCAACCAGGATTAGCGTGTTTGCTAAAGCGAAAGGAACGTTAAGTATCTGGGTTTCATTTGCCCACAAATCAGGGGCGCCAGCTCGCAGCGAGAAGTACATCGCGAACAGACCGGCAAAGAACATAACCTCGCTGCCAAGCCAAACAATCGTGCCAACGCTCGTTGCGTTTGGCCGCTGAATGGTCATAGGGGCAGCTGAAGAGGTTGTTGACATAGGTCAATTGTAACCGCTACCTGCCCTCAAAAAGGCCTTGCGAAGCCAAAGTTCTCCGAATATTCGCCGGATGTGATGGTTTTTTTCGGCATTACACTCTCCTTATGACTCAGAGCAGCTGGCCGTCCGCCCTAAGCACCCTCCTGGCAGGTGAGGACCTCTCGCGAGAGGGTTCCAGCTGGGCAATGAGGCAGATCATGGCCGGTGAGGCATCGGAAGGCCAAATAGGCGCTTTCATGATGGCACTTCGCTCCAAGGGCGAAACGGTTGAAGAACTTTCGGGCCTAGTTGACGTGATGCTTGAGAATGCACTTCTTCTCGAAACCGGAAGTGACGCGGTGGATATCGTCGGAACTGGGGGAGACCTGGTCGGAACGGTGAACATAAGCTCAATGGCATCAATTGTGGCCTCAGCAAGTGGTGTTCCCGTCCTAAAGCACGGTTCGAGATCAGCCTCCGGCAAGACTGGGTCCTCAGAGATGCTCGAGGTATTGGGCGTCCGCCTCGATCTTTCGCCAGCTCAGGTGAAGCAGGTTTTTGAAAATGCGGGGATTACTTTCTTTTTTGCACCCGTTTTCCATCCTGCAATGAGATTTGTGGCACCTGTTCGGAAGCAGCTTGGGGTGCCGACCACATTTAATTTCCTGGGACCACTGGCAAACCCCGCACAACCAATCGCCACAGCTCTGGGTGTTGCGGACGAGAAGATTGCCCCACTTATGGCCCAGGAGCTCGCTCAGCGAGGAAGAACAGGACTTGTCTTTAGATCTGATGATGGCCTCGACGAGCTCAGCACAACGGCAAACGCAAAGATTTGGCAGGTAGCCTCTGGCGAAGTGACCTCTCACAACCTCGAACCCGAGAAGGTTGGCCTAGCAAAAGCCGAAATCAATCAACTGCTCGGTGGGGATGCAAAACAGAACGCGCTTGTTGCAACAAAGCTTTTTGCCGGTGAAGACTTCGCTAACTCAAGAGCTATCGCCGATGTGGTTTGTCTAAATGCGGCTGCAGGCATAGTTGCCTACGAGCTAGCAAAAGATTCAGCACTGGCTGCTGCAGATCTGACAGAGCGATTCATCAGCGCACTTGGCAAGGCACAGGAAGCACTTTCCTCTGGAGCAGCAAAGCGGAAGCTTGATACCTGGACAGCTGCAACCCAGTCCGCGAACTAGCTAAACTCCTGCATTTGCGCGGGGAGTGGCCAGAAAAACGTTACTTGACATAATGTTTATTATCGGCTTTATATCCAATTCTCCAGTTGGGCCCAAGACCCTTGTGCTCCCTCACCGGTGAACATGCAATAACAGCTAAACCTTGCCGCTTTTATCGGCTAGACCAAAGAGTCGCATTCCCAACTGGTTCATGTAGCCAATTCCCAACGCAAAGATCAGGGTTCCCTCGCGAACCTGACCGCCCAGGAGAAATCCAATGGCGACAACGGTTACCTCAACGATTGAGCGGGCTTGCCAAAACGGCAATTTGAAGCGCTGGGCGATTCCTACATTCAGTCCGTCCCTCGGGCCTTTACCCATGCCGCAGGAAATGTAGAGTCCGGTTGCAAAGGAAATTACAACCATTCCCCCGAAGAAAAGCAGCAGTTTCTGCCAGTAGTCATCTGGCGTTGGGATGAAACTCAGTGCCAGGTCGGCTACAAGGCCCACCATGACTGCGTTCATGACAGAGCCAAGTCCTGGTTTTACCCTTAGGGGAATCCAGGCAATAAGCACCAACACGCTCACCAGAACCGTTGCGTAACCGAAGGTGAGCGTTGTCTGCTTTGAAATTCCCTGCGCCAGCACGTCCCAGGGCGCCAGACCCAGCTGCGCATCCACGGTCATGGCGACACCGATGCCATAGATGAATAGCCCGACAACTAGCTTTATAAAGCGAGTGGGAAACTTAGACTGAAGCACTGCTAAATGTTAGGGGTAAGAATGTCAGCAGCTGACCTTTTTCCCTATTTCGACTCTCCTAAGCCAAGGCTGTTTGCCCATCGCGGTCTCGCCCAGCACGCGGATCTTGACGAAAACACCATCCCAGCCTTTCAGGCCGCACTTGAGCACGGCGCAACTCACCTCGAATCTGACACTCAGGCCACAGCAGACGATGTTGCGGTGTTATTCCATGACGAGGACCTCTCGAGGGTTGCAGGTATTGATGCAAAGGTCCGAGAGCTCTCGCTCAGCGAGCTGAAGACCACCAGGTTGAAAAATGGCGGGGAAATTCCAACGCTTGCCGAGGCACTCGAAACACTGCCCGGCGCGCGATTCAACCTTGACATCAAGACCAGGCCTGCCATCTCTCCCACCATTGAGGCGATTGAGACGCTCCAGGCTCACGATCGCGTGCTGGTTTCAAGCTTTTCTAACCCAATCCGAAAAAGTGGCCTGACGGGCCTCTCGAAGCCGATTGCGACCTCCGGTTCGCTATCTACGGTTCTAAGTGCATGGCTCAGCCACACCTTGCTATTTGGCGCAGGCTTTTCGGCCATTGTGAAAGATGTGCACGCCTTCCAGATTCCCGTGAGGCGAGGTCCGGTGAACTTTGCCACCAAGAGGTTTATCGCAAGGGCGCAGAAACATCAGACTGAGGTCCACTTTTGGACTATCAATGATCCCGTCGAAATGCGGAGGCTCCTTAAGCTCGGTGCAGACGGAATCGTCTCCGACAGGGTGGATCTCTTTCAAACTGGCAACTAGCTGAGAATCGGAGCCAGGTAGGACTTATCTATCGCCGGCCGTGGTTTTCACCTTCAAAGGAGAACTAATGGCTGAATCTATGCGCGGAATGAGACTGGGAAGCCAGTCGCTGGAGTCCGATCGAGGCGTTGAGCTTTCGGAGCGTCAGACTATTGATTTTCGCTGCAGCGCAGGCCACGAGTTCAGCATGGTCTTCTCGCTAACTGCCGAGCTTCCAGACACCTGGGAGTGCAAGAAGTGCGATGAGATTGCAACGCGTCTGGAGTCAGGCAAGGAAGTTGATTTGGCGGCTGGCGAGCTAGGCACCCAGCGCTCCCACTACGACATGGTTTTGGAAAGACGCAGCAAGAAGGAGCTAGAAGTCCTATTGCAAGAGGTTTTGGTAGACATGCGAAAGCGTCGCAGCGAGGGAAGACTTACCGCCTAAACAGCCTGGCAATCCCCCAGCGCGTGCAAAGCAGGAAAGCTTCAAGAACAATCCCCAGAGTCATTTTGCTCTTGCCGCTCTCGCGCTCCACAAAGTGAATCGGAACCTCGACGATTTTTGCACCAGCCTCACTCGCTCGTAGCGTCATCTCAACCTGAAAGCCGTAGCCATGGGCACGCATGCTAGAAAGCGGCAGCTTGGCTAGCAGCTGAGTTGAGTAGATCCGAAAGCCAGCGGTGAGGTCTTTCAGTTTGCTCGAGAGCATTAGAGCTGCATAGCGATTCCCAATCCGGGAGATAAACATTCTCAATGCCGGCCAGTTCTTCACCTCTCCCCCATCGACCCAGCGAGAGCCGATCACTAGGTCGTGTGTGGCGGCCATTTCAAAAAGCTCGGGCAGGTCGCTGGGCCTGTGAGAGCCGTCAGAGTCCATCTGCACGACATGTGTAAACCCGCGGTCGATAGCCCACCTAAAACCCTCAACATAGGCAAGTCCAAGCCCCTTTTTTGCAGGCCTATGGATTACAGAAATTTGATTGTTTTTTCTGGCCAATCGATCTGCTAGTTCGCCTGTTCCATCAGGAGAGTTGTCGTCGATGATGGTCAGGTGAGTCTCCGGCATTGCCAAAAACAACTGTTCAACCGAGTGCTCAAGGACGTCTAATTCGTTGTAGGTCGGCATGAGTACTACCGACTTCAACGTCTTTTCCTTGCAAACATCATCGCGGTGAAAATAAGTATTAGGGCGGCCACCAGCCAGTCAAAGACGGCCCCAACAGTCATGGCCGGGGTATTTCCCGTGTAGAGCGGCACCCGTTCGACCATCGCAGCTGGCGTGTACCACTCAACCTCTGAGAGCACCTCTCCATTTGGTAGGTAGATAACCGAAACCCCCACCGTCGATATGTTTACAACCGACCTGCCTGTTTCTATTGCCCTCAGCCGGGCGATAGCGGCCTGCTGATAGGTCTCGTCCGAGTAGCCAAAGTCCGCATTGTTGGTCTGAGAGAGAATCACCTGGGCTCCCGAGGTTGTCAGCTCTCTCAAAATTGAGTCTTCTGCAATCTCAAAGCAGATCAGGGTCCCGGCCACAAAGTCATCAATCTCGTAGATTCCGTCACGAACACCGAAGCTGTAACCCTTTGGGATCATGTCGACAAGATCGGGGGCAAACATTCTCCAGAACTCCCGGTCAGGTGCATACTCTGCAAACGGCACCGGCTGCTTTTTGTCGTAGTAGTCAACCGGACCAATCCCAGGAAGCCAGAGCAGGGTGGAGTTGAAGGACTCGTCCCCTCTGACAGTTAGTGTTCCAAAAACAAACGGCGCGTCGACAGCTGCCGCGACCTCTTCAATCTTCGCTCTCGCGGTCTGCGACCTAAGCGGGTCGATATCGGAAGCGTTTTCAGGCCAAACCAAAAGGTCAATCTCGCCTGCCAGATCAGAGTCAAAGACCAGCTCGGTAGCGTCAATGTGGTTTTGCAAAATGGTGCCCTTGTCAACGTTCGAGAACAGTCCGGCATTGGCATTACCCTGCACGGCACCAATCACCTTTTCCCCCGCCTCTTGGGTGGTGAGACCCAAGGGGGTAATCACAGGAATCAGCATTGTTGCAAGAGCCGTTGCCACAAATGCCCGCTTAGGTAATTTGCGGTCCGAGAAGTGCTTCACAAATAGCGCTAGCAATGCCCCAAGTAGGGCCATCACGAAGCTCAATAGAGATAGCCCTCCCCACCAAACCCAGTTGGCGAAGATGCTCTCTGCCTGGGTCATCGCAAGCTTCGACCAGGGGAAGCCGCCATAGGGGAAGTTGTTGGCTGCAAACTCCCTAAAGGTCCATACCCCTGCTGCCACAAATGCAAAGGCAAAAACCTTTACGCCCTTTGGCTTGTAGCGCTGGTAGAGCCAGGACGTCAGCGCTGTCCCAAGGCCAAAATAGAGAGCCATCAGGGTGCTAAGTGCCAGGAGCGGCACTGGTCCCAAATACAGCGAGATCCACTCGATGTGGGAGATGTAAAAAGCCTGTCCGGCAACAAACCCAATCAGAAAGGACTTCCAGAAACCAACCCCGAGGGTGGCAAGAAGCACCAGAGCCGGAATCAGAGGTGTGAGAACCCAAATGCTCTCGGTTGGAAACGTATAGAGCGCTACTAAACCACCGAGGGCCGCTAGGGGCAGTCGCCACAACATCTCGCGCATGTGAACAGCCTAATTTCTATAGGTAGTAGCTGTAGGCGACGATGCCCCGCTTCACAAGGTCAATTGCGCGGTAGCTGGTCTCGGCTAGCTCGGGATCTGCGGACTGCGAAAGCTGATCTAAGAGGTCAATGATCTGCTTGCTCCAGCGGATGAAATCGCCTGCGAGCAATCCGGCAAGTTTGAGTGCGTCATCAAGTCTGCTGCCCGTTGCCCAGCGATAGATGGCCCAGGTAAGCCCAAGGTCTAGAGGCTGCTCCTTTTTGAGACGATGACGCTCTTGAAGTTCCAAGAGGTCCTCCTGAATGCGCTCGGTTCTCTCCAGTGCATCACGGAAGTTCCCCTTTGGCAGCTTCGGCTCAAACTCCCCCTCGTCCGAGCGTCCCTCATAGACAAGCGACGCAGCCATGGCCGCCATGGCCGCAGGATCTAGGTCTTTCCATGCTCCATGATTGATGCACTCGGCGATTAGCAGGTCGCGCTCGCCATAGATCTTGGAGAGTCTTGCACCAGAGGTCGTTACCTCGTACTCGCCCTTTTCCTCGCGGAGGTAATCAAGGTCGGCTAATAGGTCGCAGATTCGGTCGAATACCTTTGCGACCTGACCTGTCTTTTGGTCCATGTCTCTAAGCGAGGCATCTACCTCACGCTTGAGTTTGAAATAGCGCTCTCCCCACCTGGCATGAACCTCTCGATCGGAGCACTGATGGCAAGGGTGCCCGCGGAGTTCCTTACGCAGTCTGCCCAGCTGAGATTCAATGGTGCGCATCTGCTTGGTTTGGCGAATGTCGTTGCCGACCCTCACCCGTATTCGAGCGCTCTCGCGCTCAAGGTCGGAGATCTCTCTGCGGATGCGCGCATATTCCTTGAAATCTCCCAGGTGACAGCTCAAGGCGTCCTCGTAGCCCTTGAGCGATTCCTGCTTGTCCTTTATTACCTGCGCCACTCCAACAACTGACCTATCCGCCTGGAACTGGGCAAACGAGCGCTCCAGCACTTCGCGCGCTCGATCCTTTCCAAATGCGGCAATCAGGTTCACCGCCATGTTGTAGGTCGGGCGGAAGGAGCTGTTGAGAGGGTAGGTCCGCTTGGATGCGAGGCCAGCAACGATATTTGGGTCGAGCTGTGCTCCCCAGAGCACCACCGAGTGACCCTCGGTGTCAATTCCTCTGCGGCCTGCGCGTCCGGTGAGCTGGGTGTACTCGCCCGCCGTGATGTTGACCCTAGATTCGCCGTTGTATTTGTCGAGCCGCTCGAGAACTACCGTTCTTGCTGGCATGTTGATGCCAAGAGCAAGGGTCTCGGTTGCGAAAACCACCCTCACAAGCTTTCTTAGAAAGAGCTCCTCAACGACCTCCTTGAATGCCGGCAGCATGCCAGCGTGGTGCGAGGCAAAGCCTCGCTCTAGGGACTCGAGCCACTCGAAGTAGCCGAGGGTGTCTAAGTCTTCGTCTGAAATTGAGGAGCAACGGGCTTCAACCAGTGACCTGATCTCCTGCTGCTCCTCTTTGGATGTAAGCCGAATACCGGCGCGCCTGCAGTTGATGACGGCCTGATCGCAGCCCGCGCGGGAAAAGATAAAGAAGATAGCCGGAAGCAGCTGAAGATCTTCGAGCTTCTCGACAATTTCTGGCTTGTCTAGGCGGGGAAAGTTTCTTTGATTTGGGTTAGAACGGCTATCACCCCTGCCCTTTCCATACTTTCCCCGACTTCGAATTGGCGAACGGGAACGGGCCTGGTGTTTTTGGGTCAGCTCTGGGTTGACCCGCAGCTGGCCGCTTCCGTTTTCGAATAGTTCCAGCAGTTCGTCACCGAATAGCACGTGCTGGTGAAGCGGCACCGGCCGATGCTCGGACACGATGATCTGAGTGTTACCTCTTACTTCTGCGAGCCAGGCACCAAACTCCTCGGCGTTAGAAACTGTCGCCGAGAGAGAAACCACCTTCACGTATTTGGGGAGGTGGAGAATCACCTCTTCCCAAACCGCTCCCCTAAATCTGTCGGCGAGGTAGTGAACCTCGTCCATCACCACAAACCCAAGGTCCTTGAGTGTCCTGGAGGTGGCATAGATCATGTTTCTGAGCACCTCGGTGGTCATGACAACTATCTGAGCATCGGAGTTGTTGTTGTTATCGCCCGTTAGGAGCCCAACCCGCTCCTTGCCATAGCGCTTGACGAGCTCGGCAAACTTTTGATTGCTAAGCGCCTTTATCGGGGTGGTGTAGAAGACTTTCTGACCAGAGGCCAGCGCAAGGTGAATGGCAAACTCCCCCACGATTGTCTTGCCGGCACCTGTAGGTGCTGCCACCAACACCCCATGGCCGCCCTCAAGTGCTCTACAAGCTTGCTCTTGAAAATCGTCCAGGGGAAAGGCAAGTTCGGCACTGAAAAGCTCAAACTCGGGGAACTTGGCCTTACTCTTTGCCTTTTTGTAGCGCTCCGCCGGGCTCGGCTCAGTCGAGCTCGAGGTCATCGGCGCCCACCAACTTAGCTAGTTTGCGTTCCCTGCGCTTGTCGTTGGCCATCGCAATTCCGATTGCCGAGAAGTACAGGGCGCTCAGCGGTGCCATGAGCAGGAACATGGTCATTGGCTCGGCAGTTGGGGTAGCGAGAGCGGACACCACGGCAATGATGAAGAGGGCAAGACGCCATGACTTCAGGATTCCCCGACCGGTAGCAAGACCGGCAAAATTTAGAAGCACCAAAACCACTGGCATCACAAACGCGATGCCAAAAATCAGCAGAATGCGAATGGCGAAGAGGATGTATTCGCTCGCGTTAATGACGTTTGAGCTTCCTTCAGGGGTGAAGCCGATAAGCACGACCACAAACCCCGGTAGTGAGGTCCAGGCTAGGGCCGTACCCGCTAAGAACAGCGGTACAGCGGCGACGGTGAATCCAGTCGCGTAGCGCTTTTCCTTCTGCTTTAGCCCGGGGGCTATAAAGGCCCAGAAGTTCCAGAGCCAAACCGGTGAGGTGAGTATCACTCCGAGGAAGATCGAGATTTGAATGCGCAGGTCAAAAGCGGAAACCACGGTTCCGAAGTTGACGATCGCTTCGATTCCCCGTCGCTCTGTAACATCAAGAAGCGGCTGCTGGAGAATCTTAAAAACCGGATCGAAGAGGAACCAGCCAACCACTGAGCCAGCCAGAATAAAACCCGCCGACCATGAAAGACGCTTTCTCAGCTCCCTTAGGTGGGAGCCAAGGCTCATTCGGCGCTCTTTGTCTTTGCGCCGGGCCATTAGTCTTGCTTCTTCTCGCTCTCGCTGGCCTCGTTGGCGACCTCAGTGGGCTCGCCGTTTTTGTCGATTTCTTTCTTGAAGATGCGCATCGACTGAGCCGCGCTCTTTGCTAGAGCTGGAAGCTTCGGCGCTCCCCAAAGCAACAGGACGATTGCAAGAATGATGATCCATTCCCAGCCTTGAAGTCTCATGCCTACCTCTTATCTATTTCGATGTCTCGAATCCGCTGTACCAGTCTACGCTGTCGGGCCTCGGCTTTTCGTGCTCTTGCACGTTTGAGAGCTTGTCTCTCTGTAATAACTCTAACTAGGTCCGAGCGGTTAGTTGGCACCGTAGGGGTCGGATCGTTATGTTCGGCCGCAGCGATATCGGCAATTAAACCTTTAGCCCTATCTAGCTGGACCTTGAGGGCCCGAATCGCTAAGAAGATGCGGTAGCCGCTGAGCCCGAGTGCGTATAGGCCACCCAGCACGGCGACCCAGATTGCGATGGTGGTCGGGTCCATCAGTCCTCGTCCCCTGGCGCACTGGCACCTGCAAGAGCACGCTGCGCAAAGTCTCTGACCGCTGACCTAGCGCTCTCTGGGGCAATTACCTTCACCATGCCACCATACTTTGCCACATGCCTGCCAAGTGCTGCCAAGTTGCCGACCCGTATCGAACCATGCAATTGGTCGCCAGTTCGCTTTGTGTTACCTGCCACTGGAAAGTTCCAAAAAATCTCCGCCGCTTCGGCGCTCGCAGTTACCTCCACAATCTGCTCCTCTGTGACCTCGCCAAAGACCTCCTCGGGAATCGGAAGGCCCTTTGTCTTTTCAGGAATGGAATTGCCGGTGATGGTAAGACTTTGGATCCTGTCAAGTCGGAAGGCCCTCAGCTCTCCACTTGTTCTGCAGAAACCGCGCAGGTAGTGGCGACGGCCGATGAAGTCTATCCGGAGCGGGTCGATGGTTCGCGAGGACTTGGCTCCGGTTTGATTGATGTATTCGCACTTAATAGCAAGCTCTTTCCTCATCGCCTCCTGCAGAGTCTCAATCTGCTCGGTTAGGCGCGATGGGATGTGGGAGGTGGCCGAGGCGGGAGAGCTCTCACTGATTAGTGCCCTGAGAGCCTGCAGGTCTGCATCAGCCTTGAACTGCGGAATTGCGGCTAGGTAGTCCAGGCCAATTGCAATAGAGCTCAGCTGTCTCCTGGACAGTGAAGGCGGTTCGCTCAGGGATGACATGCCTTGCGAGAGCGACACGTAGCCCTCGGCAAGCTCTTCAACGTCAACATAGAAGTGGGTCTCGCAGTTCTTGACGTCCTCACTATTGGCAACGGCCATGACGGCTTTCTCGATGGCCGCCTCACTAACATCAAAGAGCTCGGCGAGGTCGCTCACCCGCTGGTCGCCATCGCGAAGCACCGTCCCGACAATTGACAGTGAGAGATTGAATAGCTCAACGCCATCTAATTCCTGCTTAGGCATGAGACGCAATCACCGCCTCAAATCCCGCCCTGATTCGATCAGCCAAAGACTTTGGGCTTATTACCTTTAGGTCCGCTCCAAACTCCATGAAGTCCTCGGCCATCAGCGCCTCATCCATGTAGTTGAGCTCCACCTGCTCTCTTTCTGAGCCAAAGTGCCACCAGGCCTCGCTATCGGGGACTATCTCGATCACTGCAACATTCGATGCGGCATAGGCAACCAGGTCCTGCTCAGCGCGGGTAATCACGGCCTCACTGGGAGGAGAAAATAAAGCCTCGGTGTCCCTGACCTTGCTAACGATTCTGCGGAGCAAAAAGTTCTTTACGGCCTCACGCTCCCGGGCAAGCAAGACCCACTCCCCCTCAATCAGGCGCAACTTGAGCGGCTCCACCTCTCGCACAGACTGAATGCCATCGCTCTTGCGGTATTCGAAAACGACTGTTGTCGATGCGCTGATGGCGTCGGCTAACGGCCCAAAAGATTCGTGCTTTGCAACAAGGCGCGGTGAGATGTGCTGCAGCTGCCTGTCTATCTCGACCATTCCCCGAGACTTCAGCCGGGTTAGGCTGCTGCGAGCTGCGCTGCCAAAGATTTGCGTGTTCCATGATCTCGCCGCAAGTTCCACTAGGCCAAGCTGCTTGGGGTTTAGCTCAAACTCTGCAGGCCAAACGAAGGCTCCACGGCTGATCAGATAGCGGGCACTCTCGCCCTCTTCGAAGGCGTCGTTGTTTCTTACCTCCAGCTGCACTCCCACGTTGCGTAGCGCCTTTTTGTCTCTGTCAAACATCTTCTCGAGAGCATCGCCACCACTTGATTCCCGATAGGCAGGCACAGCATCAAAGAGATCCTGCTTACTAAGCCCTATTACGGGAGAGGCAAGCAGACAGCAGGTCAGGGTAAAGAGGCGCTCAGCTGGAGATTGCTTTGCCACCTTGCCCCCTAGGTCTTTTAGCTAGTCCTTACCCAAAACGTCAATTACAAATATCAGGGTAGAACCTGGTGGTATCGAGCCCTGTGCTGAATCGCCGTAGCCGAGATCTGGTGGAATCACGGCAATGACCTGTGACCCAACCTTGACTCCCTCAAGTGCTTGGACAAAGCCCTCGATCAATGAATTTGAGGAGACGGTAAAGCTGGCCGGTGAGATGCGATCCCACGAGTTGTCGAACTGTTCGCCCTCCCAGGTCCAACCCGCGTAGTGAACAACTACCTGGTCGCCAATCTCGATTGGTTCTCCAGTTCCCTCAATCAATACTGTCCTGCGGAACTCGCTGGGAGCATCCTCTGCGGGGACCTGAATACCTGGTTGACCCTGTGGTGCGAGGATCACGGTTGGCATACCGGCCTCCGCTGCCCTAGCGTCACCCACGGCTCTTGGTAGGAAGGCATCCAGCACGTCGAAGACAAAGATGATGCCATCAGTGGCCTCTATGCCAAGCGCTGGGATTCCTGCAGAGTCGTGGGCGGCCTCGGGGTTAAGTAGCACAGCAACCCTCGAGCCAACCTGCACGCCGGTAAGGGCCTTGCAGAAGTCCGGGCTGTTTCCCTGAACAAGGTCTTGGAAGATGTAGTCGTCGGTTGTGAAGTCGCTTGCCTGGAACTGCTCACCGGTTGCAGCATTGAAGCCTGCGTAGTGGAGCGAGACTCGCTGACCACCCACGATTGCACCACCAGATCCCTCAATGATGACCTTGGTCTCTACTCCTGTGCCCTCAAGCGGATAGGGGAAGCTAACCTCTGGCTGCTGACCCAGCTCTCCCGCTGCTGAAATCAAGTCAGCAGCATCGCCCGTGGAGTATGTCTCGCAGTAGTTCTCAAGCTTGGTGGACATCTGCGCATAGCCCTGGGGCTCAGTCTCTGCAGCTGCGCAGCCAGCGATCAGCAACACGGGCGCAATAAGTGCCAGAAGTTTTTTCAATGGGTTCCCTTCGATTTCCTAATTCTTCCGCTTATCGGTCTCGGATGTGACCTTTCTCACGGTCTTTCTCAGCTTTTTCTCACCGATTGGCCTTACCCCCATGGCCTCGGGAAGCCAGGAGTCCATATCCGCGTCCGTAAACTCCGCCTTGTTGACCCTTCTGGTTCTGAAGTCTGGCAGCTCGGTGTCATCAGCTAGCCGCCTTGCGGTCATCAAAAAGCCGGTGTGGCCGATCATGCGGTGCTCTGGCCTCACGGCAAGCCCTTCAAGGTGCCATGGTCGAACCGTGGTTTCAAATGCGCTTGGGTCAGTGAAGCCACCTAGTGACTTAATCTCCTCGACGGTCCTGCTCAGCTGCGTGACGGTGGCAACGTAGACAACGAGCACTCCACCCGGCCTAAGCCCAGCATGGACTGCCTCAACGCACTCCCAGGGAGCCAACATGTCCAGGATTGCTCGATCTGCGCTCTTGGCATCTATAGCCAGCGGCAACTGCTCCTGGAGCTTGCCAATTCTTACGGTCCAGTTCTTGGGCTCTCCATCAAGGAAGTTAGCTACGTTTGCCTTTGCAATCTGGGCAAACTCCTCGCGGACCTCGAACGAGTGAAGGTGGCCTGAGTCGCCGATTGCCCTCAGCAGGTATGCGGAGAGTGCTCCCGAGCCAACACCAGCTTCAATTACGGTTGCACCTGGGAAAATGTCTCCCTCGACAATGATTTGTGCAGCGTCCTTTGGGTAGATGATCTGGGCCCCTCTGGGCATCGACAACACGTAGTTAGACAGCAGCGGCTTTAGAACCAGGTACTTGTCGCCGTTGCGGTTTTCGATAACAGAACCGGAGGGAATGCCAATGATCTGGTCGTGGTGAATATCGCCCTTATGGGTGCCAAGCTTGCCGCCGACCTCGAGCACGATGGTATTCATCTTGCCCTTGGGGCCAGTTAGCTGAGCCCTATCCCCTGCCTTGAATATCTCACTCATGAATTCTCAGTTCGTGGAGGTTTGTGGCAGACAGTCCAACCAGGGTGTCAATGATCTTTCTGTCGCTGCCACCGGGTAATTCAACCAAGTTTCTCACGCCAATTGCATGAGTTCCGGCGGCAGCTGCGCTGTTCAGGCCGGTAACCGAGTCCTCAAAGGCGATGCAGTCGATGGGTGCAACTCCCAGTTTCGCAGCAGCAGTCAAATAGGGCTCTGGGTGGGGCTTGCCGTATCGAACGTCGTCTCCCGCAATCACAACGTCAAAGGCCGCGAATGGAATCGATTCGGCAACCGCGAGGGCCATCCTGCGCATCGACATTGTTACTAGCGCGGTCTTGATGCCAGCCTGCTTGAGTTCAAGGAGTAATTCAAGAGAACCTGGACGCCAGGGTAAAACCTGCCTCAGCTGCTCAATAACTTCGTCGGTGAGGTGGTCGATTATCTCCTGGACGCTTTTGTCCTCGATGCCAAACTTTCGCTTAATTAGGTCCGAGGAGTCATACAGAGATGAGCCAATAACGCCTTTCTCGTCCTCGTCAGTCCAGATGGCGCCGTACTGGTTCGCCAGCCGGTTTTGGCTGATAGACCAGTAGTGCTCGGAGTCGACCAGGGTTCCGTCCATATCCCAAAGCACGGCGACGGGGAAAGCGTTTTTTGACATTGCGGCAAGTCTAGTTTGAGGTATGAATTAGAGTTTTCACCTGGAACAAAGGAGCTAGATGCTTTCCGGTCGAATTCTGGTTCTGGCATTTGAGGGTTGGAACGACGCCACCGAGGCTGCCTCGGGCGCCGTAA
The DNA here is from genome assembly GCA_028095925.1 of Aquiluna sp. Classification (GTDB taxonomy): domain Bacteria; phylum Actinomycetota; class Actinomycetes; order Actinomycetales; family Microbacteriaceae; genus Aquiluna. The sequence goes on from JAOHCW010000009.1 coordinate 27,503, forward strand.
AGGCCATCGCCGAGCAGATCCAGGCCATGACCATAGACGCCGTTGATCCAGAGGATTACTACGACTTCCAGTTTTCTCGCCCAATGCTCGAGCTTGACGAGGACGGAAACCGCACCCTCAGCTGGCCAGGCACTGAGCTAATGCAGGCCTCTAAAGAGCAGATTGCAAAGATTCCAGCGCTTGATGATCTCTATTTGCTCATTGGCACCGAGCCCTCTAGGCGCTGGCTGAGCTTTGCCGGCGAGGTGCTGGAGATGGTTCAGGACCGCGAGATTGACTACGTGATCATGCTGGGTGCAATGCTGGCTGATGTGCCCCACACAAGACCCATGCAGGTTTTCCGCTCCTCACAGAACCCAGCTCTCAGAGAACTGTTTGACCTCGAGCCATCTCGTTATGAGGGTCCCGTTGGAATCCTGACGGTTTTGTCCCAGGCGTTTGAGGCAGAGGGCATTCCGGTCCTTTCGCTTTGGGGTTCGGTTCCTCACTACGTCCACAACACCTCAAACCCAAAGGCCGCGATCAGCTTTCTATCCGAGCTAACCTCCGTCACACCGTTTGCCTTTGACTCTGACACTCTTACCGAACTTGCTTTCGAGTGGGAGCGCTCAATCGATGAGATGGCGGAGTCTGACGAGGAGATGGCCGCCTACGTCACCCAGCTGGAGACCAGTCGCGATGAATTGGATTCCCAGCAGGCATCTGGGGACGCCCTAGCCAAAGAATTTGAGCGCTACCTCAGGCAGCGTCCAGACTCCCCGGGAGACCAGGGCTAAATAGCACCGATCGCAAGGCCGATCAGCAGCAGCGACCCCACCATTACCCGCCAGAGCACAAATGGCAAGAAGGAACCTCGCTCTAGATAGCGAAGTAGCCAGGCGATAACCGCATAGCCAGAAACAAAGCTCACAATCGTGGCAGTGATGGTTGCCAAAAGCAGATCCTGTGGCAAATCTCCAAACGAGCTAACAAACTGCAGAGTGCCAGCTGCCAGAACCGCGGGAATTGCGAGCAGGAAGCTGTAGCGAGCAGCAGCCTCTCTGGTAAATCCCAAAAGCAGCCCGACGGTAATTGATCCACCCGATCTTGAGACCCCGGGAATAAGGGCAAGCGCCTGGCCAAGACCGAAGGCAATACCCGACCCCACACCCAACTCGCTAATTGCCCTGCGCTTTTTACCTACGAAGTCAGCTAGCCCTAGAAGGAGCCCAAAGACGATCAGCGTCACTCCGATGACCCAAAGCTGCCGAACCTCGTTTTCCACCTGTTCCCTGAATAGCAGCCCCAAAACCGCGATCGGAAGAGTTCCCACGATTATCAGCCAGCCCATGCGAGCCTCTCCTGGCTGCTTGGACCATGACTGAAACCCGGAGCTAAACCACGCGGAGACTATTGAAACGATGGTCTTAAAGAAGTAGCTGATCACGGCCAGCTCGGTGCCAATCTGAATGGTCGCAATGAAGGCGGTCAACTGAGGTTTGCTGAGCTCACTGAGGCCCATCAGCTCCTGCGCGATTTGAACGTGGGCCGATGAAGATATGGGCAGGAATTCTGTGAGGCCTTGAATTAGTCCCAGCAGTATGGCTTCAAAGAAACTCACTGCTCTTCGGCCTGCTCGAAAGGCAGATACTCCCCGTAGGTCTGCTGCAGCGCCTCTTCATAGCCGAGGAATGCCTCTTCAAGCTGATCGTAGGCAAGGTTGAGCGCCTCGTCGTTTCCCTCGCGCCTGGTGGCGGAGGCATCAAGGTGCCGCTCTAGCGCGGAAACCAACCTCTGCAGGGCAACTGCTGGATCCTCATGCATATCTAAAAGCTATCGCTTCGCCTGCAGCTTTCCAAGTACCCCCGCTGTTTCTCTACTTGCTTTCGTGGTAGATTTCATCCTTGAGTCCGGGTGGCGGAATGGTAGACGCGCTAGCTTGAGGTGCTAGTCCTCGCATAGAGGGTGGGGGTTCAAGTCCCCCCTCGGACACAACAAATGACTCAGTTAGAATCGGCAAGTGACAGATTCCCTCAGCCCGGCAATTAGCTACTCGGTTGACCGCGCCAGAGAGATTCTCGCTAACCGAACAGCACTGATAATCACCGGAGCAGGCATCTCCACAGACAGTGGCATTCCCGACTATCGAGGCGAGGGTCGGGTTCAAAAGCACCCACTCGCATTTGATGAGTTCATGGGCTCCAAGTCAAACCAGGCCCGCTACTGGGCCCGCAGCTATGTCGGTTGGAACCGGATCGCAAGAGCAAACCCGAATTTAGGCCACCAGGCTATTGCCGATGCCGAGAAGCGAGGGGTTATCTCATCCGTGATAACTCAGAACGTTGATGGGCTTCACCAAAAGGCTGGATCGAGGTCTGTATTAGAGCTCCACGGCCGACTAGATCGTGTGCTGTGCGTGGGTTGTGGCGACAGCTTCTCCCGTCTCGAGATGGATGAGCGCATCGCGGAGGCAAACCCACAGCTAATCAGGGACTTCAGCGTTGAGTTCTCCCCCGACGGCGATGCCGAGGTTGAGGTTCCAGAGGGCTTCACAGTCCCAGACTGCAGCTGCGGATCTCACTACAAGCCAGATGTTGTCTTCTTTGGTGAGCAGGTGCCAAAGCCCAGAGTTGCCGACGCCGAATCACGCGTGGCTGCAGCGGAGGCAATCTTGGTTGCAGGCAGCTCCCTCACGGTGAACTCGGGCCTGAGATTGGTAAAGCGTGCGGTGGCAGACGAGAAACCGGTTGTGATTGTCAATCTGGGACCAACCAGGGCAGATGAGTTTGCGAGCGTGAGAATCAATGGTTCAACTACAGATTTGCTAGGTGCGATTCTTGGCTAACGAGACGGTACTGGGTCTTTTTAGGCATGGCCAGACCGATTGGAACATAGACCTCAGACTGCAAGGCACAGCGGATATCCCCATGAATCAGGTTGGCATTCAGCAGGTTCAGCAGGCTGCGCTTCACCTTCCCACAAAGTGGGACATCGTGCTCTCCTCTCCCCTGGAGCGGGCCAGGCACACAGCCGAAATTCTCGCTGAGCGAATCGGTGCCAAAGAGGTGATGCAGGACGACTTGCTTCTAGAGCGCGCCTTTGGAATCGGTGAGGGCATGCTCTACACCGAGTGGCATGAGAAGTACTCCCAACTCGACGAGATCCCCGGTGCCGAGTCAACACAGGCCGTCACGCAACGCGCCAGGCTGCTGCTTTCAGAGGTGACCAAACGTCACGCCGGCGCTCGCGTTCTAGCCGTTAGTCATGGTGCGCTAATTAGGTTTGTGCTCTCCGAGGTAACGGATGGCAAGGTCCCACCCAAGGGTGAGAGGTTAGAAAATGCCTCGCTGCATGTGTTGCGCGCTCAGGAGAGCTGGACCTTAGACGCCTGGGCTCCAAAACCCTTAGGAAGCAGCTAGCTCTTCACAAAGCTCAATAAAGAGCTCCGCGCTGTCTTCCCAGGTAAAGAACTCGGCTTGAGTCAGGCCAAGATCGCTGTGGAGCTTCCAGTCTCGCTTTACCCCAAGTCTCTTCACCTGCTCCGAGAACGCAATCGCATCTGTGGCCGTAAACCGCAGCCCGGCAGGGCCCGCAACCTCATCGAAGATGGGTATGTCGCTAAGAATTACAGGACAACCGCGCTCCATTGCCTCAACGACGGGAATCCCAAAGCCCTCATCCATTGATGCGCTTACCAGCGCCTTTGCCGCGTGCAGCCACTCGTGGTATTCGTCCCTGGTGACACCGTTTTCAAACCGCACATCAGCTCCGACCTCATCCGCAATGACTTGCAGCTCTGCCTTGCGCTCAGCGGTGATTCGGCTTAGCAGAACAAGAGTGTGATCTGAGAGGTACTGCATGCCCCTGATGAGCGTCTCGACGTTTTTGTAGCCAATGAAGCTGCCCATGTAGACCAAGAATTTTGAATCATGGCGGTTTGCCTTTTCGACCCGCTCTGGGGCCTGGGCGGCGTTGTGGATCACGTAGATAGGCCGCTTCGTAAGTCGATGCACGAGCATCTGGTCCTTTGTGGTCTCCGAGACGGTCGCCACGGCATCAGCGAGGTTAAGAAGTCTGCGCTGTGGCCAGTAGCTCAGGTGATACAAGAACCAAACGATGCGGATAAATAAATTGAAATTTGCGGGAGGAGTGCGGTGGCGATAGTAGATCATGTCGTGGAGCGTGTAGACCAGCTTGAAGTTTCTTCCCAAGCCGCTGGTCGTTTGCATGGGAGAGAACAAAACCTTGATTCCCTCCCTGTTTAGCCTTCGCGTCGAAAAAAGCTCTTTCGGTGAGGCAACTGGGTTGGTGAAATAGATGCGAAGCTGGTCGCTTTTTGGCAGCAGGTCAGCCTTTTGCTGACTGTCGACCATCACCGTAAGAGGGGTCAGATTCAACACCTCTTCAATCAGCCCGAGGGAAAAGCTGGTTATGCCATCTGGCTTGGTTGGGTTTATGTACCTCCCGTCAAACCAAATACCCTCCATTAGGCCACCAGGTATTCGCTTAGGTGGGTGGCAACCTCTGAAGGTCGCTCGTAGTGGGTTAGGTGCCCAACGCCCCTGAGAACACGAAGGTCGGCCCCGGTCACCCTTGCAAGCTCAAGCTGGCCCTGCAAAGGTGCTACGACGTCCCTTTCCCCCGCAATCGCAAGCAGCTTGGTGGGGAGACTTTCGGCATAATCCAGAACGTTGCCGCTGCTCGCTGCCCGATAACCCTCTGCGACCACTCGGTTGCTCTCGAAAACCGAAAAGTAACTGGAGTGCTGTTTGTGGATAAACCTTCTGACACCTGGGTTCCTGGTCTTTGCAAGCGCGACTGACATGCCCCTAACCACCGCCTGTGAGGTAAGGAGGTTCGAGCCTTCGCGGGATCCGAGTTCGTAGTAGCGGTCGGCAAGTTTGTTACCTTTCGAGCCAGCTTCGCTAGCGCGAGTCGTGATGGGGTTTTGCAGGGCGACTTTCTCGATTTCCAGGCCTTGGCTATATGCGGATGCCACAACAAGCGAGCCAAAGCTGTGACCGAGAATCAGGTCATAGCCACCGGAGGCCGTCACGAAATCAACTAGCCAGCTTGCGTAGTTATCGAGGTTGTGCTCAGAGTCCAAAGCCGGAGTCTTTCCAAACCCAGGAAGGTCGGGAATTGTAAATCGCACCTGTGGCAGAGCTCCCGCCACCCCAAGAAGTCCGTGGTGATCGCCTCGAAAGCCGTGAATAAGGAGAACCCGCGGCCCGCCGTCACCAAGGTGCCAGGTGGCGGTTGAACCGACATCTCTACGTTTGAGCCTTAGTTCGGCAAGCCTAAAAAGGCTTTGCGGAGAACTTTTCAACACCTGCACGGCACAAGTCTAGGTTCCTCTAAGCCCTGCAATAGGGTGCTCTCAGGAGATTAAGAACTTGCTTGATTTTGACTTTGACCCCCAGATGCCAGCCTGGGCCAAGCGCCTGGCGGTATTTGACCTGGAGACCACGGGTCTGGATTTGAATACCTCAAGGATTGTGACCGCGTGTGTCGCGGTCATCAATCAAAACGGTGAGACCGAGAGCGTCTCCGAGTGGCTTGTAAACCCCGGCATCGAGATCCCTGAGGCGGCAAGCCGAGTCCATGGTGTGACCACGGAGGTGGCAAGGGAAAAAGGCGCTGAACCGGCTAGCTCTGTCCAAGAGATTGTCGAGCTACTGAGAAGCCTGAACCTTGAGATGCCTTTGGTTGCCTTCAATGCCTCCTATGACTTCAGCATCCTGCGCTCAGAAGCCCTGAGGTACTCGCTCGAGCCACTTGACCCAAAGCCCGTGATCGACCCCCTAGTTATAGATCGGAAGCTTGAGAGGTACCGCAGTGGCAAAAAGAATCTTGCGACTTTGACCGCAATCTACAAAGTCGAACTTTCCGATGCCCACAACTCAACCGCAGATGCTGTTGCTGCTGGCCAGCTGGCTCAGCGGATGGCCGCAAAATACCCGGAGCTGGACATCGATCTCGGCGAGCTCCACGACCTCCAGGCTCGCTGGGCCGACGAGTGGCAGCTATCGATGCAGGAGTTCCTTAAAAAGCAAAACCGCCCGGATTTCCGGGCGGAATTGGGTTGGCCAATAAAGAATTAGCCGAAGTTCTTGTAACGCTCGTTGAAGCGCTCGACCCTACCTGCGGAGTCCATGATGCGCTGCTTGCCCGTGTAGAACGGGTGGCTAGCGGAGCTGATCTCAACGTCATAGACCGGGTAGGTGTTTCCGTCTTCCCACTCCATTGTCTTGTCGCTGGTGAGGGTGGAACGGGTTAGAAAGGCAACGCCGGACGCAAGGTCGCGGAAGATGACCTGTCCGTAGCTTGGGTGAATATCAGCCTTCATGATTTCCTTTTTTGTGAGTTTCGTTGCTTTGAGCAACAGCGCCAAAGCCTAGCAGATTCGCTTCCCCAGCGCTAGGGTGCGGTCGCCCTAAAGCGACCGTCTTCCCGCGTTACTTTTAGTGGGTATCTGAAGGTCTCGGAGACAGCCTCTGAAGTCAAGGTGCTTGCGATTTCGCCCCGCGCAACCACTGCCCCGTCCTGCAAAAGAAGCGCGTGCGTGAACCCGGCAGGGATTTCTTCAATGTGGTGGGTGACCATTGCAATCGCAGGTGCTGTTTCCGACATGGCGTAACCGGAGAGCAGGCTAATGGTCTGCTCGCGGGCTGCCATGTCCAAACTTGCAACCGGTTCGTCGAGCAGCAACAGCTCGGGGTCGGTCATTATCGACCTTGCGATTTGAACGCGCTTTTTCTCGCCGTCGCTAAGGGTTCCGATAGGGCGGTCTTCAAACTCGCTTAGCTGCCACTCGGCCAAGACTCTTCTTGCCCGGCGCTCATCTATTGCGTCGTATTCCTCGCGCCAGCGTCCTGTGATTCCATAACTTGCGGTCATTACTGCGTTTAGGACGCTCTCACTGTTTGGGATTTGTGCAGCAAGTGCGCTCGATGCGAATCCGATTCGGGTGCGCAGTTCAAAAACATTGACCTCGCCCAGGTTCTCATCGAGGATCATGGCCTTGCCTGAGCTGGGCTGAATCTGCGCTGCCAGAACCCTTAGCAGGGTAGTTTTTCCAGCTCCGTTGGGCCCAAGAATTACCCAGCGCTCGGAGGCATCTAGAGATAGGTTGATAGCCTTCAGGATCTCCCTGTTTGAGCGCTTTACAGCTACATTCTGAAGATCAATTACCTTTGCCATCGGCAAAATCCTAGCCCTGCAGGGCTTGGTTATAGACCTCTAGCGTGCGAGTCGCAATGGTCTCCCAGCTAAATTCATCAATTGCACGTTTTCTACCGGCTTTGCCGAACTTTTCAAGGTTCTCAGACTCGATGGCTGAAACGAAAGTGCCAGCAAAATCGCTGATGAATTTCTCTGGTTCCTTAGGAGTCCCGCTGCCGTCGGTCACCTGCTCGATTGGAACCAGCCAGCCGGTTTCTCCAGGAACCACAACCTCTGGAATTCCTCCGGTTGCGGTGGCGATAACGGCAGCACCACATGCCATGGCCTCTAGGTTCACGATGCCAAGCGGCTCATAGATCGAGGGGCAGACGAACAAATCGGTAGCGGTCAAAATTGCCGCAAGCTGCTTTTGGGGCAGGTGTTCTGGAATCCAAACAACCCCATCGCGTTCTCGCTTTAGCTCAGCAACCAGCTGCTCCACCTCAGAGAGAATTTCTGGGGTATCGGGAGCGCCAGCGCAGAGCACCAGCTGGACGTCCTTGGGAAGTGCTCTTGCCGCCCTGAGGAAATAGGTGAGGCCCTTCTGCCTGGTGATGCGGCCGACGAAGCTAACAATTGGTCGGTTCGGGTCAATGCTGTGGTGCCTCAGGAGATCTTCATCAATGGTTGGTTGCCACTTGCTCGAGTCGATGCCGTTGTGAACTACCTCCACCTTTTTCGCATCGAGCTGCGGGTAGGAAGTGAGAATGTCGGCACGCATGCCTGCGGAGACCGCAATGATACGTGTTGCCTGCTCGTAGGCACTTTGCTCAATGAAGGAGGAAACCTCGTAGCCGCCACCGAGCTGCTCTCGCTTCCAGGGCCTTAGCGGTTCCAGAGAGTGTGCGGTGATGATGTGCGGCATCGAGTGCAGCATCGAACCGATGTGACCTGCAAAGTTTGCATACCAAGTGTGGCTGTGGACTAGGTCAGCGCCAGCCAGGTTCTTGACTATCTCTAGGTCCGTTGCCATGGTTTGAAGAGCCGGGTTTGCGCCCTGCATTGCGGCAGGAACCTCGTATCCGTAGGTCAGTGATTCCGCAATCGGGGTTCCGAAGGCGTGGACCCGAGCCTCGATTCGCTTGCGTAGAACCGAGACCAACTCGGTGACGTGAACACCGGCCCCACCGTAGATGTTTGGCGGGTACTCCTTGGTAACGAAATCCACACGCATAGGCAAATGCTAGTGCGGGTAAGGGCTGAGGCAACTAACATTTGGCTATGGCAGTGGCAAGAGTCTTCGGAATGGTCCTCGCAGGCGGCGAGGGCAAAAGGCTGATGCCGCTCACCGCAGACAGGGCAAAGCCCGCCGTTCCTTTTGCCGGAAGTTACCGCCTAATTGATTTCGCGCTTTCCAATCTGCTCAATTCGGGACTGAGAAGAATCGTGGTGTTGACTCAGTACAAGTCGCACTCTCTTGACAGGCACATATCCCAGACTTGGCGCATGTCGCCCCTGCTGGGTGGTTACGTCGCCTCGATCCCTGCCCAGCAGAGGCTGGGTAAGCGTTGGTATACCGGCAGCGCCGATGCCATCCTCCAGTCCATGAACGCCCTCAGCGATGAGCGTCCTGACTACGTTGTCGTGGTTGGTGCGGATCACGTCTATCGAATGGACTTCGATCAGATGCTCCAGGCTCACATCGAATCCGGCATGGAGGCAAGCGTGGCTGCCATTAGGCAGCCCATCTCGCTGGCAAGCCAGTTTGGAGTCATCGAAGTGGACGAGAAGAGCCCAGGGAAGATCTCGGCTTTTAGGGAAAAGCCCAGCGACCCAAAGCCCGTTCCGGGAGATGATTCTCAGGCCCTGGTTTCGATGGGAAACTACATTTTCAACGCTGAGGCCCTCATCGACGCGATTCAGCGCGATGGAGACAACGAGAGCTCATCCCACGATATGGGTGGAGACATCATCCCAGCCTTTGTGGATGCTGGCACGTGTGGTGTCTACGACTTCACATTCAACGAGATTCCCGGTGCCACCGAGAGAGACAAGTCCTACTGGCGAGATGTTGGAACCATAGATTCCTACTACGAGGCCCACATGGACCTGATCTCGACCATGCCTATTTTTAATCTCTACAACTCCGACTGGCCGGTCTTCAACCAGCAGATCAACATGCCACCGGCAAAGTTCATCCACGACTCAGAGGGTAATCAGGGGCGCACCAACGACTCCATCGTTTCGCTCGGTGTGGTTGTGACCGGCGGCATTGTAGAAAGAAGCGTGCTCTCACCAATCGTTAGGGTCGGTTCGCGTTCGTTAGTAACCGACTCGGTGCTGCTCGATGCCGTGCAGGTCGGCAGGGACTGCACAATACGTAAGGCCATTCTGGACAAGAACGTAGTGGTAGCGGACGGTGCGAGCATTGGGGTTAGCCGAGAGCGCGACCTTGAGCGCGGCTTTACGGTCACTGAGTCTGGGCTAACTGTTGTGCCGAAGGGCATCTTGGTAACACCTTGACCAGCTTCCTAGTAGTTTTTGATGTCGATTCCACCCTCATCAACGAAGAAGCGATTGAGCTGCTCGCAGAACACTCGGGTAACCGGGAGAAGGTCGCCGAGATAACAGAGCGCTCAATGCGAGGCGAGATTGACTTCTCAACATCACTCATTGAGCGGGTTGCGACATTACAAGGCCTACCTGAATCCGTCCTAGAGCAAACTGCGAAGAGCCTCACGCCAACAAAAGGGGCCAGCGAGCTAATTCAAGAGATTCACGCAAGAGGCGGTAAGGCAGCAGCCGTATCAGGCGGCTTCATCCAGCTCCTAAACGGTTTGAAGCGCGACCTCAATCTCGACTACGCGCAGGCCAACACTCTAGGAGTTGAGAACGGGAGGCTCACCGGTGAGGTTGTCGGTGAGCTGGTAAATCGCGAGGCCAAGGCTAAGTACCTCAAGCTCTGGGCCGAAGAGAATGACATCCCGCTAGAGAGGACATTCGCCATTGGTGATGGTGCAAATGATCTAGGAATGATGATGATTGCGGGGTTGTCTGTGGCATTTTGTGCAAAACCTATAGTGCGCGAGAGTGCCGATGTCGTAATCGACGAGCGAGACCTTAAAAAGGTTATCGAGCTACTCCCCTAGGCGCCGGTGGAGTGAAGACCACCATCAACGTGAATCATCTCTCCAGTTGTGGCGGGGAACCAGTCGCTGAGAAGAGCCACCAGACCCTTGGCCGCAGCCTCGGAATCGGTTAGGTCCCAACCAAGCGGCGCCCTTCCAGTCCAGAGCTCTTCCATAGTGGCAAAGCCAGGAATGCCCTTGGCGGCTGTGGTTCTAAGCGGTCCGGCAGAGATCAGGTTCACCCTCACCCCGTGCTCCCCCACATAGCGGGCTAGGTAGCGCGAGGTCGACTCAAAAGCCGCTTTTGCCACACCCATCCAGTCATAGACCGGCCAGGAGACCGTTGCGTCAAAGGTGAGCCCAACCACAGAGCTGGGGTTGTTGAGGACAGGCATGCAGGCCGTGGTGATGGACTTTAGGGAGTAGGCAGAGACCTCAACGGCGGTTGAAACATCTTCCCAACCAGTCTCCATGAAATTTCCTCCAAGGGCGCTCTGCGGAGCAAATGCTATGGCGTGCACAATGCCGTCTAGAGATCCGAGCTTCTCTTTGACTAGGCCTGGAAGATTCGCCAGGTGCTCTGCGTTTGTCGCATCAAGCTCGATGACCTCAGCTGGCTTCGGAAGGCGATCTGCAATCTTTGTGGTGATCGGTAGCATTCTTCCGAACGAGCTGAGGAGTACCTCTGCACCCTGCTCCTGGGCAAGTCTTGCAGCCGAGAAGGCGATTGAGGCCTCGGTTAAAACTCCTGTGATTAGGACTTTCTTGCCTTCTAAGATTCCCACTGCGTCTCCTACCTTTTGCTAAAAACTACTACCTAGTGACCCATTCCCAGGCCACCATCTACCGGAATTACCGCACCGGAAATGTAGCTGGCATCCTCGCTTGCCACCCAGGCAACAACCTTTGCCACCTCTTCAGGGGAAGCAAACCTTCCGGCTGGAATCTGGGAGCGGTACTTTGCCGCAAGATCATCGCCAAGCTCGGCAGTCATGTCCGTGTCGATAAATCCAGGCGCCACCACGTTGGCGGTGATGTTCTTGCCACCAAGCTCACGTGTGATGCTTCGTGCCATTCCAACAAGCGCGCTCTTCGCTGCCGAGTAGTTCACCTGTCCGGCGCTGCCCAATAGCCCAACTACCGATCCAATCAGCACCACGCGCCCGTATTTTGCGCGCAACATCGACTTGGTGACTCGCTTAACAACTCGAAAGACACCGGTGAGGTTGGTATTGATTACGGCCTCAAATTCTTCATCGCTCATCCGCATCAGCAGAGTGTCCTTGGTGATGCCGGCGTTTGCGACAACTACCTCGATTGGACCTAGTTCTGCCTCAACCTTTGCGATGGCGGCATCTAGCGATTCGGAGTCGGTCACATCTGCGCTCACCGAAAGCGAACCCGCGGGGCCCGCTCCGCTGCGGGCGGTGACGGCAACTCGGTGTCCCTGAGCGACGAATTCTGCTGCAATCGCATAACCAATGCCACGATTGCCACCGGTGACAAGAACAGTCCTTGGTTGCGGCATCTTTTCATCTCCTTGCGGGAATACCATCGCATCTCTGGCGTTATGAATACCACAGTCTAGTAATTTCACGGTCAGGAACCCCTTTGGCAAAACGGCAAAGCGTAACTTCGCTGGAGCTCTCTCCCGACGAAGAGCGCAAGCAACGAATGATTCGATATTCGATTGCGATGTCGATTAGAACGCTCTGTATCATTCTCGGAGTCGTGACCCAGGGTTTTTGGATGTGGTTCTTCTTCGCTGGAGCTATCTTCTTGCCTTATTTCGCGGTGGTGCTGGCAAATGCCCAGGGACCAAGCCGCTCCAGGGGTCAATCTGGAGTCATTGCTCCAAAGCTTTCGGTGAAGGCGAGCGAGATCAAACTAGGCGATGACCGCTAAGTGCTCTAGGGCAGGGTGTGGTGCTGCCGCCACTTCACTAATCGAGTGGGCTAACCCCAAGATCCACACCTCCGGCCGCACCAAGACCTGGGCAGCCTGTGATGAGCATTTGAGCTTTCTGGTTGACTATATATCTGCAAGAAACTTCTTCCTAGGGACAAAGGTCATTGAAGCAAAGCACGATTAGAAGGTGGGGCCCCTGGCTCGCACTTGTGTTGCTTTTTGCAATCGCGACGTCACTGTTGAGCTGGTGGCAGTTCTCCAGACGAGCAGAGAGGGTCGAGCGAATTGACCAGGTCATTCAAAACTACGACCTCAAACCGGTCCCCTATTCCGACATTGACTGGGTTATGAATCCCGACGGAACCTCTGATCAGGAGTGGGCGCCAGTTGAGGTCACCGGGACTTATCTACCCGAATTGGCAACTGTCGTGAGAAACAGACCGCTCAATGGCCAACCCGGGTTTCTTCAGCTGGTTCCGCTTAGGTTGCCATCAGGAGAGCTATTGATCATCGAAAGAGGCTGGCTCTTCGCATCCTCTGAGCTTGTCACCCCGGATTCAAATCCGCTGCCCACTGGCGGCGAACACAGCCTCACGCTAAGGCTGAGAGTCTCAGAGCCTGATCTAAACCGCGAGGACCTGCAAGGTCAGATCGCCTCCATTGACTTGCCGCGGCTAGCAGAGCGATTTGCAGAGTCGGGAAAGGTCATTGAGGAACACTATGGACGTGTGGTGACTGAGCAGCCCAGCTATCAAGACGCCCCCTTCCCAATGCCCAAGCCGACTCTGAACGAGGGAAATCACCTGTCCTATGCAATCCAGTGGATCATCTTCGGAGTCATGGCTTTCGCAGCCTTTTTCTGGGCTTTACGCAATGACCGGCGGATCAGACTTGAAGAGGCTGGGCTTCTTGAGCCGAAGCAGCAAAAGCGCACCCAGGCCGTAATCGATGCCGAGTATGAGGATTTGAACCAGTAAACTTCCTAGCAATCGGAAGGAATCAGATGTCCATTGCAACTGCCACCCTGGTTGACAGGATTGTCCCCCGCACGCGTGTAAACGACGTGGCGCTAGTTTTCTCGGGAGCCGCTCTAACCGCGCTTGCCGCCCAGGTTCAGATTCCGATGTATCCGGTCCCCATGACCCTTCAGACCTTTGCCGTGCTGCTTGTAGCCGCCACCCTTGGTGCCTCAAGAGGCGCTGCATCTATGGGCGTATATCTTGCAATGGGCGCAGCTGGGCTTCCAGTTTTCGCGGGTGCTAAGGCGCTTACAGCTGTGCTACCAACAGCCGGCTACCTAGTCGGATTCGTGGTTGCTGGCTTCCTTGTTGGTGCGCTTGCCGCACGTGGTTTTTCAACGACCCCAATCAGAGTTGCCGCGTCATTTGCCATCGGTAGCGCAATCATCTATGTGCTTGGTGCTGGCTGGCTAGTGGTGGGTCTTGGACTCACACTCCCCCAGGCTCTCGCCGCGGGAGTTGCGCCATTCTTGGTTGGAGATGCAATCAAGGCCGTAGCGGCTGCGACCCTGCTACCAATTGCTTGGAAGCTTGTTCGCTAGATAGAGAATCCGATTGACCGCATCATTTCGCGGCCATCTTCTGTGATTTTCTCCGGCCCCCATGGCGGCATCCAGACCCAGTTGATTCTGAAAGCTTCTACTACCCCATCAAGGGCCTCTGCGGTCTGCTCCTCGATAACATCTGTGAGCGGGCAACCAGCTGAGGTCAGAGTCATGTTGATAAGCAGTGCGCCGTCCTCAGACTCTTGAAGCCCGTAGACCAATCCGAGATCAACGATATTCACGCCAATCTCGGGGTCAATGATCTCCTTCATAGCGTCAATGACCTCGTCATAGCGCTGAGGCGTTAGCTCTTTGGGCTCTGTCATACGGCGGCCTTGGTGTAGCGGTCGTAGCCCTCGTTTTCGAGGCGCTCTGCAAGTTCTGCTCCGCCCTGCTCCGCAACCTTGCCGGCCACGAACACGTGCACGAAGTCAGGCTTGATGTAGCGAAGGATGCGGGTGTAGTGGGTGATTAGCAATACGCCAAGCCCGTTGTCTGCGTGAGCGCGGTTTACACCCTCGGAGACCACCTTGAGAGCATCTACATCCAGACCAGAATCGGTCTCGTCGAGAATTGCGATCTTTGGCTTCAGCAGCTCAAGCTGCAAAATCTCGTGACGCTTCTTCTCACCACCGGAGAACCCTTCGTTCACGTTTCGCTCGGTGAAGTCCGAGTCCATACGGAGGTTTCCCATGGCATCGCGCAGGTCGCCAACCCACTCACGCAGCTTTGGAGCCTCTCCGCTCAATGCGGTCTTTGCGGTCCTCAAAAAGTTCGATACCGAAACTCCAGGAATTTCGACTGGGTACTGCATGGCCAGGAATAGGCCTGCTCTCGCCCGCTCGTCTACGCTCATTTCCAGAACGTCTTCGCCATCGAGCAGGATCTGGCCGTCGGTGACCTCATACTTCGGGTGACCGGCGACGGAGTAGGCAAGGGTTGACTTACCAGAACCGTTTGGTCCCATTACGGCGTGAATTTCTCCGGACTTGATGGTCAGGTCGACTCCGCGCAGGATCTGCTTGCTGCCCTGATCGGTCTCAACCGAGACGTGTAGGTTCTTGATTTCTAGAGTGGTCATTGTCTTCTTTCCTAAGGTCTTAGTCTTCGTACTCGACGAAAATTTCGTCGTTTTCAATCAATACTTCGTAGGTTGCTACCGGCTCGTATGCAGGAAGCGAGAGTGGTTTACCGGTGTCGAGCTCAAACTTTGCACCGTGTGCCCAGCACTCGATGGTCTTATCGTCCACAAACCCCTCGCTCAGCGAGATCTCACCGTGGGAGCACTTGTCATCAAGGGCCTTCACATCCCCCGATGGGGTCCTGACGATAGCAAGAGCGTGATCGCCAATTTTGACTCTCAAAGCCTTGCCCGGTTTTAGGTCATCCAGAGCACAAATTCGAATTGCCATTTACGCCCCAGCTTTCTCTAGCTCTGCCTCGATCGCTGAGATCAGGCGCTGCTCAATCGACTCGATGCCGATCTTCTGAATTACCTCACTGAGGAATCCGCGAACAACCAGCTTCTTTGCCTGATCCTCATCAATACCGCGAGACATTAGGTAGAAAAGCTGCTCGTCGTCGAAGCGTCCGGAAGCACTTGCGTGTCCGGCACCTTCGATTTTTCCGGTCTCGATTTCGAGGTTAGGAACCGAGTCTGCCCGTGCACCGTCGGTCAAAAGCAGATTGCGATTGAGCTCGTAGGTTGAGGTCCCCACGGCAGATTCACGAATCAGCACGTCCCCGACCCAGACAGTGTGAGCACCGGCTCCCTGAAGCGCTCCCTTGTAGGCAACGTTTGAGACGCAGTTCTCGGCAATGTGGTCAACGTAGGGACGGTGCTCAAAGTAGTTGCCGCTACCAGCAAGGTAGACGCCATACATGTTCACCTCGGCACCTGCCGAGCTAAGCGAAACCGCTGGAACCACTCGAACAAGATCGCCACCCATGGTGACAACAACATGCTTGAGGCTGCTATCGCGACCTAGCTTCGAGAACTGAGTTGAGACGTGGGTGGACCCGCTCTCCCACTCCTGCAGGGTGACAAAGTTCAATTGAGCACCATCGCCGAGGACAATCTCGACGTTCTCCCCCAGCACACCCTGTCCCAGGTGGTCAAGGGCAATTGTGGCCTTGGCGTGGTTTCCCACCGAAACAACTACGTGAAGAGCATTAGCCTCGGCCGTATTAGCAGCAATCTTCACAAAAGAGGCATCGGTAGTCTCTGACTCAGCTTCAACCTCAATAACCAGGGTCTTTGAGGCATTGGTCCAAGCCGCAGCGGCCACTCTCTCCTCGGGAAGACCAGCAGAACCAACCAGTGGATCGGTGGAGTCAACCCAGCGCATGCTGGTTCCGCTCGCAAGTTCGGCAGTTACCTCAGACTCTGAGAGCTCTCCCATAACCTCTTTGTCGAGTCCACGGAGTTTGTCAAGCGGTACATAGCGCCATATCTCCTGACGATTGGAGATTTCAGGGAAGTCGCTGACGCTGGTGGACCTAGGTCGCTCGCTTCTAGTTTGGATGGGCACGTTGCCGTGCGAATGGGCCTCTAGGCCGTGCTGTGCCGCCACTATCCAACAGCCCCTTCCATCTGCATTTCGATGAGCTTGTTTAGTTCTAGGGCGTACTCCATTGGAAGTTCCTTAGCGATTGGCTCGATGAACCCTCGGACAATCATTGCCATGGCCTCGTCCTCTTCGATACCTCTGGACTGAAGGTAGAAAAGTTGTTCCGCGCTTATTTGGGAGACAGTTGCCTCGTGACCCATGGAAACGTCATCTTCGCGAATATCGTTTGCTGGATAGGTGTCCGAGCGTGAAATCGTGTCGACCAATAGGGCGTCGCAGCGCACGGTGTTGGCTGAGTGATGGGCACCTGGGTTGACCCGAATCTCGCCGCGGTAGGAGGTGCGACCACCGCCTCTCGCGATTGACTTGGAGACGATCGAGCTAGTGGTGTAGGGAGCCAGGTGAATCATCTTTGCTCCGGCATCCTGGTGCTGCCCCTCGCCGGCAAAGGCTACGGAAAGAGTTTCGCCGCGAGCGTGCTCGCCAGCCAGAATCACCGATGGGTACTTCATGGTGACCTTGGATCCGATGTTGCCATCAATCCACTCCATGGTGGCGCCCTCATGGGCAATGGCTCGCTTGGTCACGAGGTTGTAGACATTGTTAGACCAGTTCTGGATTGTGGTGTAGCGGACTCTCGCATTTTTCTTCACGATGATCTCCACAACAGCGCTGTGAAGCGAGTCGGACTGGTAGATCGGAGCGGTGCAACCTTCGATGTAGTGAACATAGGAGTCCTCGTCGGCAATGATGAGCGTCCGCTCAAACTGCCCCATGTTCTCTGTGTTAATTCTGAAGTAGGCCTGCAGCGGAATCTCTACCTTGACGCCCTTTGGAACGTAGACGAAGGATCCACCTGACCAAACAGCGGTGTTGAGCGCGGCAAACTTGTTGTCTCCAGCAGGAATAACGGTGCCGAAGTACTCCTCAAAAATCTCCGGGTGCTCTTTCAAAGCAGTGTCGGTGTCAAGGAAGATGACGCCCTGCTCCTCCAGGTCCTCACGGATTTGGTGATAGACCACCTCAGACTCATACTGTGCCGCAACGCCGGCAACCAGACGCTGACGCTCTGCCTCCGGTATCCCGAGTCGTTCGTAGGTGTTACGAATGTCCTCGGGCAAATCTTCCCAGCTCTGCGCCTGACGCTCAGTCGAGCGCACGAAGTACTTGATGTTGTCAAAGTCGATACCGCTGAGGTCTGAACCCCAGGTCGGCATTGGCTTCTTGCCAAAAAAGTCATATCCCTTGAGCCTGCGCTCCAGCATCCACTCAGGCTCCTCCTTGCGCGATGAAATGTCGCGTACCACCTCGTCGTTGATGCCCCTGCGGGCACTTTCCCCTGCAGTGTCGGAGTCGGACCAACCGAACTCGTAGTTACCTAGATCGTCGAGTTCTGGCCGATCGATGATTTTTTCTGACATGAAACCTCCTGGGTTCAATCAATACAACTCGCGCAGAGCCCTGCTATTCCGGAATAAAGCAGAACAGCAGGCTTGTTCTGAGTGAGGTAATAGGCTAAATCAGATAGCTTTCAAAAACTAGTAAGGCATACCTAAGTTGAGCTCAGTTCTGGTACCGGTTAGAAACCTGTGGTTTGAGCGCCTGACCTCACCCAAAAGGCTGCGGCTCTTCGTCTGGCTCTCGCTTGCCACCCAGATCCTGATTGTTGTGACCGGAGGGCTGGTTAGGCTCACGGGTTCAGGGCTTGGCTGCCCAACCTGGCCCAAGTGCACAGACGAATCGCTGGTCAGCACTTCCGAAATGGGCATTCACGGCGTCATTGAGTTTGGCAATCGGCTTTTGACCTTTGTGCTCTTGATTGTTGCCCTGCTTACTTTTTCCACGATCATTCGTGCCCTGTTATGCATCCAGCCGGTTTGCACCAGCTGGCGCATAGCCGCGTCGATAATTGGATAGCCGGTCATCCCGCTCTTCCAAGACTGAAGCTTCTCAGAATGCTCCTCAGGATCGTCAAAGCGCATCTTCGCAAAGCGCGGCTCGAGGTAATCATGCAGAGTGTGGGGGTTGTGGAATAGGACATCCGCATAAAACTCTCGCCAGGCTATTTCCTTGCGGAAAACCTCTTCACCCTCGCCTTTACCAAGTTCTGCGAGGAGTGTCCTTGGGTGTATCTCGCCGTGGGCCAGAGCGTGAGACAGATGCGAGGTTCCTGAGATGTCGCACCTATTGCGATCCTCGTGGTATCGGGATACTCGCTCTCTAAAACGCTCAAAGGTGGCAAGCGCATGGGCCTCACCTGCCTTTACCGAAAATGGCGGGTTGCCAGTTGGCTCAAACCACTGCGACAGTTTTGCAGGAGCCCAGTTGACGCTGGCTGTGTCTAGAGAAACAGGAGAGTCCCAGCCGTTTAGGTACCAGCGCTTAAAGAAGGGCGTGTACACCTTCAAGGGCGAGCCGTCGTCCTTCCTAATGGTTCCAGGAGTGACGGCGTAATAGCTATCAACCAGCTCTAGCTCCACCCCTAACAAAGCAAGCTCTTGGGAGACCTCCTCCTGGACCGCAATGCCAGAGGTGTCGAATCCTCTTGTTGCGAAGACCTTTTCAATCTCGTGGTCTTTGCAATAGGAGGCGATGGCTTCGGCTGAATTACCGAGGGCCGGGTTCAATCCGCCTGGCAGTGAAGCATCGAGGCTTCTTGCAGACGCCAGAATGCTGTGCTGTCTAAGCGGCGAGCGACTTGGCAGCCACTGCGGAAACACAAAGAGACTGTGTAGCTCGCTCGAAGCCTCTGCTGCGACCTTTAGTGCAAGGTTGTCCTGAATTCTCCGGTCACGACGAAACCAAAAAAGAGTCTTCAACGACTCCTCGCAAGAGCTAGGTATTGGAAGGTCAACATGGAGCTAAGCACTGCCGCACCAAGCATGTGAAGGGCAACCAGGTACTCAGGAACTCCCATTCTTGCCTGTGCAACGCCAACTAAGGCCTGCAGGATTGTCACACCTAGCAGCAGCATCAGAGATCTGGTGGCAAGGTTTGCAATGGAGAAACCCGTGTGCCTGGTCTGCAGGAAGAGCTGCGAGGCAATCAGTCCCAACATCAGGTAGCCGGGATAGCTGTGGTAGTGCTGCCAAATCTCAAGATCGAGGCCATTTCTCGGCGTGAGAGCGTCTCCGGCATGAGGGCCTGCTCCGGTAACCAATACCCCAACAACGATTGCGACGGCCCCCACAACAATTGTTGGGAC